>CAXTKE010000003.1:0-402509 GCA_964244845.1 uncultured Spirosoma sp.
CTTTCTTCCAAAAAAAGGAAGTAGCCTTCTTTACTGACTAATTCACGGGTCAATAGTATAAGCAGGAATTGAATAGGAGATAGCCAGGGGTTAGGTGAAGAGAAGCATTAACTATTATGTGTTTTCAGGTGAAAAAAGGGTGTTTTTCCCGTTGTGTAAAACATGAAACGACTAGAGATTTGTCTAATGTTTTTGTGTAGAATGATCCTGTCAAAAATAGATGATAAACGATAAAAAACGTCACTTGATTAAATCACATATAAAACGCTTTAAACATGGCAAAGAGAATCTACAGAGTTAGCCCTACTAGTCAAGCTATCCAACTAAATGTTCAAGTTGGAACTGGGGGAGTTGCTGACAGTATTGTTTACCAAACAATTGATGATAGTCAGTTTAATGATTTAGCGGCTCCCGATGTAAATGGATCAATAAAAAATTTCATAGTTGGGGATTCCAATCAACTTCAAAATACAAATATATATGTCCAAACATTTGTGAGTTTTGATGGCTTCGATCAAACAGATTGGCCTATACAGCTACAAATACTTTCTATTAGCTATCGATTAGAGGGTGGCCCTAATGGAGCGTTAATTTTACAACGTTTTGATCCTGATGACGTCAAAATTCATGCTAAAGGACGTGTTGTTATTGTTAGAAAGAAGTTTGAATTAATTTGAATTATGAAAATATATAGAGTACTTCAAATATTTTTAGCTGTTTATCTATTTGGCCATGCGACAAGTAGGGCGCAGGACAATAAGATTCCTATAACAGATTTACAGACGCCTAACTCTCCTGCGTTTATTTTGTTAGACGCATCTCCTACATCCATAGAACACCCGACGACTGCAAAAGCTTTCGGAATAAATTTAATAAATAATGTACAGCAGGCGGGAGGATTTCCAAGAAATTTTGGAGTGGAAGTTTCACCATTTTGGTTTTTCAGACATCCAAATCTTACTCCAGAAAAATTTTATGGTATAAAAAAAGATACTGTGAAAAACGGTGACGATATGGGTAGAGTAATTTACGTAAATAATATTGGTGGTCAGGCTAAACTCGTAGCTTTATCACTTGCGTCAGTTAGTCAGGTAGATAGCGTTTCTAAGCTGAACTATGGATTTATCTCAGTTGGTGCCCGTTCAACTCTAGTTCGGATTATGCGTAAGACTGTTGTTAGGCAATTTTCTATATTAGATTCTCTTGACAAAGAGGTTAGTCGCCTAAACAAATTAATTAAACCTAACATGGCAGATTCATTAGTAGAAAAAATACTAGATAGTGCTGGGACGTCTGCAAGGGCTTATGGTGCTAGCTTACATAAATTGTATAAAACTAAACCGGCGTTTATTGTCGAAGCTGCGATTGGTTATAGTGTAGCTTTTGAAAATTACACGGTAAGTAACCGAGCACAACAGCGGCTTGGAGGATGGTTGACAGCAAGTGGTAGTATAGGTCTTAATAAACCAGATCGTGAGACACGCACCTTTTTGAATATATTGGCTGTGGGACGTTACCTTGATAACCAATATTATAAAGTTAAGGAAAGAGATGAAACGTACTTTGACACAGGAATACGTGTTGAATTTGAGCGTGATCGCTTGTGGATTGGTTATGAACGTGTTCAGCGAAGTAATCAAACTAATACTTCACTCAGTACATTTCGTTCAGTAGGCCTTATTAAGTATAAGCTAAGCGAAAGTCTTTTTTTAACGGGTTCGTTTGGTAGAAATTTTGGTGGTACGAATAATCTGATCAGTTTGCTTGGGCTAAACTGGGGAATTGGAAACGGTAAAGAATCATTGGACGTGCCCAAGAGTGAGTAAGCATCATTAATGTATTACTGAACTATGTTAATTTCTTGACATTTAGTAAGTCGCGTACTATTGTAAATATATGAAATCTAATTTACTTTATTATAACAAATTCGCTGAAATACAGTAAGTTAGATACATGATATTTTATTTCTAATTTATTATGAACATCAACCTGCCCACTATTCTTGACGTTGCCATTGGCCTGATTTTTATTTTTTTTGTTTTTAGCCTGTTCGTTTCCGGTATTGTCGAACTTATTAATTCTATTTTTGAACAACGGGCTAAATTACTTCGTAAGGCTCTTAATAAACTGTTAGGAAGATTAGTCGCAGACGATTTCTTTAGCCACAAACTTACGAGTAATAAACAGGATAACTTCTGGGGATTTCATAAGCCAATCAATTACCTCTCTGCCAACTCGTTTTCAACGGTTCTTATTGACTTATTAGCGAATACAAATCTTCCTGCACCAACACAGGCAGCGGCTTCTGTAACGGCAAATCCGAATACGCCAAAACTAACTCAATTAAAACAAACTGAACAGACTTTTCAGGAAATCAGGAAAATTCTTCAGGGGGCGGATCCTAAGTATCAAGAAATTAGAGAGTTGATCAGGCCGATTCTCGCAAAGTCCAACAATTTTCACATGTTTCAGCATGAGTTGGAAACCTGGTATAATGGATACATGGAGCAGGTGTCGGGCTGGTTCAAACGCTACGCCCAGGGAGTCGTTTGGGCCGTTTCAGCCATAGTTGCCCTTGCCTTAAACGTGGATACGATTTACCTGACCGACCGGCTGTTTAATGACAATGGCCTGCGTGAGCGGTTAGTGGCAGCAGCCATAAAAACGACGCAGGATAAAGGGGAATCATTTGGGAAGGACAAGGATTTTGTGGACTATCTTCACGAACATGGCTCCCGTTTAATAAAATCGGATACAGTAGGCAGGAAAGTAATTTTCAGCATTAAGCCCAACCTGACGAGTGCTGATAGTCTTGTTATGCAAACTGATTATGTTCGATTTGTTCAAAATGAGATAGCTGACCTCAAACTTCCGATTGGTTGGGAGTGGCGAAATAAGTCACCCCATCCTCAAACTGCTCAGAACGGTTGGTATGCCGTTTTTGGTTGGGTGTTGACCGCTGCGGCTCTGTCTTTCGGGGCGCCGTTCTGGTTCGACTTACTGCTTAAATTGGTCAATATCCGCAACACGGCCCGTCGCCCACCCGGCAACCCGGAACCGGCTAAATGAGGTGTTCAATAAACTGTCTGGTATTGGCAGAACTTACTGAGCGGTAATACCCGTCGTTTGGCAGGCGATCCTTTATCATCTGTAAGACAAGCGATTCGCTAAATCCTCTTTTTAACTAAATCATCCTAATTATGCCAGTTGCTAACCAACAATTTACACCACATTTCAGCCTACAGGAAATGCTGTTGAGTCAAACAGCCGTCCGGTTTCGTTATAACGAGCAGTTCGAACCGGCTGATGTTGTTATTGAAAACCTTCGAAGTTTATGCCAGAATATTCTTGAACCGTTAAGGCAGAGCCTTGGTCAGCCGGTTAAAGTGACAAGTGGCTACCGGTGTCTTCGTGTAAACACCAGAATTAAGGGATCAACGACAAGTCAGCATATGCAGGGAGAAGCTGCGGATATCAATGTGCTGTCAATGACAATTGAGGGATTGTTTCAGCTCATAAAACAGAGTGGTTTGCCTTTTGACCAGCTCATTCAGGAGTTTGATGCATGGGTACACGTGTCTTTTCACTCCAATCCCCGTGGACAGGTATTACGAGCTATCAAATTAGGGAATGGCCGAACGAAGTATATACCCGGTTAATAGCTATACTACAAGACCACCAGTCCAGATCGCACAGCCCAAAGTGCCAAACCAACACGACTTCTGATCTGTAAGCGTGTGAACAGGGCTTCGCGGTAGCCATCAACGGTACGTGGGCTAACGCACATTCGGTCGGCAATTTGGACGTAGGTTAATTCGGAGCAGGCCAACTGCAAAAAATGACGCTCGCGAGAGTTCAACTGAACAGCGTTCAGGTTGTGTAGAGTGGGTAGGTTGTTCATGGTATGAGGCAGGCAACAGCTAACTATCTTTTTAGCTAACTTCCTGAAAGTAAATAGATTCACCCCTCTCTCCAAATGAACTGTGTTAACGGTAGCTGCCCCCTGATCAAGTCAATTAAATCCTAATTTTTCCCGAACCCGTGCAATAGTTCGGCCAGCTACAGAACGGGCTTTTTCTTCGCCTGCCTGAAGTTCGGCTTCGAGGGCGTCGTTGTTGGCCATGTAAAAATTGAAGCGTTCGCGTTCGTTGGCAAACTGGCTGATAATGAGTTCATAGAAGGCTTTTTTCGCTGTTCCGTAGCCGTAGTTTCCGGCTTCGTATAAGTTCCGTATATCGGCGGTTTGCCCCGGCGTTGCCAGCAGCGAGTACAACTGGAATGTAATGTCGGTATCAGGATTTTTCGGTTCTTCGATGGGTGTCGAATCCGATTTGATTTTCTTAATTACTTTCCACAATTCATTTTCGGGCAGAAAAATATCAATATAGTTGTTGTACGACTTGCTCATTTTGGCTCCGTCGATACCCGGAATCGTCATGAGCCGGTCGTCGATGCGGGCTTCGGGAAGCACAAAAACATCCTCGTCATACTGCCGGTTGAAAATACTGGCAATGTCGCGCGTCATTTCGATATGCTGCCGCTGGTCTTTTCCGACCGGGATAATCTCGGCATCGTAGAGCAGAATATCGGCTGCCTGCAACACCGGGTACACGAACAACCCCGTGTTGACCGGCCCGCTCGACCGATCCGATTTTTCTTTGAACGAGGTCGCATTGTTGAGCATCGGCATTGGCGTAAAGCAACTCAAATGCCAGGCCAGTTCGGTATGCTCGGGCACCCGCGACTGCCGCCAGAAGGTATTTTTGACCGTGTCTAACCCGAACGCCAGCCACGTAGACGCCACCGCCCGCGTGAACTCCCGGCGCATCGGGCCGTCTTTTATAGTCGTTAAAGAATGCAGGTCAGCAATGAATAGAAAGGATTCATTGTCAGCCTGTTTCGATAAGTCGATGGCGGGCTTGATTGCCCCCAGAATGTTGCCAAGATGCGGTCGCCCGCTGGATTGGATACCGGTTAAGATGCGTGACATTTTTTGAGTTGTAAAGTTATGAAAGTCATAAAGTTGTAAAGTTGGCTGCCTCGGTATCAACTCTATAACTTTACGACTCTATAACTATAAACATTTATTTCCCCTGTGCTTCGACCACCGCGATGGCGACCATATTGACAATTTCGCGTTCCGATGAGCCTAACTGCAACACATAGACCGGCTTGCGAATACCGAGCAGAATAGGGCCGATGGCATCGAAACCGGCGGCTTCGCTCATCAGGTTATAGGCAATGTTGGCCGCCGACAGGTTCGGAAAAATGAGCGTATTGGCCCCCTCGCCGACTAACTTGCTGAACGGGTGATTTTGTTGGAGCAGTTCGGTATTAAAGGCTAAGTGGGCCTGAATTTCGCCATCCACAACCAGGTCAGGATGCTTCTGCTGCAAAATTTCCACAGCGCGGTTCATCTTCTCGGCATCCTCGCCTTTGGCACTGCCGAAGTTCGAGTACGTAACCAGCGCGATGCGCGGTTTGATATTAAATCGCTCAACGGTCTGGGCAGTCAGTTCGGTAATCTCGACAATTTCCTCAGCGGTTGGGTTGAAATTAACGGTTGTATCGGAGAAGAACAGCGGCCCTCGTTTGGTGAGCAGAATATACATCCCGGCCACTTTTTTGACGCCCGGCTCCTTGCCAATAATTTGCAAAGCAGGCCGGATCGTATCGGGATAGGATCGCGTCAAACCCGAAATCAGGGCATCGGCCTCGCCCGTTTCCACCATCATCGCCCCGAAGTAATTGCGATAATACATCATTTTCCGGGCTTCGGTGGCGTTGATTCCCTTGCGTTTGCGCTTGTTGAAATAAACATCGGCAAATCGCTCAATCAAATGTTCCTGCTCCGGTGCGCGAAGATCGACAATTGGAATCGTGCCTAAATCGAGACTATTGTCAGCAATGAGTTGTTCGATTTTTGCCCGTTCACCCAGCAGAATCGGATGCGCAATGCCCTCATCCCGAACCTGTTGCGCAGCTTTTAATACTTTCAGATTTTCGGCATCGGCAAAGACGACCCGTTTCGGATTCGCTTTGGCCTTGGTCAGGATAACGCGCGAAATCTGGTTGTCCTGCCCTAACCGACGGGCAAGCTGATGCTCATAGGCTTCCCAATCGCTGATGGGCAACCGCGCTACGCCCGAGTCCATCGCGGCTTTGGCAACTGCCGGAGCTACCGTTGAGAGCAGGCGCGGGTCAACGGGTTTGGGCAGAATATAGGTTCGCCCAAAGGTCATATTCGATTCGCCGTAGGCCAGATTGACTAAATCCGGCACGGGTTTTTTGGCTAAATCGGCCAGCGCGTACGTGGCCGCCAGTTTCATGGCTTCGTTGATTTCCGTTGCCCGAACATCGAGCGCACCCCGAAAAATGTAGGGGAAACCCAGTACATTGTTGACCTGATTGGGGTAGTCCGAGCGGCCCGTTGCCATGATAATATCGGGCCGGGCGGCCATCGCATCGTCGTAGCTGATTTCGGGAGTCGGGTTGGCCATCGCGAACACAATGGCATCGGGAGCCATCAACCGAATCAGGTCCTGGCTCACGATGTTTCCCTTCGACAGCCCCACAAATACATCGGCCCCGGCGAAGGCATCGGCTAATGAGTTGATATCGCGGCTGGTAGCAAACGGACGCATAATTTCGCTTAGATCGGTACGGTCGGTGCGGAGCGGGCCGTTCACGTCGAACATTACAATGTTCTCGTATTTGGTTCCCAGCGCAACGTACTGACGGGCGCACGAAATGGCGGCTGCACCCGCTCCCAGAATAACGAATTTGGCCGTTTCGATGGGTTTATGCACCAGTTCGAGGGCGTTGAGCAGGGCTGCTCCGCTCACGATAGCCGTTCCGTGCTGGTCGTCGTGCATGACCGGAATGTTCATTTCGCGCTTGAGCCGTTCCTCAATCTCGAAACATTCCGGTGCTTTTATGTCTTCCAGATTGACCCCGCCAAAGGTTGGTTCCATAATCTTGACGGTGCGAACAAACTCGTCCACATTCTTTGTGTTCAACTCAATGTCGAACACGTCGATGTCGGCATAAATTTTGAACAGCAGCCCCTTTCCTTCCATTACGGGTTTGCTGGCGGCAGGGCCAATATCGCCTAAGCCAAGCACAGCGGTTCCGTTGCTGATAACGGCTACGAGGTTGCCTTTGGCGGTGTATTTAAAGGCATCGTCGGGGTTGGCTTCAATGGCCAGACAGGGTTCGGCCACGCCGGGGGAGTAGGCTAACGAAAGGTCGCGCTGGGTGCTGTATTCTTTGGTCGGAACGACTTCGAGTTTACCCGGACGCCCCTTGGCGTGATAGTCGAGGGCATCTTCGCGCCGGATTTTCTGCTGCATACCGATTTTGGTGTTGATGATCGTTTTGTTGCCCGTTTGGGAGCGCGAAGGTACGGAAAAAGTTAGCCGACTTGCTCACTCAACCTGGCTGGGGTTTAAGACAAGTTTGGTTTTTAGACAGGATTCACGCGCTATTAATCCTGTAATCCTGTCTGAAAAATTTTGTCCCACTTCTGCTATATCTTTCGGCACCTTAACTCCCAATCACGGCAATGGTCAACCGGCTTACGCAGACGAGTTTTTCCTGCTCGTCGGTGATGCGAATGTCCCACACATGCGTTGTGCGGCCCGTATGAATGGGTGTGCAGCGACCATAAACCCAGCCCTCGCGTACCGAACGGATGTGGTTGGCGTTGATTTCCAGCCCTACCGCCCGCTGTTTGGTAGGGTCATCGAGAAGCATGTAGGAAGCCACACTACCCAGCGTTTCGGCCAGCACAACGGACGCGCCCCCGTGCAGAATGCCGAAGGGCTGGTGTGTGCGTTTGTCAACCGGCATCCGGGCAATCAGGTAGCCGTCGCCCGCTTCAACGAACTCGATGCCGAGAAGTTTACTGATCGAATCGATGTGAACAAAATCAAGTGTAGTTAAGTCAAATCCAGCTTTCATAAAGCGCGTGTTTTTGCGTAATTTTGCACCAAAAATTGGTAAAATTTGCCAACTGGCAAAGTACTACGCTTGACACAAAAAACAATCTATCTGATTCGCCACGGCGAAACCGACTATAACCGGCGGGGTGTAGTACAGGGCAGTGGCGTTGATTCAGACCTCAACGATATGGGTCGGGCGCAGGCGCAGGCATTTTTTCAGGCCTATCAACACGTTTCATTTACCAAAATTTATATCTCCGGCCTCAAGCGGACATACCAGACCGCTGAGCCGTTTATTGAGTTGGGGTTGCCCTACGAGTCGCTGACGGGGCTGAACGAAATTAGCTGGGGTGTGATGGAAGGCCGCGCACCCGGTAATTCGGACAACGAAATTTATCGGTTCCTGATCGAATCCTGGGCGTCGGGCAACACGGCTATGGCCACCGAGGGGGGCGAAAGTCCCGAACAGGTTGCCGTTCGGCAGAAAGCCGCTATCGACCATATTCTCTCGCACCCTGAGGAGGAAACGGTGTTAATTGCCATGCATGGCCGGGCAATGCGGATTCTGCTTTGCTGGCTCACCAACCAGCCCCTTTCGATGATGGATCAGTTCGAGCATAGTAACCTGTGCCTCTACAAACTTCACTATTCCTACGAATCATCCTGTTTTACCATCGAACAGGCCAACGATACGTCGCATCTGCTGTCGCTGGCCCTGTTGCAGTAACGGACAGGCCCTACCAGTTAACCGCCAACATGGGCCGGTAATCCGCGTATATGCCCACTGATAACGGCTACCTGTTGCCAGAAAGCCGAAGCTTGTATATTCGCATTTATCCAATAGTGAGGCTGGTGGAATGGAGATGTCGAAGCAGAAAATATATTGGTTTTGTCAGTTGTTTGGCTGGTCGCTCCTGATCTTGGTGGAGTACATAGCCTACGTGCTGGAATTTGATTTTAATCCTGATTTTCTATACTTAGCCATTGCCAATATTTTTCTGGGTATTATGCTCACGCACCTCTACCGGCTCATGATTCGGCGATGGAACTGGGTGCGGCTACCGTTTTTTCGGCTGGCTCCGCGTGTGCTGTTTTCGGTGTTTGTAATGGCCCTGATTATGACCATGCTGAACCTGCCCATCGACCGGCTGCTGGTTCCTCAGCGCATGGTCGATGAACCCTGGTTGGTGATTGGCTATATTATTAGCTGGGGCAAAACCATGCTTGCCTGGGTGCTTGGCTACACGGCTTACCACTATGTTGAGCAGAACCGAAATGCCGAAATCGAACGAATTTTGCTGAAGACAAGCATACGCGAGACAGAAGCCAAAGTGCTGAGGTCGCAGTTGAACCCGCATTTTGTATTTAACGCCCTGAACAGCATCCGGGCATTGGTGTACGAGAACCCGACCAAAGCCCAGCAAAGCATTACCCAACTCTCTAACCTGCTCCGAAATTCGCTGCTGGCCGACCGGCGAAAAACCGTTGAACTGCGCGAAGAAATTAAAACGGTTGAGGATTATTTAGCCCTCGAAAAAGTGCGCTATGAAGAGCGACTGACCTGCCGTATCGAACTCGACGGACGAACCCTGTTCTGGCAGGTGCCGCCCATGATGCTGCAAACACTGGTCGAAAATGCCATTAAACATGGTGTATCAACGGCAGTCGGTGGCGGATTTGTGGAAGTAAAATCGAGTCTTGTTGCTGATAAACTGCATATTCTCATTCGCAATACGGGCACTCTGGGCGATAAAGAAGCGTCGGGTGGGTTTGGGTTAGCCAATACGGCCCAGCGTCTCGAATTACTCTACGGCCCCGATGCTCAGTTCCATATTTTTCAGGAAGACGATGCGCCCGACGGACCCCGTAACGACGGACCGGTTGTCTGTGCCGATATTACCATTCCCGCCCAGTCGGAGGGTATTTTCCGAAGATCAGTTGATAAGTCGGCAAGTCAGTAAGTGGCTGACCGGTCCGCCGGTGCGGCATGAGTTGATTTCGCCGGTCGGAATGCCGCATCACCGCCGTTGCGGTCAGCCACTTACTGACTTACCGACTAAAGAGACTTACCAACTTACTGACTTACTGACTAAACTATGAAAACCCTCATCATTGACGACGAACGCTTAGCCCGCAACGAACTGCGTCGGCTGCTCGAAAACTTCCCTAAAATCCAGATCATCGGCGAAGCCGCCAATGCCGACGAAGCCCTTCCCATGATTGAGGAACTGGAGCCGGATTTGCTGTTTTTAGACATTCAGATGCCGGGCAAAAACGGCTTCGAGTTGTTGCAGGCGATTGAAGGAAAAACGCCGGAAGTGATTTTTACCACTGCTTTCGATGAATATGCCATCAAAGCATTTGAGTTCAATGCGCTCGATTACCTGCTCAAACCTGTCGAACTGGCCCGACTGTCGGAGGCCATTCATCGGGTGGAGGAAGAGCAGCACATTCCCGACAATAACGGCACATCGGCGGGAACCTCAACTAAAATTCTGGGCGAAAACGACCAGGTGTTTGTGAAAGACGGCGAAAAATGCTGGTTCGTTAAACTCGGTAAAGTGCGCCTGTTCGAGTCGATGGGAAACTACGTCCGGCTGTATTTCGACGACCAGAAACCATTGGTACTCAAGTCGTTGAACGCACTCGAAGACCGGCTGAACCCCACCACGTTTTTCCGGGCCAACCGCAAGCACATCATTAATTTGCAGTGGATCGAAAAAATAGAACCCTGGTTTAGTGGTGGGTTGCTGGTTACGCTGCGCGGTGGTGACAAAATTGAAATTAGCCGCCGACAGGCCATTCGGTTCAAAGATTTGTTAAGTTTGTAGTGTAGGTCGCTTAGGTTGGTAGGCTAAATGGCCTGACAACTTGAGTGACTCAACGTCTACAACCTCTTCATGAATCAGTACCTGTTCCTCTTTTTTCTCGCGTTACTCAGTTTGTTTTCGGCTTGCCAGTCCAGTCCTTCGGGACCGCCGGTTCTGGTTAAACAACAATACACCTTTGCCGGATCGAACCGCTGCGACACCCTCACGAATGCCGGTGTCGATGTGTCGGTGACGTACGTTCTATTGGCCGATAAGTCTGAGGTGTCACAAAAAATAAATGATAGTCTACGCTATCTGACGGTCAACAGCATTGCGGGCTGGCTTGATAGTGCAACGGTGGCGGGTAGCCCGGAGGCCCGCTCCGACCTGGCCAAAGCCGCTGCCCTGTTTGCTGCCGACTATGAGGCCGTCCAGAAAGATATGGGTAACCTAAGCGGTTGCTGGGAAGTGAAAACCACCGCCGATACGGTCCATGCCGGGGATAAAGCCCTGACCGTTAAGTACGAAACGTTTGCCTACACGGGCGGAGCACATCCAAATTCCAATCTGTCGTTTTACACCTTCGACCGGCAAACGGGCCGGCTGCTCACGCTCTCCGATATGGTGGCTGACACTACGGCTCTTCTGGCGGTGGTTGAGAAAGCGTTTCGGAAACAACAGCATGTACAGGGAGCCAGCAACCTTGAGGAGCAGGGTTATTTCCTGCGCGATGGCCGGTTTTTTCTGCCCAATAACATTGGTATGAGCCGCGAGGGCATGATCTTTTATTATAATCCCTACGAAATTGCGGCCTATGTGCTCGGCCCCATCCAGATAACTATTCCCTACGAACAGCTCAACGGCATTTTACGAAACGACTGGCTGTAGATAAAGCAAGACCACATATTGCCCCTTGAGACGTAAGCCTCCCGCGTTCAAAGGTGTGGAGGGATGCTCGAAAATTTCAGTACCTTATAATTAAGTCGGCAATTGCCGTAAGTTTGCCTGCTGTAGTGAGCCGTTTACCGGCAGAAAATGGCTCGTTTTCTATCCGTATGAGATCAAAATGGATTGTTCCGGTTGCGATCAGCAGCCTGTTGTTGCTCCTGTTTTTCTGGTTTAAAGTACTTCGCTTTCAGGCATTATATTATACGTATAACGACATGTATATTTTCCTGCAGGCGTCGTGTAGCTGGCTGGATGGTCGCCCGTTGCTTTACGAAAATATTTGGGGGTACGATGATCGGATTCATAATAACTACGCCATGCTCCTGTGGGGGCCGCTCATCTATATGGGCGGAGCCTACGGGGCCTTTGTCGTTCAAACGAGCCTGTCCCTGCTTAGTTACGGACTACTGCTGCGCTACCTGAGCCGACAACTGACAAGCCACACAATCTGGATGATACTGGCTGTGTTGCTGCTGGGGCCGGTCTGGTTTTGGCTGAACGACCATCCCGGTATCGGCTGGCATCCTGAGTTGACGTATTTTCCGCTTTCGCTGCTGTTTCTGCTGGGGCTGCTTACCTACCGAACAGGGTTATTCTGGCTGACGGCTGTAATGATCGTAATCGTTAAGGAAGACGGTGCCCTGCTGGCGGGAGCTATTCACCTGGCCTTTTTGTGCGTTCAGTATCTGGTAAGCCATCCAAAGAAAACTGTTTTCGGGATACTGGGCAAACGCCAATTCTGGGTCGCATTAGCGGGTTGGTCGGCACTGTTTGTGGCTGGAATGGCCTTTCTGTCGTACAAAAATCATTCGGTAGACCCTGAACCCCGTTTGCAACAGGCACTTAGTGCTATCTCTGCCGGTTTACACGATGCTATTTTTATCCGTACAAACCTGAAACTGCTGGCCCAAACGTGCCTGCTGCTGCTGCCCTCGGTTGGCTTATTGCTATACGGATTGTATCGGGTAGGCTGGCGGCAAGTCGGCAGTGTCGTGCTTATTTATGTTGTTGCCCAACTTGCTTTGCTGCTGTCGAACTGGGTACAGGGTGCCACGTATTACGGCACCAACGCGAACTTTGATCAGGTGTCGCTCACATGGCCCCCCCGGTTCGTACTGGTCTACGCCTTTTCGGTTGCCTATGTGCTGATGATTTGGGTGCTGTTCAGGGTTGAAGATCGGGTCGTTCCTCGCTGGCAGTCGCTACTAATCGGTCTGTTGTTGCTGATTATTCAACTGCCTGTTGTTCAGTATGCGCGGCCCGATTTCCGGTTAGTTTCCACGCTGCGCGACGTAGTCCGGTATCGTTTCGATCCGCAAAAAGAACCCCTGTTGCCCGCGTCCGATGTGGCCGTCATTCAGAAATTGGCCCAAACCATTCCGGCCCACTCAAACGTGTTTGTATTCGATTACCTGATTCCGTTTTTTCACCGGCATTACAACATCTGGCCGACCGAAAAGCAATGGGAAAATGCCGATTTAGCCATCATCCCGAACAATGATTTTCAGAAGCTTGGCGAACGATTGCCCCGTGTTATGAAAAAGCCCTACCGCTCCCTGCGACTAAAAACCTACACTATTTTTGTGACACCGAGGTTTGAACCGTACCTCAACGCGTCAGCAACTGAAAAACCTATCTACCAATGACACTCAACGAATTCAAAGCCTCCCTTTCGCAGCCGCAGCCCCCGGCGGGCATTCACCCCATTCTGGAAGCACTCTGGTATGATGCCAACGGACAGTGGGAGCAGGCCCATAATATCGCCCAAAGCCGGGAAGGTGAGCAACCGTATGACCGGCTTCACGCCTACCTGCACCGAAAAGAAGGCGACCGCTTCAACGCGAACTACTGGTATCGTCGGGCGGGAACGTCGTTTTTTGCCGGGTCGCTGGACGACGAATGGGCTTCTCTGGCAGAAGCGTATTTGTAGAATGAATTTGACCATAAATAATTAACACTGACCACGTTCGGGAAGCCCGTTTTTGTGCTATCTTGTGGGACTTTAAATTTCCCACATGAACACAGCATTTCGGACACTATCCAGTGAGGATGGTCCGATCCCCTGCGAATCACTTCGCCAGATACACTATACAAAAGAACGGGCCGACTGGGCAAACAACGCCTTCGACCAGGCCGTCAAACAATTTCTCCGCGAGTGGATCGACCACAGCACGGTAGCGGGGACCCATGTAAACAACGGGGACGACGGCGACACCGAAGAGTTTGTGGAACAGGGTGCGCTGCGTAGTTTTTTCAAACACAGCGAGGATGCATTGGAGCGGTTGCTGCGGCAGGATACCATCGCGCGTCATTTGCTGCGGCCTATCAGCGAGGTGTACTTTGAGAATGACGCCTATGAGCCGCTATTGGCCCGGTTTGAGAAGCGTATCTACAACTTAGCCGCCCACCGCGAACACCGGGAGGTGCCGTTCCGCTATAGCCCGTTCAGTCGGCAGGGGTCGGACGGCGATACCGTCGGGCTGGTCGATGACATGACCGGACAGCCAAAAGAAGACATCGGTATGTATTTCGGAACCCGTCGCTCCGACGAAACCGCCCTATCTATTTTAGCCGATCAGTTCCGTTCCGATATCCAGCATAAAGCCGGTTTACATGCTCGTCTGCCCGTTCATGTCGTTACCGAAGGGTATATGGACGACTCGCTGCGTATAGTTCAGACCGTTACCCACCAGCTTCATCAGGAAGGCGATACCCAACTCCACTGTTTCGTAATTCAGCGTCGCCATGCCGCCGACGACCGGCATTTGGGCGCGGCCCTGCTGCTCATGAATCCAGAGGAACCTCAACTGCCGCAGCGTATTATTTTCTGCGATACCTTAAATCCGTTTGGTCAGCCGCCCTGGTGGGATAAGTTCAGGCAGAAAATAGACGCCGTATTTCCACAACCCGATGGCTGCTCGCCCGCGTCCGACTGGTTGGAAGATGGCGGAGTCAATCTGCAACGGCTACACGATGGCGTGCCGGTGCGTCATCAGGACATCGACTGCGCATTTTACACGGCGTCAATGGTCCGCGCGCTGATTCAGATGGCGCAATTGGCCCCTGATTTGCTTATTACGGGCAGTATTGGCGACATTGTTAGTGGGATGACGGCCCGGATGCCCCCGTATTTTGAGCAGGCAGACCAGCCTAAAGACCCCGCGCTGGTTCGGGAGGAGAACGTAGCCTGCCGGTGGAATACAGGCCGGAAAGCGTTGCAAAACCTGATGGGGGCGAAGGTCATCGACCTGTCGATGCAGGAGCCGGATGTGTATAGTGCCGAAGTAGCATAGACTATACGGGGGAATTTCAGCCTGTCTAAACAGATGTCATCTTTTCTGGGCATCGAAACGGAAAGATGACATCTGTTTAGACATACAGCAAAAAAAGGCCGCACTCGTGAACGTGCGGCCTGCGTCTGTCGATGAATAAGTAATGATTGTATCAGGCCACTTCTTCCTCAGCCAGCAAGGTGCTTACGTCGGTCAGGGGCAATCCAAATGCGTCGGCAACGCCTTTGTAAACCACTTTGCCATCCACTACATTCAGCCCTAATTTCAGGTCGGAATTGTCGCGGCAAGCCTGCTGCCAGCCTTTGTTGGCTAATTGCAGCGCATAGGGCAACGTGGCATTCGTTAAGGCGAGGGTACTCGTATACGGAACAGCACCGGGCATATTGGCTACGCAATAATGCACGACACCGTCAATAATAAAGGTCGGATTTTCGTGGGTCGTCGGGTGGCAGGTTTCAATACAACCGCCCTGGTCAACGGCTACATCGACCAGTACCGTACCGGCCCGCATCAGTTTCAGCATCTCCCGCGTAATCAGGTGCGGAGCTTTAGCCCCCGGAATGAGCACGGCACCAACAATCAGGTCGCATACCTTAATCATCTCCCGAATGTTGTATTCGTTCGACATCATGGTCTGCACGTTCGGCGGCATAATGTCGGACAGATACCGCAGACGCGCCAGACTGACATCCATAATGGTGACGTGTGCGCCCAGACCGGCGGCCATTTTCGCGGCTTGTGTCCCCACAATGCCACCACCCAGAATCAGTACGTTGGCGGGTTTCACGCCCGGCACACCGCCCAGCAGAATGCCCCGTCCTTTCAGTGGTTTTTCGAGGTATTTCGCTCCTTCCTGAACCGCCATCCGGCCCGCCACTTCCGACATCGGAATCAGCAGCGGTAAACTACGGTCGGGCCGCTCAACGGTTTCATAGGCTAAACAAACGGCTCCTTTGGCCAGCATGGCCTGCGTCAACTCTTCCGACGAAGCAAAGTGAAAATAAGTGAACAGCAACTGGTCCTGCTTAATCAGGTCATATTCAGCCGCAATCGGCTCTTTAACCTTCATAATCATCTCCGAAATGCTATATACGTCTTCGATGGTTGGCAGCATAATTGCCCCGGCGGCAATGTATTCTTCGTCTTCAAAACCACTGCTCTCACCCGCATTGACCTGTACATAAACCGTGTGGCCATATTTGCGTAGTTCGGTAACACCGGCGGGCGTCAGCGCGACGCGGTTTTCGTTGTTTTTAATTTCTTTGGGAACACCAATAACCATGCTTGGAAAATGCGTTTTACGGATGACTAAACTTCTGTAAGACAAAGATAAATTTACAGTGCTTGTTTTCTAATAGAAGTCTTATCTTTAGGAAATGTATCTTACAATTGGGTAAATTGACGGAAAATAATCTATATGTTGTTGATTAAACGAAGGTAAGCCGTAAAAATGCCGTTATGGAGATTTTAGACAAAACGGATCGCCGGATTCTGGGGCTGCTCCAGCAAAACGCCCGGCTGACGATTCAGGAAATCGGCCAGCAAATTAATCTGTCAAAAACGCCTGTCCATGAACGCATCAAGCGGCTCGAACGGGAGGGAATTATTGACCGGTATGTAACTATTCTGAATAAGAAAAAGCTGGGAAACCTGCTGATGATTTATTGTCAGGTTACCCTTGACCGCCAAACCCGCGATGCCTTCGCGGATTTTGAATCGGCGGTTCGTGAACTTGCCGATGTTCTGGAGTGCAATCGGGTATCGGGTACGTTCGATTACCTGCTGAAAATTGTTAGCCGGGATATGGAATCCTACAACCACTTTTATCAGGAACAACTCTCGGTCATTCCCGGAACGCTGCATATCAGCAGTTTTTTCGTCATGGCCGACGTGAAAAACTCGACAGAGATTCCGGTTTGATTTTGGAGAATGGTGGAGTAGGTGAAGTAAGTAAAGTAGGTGCAGTAGTCAATTACGGCACTTACTTCACTACTCCACTACTTCACCTACTCCACCATTCTCCAAAATCGAATTACTTAGAGTAGGAAGCGATAAAAAATCGGTTTACCAAGCAGTCTTATTTATCCTCTTTTTGTTTTCGTTTATGAATCTCCATTCGTTCGTCTGGATTGGCTTGATAGGTGGTAGTCTTACCGTTCAGGCCCAGACATGGCAACCGGTGTCAACGCAAAATGCCTGTTCGCCACGCCATGAAAACGCAGCTACGCTCATTGGCGATAGTTTGTATGCCGTTGGCGGTCGGGGTATCAAACCGCTGGAAGCCCTGAATTTGAAAACACTTGTCTGGCAGACGCTTCCCACGCCACCCGTCGAAATGAATCATTTTCAGGCCATTACGTATGGGGGCGAATTATACGTGATGGGTGCTTTTCAGGGGCAGTATCCGCACGAAACGCCGTTACCCAACATTTATATTTACAGCCCGAAACAGGGAAAATGGCGCACCGGACCCGAAATTCCGAAAGAACGGCTTCGGGGTTCGGCGGGCGTGGTGGTCTATAAAAACAAGATTTATATGGCCTGCGGTATTATTGACGGTCATTACGACGGTCACGTAGCCTGGTTGGATGAGTATGACCCCAAAAGTAACACCTGGAAACGACTGCCCGATGCGCCCCGCACCCGCGACCATATTACGGCGGCTGTTGTCAATGATAAACTGTATCTGGCCGGTGGCCGCAACTCGACCGCCCGGATCAACAAAGTGCTGGAAACGACGGTTGCCGAGGTCGACGTCTATGATTTCAAAACGGGTAAATGGGAAACGTTGCCTGCTTCGTCGAACATTCCAACGCAGCGGGCCGGAGCTACAGCCGTAACGCAGGGCGGGAAAGTCTGGATTATTGGGGGCGAAACCGTGCAACTGCTGGCGCATAACGAAGCCGAAGCCCTCGACCCGAAAACCAATAAATGGACCACCGGCCCGATGCTGAAACAGGGGCGGCACGGTACGCAGGCCGTTGTACACGACGGTAAAATCTACATCGTCGCCGGATCGGCCAATCACGGTGGCGGGCCGGAATTGAACACCGTTGAGGTGTTGAAGTAGCTGTCGTAGCGTGGTCCTTCAGGCCGCGTAGCCGCAGGCTAACAGTTTTCAGCTACAACTTAGCCTACGGCTACGCGGCCTGAAGGACCACGCTACAATACAAATTCCTAAATAGTCTATGAAACATATAATACACGTACTCCTGATTTGCTTTATTACTCTTCCGGCAGCAATCGCTCAAAAAGCCGCCAGCCGCGAGGAGTGGATTTCACTATTCAATGGCAAAGACCTGACCGACTGGGACATCAAAATTGCCGGTCAGCCGCTGAACGACAATTATAAGAACACCTATCGCGTTGAGAAGGGCATCCTGCGAATTGCCTACGACCAGTATAAAACGTTCGATGGAAAATACGGCCACATGTACTACAAACAGCCGTTCTCGTACTATCGGGTGCGGTTCACGTATCGGTTTCAGGGCGAACAAACGCCCGGTGGCGATACCTGGAATGTGCGGAACAGTGGCGTAATGGTTCATTCTCAATCGGCCGCGAGCCTGTCCATCGGGCAAACGTTTCCCGTCTCACTGGAACTACAGTTGCTGGGCGGATTAGGCAAAGGGCCGCGTCATACGGGTAACCTCTGCACCCCCGGCACACAAGTGTACATGAGCGGCAAACTCCGCCCCGAACACTGCATCGACTCTGATTCTAAAACCTACGACGGCGATCAATGGGTAACAGCCGAAGCCATCGTGCTGGGCGATTCCATCGTGCATCACATCGTTGAGGGCGACACCGTGCTAACCTACGAACGGCCCGAAGTGGGTGGTGGGTTTGTGAGTGCCGGAAACGACTGGAAAGTTGCCCACATCGACAATGCCGACTACTGGATTAGCCGGGCCAACACACCCCTCGGCGAAGGCTATATTGCCCTACAGGCCGAAAGCCATGCCATTGATTTTCGGACGGTCGAGGTGCTTAATCTCAAAGGCTGCACTGACCCTAAAGCCCTGAACTACAAATCGTATTACGTAAAATCGGACAATACACAGTGCCGGTATAAGTAAGCAACATGGCACAAACAGGCTCTGGCTGTTTGAACAAATGATAAGGCTACGACAAACAGCCAGAGCCTGTTTGTGCCATACTGTATTTCCTTATATGAAGCGGGTAACGACCATCGATATAACACGCGGCTTAGTCATGGTGATTATGGCACTGGACCACGTTCGCGATTTGCTCCACACAACTGCCCTAACCCAAAACCCGACTGACCTGGCGACCACAACCCCCGCCATTTTTCTGACCCGGTGGATTACCCATTTGTGCGCCCCAACGTTCGTGTTTCTGTCGGGAACATCGGCGTATCTGTCTTTCAAACAACGCAATATGTCGGGTGGCGATGCCAGAGCCGTTCGCCTGTTTCTGCTGAAACGAGGAGCGGTTCTGATCCTGCTCGAACTGACGATTGTCAACTTTGCGTTCTGGTTCGACCTTCGCTTTCAAACTATTATGCTACAGGTCATCTACGCCATCGGTGGCGGGTTGATTCTGCTTTCGTTACTGGCGAGACTGCCGGTAAAATGGGTAGGGATTCTTGGGTTAGTGATCGTGTTTGGGCATAATATTCTGCAACTCGTTCCCGCCTTTACCAATCCGGCAGCCCGGTTCGTTTGGGCGTTGCTCTTTCGACCCGATTTTTTTTCGGTCAGCCCAACGTTTGGGCTGTTGGCGGGTTACCCGCTCATTCCCTGGTTCGGAATTATGCTGGTTGGTTTTGCCGCCGGACAGTTGATGGAGCAGCCCATCGAACAGCGAAAACCGCTGCTGTTACGCATCGGGCTGGGTGCGTTGGCGCTATTCGTGCTGCTTCGTTTCGTGAACGTCTATGGCGACCCGGCTCCCTGGATGAGTCAGAAAACCGACTTATTTACGGTCCTGTCGTTCATCAACGTAACAAAATATCCGCCCTCGCTGCTGTATGATTTGCTCCTGCTTGGCCTGATGTTTCTCATTCTAAGTGCCGCTGATGGAGCCGATAATGCCCTAACGCGCTGGCTGACGGTGTACGGCAAAGTGCCCATGTTTTACTACATCCTGCACTGGTATTTAGTGCATCTGTCCATGCTGGCGATGGCATTTTTGCAGGGCTACACCTGGGCCGATGTGCCGTCCGGTCCGATGAACTTTGGTCGCCCCGTGGGCGCGGGCATCTCGCTCGGGCTGGTGTACGTAGTGTGGTTCGGGTTGGTACTGTTGTTGTATCCGGTTTGTAAATGGTATGGTCAGTACAAGGTATCTCACCCGGAAATTGGGTGGCTGCGGTATGTGTGAAGGATTAGTTTCGCCCAACGAAAAAGTAACGTACATCTACCGCTCCGGCCAACCTGCCGAAATCAGCCCGTCTTCACCAAATAGGGTTTTGGTGAAGACGGGCTGGTCGGCTTTGAAACCGTTCTGGCAGAAATTCTGGCGGAATAGTAATTTATAAACAAAAACGCCGAACCTCTCAGCCCGGCGTTTTCTACCTAAATTGGACCAAACAGGCTCTGGCTGTTTGATTGAAAACTATGTAAGCCAACAGTACAATCAAACAGCCAGAGCCTGTTTGGTCCAAAAAATGGACTACTGCCGGAACACGTAGCCATCCGGTCCGATTCCTATATTCCGAATTACACCGCTACCAACTCTTTGCGCTCTCCAATTTGTTGCCGCCACATGGCGTAATACAGGCCCTTGCGCTCCAGCAGTTCCGCGTGCCGACCCTGCTCGACCACATGACCCTGCTCCAGTACGAAAATTCGGTCGGCGTGTAAAATCGTGCTCAGACGGTGGGCAATCAGAATCGTAATGTGTCGGCGAGAGCCGGACAATTCACGAACGGTGCGGCCAATTTCTTCTTCGGTCAGCGAATCCAGTGCCGACGTCGCTTCATCGAACACCAGCAGGGCGGGTTTGCGGAGCAGGGCACGGGCAATGCTCAGCCGTTGTTTTTCGCCCCCGGATACTTTCACGCCACCCTCGCCAATAACCGTATCCAAGCCCTGCGGAGCGCGGGCCAGCAGCGTGTCGGCGGCTGCCTGATGCAAAGCTGTAAGACATTCGGCATCGGTCGCGTTGGGTGCCACGAAGCGCAGATTTTCGCGGATGGTTCCGGCGAAAAGCTGCGTATCCTGCGTCACAAAGCCGATTTGCTCCCGAAGTTTGTCTAAATTTACCTCGGAGCCGGGAATGCCGTTGTACAGAATCTGACCATGTAACGGCTTGTATAAACCGACCAGTAATTTCACCAGCGTTGTTTTTCCGGAGCCGCTGGGACCAACAAAGGCAACGGTTTCGCCAACTTCGGCCTCAAATGAAATGCCATCGAGGGCGGGATTTGGAGCGGTGAGGTGTTTGAAACGGACATCCTCAAACGCCAGTGTTTTGAGGGCATTGACCGGCTGCGGATGAACGGGTTGCACATCGCGGGGCGTATCCAGAATCTGCTGGAAGTTAGCCAGCGACGCTTCTGTTTCGCGGTAGACATTGATGATGTTACCCAACTCCTGCAACGGTCCGAAAATGGCAAACGAGTAAATAAACAAGGAGAAAAATTCGCCGACGGTTATCTTTCCCTGCACTACCAGAAACAGCATGAGTAGCATGATGGCGTTGCGGAGTAAGTTCACGAATGTGCCCTGCACAAACGACAGCGACCGGATGTAGCGCACTTTTTTGAGTTCGAGTTTCAGGATTTTTTCGGTCGTCGCGTTCAGGCGTTCGGTTTCCTGCTGGGCCAGTCCGAGGCTTTTTACCAGCTCGATATTACGCAAACTCTCCGTTGTCGAACCAGCTAAAGCGGTAGTTTCAGCCACGATGGTTTTCTGTACGGTCTTGATTTTCTTGCTCAATAACGAACTTACGAAACCCAGCAGCGGAATGGTCAGGAAATAGGCCGGAGCAATGGGCCAATAAACCGTAGCGGCATACCACATAACAAACACAATGCCCACCACCGACGTAAACAGCACATTCACAAACGATTGAATCAGCTTTTCAACATCGGCCCGTACTTTCTGCAGCTTGCCCAGCGTCTCGCCCGACCGCTGGTCTTCAAACACCTGATAGGGCAGTTCGAGCGAATGGCGCAGACCGTCGGTATAGAGCCGCGCTCCCAGCCGCTGGGTAATCACGTTGACGTAGTAATCCTGAAAATTCTTGGCGATGCGACTCACCATTGCCACGCCGAGGGCTTGCAAAATCAGCAGGCCAGCCCCATTTTTCAGGAAGCCCCAAAAGTCGATGGTTCGCAGGCTGCCCCCCGGCTTAACAACGTACTGATCGATGATTTTCCGAAAAATATATGGATCGAGCAGCGAGAAAACCTGGTTAATCGTTGCCAGCAGCAGCGCAAGGGCCAGTAGCCCCCAATAACGGCGTAGATAACTGTAAAGAAGTTGCATAAATGGGTTGGTGATTGGGCAGTTGACGGGTAGTCGTCATTCGGCGGGACACTTGCCGGACTGCTTTTTTTTCCTAACAAAAAACAGCGCGTTTTGAGTCGGCCCAGACGTACAAAAAACGCCGGGCCATCAGGCCTGGCGTTCTCCAGCGTTATTTTTATCTACCGGTCATCCACCAACAGCGGAGCCGGGTACAAACTGGCTACTTAATGGCATTCTTACTTTCAGGCGTTCTCAAGCTGCCTGATGTCAAATTTTTTCATCTTTCTGTAAGCCTCCATTACCCGTTGAGATTTCTCTGGATTGCTCAATAATTTTGATAACACCGTCGGAACAATTTGCCACGAAACACCAAATTTATCTTTGAGCCAACCGCAATTACCTTCTTCGCCACCGTCGGCCGTTAATTTTGCCCAATAGTTGTCAATTTCCTCCTGCGTTTCGCAATCTATTACAAAGGAAATTGCTTCTGAAAACTTGAATTGAGGGCCAGCATTAAGCCCCATAAATTTTTTCCCGTTCAGCTCAAATGTTACCACCATTTGATTGTCGGCTGTGATTTTTGAATTCTCGAAAACTGAGCAATAGAAACTGGCCGCTTCCTGCGCTTGTCCATCAAACCATAAACAGGTATAAATTTCGTTTCTCATTTGTTTGTGGTTAATTATGGAAGAAAAGTCTGATTATGAACAGGGGAAAAAAGAGAAAGAACGGCAGAATGAATTCACGTTTAATTCAGTTACTATTGTCACAGACGTTCTTCATTTTGATAATTTTTGATTTGAAAACTTTAACTAAATCTATATACTTTTATTGAAAACCTATAAGGTCTCAAAGACCTTATAGGTTTATCCACTCAAATCGCCCCTGCCTTAATGTCATCGACCACGGCCGGGTCGAGCAACGTAGTGGTGTCGCCGAGGTTACCGGTTTCGCCTTCGGCAATTTTGCGGAGAATCCGGCGCATAATTTTGCCGGAACGGGTTTTGGGTAAGCCTGTAACGAACTGAATTTTGTCGGGCTTGGCAATGGGACCAATCACGCGGGTAACGGTTGCCAGAATGTCGCGCTTCATCAGGTCGGCGTCGTGGTCTTCGGGCATCTGGTCGGTGATGACGTAGGCGTAAATACCCTGCCCTTTGATGTCGTGCGGGTAACCCACTACCGCGCTTTCGACCACACCCGTGTGCATGTTAATCGCATTTTCGACCTCCGCCGTGCCGATGCGGTGTCCCGACACGTTCAGCACGTCATCTACGCGGCCCGTGATGCGGTAGTAGCCATCGTCGTCGCGCAGGCAGCCGTCGCCGGTGAAATACAGGCCTGGATAGGTAGCGAAATACGTTTGTCGGCACCGTTCGTGGTCACCGTAGGTTGTGCGGAGAATGCCCGGCCAGGGAAATTTCATGCAGAGATTTCCCGAAACGCCGTTTCCTTCAATTTCCTTCCCGTTTTCATCTACCAGCACCGGCTGAATGCCCGGCAGTGGGAGCGTGGCGTAGGTCGGTTTTGTTTTGGTGATACCGGCGATGGGCGAAATAAGAATTCCGCCCGTTTCGGTTTGCCACCACGTATCGACAATGGGGCAGTTGTTCTTACCAATGTTGTCGTCGTACCAGTGCCACGCTTCTTCGTTAATTGGTTCGCCAACGGAGCCGAGTACGCGTAAACTGCTCAGATCGTGGCCTTTAACGTAGTCAAGCCCGAAGCCCATCAGCGAGCGGATGGCGGTGGGAGCGGTGTATAAAATGTTGACCTTGTGCTTATCGGTAATGTCCCAGAACCGTCCGGCGTCGGGAAAGGTGGGCGTTCCTTCAAAAATAAGCGACGTTGCGCCACAGGCCAGCGGACCGTACACGATGTAGCTGTGCCCTGTAATCCAGCCGATGTCTGCCGTGCAGAAGAACACTTCGCCCGGCTGGTACTGAAACACATTCTGGAAGGTGTAAGCCGTATAAACCATGTAACCTCCGCAGGTATGCACCACACCTTTGGGCTTACCGGTCGAGCCGGAGGTGTACAGAATGAACAACATGTCTTCGGCGTCCATTTCCTCGGCGGGGCAGTCGGCGGTGACCTGCTTGAGTTCCTGTTCCCACCAGATATCGCGGCCTTTTAGCATCGAAACCGGGGTTCGGGTACGGGTCAGCACAATCACTTTCTGCACACTCGGGCAACCAATCAGCGCATCATCGACCGTGCTTTTAAGCGGAATTTCTTTATTTCCGCGATACGCGCCATCCGCCGTAACGACCACTTTACATTGGGCGTCGTTGATGCGGTCGGCAATGCTCTGCGCCGAAAAACCGCCGAATACCACCGAGTGCACGGCTCCAATTCGGGCGCAGGCCAGCACGGAAATGGCTAATTCGGGCACCATCGGCATGTAAATACAGACGCGGTCGCCCTTCACGACGCCGTTGCGTTTCAGCACATTAGCGAACCGGCACACCTGATCGTGGAGCATCCGGTATGTGAGCGTCACGCTGGCTTCGTGGGGGTCGTTGGGTTCCCAAATAATGGCGGGTTGGTCGCCCCGCTCGGCGAGGTGCCGGTCGAGACAGTTTTCGGTAATGTTGAGTTTTCCGCCAACGAACCACTTTATTGTTGGTTCGGTGAAGTTCCAGTGCAGGGTTTTGGTCCAGGGTTTGCGCCACTGAAATTCCTGCGCTATTTCGGCCCAGAAGGCTTCCGGGTCGTCAACACTTTTCTGGTAAGCGGTCTGGTACTCGTCAAAGGTTCGGATAAGCATGTTTTAAAGAGCAAAAGAGTGAAAGAGCCAAAGAGTGAAAAACGAGTCGCAAATCTATTCGCTCTTTCGCTCTTTCACTCTTTCGCTCTTTAAATTATATTCCCCTTCCAGCGCGTACTTGCCGAACAAAATCAGTCCGCCGACAACGATAGGCACCAGTACACACAGCACGACCCACCCGAACACGCGGTCTTCGAGTTTGTCGCTGCTGATTTTAATCAGGCTGTCCGTAATGCGGTCATAACCGACGTATACGCCCAGTACTATCCAGATAATGCCGAAGTATTTTTTGAGTTGTTCCATAAGTAAAGAGTGAAAGAGCGAAAGAATGAAAGAGCGAAAGACCGGGCCGCCGGTGCGGTGAAAACCTGCCGGATGGCCTTCGCTCTTTCACTCATTCGCTCTTTCACTCTTTAAATAAAGCAGTCCAATCACAAAACAAACCCCGGCGACCAGAATCGGATACCAGAGGCCTTCGAGATAGGGTTTATCGACCGAACCGGGTGAAATTTCGTTGGCTTTTGTTGCCGTTGCAACCAGTGCTGTGGCGATAAAAGGGGTTAGCCCGCCGAAGATACCATTGCCAATGTGATACGGCAGCGACATCGACGTATAGCGAATCCGGGTAGGGAATAGCTCGACCAGAAAAGCCGCAATTGGCCCGTACACCATCGTTACATAAAGCACCTGCACAAAAATCAGCAACGCCATCAGCCAGAAACTGCCGTTTGGCAGCGTTACGGCTTTGGTCAGTTCCGGTTTGGCAATCGCGCTTGTGACATTCGCCGACGATACCGTTTTGGCAATGTCTTTCGCCACTAAGCCATCCGCAAAAAAATGAGTTGTCGTGGTTGTCGTCAGCAAATCGCCGTTGGGTCGTTTGGTCAGCTTTCGGTCGATAGTGCGGGCGTCGGTGAACTCTTGCTTCGTGGCGACGTTGGCCAGACTGTACATTTTGTCGTAAATCGGGCGATACGTCAGAATGCCCAGCAGCATACCCGTCAGCATAATGCCTTTGCGCCCGATGCGGTCAGACAATCCGCCAAAAATGACGAAAAACGGCGTGGCAGCCAGCAGCGCAACGGCTACAATAACGTTCGATTGTACAAACTCGATGTTGCAGGCTTTCTGAATAAACGACAGCGCGTAGAACTGCCCTGTGTACCAGATCACACCCTGTCCGGCTGTTGCGCCAAACAGAGCCAGCAGCACCATTTTCAGGTTTTGTTTTTTGCCGAAACTCTCCGCCAACGGGTTTTTTGAGAGATTGCCTTCGGTCTTTAGCTTGGAAAACAACGGCGACTCGGCCATTCGCAAACGAATAACGATGGATACGCCGACCAGGATAATGGACAGGAGAAACGGCACCCGCCAGCCCCATTCGGCGAATTTATCGACCCCCAGCGACTCACGCGTTAGTAATATCACGCCCAGCGATACGAACAGCCCCAGCGTGGCAGTTGTCTGGATAAAACTCGTGTAAAAACCGCGTCGGCCTTCGGGTGCGTATTCGGCCACATACGTAGCGGCCCCGCCATACTCACCCCCGAGGGCCAGCCCCTGAATCAGCCGAAGAAGCAGCACCAGCAGCGGTGCCCAGAAACCGATAGTGGCATAGCCGGGAATCAGCCCAATGGCAAAGGTCGAGCCGCCCATCAGCACCAGCGTCACTAAAAACGTATATTTCCGCCCCACCAGGTCGCCCAGCCGCCCGAACACCAGCGCACCGAACGGACGTACGACAAACCCGGCGGCAAACGTAGCCAGCGTGGACAGCAGCGCGGCCGTGGGGTTATCTTTCGGAAAAAACTGGGACGAGAGAATGGCGGCTAAACTCCCGAAAATGTAAAAATCGTACCACTCGATAAGCGTTCCGACCGATGAGGCCGAGATGACACTAAAGAGCGTTCGGTTAGAAACCGCCTGTTTGGCTTTGGCCTGATTGCCGGTCATGGATACGTAGTAGAAGGAGAGGGTCTACTTGGTGAAAGAGATTGACGCGGGATTTTTACCGTAAGGGTTTAAACACAGAGAAAACGGAGGTTTCCACAGAGATCACGGAGACGTAAAGAAAAACGCTGTGTTCTCTGTGTAAATCTCCGTTTTCTCTGTGTTTAATAAACCTACGGCGATAGCCGCTCAATAATCCAATTCTCTCCGTTTAACCGATACCGAATCCGGTCATGCAGGCGGCTGGGGCGACCCTGCCAGAACTCCAGCGCGTCGGGCACAACCCGGAAGCCCCCCCAATGTGGCGGACGTGGCACTGGCCCACCCGCAAACTGGGTTTCGAGTTCGCGCTGGCGGTTTTCCAGTACGTCGCGGCTGGCAATAACCGCACTTTGGTGCGAAACCCACGCGCCAATCTGACTCCCGCGCGGGCGGCTGTTGAAATAGGCATCCGACTCGTCGGAACTTACTTTTTCAACCCGGCCCTCAATCCGGATCTGCCGTTCCAGTTCGGGGTAAAAGAAGGTAAGCGTCGCAAACGGCTGGCCGATGAGTTCGCGTCCTTTTCGACTTTCATAATTCGTATAGAAAACAAATCCCGCGTCCGACACATCTTTGAGCAACACAATCCGCCCGTCGGGTCGCCCTTCTGCCGAAACCGTACTGACGTGCATGGCATTTGGTTCGGGAACGGCCGCTTCGAGTGCCGCGTCGAACCACTGCCGAAATTGACCAAACGGGTCCAGTAAAACATCGGCGGTATCCAACCCGTTGAGGGTATATTCACTTCGTAAATCACTGATTGCTGAGGGCATCGACTGCGTTTGTTTGATGGCTTTTCACTGGCTGTGTTACAAGAAAATTCGCATTTTATCGTACTTTTGCAAAAGTAATCGGTACGTTCCCAACATGGCAAACCAAGAACAGGAAATTAACCAGCAGCCGGAAGTTCCCAATCAGGCAATCCAGGCACTGGCAGTGAATACTTCAGAAGATACAACCGACGCATCGGCAGAAAGTCCGGTAGCTGCCGACACTCCCGAGCCTGCGTTCGAGAACAGTGTAGAAACTGCTCCCGAACCGGTGGACGTTCCGCAGGCTACAGCCGCAGATGCAGTCTCTGAAGCTACTGGTGTTGATACGATAACAGACGGTTTAGCAGAAACACCGGCTGATAGTGCAACGCCAGACAGTGCGCCGGTTGAGGAAACGGCTGTGCCCGTCGCTTCGGTCGATGATGCACCCGAAACTACCGTCGAGACGATGGAGGAATCGGTGACTGAGTCGGTTCCGGCAGTTGACGGGTCTGTTGCTGATGCGCCTGCTTCCGAAACGCCCGACGTAGTTACTGCTGACGTTCAAACAGTAGAAGATTCATCTGAATCTGCTGTGAGCGAGGACATTACGGCCCAATATGCCGATATTCAGGAGCCAGAGGAGGAGATTCATACGCAATCGGCCGTTGATTACAGTCAGTTCTCCAAGCAGGATTTTGTGAATCTGCTGGAAACGCAGATGGCGGCAATCAGCGTCGCTTCTGTTACGCCCGGCGACTTCAAAAAAGCAGACCTGACGCTGAAAGAAGTTAAGCCGCTGTTCGACCAGATGAAGCGGGCCGAGCGCGAAGCAGCCTTACAGGCATACGTTGCAGAGACCGGTTCGGAAGAAGGTTTCGATTATAAATACGACGATTCGGTTGGCCGTTTCGATGAGCTGTACAAGCTGATCAAGAGCCAGAAGAACACGTATTTTCAGAATTTAGACAAAGCGAAAGATACCAACTTTGCCTCGAAAACGGATTTGCTGACCCGCCTGCGTGAACTGGTAGAGACCGACGAAAATAACGCGGGTGACCCGAAAATAAGCTGGAACGAGTTCAAGAAAATTCAGGACGACTGGAAAGCCGCCGGAAACATGAACTCGCCCCATAATGCGACGCTCTGGGCTACATATCACGCATTGGTTGACCGCTACTACAGCAACCGCAACATTTATTTTGAACTAAAAGAACTCGACCGGAAGCGCAACACGACCCTCAAAACGGAAGTAATCGAGAAGGTCGAAGCGATGGCCAAATCATCGGAGGAGACGCCCGTAACGCGGCAAACCATCGACGACGCCAATGCTCTTTTTGAAGAATACAAACACATTGGCCCGGCTCCCAAAGCTGAGCAGGAAGTGCTGTGGGGTCGTATGAAAGCGGCTTTGGATGTGCTGTATGACAAACGCCGGGGACAGACCAACGACCAGCGGAAAGAGTCGGCGCAGTTGTATGACGAGAAATCGGCGATTTACGAAGAACTCATGCCGATTACGTCGTTTACGTCAAACAGCATCAACGATTGGAACGACAAAACGAAGGCTGTAATGGCCCTTCAGGATCGCTGGAACGGTATTAAAGGCCCGATGCCCCGCGAAGAAGGCAAAGAACTGAGCAAGAAATTCTGGGCTGCGCTGAAAACATTCTTCCACAACAAGGGCGAATTTTTCCGTCAGTTGGAAAGCAAGCGGGAAGAAAACCTGCGGCTAAAAACCGAACTCTGTGAGCAGGTCGAAGCGATTCTGGCTTCCGATGAGGAATCGCCCGAAATCACGCAGACAGTCATTGACCTGCAACGCCAGTGGAAGAACATTGGTCAGGTACCGGAAAAACAGAAGAATACTATTTTCGACCGGTTCAAAGCCGCCTGTGATGCGTTCTTCAACAAAAAACGCTCGAAAAATCAGGAAACCGAGCGTGAATTTGAAGGCAATCTGACCCAGAAAATAGCCCTCATCGAGCGTATCGAAGCAGCCGCTACGGCGAATGCCGACCTCTCCCAATTGAACGAGTTTAAGAAGGAGTGGAACAGCATCGGGTTCGTGCCGAAGAAAGACATGCAGTCGATTCAGAAACGCTATATCAACGCGGTAAACGCACTGGTTGGGTCGACGGGTAAGATTCCGGCAAAAGACAAAGAGCGTATCATGTTGCAAAGCGAAGCCGAAGCAGGCCGGTCTGGTGGTCCGCGTGGGGGTAGTGGTGGCGGTCGCGACCGTGATCGTGACTTCTCCCGTGGCAACCGCGATACGGGTGGCAACGTCGAAAATAAGCGTGAAAGCGATATCCGTCGGCGGATTACATCCATCGAAAACGACATTGCTACGTACCGCAACAACATCGAGTTTTTTGCCCGCTCGAAGAACGCGGATAAACTCCGTGCTGACATCGACCGGAAAATTGCCGATGCTGAAAAGCAGATTGACGAGTTACGGCATCAGTTGCGCGTAGCTCAGGCGTAGTTGGTTTGAAGTTTGTGGTTTGTCGTTGGTTGACGCGAACATTGCTTTCGCGTCCGCCAACGACAAACCACAAACCACAAACTTCAACTTTTAGCCACAAACTTCAAACCAAATACTTGCACCGAACGCCTAAAAAGGCTACTTTTGCATCACGATTCGGAAACGGGTCGGGAATTGTTGCCAGTGTCGGATAGCGGTCGATTCCGCCTGATTTGTAATCAGGATGCGCAAGCGCGTCGGGGGTTCGAATCCCTCCACTGGCTCATTGAAAAACAGCCACTTAGCCTAATTGCTAAGTGGCTGTTTTCGTTTTGGGATAGTTTATAGAGCGAAAATTATCGTCCGCGCTTTAGCTTTATTGGCGGGTTTATGGGTTATTATCAAAACGTTCGACAACGATGTGGTGGATATACGCCTTGCTTTCCGCACTGTTTGCGGCCATGACGGCCATACTGGCGAAAGTCGGTATAAAGGGAGTGAATACAGATTTGGCAACGGCCATCCGCACGGTGGTCATTCTGCTTGTTGCTTGGGGGATCGTTTTTGCGCGGGGAGGAACGGACTCATTTTCGGCCCTAACCCGGCAAAATTGGCTGTTTCTGGTCCTGTCGGGCTTGGCAACGGGATTGTCGTGGATTTTCTATTTCAAAGCCCTGCAACTCGGCAAGGTGTCGCAGGTGGCACCGGTCGATAAGCTTAGCGTAGCCATCGCCATACTTTTATCGGTCGTTTTTCTGGGCGAAGTGCTGACATGGAAAGCCGCTATCGGGGCCGCGCTGATTATTGGCGGGACAGTAGTATTAATTCTGTGAGTTAAGAATTCACAGAATCAGCCCGATTTTCAGCGAAAATTAATCTGACAAACGCCACGAAAATTCGTTATTACTTTATCTGTAAACGTGCTTTCGCCCGATTCCCCAGCCTGTATGAATGCTTTTGACCAACTTGTCCCCTTGCCGGGTAGTGAAAAACCTGCGCCGGATGCCACACAAGTTCCCACCCTCGACCCGAATGAGGTACTGACAGTTACGGTTCGCATTAAACGAAAACGGTCGCTGTCTTCGCTCGTTACCACGGCCGCTCCCGTCCCGGTAGTGGTGAGCCGCAGTGAGTATGCGGGTCAATATGGGGCCGACCCCGCTTTTGTGAAGCAGGTTGAAGCCTTTGCCACGACTTATGACCTGACTTTAGTTGAACGCAGCCTTGCCCGGCGCAGTGTCCTGCTTCGCGGAACGGTAGCCCAGATGGACCTGGCGTTCGGGGTGTCGCTTTCTAATTACCGGATGGCCGACGGAACGGTATTTCGGGGGCGTAGTGGTGCTATTATGGTGCCGGTTGAGTTGGCAGCCGGTATTGAGGGCGTTTTTGGGTTAGACAACCGGCCGCAGGCGCGTGCTCATTTTCAGGTATATAGTCCCCTGGAAACCGGGGCGCACATTGCTCCACGGGCGAGTGGTGTTTCGTTCACCCCGCCCCAACTGGCCCGGCTTTATAACTACCCCACCGGCGTAACAGGGAAGGGGCAGTGCATAGCAATTATTGAACTGGGCGGTGGCTTTCGCAAGGCAGACATCACGGCTTATTTTGCTGGCTTAGGGCTTAAGGCCCCTACGGTAATAGCTGTTTCGGTGGATGGTGGGCATAACGCACCCAGCACGGCCAACGGTGCCGATGGCGAAGTAATGCTCGATATTGATGTGGCAGGGGGTGTTGCACCCGGTGCCCGCATTGTCGTTTACTTTGCGCCGAATACAGACCAGGGTTTTCTGGATGCCATCACGACGGCCATGCACGATACAACGAACAAACCGTCCGTAATCTCCATTAGCTGGGGAGCCGCCGAAAAAAACTGGACCCAGCAGGCGTTAACCTCGTTCAATCAGGCGTTTCAGGCTGCTGCTGCCTTGGGCATAACCGTTTGTGCGGCTGCGGGCGATGCGGGGTCTGACGACGGAGTAGGGGATGGGAAAGCGCACGTTGATTTCCCGGCATCAAGCCCGTTCGTATTAGCCTGTGGAGGAACCAAACGCACCCCGGCCGGTAACTCGATTGGAACTGAAGTAGTCTGGCACGCAGGTAATACCAGTGCGACCGGTGGCGGTGTGAGTGATTCGTTCGACCCGCCGGTTTATCAGCAGGCGATCCATGTTCCTGCATCTGTAAATGATAAAACCCGAATTGGCCGGGGCGTTCCTGATGTTTCGGCTGTGGCTGACCCGGCCACGGGCTATGCCGTACGCGTGGATGGCAGTAATCTGGTCATTGGCGGAACAAGTGCCGTGGCTCCGCTTATGGCGGGATTGATTGCCTTGATTAATCAGCAGCGGGGCAAGGCCGTCGGGTTTATTCATCCGATTATTTACGCCAATCCGCAGGTTTTCCGCGACATCACGCAGGGGAACAACACGACCGTTACGGGTGGTAAAGGCTATTCGGCGGTTACGGGTTGGGACGCCTGTACCGGACTGGGCGTTGCCGACGGAAAAAAACTGGCCGGTGTGCTGAGCGGCCCGCCGACGGTATAAAGGGATTTTCAGCCATGTGAATAGGAGTGGTGTAACAACAAAAAACGGGACTGTAGAGTAGTCCCGTTTTTTGTTGTCTATTTCCCGCCCATTACAGCCGTTGATAGAAGGTTACCCGGTCGCAGTCGCGCTACCCGGATTCCCGATAGTTGTTTATGCCATAGCACGTAATCGCTTAGCGGATAGGGTGTTATAGTCACTTCGCCCAGATCAGACGAGGCATGAAGCAGGTGCATCCGGCCGTTGGGTTGCCGCACAATCAATCCAACGTGTTTCATATCCAAGCCGGGCCGGGCCGCTATCAGCATCACAATATCACCCTCACGAAGCTGGCTTTCTGCCTGCCGGATATTTCTCGCAGGAATAAACGAAAACGACTGCTGGTTAAGGGAAGCCTCGGTTAGAGCAACCTGTTTTAAGGTGGCCGGGTCGCGCAGGGCGGGGTACTTATAGGTAGCCGTTGTCATGTACGAAACCGGCTTGGCGACGGTCAAATTGCCGGGTAACTCGTGCGTTATATCCGTAATCAGACCCTTACGCTCGTTATCGCGAAGCCAGTCTGAAAAATAGTGCAGGCGACTGGCATAGCCATCAATCCGGCCATTGCGGTAACGGAGTTTGGTCAGGTAATTGCGAAATGTCTGCTCGGTCAACACCGGGCTTGCGTTCTCGGACGCGTCCTGCCAGGCAAGTGTTAAGGCCAGCACAGTTTCCAGATAGGTTGTGCAGTCAAATTCGCGGAGGTTGACCACCAATTGCTCCGTTGGATTTCGATCCAGCGTGTGCGGCACATAGGGTTTGCTTAGAAACTGTTTCCCAATGAGAACGGCTGTCTGGGCAGGTGTTTTGCCACTAACCAGCGTCAACGAACGCAGGTCAGTACACGTACCGGTCTGCGCCTGTACAACTGGCGGGATGAGCAACAGGAAAAGTGCCGTAAACAGTTTCGTCATAAACAGGTGGAGCGATTCATGCATGACCTTTTGACGAGGTCACGTATAAAAAGTACCACAATCTACGATTTAATTTCCAGCACCCGTACGCTCCAGGGGGGCAGCAACAGGGGTACACCCGCCTGTCCGGTGGTTTCTACGGTCGTATTAGTCAGAAAAATATCACTGAACAGATAGGTCTGTACTGCGCTTAATTCCATCATATCGAAGGCATTCTGCGGAATAGCGACGGTCAAATCATAGGTTGTCTGGCTGGAGAAATTGCAAACGATAAGCAATTTCTGACGGTCGGTATACCGCAGGTAGCTATACACCCGATGAGCGTCGTAGCCAACGCTTTGGCCGTTGTCATTGGCGTACTGCAAATCATAAAAATACCCGTTCTGAATGGCATCCGAGCCACCAACGAGGTGGTTTAGTTGCTGGTAAAAGGCCCGTAGGTTGCGCTGTTCGTCGGTTAACTCAGCCCCATCATACTGCCCCCCGTTGAGCCAGCCCTGCCATTCGGGCAGGCCCCAGTAATCGAATATCGTCGTCCGGCCATCATCGCCACTAAACCCTTCGGCTCCCTCGGCCCGAACCCCCACCTCCTGCCCGAAATACAGCAGCACCGGTCCGGTATGCATGGTAGCTGTTAGCGTCATGGCGGGTACGGCCGCCCACGGGTTACCGGCAAAGAACCGGGAGGCAATGCGCTGTTCATCATGGGTTTCCAGAAACCGGAGCATGTGCTGGGCAAAATCGCCGGATTCCTGCTGCCATACACGCGTAAGGTCGTAGCAGGTGCCGTGTCCTTCCATCAATCGCCGAACCGAATCGTATAAGCCAACTTTATCGTAGAGGTAGTCGAAGCCGCCGTCGAAAATAAAGGAGCGGTATAAACCGGGGTCGTAGATTTCGGCAATGAAAATCAGGTGCGGATAGCGTTGTTTGGCCTGGCTAATTGCCCATCGCCAGAACTCGACCGGCACCAGATGAGCCATGTCGCAGCGAAACCCATCGACTCCTTTCTCGGACCAGAACAGCAGAATGTCCAGCATCTGATGCCACGTAGCCGGAACCGGCTCGAAGTAACGCTGCCCATCGAAAATATTGATTCCGTAATTGAGCTTGACGGTTTCATACCAGTCGTTGATGTCGGGCGTGGCCGTAATGGAACCGCTGCCCGTCACTTTGGCGGGGTACTCGTGCATTGACCCGTTCGGTTCCGGTCCGACAAACGTCTGTCCCGGCAGGTAATAAAAATTGTTGGTGGGCGAGAAGGCCTGTGTCGTATCATCGCTCTGCCCCAGATCAACCACATCGGCCGGTTTGGCATCGGAGTTATATTGGCGGGCGACGTGATTCGGTATAAAATCAATAATTACTTTGAGGCCGTATGCGTGCGTGCGTTGCAGGAGGGCGTCAAACTCGGCCATGCGGTTCGGCACCGTTTCAGCCAGGTCGGGGTCAACATCGTAATAATCTTTAACGGCATAGGGCGACCCGGCCCGGCCTTTCACGATGGACGGATCGTCGGGCCGGATGCCCTCGGCAGAATAGTCGGTCTGGGTCGCGTGTTCGATAACGCCCGTAAACCAAATGTGCGATGCGCCAAACTGCCGGATGGCTTGCAAAGCCGCATTATTGATGTCGTTAAATTTTCCGACGCCGTTTTCGTCGCGGCTGCCATTAGGGTGATTGGCGGTTGTCTGGTTCCCAAACAGGCGGGTAAAAATCTGATAGATAATCAGTTTATCCATCACCGGAACAGCGAACGAGGTGTACATACGGTCGTATTAAATGGGGTTACGGCAACGGCTCTTGTCGCACAGCGCAAAACTATGGCCTTTTTTGTCGAAAATGCTGCGTATTTTTTACGTTATTGTTGCACTATTCAAAGGGGACGTTTCCGTTGGTCGCATAGATGTCATCTTTTTTGGGCATCGAAACGGAAAGATGACATCTATGCGACCAACGGAAACATCCCAATCAAAGTCTGTTTTAAACCTAAATACGTTTGCTATTGCCTACCTATGAAACGACCCCTTTATTTTTTCCTGATTGCCCTGTTGCCCCTGACCACTCCCGCCTTTTCGCAGCAGGCCCGGATTCAGCGCGTGAACCCAACAAGTTGGTGGGTGGGCATGAAAAATCCCAACCTCCAGTTGCTGGTCTATGGACCCAACGCCGGTAAACTGGCATATACGGTGAACTACGCCGGGGTAAAATTAGTGAAGACGCATACTGTCGAAAATCCAAACTACGCGTTTCTGGACCTAACTATTGCACCCACTACCAAAGCGGGTACTATTCAACTCGTCGGCAAACTCGGGAACCAAACGCTAACGCAGCCATTCGACCTCAAAGTCCGCGATAAATCGCCCAAAGGACAGGGCGTTACATCGGCTGATTTTATTTACCTCATCATGCCCGACCGATTTGCCAATGGCGATCCGACCAATGACAAATTCGCGGATATGCTCGATACACAAGCCGACCCCAAAAACCCATATCTGCGGCATGGGGGCGATTTCAAAGGCATTATCGACCGGCTCGATTATTTAAAAGACCTCGGTGTTACGGCACTCTGGCTGACACCTGTTATCGACAATGACGAAGCCCTGAAAAAAGAAGGGCCGGACCGCAGTCAGGCGGGGTATCATGGCTACCATTTTACGGACCATTATGCTATTGACAAGCGGTTTGGCGGCAACGTGGGGTACATTGAACTGGCAGCGGCTCTCCACAAACGGGGAATGAAGTTGGTGCAGGACGCGGTCTATAACCACATCAGCGACGACCACTGGACGTTTAAAGATCAGCCAATGAAAAACTGGGTCAATGTCTGGCCGACGTACACCGGCTCGACCCACAAAGAGCAGTCGCTGTATGACCCGCACGGCGCGGCAGCCGACAAAAAAAACCTGCTCGACGGCTGGTTCACGCCCTTCCTGCCCGACCTCAATCAGCGGAACCCGTTCGTAGCCAACTTCCTGATTCAACATGCTGTCTGGTCAACGGAAATGTTCAGCTTAGATGCGTGGCGCATTGATACGTATAAGTATAACGACCTCGCGTTTCTGAATCGCTGCAACCAGGCCCTGATGGACGAATATCCGAAAATCCACCTTTTTGGCGAATCCGTAGTGAACAACCCGGTTGGGCAGGCCTTTTTCGTGAAAAATACCGTTGGTTTTCCCTTCAAAAGTAACCAGCCGGGTGCCCTCGATTTCGTGCTCTATAATGCCTTTAACGATGCGCTGAATCAGAAATACGACTGGGATTCGGGTGTGAATCGGATTCATCAGGTACTGGCGCAGGATGATGTCTATGCCGACCCCACAAAGCTGGTTACGTTTCTGGAAAACCACGACACGGACCGGTTTCTGTCGGTAATTGGCGATGATCTCGATAAGTATAAAATAGGCGTAACCTGGCTACTGACAACACGCGGTATTCCGCATTGGTATTACGGTACGGAGATTTTGATGAAAGGCACCAAAAACCCAACGGATGCCGAAGTACGGAAAGATTTTCCGGGTGGTTTTCCGGGCGACAAAGAAAATAAGTTCGAGACGGCAGGACGTAATAACCGCGAGAACGAAGCGTTTCAATACGTTCGTAAACTGGCTACTTACCGGCGCGATAATCCGGTTCTGCACACGGGTAATCTCATGCAGTTTATGCCGCAGGAGAACACATACGTATATTTTCGCTATGATGGCAGCAAAACCGTACTGGTGGCGACCAACACCGGTGATAAAGAAATTATGCTCGATACAGTCCGCTTTACCGAACGGATGAACGGCTTCCGTTCGGCCCGTAACGTACTGACCGACGCTATGCTGACCGACCTGAAGTTAGTGAAATTGCCCGCCAAATCGGCGGTTGTGCTGGAGTTGATAAAGTAAACAGAGTAGCCACCGCAAGCGCGTAAACCCTTCATGCGCTTGCGGTCTGCCCTGATTTAATGGGTTTAAGTAACGGTTGTACGCGTTGTCGATGACGGTCAGGAGTTTAAAAGCTGACGCCACTCGTTCTCCAGTTCCTGAATGACTGGTGAGAAGAGTTGTCCATCAAATACGGTAATGGGAAGAAGAAGGCACTGGTCACCGTCAATTAGTTCAACCTTAATCAGTTGATTGCCTTTTGCCACCATCGAACTCAGGGCGTCAAAGGCAATTTCCATCGTATCGAACCACCACGAGAAATGTCGATACTGATTGTTACTATCGATTGCAGTGAAGCAAATTAACATGCCGATACAGAAGGAAGGGGGGTGCCGTTTTTATAAACAATAAAAATATGAATATAGTTTAATATATAGTAACATATGTAACTGATAAATCAATATTCAAATACTTTTGCTCGTTTCCTGATGGGTGTGGACGACAACAAACTGTTACACGACGGAGCCAGTCCTAATTGAGGTAGTTACGATTACCAGGCTATGCCTCTGCTTCGGAACAGACAAGGCCTGTGACCACGTAAATACTTCGGCCCGTAAGCCGTACCTTTGCCGGATGGAGAACACCGACCAGCCCCGCCGACAACGCGGCCAACGAACCAACCAGCAACTCACCGTTTCGGAACCCGCCGAACTGATGGCTTTTTTGATCGCTAACCTGCCGCATAAAAACCGGAATAACATCAAGTCGCTGCTGAGTAACCGGCAAATCCTGATCGAAGGCAAAGTGTACACCCAGTTTAATCACCCCCTAAAGCCGGGGCAGGTGGTGACCATAGCGGGCAGCCGCGCCCCCGAAACGACACAATACCGGGGGCTGACAATTCTGCACGAAGACCCCAATATTATGGTCATCAACAAGCAGGCCGGGCTGCTCTCGATGGCGACAAACAAAGAGCGCGACCGTACCGCCTATGGTATTCTGAGTGACTATGTGAAGAAGCAGAATCCGAATAATAAGATATTTATCATTCACCGGCTCGACCGCGAAACGTCGGGCGTGATGATGTTTGCCCGCAGCGAAAAGGTACAGCAACTAATGCAGGAATCGTGGAACGCGACCACAAAGGAGCGCACGTATGTGGCCTTAGTGGAGGGTATACCCGCGCCGGAACGGGGCACTATCACGTCGTACCTGCGCGAAAGCAAAGCCCTGATCGTGTATTCGAGCCAAAACCCCGACACCGGACAACTGTCGATTACGAACTACTCGGTATTGAAAAGCGGCAACGGGTACTCATTGCTCGAACTCGAACTGGAAACGGGCCGCAAGAACCAGATTCGGGTACACATGCAGGACATTGGCCATCCCATTGCGGGCGATTCCAAATACGGTGCCGAAACGGACCCAATCGGGCGGCTTGGTCTGCACGCCGAGGTGCTGGCCTTTGAGCACCCCATTACGGGCGAACCAATGCGGTTTGAGGCTCCAATGCCCAAACTATTTTCAATTGCCGTGAAAGAACGGGTTGAGGAATAAGTGAGAAATGGTCAGCAATGGTCAGTCGTTGTCAGGGCTAACGATCCAGAGTCAGTTTGTATTAATCTCAAAAATGTTCTGTGACTAAGAAAATATTTGGGTTAGTTTTCAGAGGTGGTTCGGCGAAGTTAAAAACTTCGTCGGCCCGGCGGACGACACCCGAGCATAGTTAAAACTACGCTCAACGCGGACTATTCTCTCCACAAAACCAGCACATAAAAAACGGGTGATGACATACTATGTCACCACCCGTTTTTTATGTGCTGTATTAATCATCGCTCTCGTCCTGCGGCTTTCCTGCTGCTAATCGTTCCTGCTCGCTTTCCAGTGCTTGCTCAGCTTCTATTTGCTCCCGCGAGAGTTCACGGAAGAGGTTCTGCTGCTGACGCTCAATATCGTGCTGATCCTCTGGTTTTTCAGTGTTATCCGTCATGGCTAAAAAAGTTTGGTACATAGTTGAATAAAGTAAACCAAATTAATGCACTTTCGGCAGGATACGTGATAAAAATACAAAAGTGTCGGTGGTGACATATTATGTCACCACCGACACTTTTGTAAGGTGTATTGGCTTTCTCTACAATTATGTTATGAAGTTTTTTCCTTAGAATTAGCCCTATTGTCTATTTCTAAGAATCGTTCAATTTTAGTTTTCCTAAGTAACTGAGTGACAAAGAAAGAAAAAGATAGAAAAATCCAAAGCCAATATTTATACTCAAATGCCCAGATTATAAAAGGTGTAATTATTACTATCCATTCAAGCAGAATGATCTTCCATACACTCAATTTGGTGAACCTGAAGCATACTATATCAAGTATGATCAGCGCAATATAGAAGCTGCCAATTATTACAGGTCCGTATAGAAAAAATAAGCCTAAAACTGATGAGGGCATTGTTGCTAATGCATTCATCCATGTATCTGACTCGCCGGAAAGACCTGTAGCTTTGAATAAAAGTAATGTTAGAAAGGTTGTGATATAGAAACCAACCAAGTGAATCCAATTTGTTGATGTGATTTTTAAAACAACTTTCATTGGCTATGCTATGATCATCTTTTTGCTGTACGAGTGTATAGATCACCGCCAAACAATAATCCCAATCATCAGCACAAAACCTGCCCCAAATTTTCACTTCACAATTCGATATTTCAACAATACCCAAATCGCTTCGATGCCGTCGAGCCACGAGATTTTTTTGCCCTCGGCAATGGAACGGGGGTAATAACTGATGGGTAACTCTTTGATGCGAATGCCACGCTTGGCTACTTTGGCCGTTACTTCCGGGCAAAATTCAAAGCGTGTACAGTCGAGGGGGATGGACCGCAAAAAAGCCGCATCGAAGACTTTATAGCAGGTCGGTTCGTCGGTCAGTCGTTGGTTGTACAGGATATTCGTCAGCAACGTAACGACCTGTCCGCCAATGTAAAAGCTGAAGTATGAATGGCGGTTTTCGGGTTTCAGAAACCGGGAGCCATATACGACCTGTTCACTGCCTTCGGCAATGGGTTTGACGAGGGCCAGATAATCCTGCGGTTCGTATTCCAGGTCGGCATCCTGCACAATGGCAATGTCGCCCGTCATGTGCAGAATGGCCGTGCGAATAGCCGCACCTTTTCCCTGATTTTTTTCGTGAAAAACAACTTTTACGTTGGGGATCGACCGGAACGTATCCAGCCGTTCGCGGGTGCCGTCGGTTGAGCCATCGTCAACAATAATGATCTCTTTATCAATAGGAACCGCCTGAATTTTTTCAAGCAGGATGTCAATGGAATTGATTTCGTTGTACGCAGGAATCAGGACGGACAGGAGCATAGTAACAGGTTAAACGGTGGCAGACCAACAAAATTTGGTCACCGGTACAGAACAAATTCGGCTAAAGATACTATCAGTCGTATTAGGATGCTTTAAGCGATGACAACTTTGCTGCGCCCGCCGGTCGTTTACGCACCCAGTACATGAACGGAAAACGCGGACTTCGCGTCTGTACGAAGTGGGTTTGTAAGCCCGCCCGGAGTTGCCGGATGGCATGAACATTGGCCGGTTTTGTTAAGGCCGTACTGTCGTCGATCAGGCTCGTCCGGTTGCCAAACACCACAAATTTCAGGCTGGTATCGGCCAGCGCACGACCGTATGTATCGGGATGCGATTCGAGGTAATGGGTCGTCTGCATTTCGGTAAAAATAAACGGTACGTTTGGCTCCCGGTCCGACAGGTAGTATAAGTTCATGGCATTATCGAACAGCAACACTTTTCCCGTTGGCCCGGCCTGCTCCCGGATAAATTCGCCCGCCTGTGCCTCCCCCGAATAGTCGGCAATGGAAACCAGCCGCTTTAGGGCAGCCGGGCGGTAGAGGAGTCCGCTAATGAGCAGTAGCGCACCCACTGCCCCACCGCCCACCAACCAAAGCCGGTAGGGAATATTGGCCCGGCGGCTTTCGTACTGCACCAGCCACTGATCGGCCAGAAAACCGAGGTGGATGGCGAAGAAGACCGCAGCCGGGAAAAAGTAATGACTGGCCTGCGTTTTCAACAGGGCAACGCACGAAAAAACGGCCAGCAGCAACGCCAGCCATAGAGCCGGGGTTTGCCGATATATATTTCGGTAGGGATGTTGAAAGACCAGCACAACCGAGAGGGCCAGCAACAGCAGCAACCAACTTAATTTAATCAGGAATTTGGTCAGAAAAATCGTGTGAGCCGGGTAGCCGCCGAAGGGATAGACGTACGTCCATTCTAAATGAGCATCCAGCCGGTTGGTGGCATAGAAATACAGGGCCGACAGCAGAAGCGGCAGCAGAAAGCCCAGCAACACCAGCATACCCCCTCCCACCATCGGCCAGAACGTAAGGCGACCTGTCAGCCATAAAACAAGGATAAACCCACCAAACCCTACCATATAAAAAGCAGCTACGCTCTTGAAACACATGGCAATACCCAGCAAAAAACCCGACCCGACCCATCGCCATCCCTCCCGACCATTGCTGCCAACCGCGAGTGCAAACGCATTCAGGCCAAAAATGGCGATCCAGCTTTCCGGTTCCAGAAAATTCATTTCCATGAACAGGCAACAGGCGGCTGTCAGCAAAGCAGTTACCAGCGCGGCCCGCTCGCTAAAGACCCGCGCGGCCCGCCAGGCTGATGCGATGCTACCTGCCGCCAAAATGGTAATCAGGGCCGAAACGCTAACATGGTTATAGCCTCCCAGGAGGTTGAGCAGGACGCTGGTTGATGAATAAAGCAGATACGATTTTGAGGGAATGAAGTCGTATAAGCTGTATCCTTCATTGAGCGTGCGGGCAATAATCAGGTACTCATACGCATCGTAGCCGTAGCCGGAGTTGTAGGAAAAGAGGAAAAAAACAGGACAAAACAGGGCAAGAACTAAAAAAAGTCGAGTCATGAAAATCCGAAACTGATACGGCTGTGTGGTTAACAAACCGACAAATGTACTGGTTTACCAATAAGCTGCCACGCTGTATGTAGCCTTTTTATGACCGTTCGCTCAGTATTCGAGTTCTTGAAATGCCCGTGTCAGGCCTGAAAACAGTGTAGAGCGGTCTAATCTTCGATAGCCTAATTCTTGCCTTCGGCACCTAAAAACCGGCATTCAGCCAAATTAGTTTTTCGCTATAGACCAGTCGATGCACCTTTGAATCGCTAATCACAAAAGTCATGAAAGTCCTATTACTATCTTTACTCATCGTTAGTTCAACGACCCTGTTTGCCCAGTCGCCCACTCAACCGGGGGCACCTGCCAGCGGCACCGCCACAATACCGTCGGTCAGCCCGCCGGATAGTGCGGCCACCCCTGCACCAGACCCTTTTGGTACATCGAAGACTATTACTCCGCCAGACAACTTTACCGCTCCGGCAGGTTCCGCGCCTTCGTTCATTAATGTCGCGCCCGCTGGTGTACCACCCCGACCGGGACAGACGCCCTCAGAAGCTGAACCAATCGCTCGTGGGAATGGGAAAATCAGTGGTGTACTGATGGATTCCACCTCGAACAAACCCGTTGAGTTCGCGACAATTGCCCTGCTCAATACGGCCACCAACAAACCCATTGACGGCACAACCGCCGATGCCAAAGGCAAGTTTACGCTCGGCAAACTGGCTCCCGGCAAATACCGGCTTCAGTACTCGTTTATTGGGTATAAAGACAAACGAAGCAGCCTGATTACGATTGATAAAGGCTCGGACATTAACCTCGGCACCATTAAACTATCGGCTGATGTTCGTACCCTGAACGAAGTAAACGTAGTGGGTCAGGCCGCCCTGATTGAAGAAAAAGTGGACCGGCTGGTGTATAATGCTGACAAGGACATTGCAGCCAAAGGCGGTGATGCCGGTGATATTCTGCGTAAAGTCCCCATGCTGTCGGTCGATCTGGATGGCAATGTGCAATTGCGCGGCAGCAGCAATGTTACGGTGCTGATTAACAACAAACCCTCCACAATTGTGGCCAGCAGTGTGGCCGACGCGCTGAAGCAAATTCCGGCGGATATGATTAAAACCGTTGAGGTAATCACTTCGCCATCAGCCAAATATGATGCCGAAGGGTCGGCGGGTATTATCAACATCGTGACCAAGAAAACAACCTTGCAGGGTGCTACGCTCGATGTGAACGGTGGCGTTGGTAACCGGGGCAGCAACCTCGGCCTGAACGGCAACTACCGCACCGGAAAAATGGGTTTCTCACTCGGTGGCTTCGGTCGGGCCGAATACAACGTACAGGGTGCTTTTGCCAACGACCAGACCACCCGCACCTACGATCTGGCAACCAACACGTACTCACCCAGCACCCGCACCGTTCAAACCGCCAGCACCATGAGAAAGGGGTTGATGGGTAACTACCAGTTGGGTTGGGATTATGACATTGACAAGCGGACATCGCTGACGGCCAGTGTTCGCTACGGCGCACGCAACGGTACCAACAACCAGACAAATTTGCTGACAACGACCACATCGCCCAACAATTATTTCCCGGTGGTGAATGATCGGAATGTGCAAACCAAAGATTTGTCGGGAACGGTCGATGCCAACGTGACGTATACCAAAACGTACAAGCCGCAGCAGGAATTCAGCGTTCTGGCTTTGTATAGCCGAAACAACCGGACCAATAATTTTGTGGCCGACATCCTGGGCGGTACTGACTTCCAGACGATTACGTCGCGCCAGAAGAACGATAACCTCAGTTACAACCAGGAATCGACGCTACAGGTTGATTACCAGACACCAATTAAAACCAATCAAATCCTTGAATTTGGTGGGAAAGGCATTTTCCGGCAGGTAAACAGCGAGTATCAGTACTTTTTCGCTACCGGCGACACGGGTGATTTTCAGGTTGACAACAGCCGGTTGGGCAACACCCTAAACTATGACCAGAACATTGCTGCTACTTACCTGTCCTATACGCTGACAACCAAAAGCAAATTCACGATTAAGGCCGGTGCGCGGTACGAATACACGTTCATCAACGCTAAATTCAGCAATGAATCGGCGGGGGCCGCATCGTCTATTCCAGATTATGGCAACTTGGTGCCGAGCATCAATATCTCTAAAAGCCTGAAGGGCGGGAAGATTATCAAACTGGCCTATAACCGCCGGATTCAGCGGCCTGGTATTCAGTTTCTTAACCCGAACATCAACGCGGCTAACCCAACCAACATCACCATCGGTAACCCATATCTGGCACCTGAATTGACCGATAATATCGAGTTCAGCACGAGTGCGAACATTAAAGGGCTGTACCTGAACGGGTCGCTGTTTGCCCGCCGGACGAACAATGAAATCACCGCCGTTCGGGATGTGTCGCAGCAATCGTTTGGCGATGTGGTCAACCCGGTTTTGCAGCAGGTAATTCGCACAACGTACCAGAACGTTGGACACCAGGACGCCGTTGGGCTGAACCTGTTCGGAAATGGCACTCTCTTTGGTAAACTGCAACTCGGCGGTGGCATTGACCTCTACCACGTTACGCTGACCAACAATAACGTTAACCCAATTTATTCGGCGTCTAATTCCGGCTGGGTTGTTGGCGGACGGGTACAAAGCAGTTTGTCACTAAGCAACGGCTGGGGCTTCCAGCTTTTCGGTGGAGCACGCGGAAATCAGGTGCAACTGCAAGGGTATCAGAGTACTATGTATTTCTATAGTCTCGGTATGCGGAAGGAGTTTAATAACAAGAAATCAAGTTTGGGACTGGCCGCTGAGAACATCTTCAACCATCCGTTTACGCAACGGTCTGAACTGTCGTCGCCCATCCTGACGCAGAAATCGCAAACGAGCTTCTACAACGCGGGTGTTCGGCTGACGTTTACTTACAAACTGGGTAAAATGAGTTTCGATGCTCCGCAGAAACGCCGGAAGTCCATTGACAATGACGACGTGAAAGGGGGCGACGGTGGTGGCGATAACGGTGGTCAGCAAACGCAGACGCCAACCCAGTCGGCTCCGGCAAGCGGTGGCACCCGTGGTGGCGCAACCCGGCCTAAATAAGCACCAGTCTGATAGATACTTTCAATAGGATTAGATTAGCCATTAATTCCTCCCGTTCTGCGGGAGGAATTTCTTATTTGTCCATTCCCTTTACCTTTGTCCAATCATTCATTATTCGCTCTTATGAAATCAAAAAACTTAGTTAGCCTTTCCGTTGCGGCTGTTTTTTTTGTTCTGGCCATTACGGGTCTCTTAATTTATTTCGGGCAGGGTTCGCACCTTGTTGACCACACCCACGCCTGGTTTGGCATTCTATTCTTCGTTGCTGCCGTGTTTCACATCGTCAATAACTGGTCGTCTATTACAAGCTACACCCGAAATCGCCGGACGGGCGGCATTCAGAAAGAGTTCGTTATTCCGGCGGTCATCGTTGCTGTTTTTGCCGCCGGTATTGGCTTCGACCTGCCCGTTTTCAGCAAGTTAGCCAATGCTGGCAAAGACCTGATGCGGGGCGACAGACCCCGTGGTGGCCCAATGGCGCAAACCGCTGTTGACTCCATTGCCCGCTCGGTCGAAACAGCTTTTGCCACGGCGTACACGAAGGGCGATACGGCCGCTTTGTCGTCTGTGATGTCTGTAAAAACGGCGGTGCTGACCGAAGCCGGAACGATTCTCAGCGGTACCGATGTCCAGCAAAACCTTCTCCGTCGGTTGGCAAGCGAAGAAGTTAAAAACAAGGTTGACCGCGCTGTAGCCCTCGACGATCACCTGATTATGGTCTATGGCACCTCCACCACAACAGCCTCGACCAGCCCCTCGGTGTATACGCATCTGCTTAAGGAACAGGATAAGAAATGGCGTATTGTAGCGGCTCAGCGGGCTTATCCATCGGTTCAGTAAGCTATAAACATATACTGGTTTATGTTTTGAAAACACCCACAAACAGGCTCGTTACGCAGGTAACGGGCTTGTTTTTTGACCGGAGACGGGTGATAACGACCATGCAACGAAAGTAGCCGGACAGACGTACGGGCTACAGAGGCAGATCAAAATTGGCGGGCATATAGTTCTGTAAACCAATTGATTCGTGTATCTTTTTTGCATTTCTCAGTAGGTAGTAAACTCAATTGACTATTTGCGAGTTACCTATAACAACACCTGTTCGGCTGACGATTGAATGAAGCAATTTGTACGGATAACGCTTGCCTGTAGCCTGATACTAAGTGTCTTGTCGTTGTCGGCAACGGCCCAGACCGCGTATATCGTGTCGGGGCAGGTAACGGACGCGGCTACGGGTGAGGGCATTCCCTTTGCGAGTATTGCCGTGAAAGGTAAAACGTCGGGAACCACTTCGGACGCGAATGGTCGGTACACGCTCCGCCTGACACAGTTATCCGATTCATTGCTGGTGCTCAGCTTAGGGTATAAAACAAGTTCCTATCCGATTCTGGCTCTGCCTGCCCAAACCATCAATGCCTCGCTGACGGCGGCAGCTACCCGACTTCAGGAAGTAAAGGTGTACACCAAAGGGGGCGACCCGGCCTACCGAATCATGCGCGAAGCAGTCCGTCGGCGCGACCAGTACAACCCCGCACGGCTATCGGCTTACCAGTATGAGAGTTATACCAAGATTGAAGGATACATTAACAACTTTGCTCAGAAGCGGAAGAAAAACAGGCGTCCGGGGCCAATAAGTCGGTTCTTAGGTAAACTCCCGGCTATTACCGATGAAAATGGCAAACCCGCCGTACCGGTATTCATCTCCGAAACAGCGTCTACATTCTATGCCCGTACCGACCCCCAAAAGACAAAAGAGTATGTTCAGAAGTCGCACGTAACGGGCGTAGGCGTCAGCGATGGCGGATTAATTGCCCAATTGACGGGAGCCTCGTTTCAGCAGTACAATTTCTACCGCCCGTCGCTTAGCATTCTTCAGAAAGACATCCCATCGCCAATAAGCAGCCAATGGGAAACGGTCTATCGGTTTCGTTTGAAAGACACGATTGTCCTGAACAATGCCATCTGTTACGAAATTGAGTTTACGCCCAAACGGGCCAGCGATTTGGCTTTTGCGGGAACCGTTTGGGTCGATACGCTCCAGATGGCTCTGGCGCAAATTGACGCCCGTGTTGACAAACGGGCCAACATTAACTTTGTCGATGAACTGCATATCGAACAGGGCTGGGAAACAACGGCCTCCGGTGTTCGGTTTCCGACCCAGACGCAGGTGACCATCGACACCGACGAGCCAACGCCACGCGCACCCGGTGTTCTGATTCGTTTTCTGACCTCCGCCAGCAACATCACCGAAAACCAGCCTAAAGACATTGGTTTTTACGATTCATCCATCGAACTTGCCGATAACTATCGGGATGCCGACACTACTTTTTGGCAGCGTGTGCGCCCTAACTCTCTGTCGGCCAATGAGTGGCGGGCCATGCGCGTTGTCGATTCGGTGCGCAACGTACCCATCATCAAAGTGGCTGGCGAGTTGATTAAACTGGGCGTTATCGGCTACAAACCGCTTGGCAAATGGAACATTGAACTGGGGCCTTTGCTGTATTCCTACGCGTCCAATAGCGTTGAAGGCTATCGCTTTCGGCTTGGCTTGCGCACAAATACAGGGTTCAGCAAAAAGTGGCTTTTGAGTGGATATGCTGCCTACGGCACACAGGATCAACGGTTTAAGTACAGTGCCAATATCGAATACATCCTGAACTGCAAACCGTGGACGGTCGTTGGCGTTCGGCAAACGTACGATCTGGAGCGGGTAGGCGTGTCGGCGGATAACATCGGGAATAACTCGCTGTTTGCCGCGTACTCGCGCTTCGGCACCATCCGCCGACCTTATTTTCAGGAAGAAAAACTACTTTACTTCCGGCGCGAACTGGGCCGGGGATTCACCCAAACGCTGGCCCTGCGTAATCGTAGTTTCGAGCCGCTCTTTTCGTTTGCCTACCAGGCGCAAACCAGCGATCATGACCAGACCATTCGGAGCCGGTATCAGCTAACGGAACTGATTTCGGAGACCCGCTTTGCTCCCGATGAGGTTATGTTGCAGAACAACAACGTGCGGGTGAGTGCGGGAGCTGTACGCAAACCGATTTTCACCCTGCGTTACAGCCTGGGCCTGCGGAATGTGCTCGGCAGCGATTTCACGTACCAGCGCATTGCCCTGACCATGAAGCACTCGATTCGGCTGGGTATTCTGGGCAGAACATATTACAGCGTTGGGGCGGGAATTATTCCATCAACAGTTCCTTACCCGTTGCTATACATGCCGCTGGGAAACGAGTCGTCGTTTTACGTCGGCAATGGCTATAACCTGATGAATTATTTTGAGTTCGTTTGTGATCGCTGGGCAACGGTGCAGATGGAACATAATTTCAACGGTCTGTTATTCAATCGATTGCCCTTGTTGCGTCGGCTGAAATGGCGCGAATTAATTACGGCTAAACTGCTGGCGGGCAGTGTTTCAAGTGCAAACCTCGGCTTGATTCCGGCTCAGACTGAAGCCGGTCAGGCGGTTGATGGATTCAGTTCCCTGACCCAAACGCCCTACATCGAAGTTGGTTACGGCATCGACAACATTTTCAAGGTATTGCGTGTAGACGCGATTCACCGGCTTACCTACCGCGACACCATCAGCCGTACGGGTATCGCCGTAACGCCGTTTGCTATTAAACTATCGGGCTGGCTGGCGTTTTAAGTGAAGGAATTGTCAAGAGTGGTCAGAAATGGTCAAGGAATGACTTTGCACCTGGATAAATGATTTGAAGCAATTAATCGCTGGTATTATTCATTCTCGCCGGGTTAAAACCCGGCGCAAAACACAGAGCGGATGAATTGCGCCGGGTTTTAACCCGGCGAGAATGAATAATACCGGCAGTTATTTAATGTAACTCAATAATTCCGGTGTAAACCGCCTGACCACCTTTGACCATTTCCTGACTAAATTTTCGACGCCTTTTCCAGCACCTGTTCGACGGTCAGGTTTTCGAGCGAGGGAGCCACTAAATCGGCGCGGGCGAGCAGGTCCGGCGAGCCAAGACCCACCACGAACATAGTGGCCCGTTTACCCGCTTCAACGCCTGCCACCGCATCCTCAAACACAACGCACTCGTCCGGGCTGACTTCCAGTTCAATGGCTCCTTTGGTAAATACTTCCGGGTCGGGTTTTCCTTTGCTGATTTTAGTGCCGTCGATGATGGCGTCAAAAGCGTTACTCATGCCGATACGCTCCAGAATCATCGGTGCGTTTTTACTGACCGAACCGAGTGCGGTTTGCAGCCCGGCCTTGCGTACCTGCGAGAAAAAAGTGGGCACCCCCGGCAGAATATCGTCGGAAGTCATGCGGCTGACAAGGTCAAGATACCAGCCATTTTTCTGAGCGGCCAGTTCCGTTTTCTTTTCATCGGGCAGCGTCAGGCCACCATGCGCCAGAATTAGGTCTAATGATTCCATGCGGCTGACGCCTTTTAGGGTCTCGTTAAATTCTTCCGAAAGGTCGAAGCCGAGTTCATTGGCAAGCCGTCGCCAGGCTTGGTAATGGTATATAGCGGTGTCGACGATAACACCGTCGAGGTCGAAAAGAAACGCTTTTATCTGACTCATTTGGGCTTAATCTGTTGACTAAAAGGCCAAAGGTAGCCATATTTAGGCAGGGGCTTGCTACTTACCCAGCCACTCTTTGAACTCAGTCATGCGGTCGCCACTAACGAAGACTTCGTGCCGTGATTTGGGGGTTAGATCAAGCTTGAGTTTGCCCGCCGAGAACGTATGGATGGTTTGGATAGCCGCCAGCGATACCAGAAACTGGCGGCTGATTCGGAAAAACTGGCGTGGGTTGAGCACCTGCGTTAACTTGTCCAGACTGTAATCGACGGGCAGGGAAAGGCCATCTTTGGTGACCAGAAAAACGATTTTCTCTTCTAAGTAGAAATAAGCAATGTCGGCCGTTTCGATGCTCCGTATTTTTTGGCCGACCGTAATCATAAACCGCTCTTTGTAGTCGGTATGCGTCGATTTGCCAATCAGGTTGAGCAGCGTTTCAATGTCGTGGGAGGTCGAAGCGGGCTGTCCAAACTGTTTTTTGAGCGATTTGAACTTCTCGATGGCCGCCACCAATTCATCGTAATTGATGGGTTTGAGCAGGTAGTCGATGCTGTTGACTTTGAACGCCTGAATCATGTATTCGTCATAGGCCGTTGTGAAAATAACGGGGGTGGTCAGGTCGGTTTGCTCGAAAATACGGAAGCCCAGATCATCTTCGAGGTGGATGTCCATAAACACCAGATCGACCGGTCGGGCTGCTTCGCTGAACCACGCTACGGCTTCGGCAACGGACGGAATCCGGGCCAGCACCGTGATGGCCGGGTCGTATTTGTGGAGCAGACTTTCGAGCCGTTTGGCCGTCAGGTTCTCATCTTCAATAATGACTACGTTCATAAGGTAAGTGATTGAATGATCGAGTGATTGACTGATTGAATAGGTTCTTGCGGCAACTATTCAATCAGTCAATCACTCGATCATTCAATCATTAAGTAGAGGTATCTTCACGACAAAGCTGCCGTCGCTTTCGCCGACCCAAACGGGCTTGCTTGTGAGCAGCGCGTAGCGGGTTATGATGTTTTGCAGGCCTACGCCCGTTGAGTTTTCGGATTGTGGGCGGGGTTGCAGGTTGTTTTTAACGACCAGGCAATCGCCCTCAAGCTGGATATGCACCTTCAGCGGCTCTTTCGCCGACATTCGGTTATGCTTCACCGCATTTTCGACCAGTAGTTGCAGCGTCAAGGGAGCGATACTATACCGGGTCTTGTCGGCGTCGGGCACGTTGATAACCACATCGAATTTGTTCTCGAAGCGGATATTCAGTAAAAACCGATACGCCTGAATAAACTCCAGTTCGGTTTTAAGCAGTACCTGTTCGTTATCTTTTTGCTCCAGAATGTAGCGGTACGCCCGCGACAACTGGTCGATAAATTTCTCGGATAGTTCAGCATCCGCGTGAACCAGCGATGATAGAATACTCAGGCTATTGAACAGAAAATGCGGGTTCACCTGACTTTTCAGCGCGGCAAACTGGGCCTGTACATTCTCTTTTTCGAGTCGCTCGGCGCGTACCTGCACTACCTCCAACTGTCGGTAGGCCCGGCGGTTGGCGGCCAGATAAAAAGCCGATAACATCGCCATTACGGTCAGGCCGTTGTTTACCCGCTTGCGTTGATCGCCCCGTTTGCGCCGTTCTTCCGAGATAGGCGGGGGCATGGCGGGCCGGGGCGGGCGGGCATCCTGTTCGCGGTAAATGCCAAACCGTTGCTCCAGCGTGTCGTCTAACCCATGCCAGATCATGAAAAAAGCAAAATTAAAGCATAAGGCCAGCGCGCTGGCAATGGCTAACGTAGCCAGTTGGGCCGGTATCTTGAATTCAATCAGGAAACCCTCGCCAAACTGTTTGAACAGCCGTTGCTGAAGCCATTCCGTAACCGTAATCCAGGCGTAGAAAAACAGCACACTCAGGATAATTTCCAGTATCCAGAACGGTATGTTGCGCGTTACCAATAGCCAACTTAGGTTGGCGGTGTTGACATACAGCCGGATAGGCCAGTAAATAACGAACACGCTCAGGGCGAGTTGCCACTTTTGCCGATTCGTCAGGCGGTAGGACATGCTGAGTTTGGTTTACCGACAAAACTACTGATTCCGGCCAGATCACAAAAAAGAAACCGGCGGAGTGCCGGTTTCAGGAATCCGAATGACGCCAATCGGTTCACGAACGAAACGCGATTACTTTCTGGGCGGGCTGGTCGTCGATCAAAAAGGCTTTCGTAATCACGTCATTCCCAACGGTAACGGCTAACTGATATAATCCTTTGTCGAGTTGGTTAATGTCGAATTTCTGCAAAAGTCCGTTGCGAAGATTGACGTTTGAACTGTACAGCACATGACCCTGTGGGTCGCGGAGCGTAACGAGGGCGGTGCTGTTTTCGCGGCCAATGATCAGTTTGAGTTTCTGGTCGCTGGTAATGGAAACAGAGGTGATGGGCGTTTTCGACTCGGTTGTTTGAGCGAACGATGCGGTTCCGGCTACCAGACCCAGCATTAGAATGAATACATTTTTCATGGCTTATGTTGTTTATGTTTCGTTTGACTGGGACAAAGGTGCTGGCTAAACCCGGTGGCTAAAACTAAATAATACTGAATGCCCGTTTTTTCGGGATGAGTCTGACTTTCAGCGGGCTAAGTGCGGATAGGGTCGATTTAGCTGTATGAAAATGAAAACTATTGGGTGGCTACGCCTACATTTACGCCAAAACCTGTTCGTTTAGGACTTTCGCTTAGAGCCGTGCCACGGTTATTATTTACGCACTTAGGAACCGTGGCACGGCTCTAAGCGAAAGTCCTGTTGTTTATGAATCGCTTTTTCTTTTGCCTTACGCTGCTTGTAGCGGGTTGCGGCCCCGCATCGAAGAAAACCGACAAACCCGAAGCCGGAACCCTTACCCCCGATTTTAAACTGCCGTACCAGTTAACGAAGCCGGATGAAACGTATATGCTGCCCAAAGAATTAAAGGAGATCTCCGGCCTAACGTATTATAAAGACGATCAGCTCCTTTGCGTTCAGGACGAGGAAGCGGTTGTCTATGTGTTCGACACGAAGAAAGGCAAGGTCGTCAAGGATTTTGGCTTTGGCGGCTACGGCGATTTCGAGGGTATCGAGTACGTAAACGGGCAGGTGTACGTACTCGAAAGTAACGGCACCCTCTCCCGCTTTGAACCCGAATCCACGCAAATTGGAAAGACGAAAACCGATTTGCCAAATAAAACGGAAGTGGAAGGGCTTGGCTACGACCCCAAAACCAAACGGTTGCTGATTGCCGTTAAAAATGGAAAAGGCTCAAGCGACAAAGCCGTTTACTCCTATGATCTGCTGAACAAAGCCGTTTTCCGGGACATGAGTCTGAATGATGAGCAGCTTACGGCAGCGGGTATCGACCCGAAATCGTACAAACCGTCGGGCATCGCCGTGCATCCGCTAACAGGGGAGTGGTACATGCTCACCTCAGCCGGGAAACGCCTGCTCATTACCAACCGGCAAGCCAAAATCATCTACTCCGAACCCCTCGACCCGAAGGAGTTTACGCAACCCGAAGGCATCTGTTTCGCCCCCAACGGCGATATGTATATTTCCAGCGAAGGCGATAAGAAAAAGGGCTATATTTTGAAATTCAATTACCGGAAATAGAACCGGGATTTAGCTGATTTTAGGATTCAACAGAAAGCAATTGACAGATTTTGTTGGTCGCTTTAATTGTGTTTTGACAGCAAAGAATCTGTGCCAAGCCGCTTACCGTACAAAAAGAGAATGACACTACGTTTGTATGCTGGACACGGGCAGGCATAACAGATGATTTTGTAAGATTTAAGAAGTCGAATATACCTATCAATTGTGGTTGGAACAAACCTAATAAACCCTGTCAGGAAGCACTATACTGTTTCCTGACAGGGTTTATTAGGTTTGTTAAAGGCTTATCAATTCACACTTAGTGTGATATCATCTACGAAAGCAGTTCCCGTTGTTTTGGGAAGGTAAAATAAATGAACGGCGATTACATCAATATTGCCTGGATAATTATCTAAGGTGACAGTGTATTCTTTGAATTCACTGGTTCCTGTAATCGGTGTTTTCTCAGTGGATGGAAAAAAGACAATCGTATTTTTAGTGCCAACTTGCTTATAGCCAATCATCGCCAAGGCGACACCTTGACCTTTTAGATCCACTGTTTTAACCTTGGCTTTCAGGGTCAGCTTTGAACCCACTGCTATGGTAGTTGGTACTACATCTTGTTCGAAAAAACAGAATGTGGTATCGTTTTTAATGCCTTCACAGCTAACTTTTAACGAGTGCGCTCCTGAAGAAGCTGTTTCTGAAGTGTAGGCAGCTTTATATCCATTGGGATTACTGACTAAATTATAATAGTAGCCAAAAAGCCAGTCTTTTTCACTACGTATAAGCGAAGGTTGTTGTTCCATGTCACTGTTGGTTATCAACTGAACTGGCGGTTGCACATCTTCCCCTTTTTTACAAGCGTTGAGTAAGCTCATTAGAGCGAGTATAAACGGTAGTACTCGAAAAGCCTTCATAATTGGTTATGGTTTATATGGAATTGATGAAGGCTAAAGTACTAACTGCTTTGAATAATTTTATTGATTAATCAATTTTTAATAAAGTAGCAGTTTAAACTTTGTTTTGTCCCGTAAACTACTGGTCTGATTTTGTCATTCCGACTGTAGGGAGGAATTTAAAACTCCGTAATAGTCAAGCTTGAGATTCCTCTCTACGGTCGGAATGACAAAATCAGACCAGTTTTTTATCCAAAAAGAAAAGTTTAAACAGGCTTTAAAGTGACCGCATGGTACTGCTACAAATAGTCTGTATTACCTGCATTCATGGTATCAAAATCTCACCGGGGTGCGCTAATGGCATGCTTCGTTTCAGCATTAGCATGGTGGCGTCTTTGGTTTATAGTGCAATTGAATCTCCTAAATCCCGCTACTTCTTAAACGCCAGGGCTTTTACGGGCTGAATCCGGTTGATGATGGTGGTAGGCAGCCAGAGCACTACCGCAATCAGGACCAGCGTAGCTGCGTTCAGGGCCAGAATCGTTGGCCAGTCCCAGGCAATGGGCACGTAGCTGATGAAGTAATTTTTAGGGTCGAGCGGAATCAGTTTGAAACGATACTGTAGATAGCAAACCCCCAGTCCCACCACGTTGCCAATGAGCAGTCCCCAGCCAACCATGTTCAAGCCTACGAACAGGAAAATTCGCCGGATAAGTGCGTTCGGCCCGCCGATGGCTTTCAGCAGACCGATCATGGGTGTGCGTTCCATCATCAGTACCAGCAGCACCGAGACCATGTTGAACGAAGCCACGAATGTGATAAGGGCCAGCAGAATAATCATGTTGCGGTCCAGCAGGAGCATCCAGTCGAAGAGGGGCCGGTATTGGTCCGTGACGCGGGTGAGCCGCATATCGGGCGTCATGACGTCAAAAATGTTATCGGATGCGGCTTTTAATTGGTCGAAGTCATTCACGAAAATTTCGTAGCTCCCCACCGAATCCGGCCCCCATTTGTTGAGCCGCTGAACGAGCCGGATGTCGCCCAGCGCGATGGTCTTATCGACTTCTTCCAGCCCGGTTTCATAAATACCGACCACCGTCATTTTTCGGGCGCGGGGTGCGTTCCCCAGAAAATACAGCGGCACGGTTTCGCCCACTTTCACTTTCAACTGATTAGCCATTAACTGACTCAGTAACAGTTGCGTAGAGCCGGAACCCGTATCGGCCCCAACCACGGGCACCGTGCCCGCCACCAGCGAACCCCGAAACAGATTCCAGTCATAATCCCGGCCAACGCCTTTCAAAATAACCCCCGTTAGCTCTTCGGGCGTTTTTAAAATACCGGCTTTCAGCGCAACGGCCTGAATGTGGCGCACGCCCGGAATGCGGGTGCTATCGCGGTAGAGGGGTGTGTTGAGCGACAACGCCGTTTCTTCGTAGGACGCGTTGTTGGTAAACTTACCTACTTGAAGGTGAGCACCAAACAAAAAGATCTTCTGCTCGATGGTGCGCTTATAGCCGAAGAGAACAGCGAAGGCTACAATCAGAATAGCCAGGCCGAGGGCAATGCTCGCGATGCCAACCCGCGTAACGGTGGCTGAAAAACTGCCTTCGGGCGCGTGACGGACCTTTCGGGCCAGAAAAACAGGAACGTTCAAAAGAAGTGAGTAGTAAGTTAGTAAGGAATAAGTAGTAGGTGATAAGTGGGTAAGTAGTAGGCAACACGTACTCCTTACCTACTTACTACTCACCACTGTTTTGTTCTGGTCCGTAAAAGTAAGAGTTTTGCAGGACGCTATTTCCTGCAAAGAATATGACTTTATTAACAAAACTCCTTTTTATCAGCTTTAGTCTGTCGGCTATGGCCTGTTCGGCACAAATGAACCGGACAAAAACGGTTTCCGCCGTTCAAACCGGTGCCGAGCAAATGGGTTTATACCTGCCTGCTCTACAGGGGAAACGGGTAGGGCTTGTTGTTAATCACACCTCACGCGTGGGCCGTTCGCACGTAGTCGATAGCCTGATTGCGCGGGGTGTAACCATAAAAACCATTTTCGCGCCCGAACACGGTTTTCGGGGTCAGGCTACCGACGGCGAGGAAATCAGCAGCAACCGCGATACCCGAACGGGAATTATGATTACGTCCCTCTACGGCAAAAATCGCAAGCCGACTCCGCAGCAGATGGATTCGTTAGACATTGTTGTGTTTGATATTCAGGATGTTGGTGCTCGGTTTTACACGTACATCAGCACCATGCAGTACGTGATGGAAGCCTGCGCCGAATCGGGTAAGCCCATGATTATACTCGACCGCCCGAACCCGAATGGGCATTACATCGACGGTCCCGTGCTCGATATGAAGTTCAAGTCGTTTGTTGGCATGAACCCAATTCCGGTCGTGTACGGGCTGACCATCGGTGAACTGGCGCGGATGATGAACGGCGAAGGCTGGCTGGAGGGTCATAAAACGTGCCCGCTGACGATTGTACCCCTCAAAAATTATACGCATCAGACACCGTACACACTGCCGGTTCCGCCCTCGCCAAACCTTCCTAATCAACAGGCTGTTCTGCTGTATCCGTCCATTTGTTTTTTTGAAGGAACCGTGGTCAGTCTGGGTCGCGGAACGGATAAGCAATTTCAAGTCATCGGGTCGCCCTACACCAAATATGGTCCCTACACCTTCACGCCGGTCGATAAACCCGGTGCCATCAACCCGCCCCTCGAAGGGCAGCTTTGTTACGGGCTTGACCTATCCGGTATTACCGTTCAGAAACAAGGATTGATGCTGACTTATTTCTTTGATTTCTTTAAGCGGGCGACGGACAAGAGCAAGTTTTTTCTGGCTACGAATTACATCGACCGGCTGGCAGGCACCGATCAGCTTCGGCTGCAATTACTGGCGGGTGTCCCGGAAGATAAAATTCGCAGGAGCTGGGAACCGCAACTGAATACTTATAAACAAATTAGAAAGAAATACGTGTTGTACCCATAGGACTTTCGCTTCGAGCCATGCCCCCGCAACGGCGGACCGTGGTTATGTTGAACGCACTTAGGAACCGTGGCACGGCTCTAAGAAAAATAAAAGTCACTGGTTTGTAATGAACGACTTGTAGCGACATTCAAGTACTGTAGGTGACAATCACTATATTTGAGATTATTTTATACCGTAACTCTGTGAGACTGTCATTCGCACTTCTATTTTTCTTTTTAACTGGTTCAATAACCGGATGGGGGCAAACGCCCGTTTCCCTTACCCAATGGCCCGCCAAACTCCAGCTATATCCGCGCGATACAACCAATCAGTCCGTCGTGCCCATTGCTGGCCGTGCGTCCGCTAACGACATAAAATCGGTTTCGTTGGTTGTTCTTCGAAATCAACAGCGATATCGGTACGCCCGTGTAAACACAGACTCGCTGAGCGGCCAGTTTGCCTTTAAACCCATTATCAACGCTGAGTTAAGCCAATATAGTTTTCTGTTGTTTTCCCACCGCACGGCTGCCGGAAAACCCTCGCCCGATTCTGTTCAGGTAGCCTTTCGCGACAGCATTGTTTGTGGCGATGTGTACCTGATAATGGGTCAGTCGAACGCTATTGGCGGGGGCAGTGACAAACCGTTTCGGAGTGCGTTTTGCCGTACGTTCGGTAAAAATTCATTTAGCACCAACAAAAACGAGGTCGCTCGTAATCTGGTCGATACCCTTTGGCATCTGACCAATACCGATGAAGGGCTGAACAGTTTTTGGGGTGTTGAACTGCAACGGTTGATTCAGGAAAACGACAGCATTCCGACAGCCGTAATCAATGGAGCCGTTGGCGGATCAACCATTACCAGCCATGCCAGCCGGGACAGCAGCCAGCCCGATAATTTGAACACCTTGTATGGTCAGTTATTTTTCCGGGCGAGCAAAGCGGGCGTTGCCCGGCAGGCGAAAGCCATGATCTGGCGTCAGGGAGAAGCCGAAGCGGCCAACGACCCTGGCGTGTATATCCGCGTTTTCCCCCAACTCTACAGCTATTGGAAAAAAGACTATCCGGGGCTGAAAAAAGTGTATCATTCGCAGATTAACATCCTGACAGACAACGTACCAACAGCGGGTGCCCTGCGCGACTATCAACGCCGGTCGAAACAAGTATTTGCTGATAATGAGCCGATTGCTACCGTTGGTTTGCCTGGTTACCAGGGTGTACATTACGACAACATAGCCTACCAGCAATTCGGGCAGGAATTATACCGGCTTGTCGCCCGCGATTTTTACGGGGCCGTCGATACGGTAAATATCCAGTCGCCCAACCTCCAGCGACTCTATTACAGTACACCCGAACAGGACGAAATAACGCTTGAATTTGAGCCGGGGCAGGTTATGCGCTGGCCTGCTGATACAACGATTACAAATCCAAAAACCAACGGTCGGTACACGCAGAGTTTAGCCAATTTTCTCTATACCGATTACCCAAAAGGCGAAAGTGGTTTGATCAAATCTGTGACGGAACAGGGAAATCGTCTGATTCTGAAACTGACAAAGCGCATCACGGCCAAACACCTTACGTATCTGCCATCTTCGTATCAGGACAACGAAATTGGATATTATGTCGGGCCTGTCATTCGGAATCGCCGGGGTATGCGGGCACTCACGTTTTATCAGGTTCCTATTGCCCCTCCGCTACCCGCTGCCGCCGATTTTCGGGCCACGCCCGTTGATACCAGCGCGATTAAACTTACCTGGAATACGAATAAATCAGACAGTGTGGCTTATTGGTTTATCGAGCGGGCCGATACGAGCGGTCAGTTTAAAGAGCTGGCAACAGTGCCCGGTACCGTTCGGCAGTACGAAGACCTTCGGAAAACGAACCGGGCCGATTCACTGCAATTGGGTAAAATTTATGAATACCGGGTGCGTTCGCAGAGTCGTCAGTCCGAATTTGCCTATTCACCCGTCGTAACGGCTTCGCTGCAATTAGTGCTTAATGTTAAAGTCGGCCCGGAATTAGCCTTGACCAATTCCGGTTCGCTGTCGAATTCAAGCGTGCTGGTGTATCCCAATCCGGCCACCGATCAGGTGCAGGTGCGGCTGCCGCTCGACTGGATTGGCGACGCTGTAACGCTTTCGCTGACGAACGCAGCCGGTACGGTCGTTTATCAGCGGCAAAGCCAGGTATCGGCCGGTACGTCCTTTCTTACCTTTTCGGTGGCCGCGCTTCCTGCGGGCACTTATGTTCTCGCTCTGCAATACCGCACGGGGGGCATTCGGTGCCGGTTAACAGTTGTCCATTAAGCATTTAGTGATACGCAAAAGGTAGGGCATTTTTCACGAAAAATGCCCTACCTTTGCATTTTAGAGACCTATTCATGGCCACCGAACAAATTCTGATCCTTGATTTTGGCTCGCAGTACACCCAACTCATTGCCCGCCGGGTGCGCGAACTGAACGTTTACTGCGAAATTCATCCCTACAATCACCTCCCACCCATCACGCCCGACATAAAGGGCATAATCCTCTCCGGCAGTCCATCGTCTGTTCGCGATGCGGATGCGCCCGGCGTGAATTCGCCCGATGTTCAGGCAGCCGCATTCCAGCATAAGACACCCGTTCTGGGCGTTTGCTACGGTGCCCAGTTGATGGCCCATGCGGGCGGGGGCGAGGTAAAGGCATCGGCTATTCGGGAGTACGGGCGAGCTAAATTAGGGACCGTCGACGGCAACAGCCCGCTTATGCAGGGTATCGACCAGCACTCACAGGTATGGATGTCGCACGCCGACACGATTACAAGTGTACCCGAAAATTTCAGAGTAATTGCTTCGACCGATACGGTCCGTGTGGCGGCTTTTCAAGTTGGCAACGACCCTACATACGGCATTCAGTTTCACCCCGAAGTAACCCATTCGCTACAGGGTAAAACCCTCCTGCACAACTTTGTGGTCGACATCTGCGGCTGCGCCCAGGACTGGACCGCCGAGTCGTTCGCCGAAACGACGGTGGCTCAACTGAAAGAAAAAATCGGTGATGATAAAGTGGTGCTGGGACTGTCGGGCGGGGTCGATTCGTCGGTAGCAGCTATGCTCATTCACCAGGCCATCGGGAAAAATCTGTACTGTATTTTTGTGGATAACGGCGTTCTGCGGAAAGATGAATTTTCGGGTGTGCTGGAGTCCTATAAAACATTGGGCCTCAACGTAAAAGGGGTCGATGCAAAAGAGCAGTTCTACACCGCCCTCGTTGGCCTGACCGATCCCGAAGCCAAGCGGAAAGCCATTGGCAGAACGTTTATTGAGGTGTTCGATCAGGAAGCGCACCTGATTGAGGGCGTATCGTGGCTGGGGCAGGGCACAATCTACCCCGATGTGATCGAATCGGTTTCGGTAAAAGGACCGTCGGCAACCATCAAATCGCACCACAACGTAGGGGGCCTTCCCGACTTCATGAAGTTGAAAGTGGTGGAACCGCTCAATACATTGTTCAAAGATGAGGTACGGAATGTGGGCCGGACTTTAGGTTTACCGGAGGCTATTCTGGGTCGGCACCCGTTTCCCGGTCCGGGGTTGGCTATTCGTATTCTGGGGGATGTAACACCCGAAAAAGTAGCCATTTTACAGCAGGTTGACGCGCTGTTCATCGACGGACTGAAACGCGAAGGTCTGTACGATAAAGTATGGCAGGCCGGTGCGATGTTGCTCCCCGTACAGTCGGTAGGCGTAATGGGCGACGAGCGTACGTATGAGCGGGTGGTCGCTCTTCGCGCTGTAACGAGCGTGGATGGAATGACTGCCGACTGGGCGCATCTGCCCTACGAATTTCTGGCGGATATATCGAACGAAATCATCAACCGCGTTAAAGGCGTAAACCGCGTCGTGTATGATATTTCCTCGAAGCCACCGGCCACAATCGAGTGGGAATAGGTTAAAAACCGTCAGATTTGATCAGGTTGATGGTCAGAGATTGATTGATAAGTCTGGAAATTGCCTAATTTTAACGCTTTACATAACCTCTTTAACGACAATGAACAAAACACAGACTTCCCGAACCATTGCACTGACACTGGTCGGTCTATTCATGACGGTATTAACCTTTGCGCAGGGCGACAAAGCGAACCGGCCCAGCCCGCCCGCCACCGCCAGCGGAAAGGTGAAAGGGGCAACAATCACCATCAATTACGGAAGCCCATCGGTGAAAGGCCGGTCGGTTTGGGATGCCAGCAAAAGTATTGCTCCTTATGGAAAAGTATGGCGGTCGGGTGCTGATGAAGCCACAACCTTTGAGACGGATAAAGACATCAAGGTGGAAGGCAAAACGCTTGCTGCCGGAAAATACGGATTTTTCACCATCCCCGGCGAAAAGGAGTGGACGGTTATTTTCAACAAAGTGCCCAATCAGTGGGGCGCGTTCAAATATGACCAGGCGCAGGATGCCCTCCGCGTGACGGCAAAACCCGTTAAAGCTGCCCAACTGACCGAGCGGCTGGTTTATGACGTTACAGGCAAAGGCGTCGTGCTGAAATGGGAGAATGTCGAATTGCCCATCGCTATTCAATGAATTGAACGTGTCCTGACTAAAGGAGTTAGGCTGTTTTGGTATAAAAAGTCGTGCCACGGTTCAGAACCGTGGCACGACTTTTTATACCTGTATCTGACCACTTCTTAACTACTCCTGACCATGCCTGACAACGTATCTACACAATTGGATTGTCCAGCACTAATTCACGATCCAGGCCGCAAGTTTCCATAAATTCGTTGGTAAATACAGCGCGTGTTGGCGCATCCAGCAGTTGATGGCGGGCCAGCAGCCAGGCATCAACCTGTTCAGGGGTGTACATGACCCGCACCCGGTTGGCGGTGAGGCCGGAGTTGATTTTGCCCCAGTGCATGGTGTAGCGAATGCCTTCGGCTTCCAGCGCATCCCAGACTCGATTCAGGAATTTAGTCGTTAGTTTCGAGGTAATGCCGTCGAGTTCGAGTACGCAGGTGATGGGAAACTGCGTGAAACCCAGCGTGGCCGGTGTTTTCTTCACCCATCGAAGCCCCAGAACACCTGGAAAGGCTGACTCTTTGTTCAGTTCGATTATTTTTTCCAGTACACGCGGGCTATCGGCAGAGTCCATGCCAATGGCTGCGCTGACGGCCTTCCCCCGAAGGTCGGTTGGCGGGAAAAAATCCATCATCGTGCCAACCCAGCCATTTGTGTCTTCGAGAGCCGCCGGATATAATTTGTTGACCAGCATGGGGATCAACTGGCGTGGTTTGAGTACGTCCAGCACTTTCTGCATCAGTCCAAGCGTATCGTCGCCATAAATAAAATCGGGTTTGGGGGGCGGAGGAACACCGTCGCCGGGTTTGATCGTGTGTTTATAGAGCACCCGAACAAAAGCACCCTGCTCCGCATCCGTTCCCGACAGGTCGAACTGATGTGGATTGGCCATGATCTGAAAATGATAGGGCTTCTCGCTGGCCGATGCGGGCGGAAGGGGCGGAGTAAACTGGTCGGCAATGCCCGAAAGATCGCAGGTGGTCATGGCTTTTTTTAGCCCCTCCCCATACGGAATATTGTTGGTGCTGTAGGCCTTGAGCCAGAACAGGTCTTCGACTTCGAGCAGCACGCCGTGAATAAACCCGAACGAACCGAAACTAACCAGAACGGCATTGAACAGGGCGTCGTCGCGCAGGACTTCCGAAATACCCAGGCCATCGGTGAAACTGGATTTGGTAACCGGGTTCGACGCCCGTTCGAGCCAGACGTGCCGGTCGGGGCCGCAAACGAGGTGAATGCCGACAACTGTATCCTGAACAGCCCCATAATCAAAGGCGGCTCCGTGCGTACCCGTCGATATGGCTCCGGCGATGGTCTGCCCGTTACTGGCCCCCGATGCCCGAACGGATTTACCGCTTTCTTCGAGCATCTGTTCCAATAGATGAATCGTCAGGCCACATTCCGTAAAAATCAGGTTACCAGCCGATTTTCCTTTAGCAATATAGGCCGTATCGACGGAGGCCGTGCGAATATTAAACGTCGTTGTCAGCGCGTTGGCGTCGATCATGCCCCCGTTGGTAACGCCTACTTTGGCAAACGACCAGTTTTTTCCGATTGCCCGCAGACGCAGGCCATTGTCAATCGCGTGCTGGATTAACCATTGGAAATTGGCCGTTGTTCGGCGGTAAGCACCCCGTATATCCGCCGGTACGGTCGGAATTCTCAGCTTAAACGATGCATTCGGCGTAAGTGGCTGTGTGAAATTTTCATGCTTATTGGTCAGTTCGCTGACAGCCAATAACTGGAGTCCATTAGGCAGGTCCATAGGAGGAAGGTAGTTAGGAGGTGGGCTTCAGACTGTAGCACAGATGTCATCTTTACATTTCAGTGCCTAAAAAAGATGACATCTGTGCTACAGTCTGAAGCCCACCCTTAGTTAGGTGGAAAACAAATCAGAGAGAATCCCGCCGGGGTACGAACGGGGCGCAGCACCACCGTACCCGTTGTTTATGAACAATACCGAGGGTAACGGTCGTAAGCAGATACTGCCCGAAGTTTGTCCGTACCGTTACGCCGTTGAGGTGATTGAATCGCGGGTCGCAGGGTGGTTTAAGGTCAGCGGGTTGTTTCAGACCCCAGAAATAAGCGGTCACCGTCGTATCGGTGTATGTTACGCCGGTGGGTGTATCACAGTCGGGTTCGGTCGCGACGCGGGTAGTCATGCAACCGGGCAAAGCAGGAACGAGCAGGGATAGAAACAGCCCCATCCGCAGGGAACCGGCACGGCTGGGCAGGGTAAAGAACGGATATAGTGGCATGGCTAACGAGGGAGTTCGGTGCATTAGTCGGAAAAGAAAAAAGAATCCGAACACGAACGTTAACTCATTGATTGACCGGTAATTATTGTCGGTATGCGGTCAAAAATTAGGGATGAAGTTCGTTGACGTTTTGTAGTACCAACCGTCCCGGTCGGGTTCTAAACGCCAAAATATTACCCAACCGGGACGGTCGGTACTACAATAAAAAAAGCGTCACTACTCCGACCAATGGTCAGAACAATGACGCTTTCTTCTAAAAACTGTACCACCAAATCGGGCTGATAAACCCAACAGGCAAGCCACCAACCTGACTTGCTTAGCTGAATTTCAGACCATCTTCGGCTTTTGATATGCCTGAGTGCGCTGCATCGGCTGCGTCGTCAATCGCGTTATTGTAATCGCTTTTATTCCAGCTCTGGTTGTAAGCCGACTTTGCTTCGTTTTTGTACTGGTCGAACTTGTTTTCGGCCTGATCGGCATATTGGTCAACTTTTGCTTCGGCTTTACCGGTCAGCTTGTCAACCTGCGACTTCACCTGCAAAACGCCCTCCTTCACCTGCGAAACACCTTCTTCCCACTGGTCCTGTAGTTCGTTGATATTTTTGGTCAATTTCTCACGGGTTTCTTTGCCGCTGCGGGGTGCTGTCAAATAGCCAATGGCTAAACCTGTTAATACTCCTCTTAAAAAGCTCATAGTCTTATCTGATTTGAATTTCGTTCTGGGTTTACCCATACCCCTTAAAAAGTATGCCACGTCTGAATAACAATAATTAACTTGCTGATTGATAGTTAATTGTTGTTAATTCATACATACTTTACCCACCGTTTTTTTGGACGGGTTGAGTAGATTATTCTACACCATAGGGGTTTCTGATGGGCAACGAACGGCGGTAGTATCGTTTCAGATCGTTACCAAGATACAAGCGGTAGGTACACCGAAGAAGTTGCCGACGATGCGAAAGACGCAGGCACCGGCATGGGTAACTTCGTCAATTCGCTTTTTTGTGGCTATAATTCTATCTGTTCTCGGCAAGCACTTCCCGAATATCGTCGATGATTTTTCCGGCGAGGTGATCGGCAGTAGCCAGCGTATCCGACTCCGAATAAATACGGATAATGGGTTCGGTATTTGATTTCCGCAGGTGAACCCACTCCTTGTCGAACTCGATCTTTACCCCATCAATGGTATTAATCGGGTTTTTCGCATATTTCGTCTGAATCCGACCCAGCACCGCATCCACGTCGATGTCGGGCGTGAGTTCGATCTTGTTTTTAGAAATATAATAATTCGGGTATATCCGGCGGAGCATCGAAACTGACTTGCCGAACCTGGCCAGATGCGTCAGGAATAGGGCAATGCCTACTAAGGCGTCGCGGCCGTGGTGCAGGTCGGGGTATATAATGCCGCCGTTGCCCTCACCGCCAATAACCGCATTCTGGGCTTTCATCATCTCTACTACATTCACCTCGCCCACAGCCGACGCGAAATGCTGACCGCCGTATTTTCGGGTCACATCGCGCAGGGCTACCGTGCTCGACATATTGGAAACGGTATTTCCGGCCTGCCCTTCCGGCTGATTTTTCAGGACGTAATCGGCCACGGCGACGAGTGTATATTCTTCGCCAAAGGTCGAGCCATCTTCGCAGATCAGGGCCAGCCGGTCCACATCGGGATCGACCACGATGCCAATATCGGCATTGCCTTTCTCCATCTCCTTGATAATATCGCGCAGATTTTCGGGAAGCGGCTCTGGATTATGGGCAAAATTTCCGGTGGGTTCGCAGTGCAGTTTGGTAATCTGCTCAACCCCAAGAGCCTCCAGCAGCATGGGTACGGCCAGCCCGCCCGTGGAATTGACTGCATCGACAACCACCCGGAAGTTCCGGGCGGCAATGGCCTCGCGATCCACTAAGGGCAGGGCCAGAATCTGGTCAATGTGTTTTTGGAGCCAGGTTGTATCGACCTGATACTTACCTAATTTACGTACTTCGGCAAAATCGAACGATTCGGCTTCGGCAATGGCCAGTACCTCGGCTCCGTCGTCGGCAGAAATAAATTCGCCGGTTTCATTCAGGAGCTTCAGGGCATTCCACTGGATGGGGTTGTGGCTGGCCGTCAGGATAATACCACCCGATGCGCCTTCGCCGGTTACAGCCAGCTCAACGGTTGGGGTTGTGGAGAGGCCAAGGTCAATGACGCTCAGGCCGACGCCCTGCAAGGTAGCGGCTACCAATCGGGAGACCATCTCCCCCGACAGCCGCGCATCCCGCCCAATCACAACGGTTTGCCGGTCGGGGTTACGTTGCCGCAGCCATTGCCCGAAGGCGGCTGTAAATTTCACCACGTCCAAAGGCGTCAGTCCGTTTCCGCTGCGCCCTCCAATCGTCCCTCGAATCCCGGAAATAGACTTAATTAATGCCACGTGATGGGTTTGATAAGTAATCTTGATTAAGTACGCAAAGATAGTCAGTAAGTAGTAAGTAGTAAGGGATAAGGAGTAAGTGTATTTCTGAAGCGTCAGCCGCCTACCACTTACTAACTTACTTCTTAGTACTTTCTCAGGCGAACATCAATTCTGACCGGAGTGTTGAGTGGGCGTGTCCCTGAAACGTGCCGCTGATGGGCGCGGCCAGTTCGGGCTTCGCCGTCGATGTCAGGAAAATATGCCGGTTAACGACTACGGAACCTTCTGTGGGGTCGAATCCGCGCCAGCCTGCGCCGGGCAGATAAACCTCCACCCACGCATGAAGCTGGTGTTCCTGCTGTGGGTTGCCAAACAAGTATCCGCTCACGAATCGGGCGGCAATCCCCATACTCCGGCAGGCTGCCATAAACAGCGTTGTGTAGTCGCGGCACGAGCCTTTGCGCAGAATCAGTGTTTGCTCGGGCGGCAGCGGAGCACCCACCTCCCGAATTTCGTAGGTAAATTCCCGAATTGCCCGGTTTAGTGCCGTCAGAAAACGCGTGGTCTGCCAATTGGCTCCGGCCGCTAACTCCTTTGCCCAACTCGCCACCCGGTCCGTCACGCCAACGCGCTCCATATACGGCTGAAGCAGGTCCTGAACCTTTTTTGGGTATTTAAACGGTACGCGCTTGGTGTCGAAGGGGAACAGCACAAAATCCAGCGAGTTAAATTCGTCGGACTGTAATTCCATCTCGACCGATACGCGCAAATGCCGGGTGGGCCGGTTGAAATAAACCAGTTGCTGGATGTTGCCTTCTACATCTACATTACGAACAATTCGTGCGGGCTGCGGGTCTATGAGCAGTTCATAACGCAACAGCCGCTGGTACGGATACATCCGGGGATATAGGTAAAGCGTTTGCGGCCCCAGGGCAACCGGACCATCATACGTGTATTCAGATTCGTGCCGAACGTGGAGATGCATAAGAGAGTTATGACGGGGACGCCCGCGCGGTGATGATTGACCCAAACGCGGACTTTTGAATCATTCATCACCGCGCGGGCGGCCCCGTCATAATTTATTTGTGGAGCGTACTTTCTCGAAAATGGGGTCCATCCAGTAGGTGGGCACTTTCCGGACGGAGTTGCCCAACAGGGCACTCCACTGGTGTGATATTTCGTCCATGTCTTCTTTTTCGAGCCGGTATTCGGTCATGTGAAAACTGTCTTTCGGATAAATGACCACGTCCAGCGGATAATCCACATCGTTGGCACTGACGCGGGTGGCATCGAAAGCCAGAAAGCCAATTTTCAGCGCATCCGCCATGCTCGATTCGTACGACAGGTTTCTGAACAACAGGGGTTTGCCGTACCCTGAATTGCCGATAATTTTAAACGGCGACCCCTGGTCAACCTCTACCCAGTTACCTTCGGGATAGAGCATAAACAATTTGTGTTCTTCGTCATCTTCCAGTTGTCCGCCAACAATGGCGTTCAGGTTGAAATTCAGTCCACTGGCTACAATGGATGTTTTGTCTTCAAGTGCCACTCGTTTTACCTGTTCACCAAATGCATTGACGGCTTTGTATAGTTTATTAAAAGAACGGTCCTGCTCAGAAAGTACTTCTTTAAAATAGGTAATGGCCTTGTCGCGCACCGACCGCAACCCCGATGTCATGATAAACAGCGAGTGATTTTCGACTTCGTGAACCGAAATTTTGCGGTTCGATGATACTTCAGAGCCAGAGGTCAATCGTCTGTCGGCAATGGCAACCAGGCCCGATGCGACCTTAATTCCTAAACAATATGTCATTCGATACAGTGGGAAAAGCGGGAGTGTACACTCTGGCCAGTAAACCCAGCAAATATACAGGTTACCCCCGTTTTTGTTCAGTTTAGCCCTCTATTTTCTCCAAAAATGCAGTTGCGGGCCATCTGAATCCATCGGGCAAACCTCCGTTCATTGGGTATAATTCGCTGGTTGATTCAGGAAACATTCTGTTGATTCCAATTGCGCAGCCGGATAGGTTTTTGGGCGAGAGGGGTTTGTTTTTGGGAAACGATTGTGTTACTTTGGCATCCAGATGGTGTTTATTCCCTCTGCCCATTTTGCAATGAACTTTGACGACGAAGACGACGACGATAGCTTCATGGATTGGGATGGCTTCGACGAGGACTACGATCCTGAAGAGGCTCGCGCTGAAATGGAGGCCGAAAACCGGCGAATCAAAAACCTGCCTATTCTGCGCAAGGCCAATGAGTTGATGGAGTTGACCCAGGCTATTGTGGAAACCATCAATAAGGAGGAAGACGTGCTGATGATGCATGAGCAGATGCTGGCCAATGCCATGATGCTGGCACCCAAAATTGTGGGTGCCGAGGGGGGCGATTTGTACACGCTGCGGATGGAAAACGCCGTCATCATCAAGATGCACGCCCGCGAACTGCTGGCTCAGACCTCCTATTGTAAAGCCGAAAAACTGGCCCAAACGGCCTACCTCAACGTCCTTCGTGAAGAAATCGAACAGTTCAGACTGCTGTTTGTGGAATGGGTAAACGGCTTCGACAAAGACAACGATGCCCCGGACGATTGGGGGCTGTTTTACTAACTGCTTAAAAGGCCTTATGGGAGCCGCCCGGTATCTGCCGGAGCGGCTTTTTGTTGCCCGGTATCTACCGAAAAATAAGAAACCCCGGTAATGTTACCGGCATTATCGGTTTGGTCATTTCACAGATTATCTTTGACGCTCTTTGCCCAAAAACACTCACTTATGAGTAGAACAGTACAAACTCTTTTCCGGCTTTTTTTGCCTGATGACAGGGTAAACCTGATGCGTATATTCATGCTGATTGCCGTGTCAACTCCTGCGTGGGCAACGCACAAAACACCCGCTCAGGCCCCGGCTGTTCTTACCGTATCGGTCAGTTCGGCTACGGTCTGTGCCGGAGCAAGCACTACCCTGACCGCAAACGGATGCCCCGCCACCGGAGCCATTCGCTGGTCGACAACACAGGCAGGAACATCTATTGCCGTGGCTCCTCTGCAAACCACAACCTATACGGCTCTTTGTGACGTCACGAGCACATCCGTAACAACCACAACTGCCACCAGCACGACCGTTGCCAGCACAACCGCGCTGGTAACGACGGTCACCACAACCACCGCCACGGCTACTGTGCAGGTGTACCCGCCCATCGTACTTACGCCAACGTCTATATCGGCATTATGCAATGGCAGCCGGGACGGTCAGGTGTCCATCAATGCGCGTGGCGGCACGGGTCCGCTTCAGTATCAATTTAACGGGCAGGGGTTCCAGACGACGAATACGGCCTTCGGCAATTTGCAGGCAGGCACCTATACCGTGAGTGTGAGGGATGGCCTGGGGTGTATTGCGCAGGCGAATGTCGAGGTAAAGCAGCCGCCCGCTTTAGCCGTGAGCGTCACGGTGGTAAGCCCAAAATGCTCGGGTGGGTCAGACGGTGGCCTTGTTGCCGTAGCGTCGGGCGGTGTGGGCGACTATCGCTACCTCCTCGATGGTGGACAACCCCAGATAAGCGGTACGTTTATTAACCTCAATGGCAACACAACCTACCGGCTGGGGGTTGCCGATAAGAACAACTGCGTTCTGTTTCAGCCCGTTACCATTAGCGCACCCTCGTCTTTTTCGGTTGCGCTAACCACCAAACCGGCCCGCTGTGCCGGTTCGGCCGATGGCACTGTAGCTGTTGCCGTTACGGGCGGGGCTGGTGGTACCTACCAATACCAGATCGGAACGGGGCCTTTCCAGACCGGAACGCAGTTTACGGGACTGGCCGCCAACAGCTACGAAATAACGGTGCAGGATAATCTGGGCTGTCAGGGGAAGCAAACGGCAGTGGTTGGGCAACCGGCCCCCTTGCTGCTAACTGCCGTTGCCCGCCCGGTCAACTGCTTTGGGCCAACCAGCGGCTCCATTACTCTTACACCCACCGGCGGAACAGGGGCTGTACAGTATCAGCTTTCAACGGGCAAAACGCCCCAGGCCAGCAACGTATTCACCGGCATCGCCGTTGGCGATTATACGGTTATCGGGACAGATGCCAACGGCTGTACGAGCCTTGCATCGGCCACGATAACCAAAGCCGATCCGCTGAAAGTGCAGGCGAGTGTTACAGCCGCTACCTGTTGCGTGTGTCCCACGGGAGCCGTCAACTTAGTCAGCACAGGTGGCAGCGGAACAGTCCGGCAATATCAGATCATCGGGCAACCCGCTCAGGCTACCGGTCAGATCAACGGCCTCCGCCCGAACACGTACCGGTTGCGGGTAGTTGATGAAGCAGGCTGTACCGATTCGCTTGCGGCCGTCGTAACGGATGCCAATGCCCTAACCCTTTCGACGGGTACGGTCAAAGACGTTTCCTGCGCTGGTGGGAGCAACGGCGAGGCAACGGTTCAGATAGCGGGCGGCAAAAAACCATTTACTTTCTACTGGGCTACCGAACGCCGGGACACGCTCAAAACCTTTACGGCCACCCAAACGAATCTGGCAGAAGGGACCTACACGGTTAGCGTTCTGGACAGTAATCGCTGCTCGACCACAACCGTTTTTGTGCCGCTAAAATCAACGTATCCGCTACCGACCAAACCCGCCATTACGCAGGCCGGGAGCAGTACGCTTTTAGTTACCGACCAGCCAGCAGGGATTCAATGGTACGTTCGTGTAGGCAGTGCGCCCGGCCAACCTGTTGCCAATGCAACTGGTCCAGCGTTAGTGCCGTATGAAAGCGGCCAATACTACGTCGTTGTGACGGCCAACGGCTGTGCATCGCCCCCCTCCGAGGCCATCAATTTTATCCTCACGGCCCTCGCCGATCCCGGTTCGGGTCTGTCCGTTCGGGTGATGCCAAACCCGGTTGTTGACCGGCTGAGGGTAGAAGTAGAGCAGGTTGACCGGTCGGCGGTGATGGTTCAGTTGCTCGATGCGTCGGGCCGGGTGGTTATGGTTGGGCAGATACCGGCCTTTACGGGCAAAAAACAGGCTGAATGGCCGCTTATGGGTATAACGACCGGAAGCTATTTAGTGAACGTATCTGCCGGGTCGCGTCAGTCGGTGCTGCGGGTTTTGGTGGAGTAGTTTAGGCTGAACGTAGAAAATCAACCAGTTTCTTAACAATTCGTTAACTGCCGTCTCCAGATTCTCTCCAGATTTGGTTGCGTAGTTTGCTGGCTGAATCATAACCCGCAGCGGGAGTCAGTATTTATTTATGAGCGTTCGTTTCTGTCTATCGATTGGCTGTTATCTGCTTGTCATGCTGTCGGTTCGGGGGCAAACGCCTGGCATACAGGGCCAGTTAACAGGGCGCGTTACGGATGCCACGACCCGGCAGCTCATGCCGTTTGCGACCGTAACCGTCTGGAACAAAAACGGAAAAGACAGCACCCTTCTCGGCGGCACACAAACCGATACCGAAGGGCGTTTCTCGGTAGGTAATCTGCCAGCGCAACGTGTTTGGGCCGAAGTTTCGTTCGTTGGTTATCTACCCATCCGTCAATCCGTTATGCTGACAGGCAACACAGCGGCTGCCGATCTGGGAACGATTACACTCCAGCCCGATGCCCGACTCTTGAATGAAGTAAAAATAACGGGTGAGAAATCGTCTCTCACGATGAGCACCGAAAAACGGGTGTTCAACGTAGCCAAAAATCTGACCTCCATCGGCGGAACGGCCGAGTCGCTGCTGCGGAACGTGCCATCCATTACGCTCGACGAAAGCGGAAATCCCAGCCTGCGGAACATGGCGACGACGATTTATATAAATGGCAAACCAACTCAGCTTACCCTGGCGCAGATACCGGCTAACCAGATCGAATCGGTAGAAGTTATTACCAACCCGTCGGCCCGGTATGATGCGTCAACGTCGGGCGGTATTGTGAATCTGGTGCTCAAGCGCAACCGCCAGCCGGGCTACAATGGCATGGTGAGCGTGGGGGTCGGAAATAACAGCCGCTACGACGCTACGGCCAACCTCGACTGGCGGGCCGGTCGCTGGAATATTACGGCTCTCTACAGCCTGAACGCCACCAAAAACCCACTAACGGGCTATGTCAACCGCAGCAACCGAAACGCGCAGACTGGAACGCCCACGAGTTTTTTCGACCAGAATACGGTTATCAATCTGAACAATACGTTCCAGAACGGGCGCGTGGCAGTCGATTATACGGCCGGTAAACGTGACTTGATTTCGGTAGCGGGCACCGTAGCATCGGGGGCATACAACACCCTGTCGTCGCAGCAATATACCTACCGTGATGCCGACCGGAACCGCACGGGCTACGGAAGTCGCACCCTCGACCCGCAGAACGATTTCACCAATTTGGGAGCCGAGTTCGACTGGAAACACAACTTTTCCCGTAAAGGGCAAGAGTTGAATTTGGTTACGTCCGTTACCCGAAACCGGGTTTCTAATGCTGCCAACTGGCTTACTACCTCGCTCAATGCCGACGGAACGACCCAGCCGACCTATCCCGAACGGGACCGCATCGACGGGCGAATTATTGGCAATCAGTACCTGGCTCAACTCGATTATGTGCATCCCGTTGGCGATTCGGCCAAGTGGGAGTTCGGCGTTCGGAGTTTTACCTATGCCCGCGACCAGCAGTATTTTTTCAGCCAGTTGAATGAAGCCAGCCAGACATACAACCTCCTGCAATCGTATTCGCAAAACGCCGATATCCGTGAGACCGTCAATGCCATTTACGCGCTTTATACCCGGCAGTTGCGGAGTGGCGTCAGCATTCAGGCGGGGTTGCGGCTCGAACAGTCGAGTTTGAAAGGGCTATCGCGCTTCGACAATAGCACATTCGGCTATAACTACCCGTCAAGAAATGGTCAAAACTGGTTTCAGTCGTTCTTCCCTTCGTTTTCGGCCACCAAAAAATTAAGTGAAGCGTCGGAATTGGGGTTGAGCCTGAGCCGGAAAGTGGGTCGCCCCAATTTCCGCCATGTATTTGTGGGCATTCAGGCCAACGACCGGCAGAACATCACCATTGGTAATCCGGCGGTGCGCCCCGAATTCGTCAATACGGCCGAACTGACCTACAGCCGCACAAAGGGCAGCAGCCAGTGGCTGGCAACGGCCTATTATATTTACGAAGATCACACCATCAAGCCGTTTGTACAGCCCTCGGCCACCGATTCGTCGATTCTGGTAACCACCTTCGTGAACGTAAAGGCCGATATTCAGTATGGGCTTGACCAAACGTTTAAGGTCGATTTAGGTCGGCGGTTCAGTGTACTGGCTAATCTCAACGCCCGTAGTTTTGCCATCCAGTCGACCACCATTCAGAATCAGTTGTGGGTGTACAACGCAAAGCTAAACCTGACGTATCGGTTCCCGGCCAATATTACGGCCCAACTAAGCAGCACCCGCGACAGCCGGGGTGTACAGTTGCAGGGTTATCGGTTGCCCGTTACAGCGGCTGACTTCGCGCTGCGGAAAGGCTTCTGGCAGAATCGCGCCAGCGTCGTTTTTACGGCGAACGATCTATTTAACTCGCGCCGGTTCGTTACAATCTATGAACAGCCGGGCGTTTATCAGGCGTCGATGAGCCGACGCGAAGTCCGTTTTTATAAATTAACACTACAGCTTCCGTTGGGTAAAGCAGAGGGCGCGACCCGACGGAACCAACGAAAACTGGAACGTCCCGACGTAGATTTCAGCAACTAAAAACAGCTTGATATTGCCTGTTTTTTTAGCCCGTTCTCAAATCAGTTTGAGAACGGGTGAATCGTCGTTTTGTTAAATTTATCTTATGCTTATTTATCTTGTAATGACTTTATTATCAGTTTATTAACAATTAGAAAGTGCGTAATAGATAGCGGAAAAATACAGAGATTTGTATCAGAATCCGGCGAGTAAATATCACTGGATTCAGGATGTATAACCTGTAAATCTACCCCTATTATGCGCTCTTTGTTAAATCAACTGTTTGTCGTTATTGCTTTGCTCTCGGTTGGCCTGACGGCTGTATCGGCCCAACCACCGGCCTATGCCTTCATTAAAAAAATAGCCCTGCCCGGCGATGGCAAATGGGACTACCTGAAGATGGACGGCGAACGCGAACGCCTGTTCGTTTCCCACGGCGACCGGATTCATGTTATCGACCTCAAAACTGAGCAGCCCATTGGCGAAATCACCGGACTGAAGGGCGTTCATGGCATCGGGCTGGCTAAAGACCTGAATAAAGGCTATATCACCAACGGCACCGACAACACCATTACCATCTTCGATTACAACACATTTAAGGTCCTGCAAACGCTGACGGTTGAGGGTAAAAAAGCCGATGCGGTGTTGTACGACAAATTCTCGAAGCAGATTTTTGTCTTTAACAACGGCAGCGGCAACGCCATCGTTATCGACGTCAATACGGACAAAGTAGTGGGTAAAATCGAGATGGGCGGAGCACCCGAATTTGCCTGCACCAACGACAAAGGCAGTGTGTTTAACAACAACGAAGACACCAACGAGGTGGTCGAGATCGACGTAAAAACGCGTACCATCAAAAATCGTTTTTCGCTGGCTCCCAACGAAGTAGCTACTGGTTTGACTATCGACCCGGCCACCAATCGCTTGTTTTCGGTTTGCCGAAAAACAAAAACGCTGGTCGTGCTTGACGCTGCGACGGGGAAACTTATCCAGACGCTACCCATTGGCGGGGGCGTTGATGGTGTCGTTTTCGAGAAAGAACTCAAATTAGTAATCACCTCCAACGGCGAAGGAAACGTAACGATCATTCATCAGGATTCGCCCGATCAGTACCGCGTTGTACAGACCCTGGCAACCAAACCCGGCCAGAAAACCATCGTGCATCGGGGCACCACGCACCGTATTTTCCTGAGCGGAGCCGATTTCAAAGAAGGCACCAAAGACATACTGCCCGGCACATTCGGCGTATCGGTATACGGCCCTAACGCGAACTAAACACCACATAATCATGCTGTTGTCTATGCGTAAAACCCTGTTTGGGGTTTGTCTGGCCGCGCTTTATGCTGGCCGAACGGTGGGGCAGGCCATTCCGTCCATTCTCTCAACCCTCAACCGCAACGATGCCGGGCAATTGGTTCTTACCAAAAACGGGCAGCACCTGATCGATCTGGCCCGAAAAGAACCCTACACCCGTTCGCAGATGCTGGGTAATCCGACCGGAGCCGAAACGGGTATCCGGCTCGATATTGGCAAAGCGGGTTTTGTTGGGACGGTTGCCTACGGACCCTACAACGACAAAGCGGAATACCCGGCAATTGCCTTTTTGCCGCGCCCCGTGAAAATGCAGGATGGAAAAGCCTTGCTCGACATCAAAAATGCCGTTAAAGGGGCCAATGATTTTTTTAAACTGGCCGAAACGGGTCAGGGTATTATCGGCTACCGGATTATAGACGCCGAGGGCCGGATTCTGTTTGAGAGTCGGGTTGCGTTTCGGGGGAAAGGACCGTATGAGGTGCTGCCAACGGTGGTCGAAGGACCCTTTGTCAACAACCTCACTCCAACGGGTTGCGTGCTCTCCTTCGAGACGCAGGTGCCGGTGCGGGCGAGTGTCCGTGTAGGCGACCGAACCGCGCAGGATGCCACAGAAGCCACACACCACGAACTGACGGTCAGTGGCTTACAGCCTGGGAAAGCCTATTCGTATACCGTTAGTTACGGCGACCGAACCGATACATACCACCTGCAAACGGCCCCCGCAGCGGGGAGCCGACAGCCGTTTACGTTTGCGTTGGCGGCTGCTCACCGGGCCACATCGGGCGGGGGCGAACGTGATTTTGGCGGATCGAATTACGCGTCGAGCCGGGCCATTATGGCGGCTGCCCGCCTGAATAGTGCCGTCTTTATGCAGGCCACCGGCGACCTCACCACCGGCGGAAATGTGTCGGAAGAGGGGCATTTGCTCGAATATACCAACTGGAAACGGGCACTGGAGCCGTTCTGGCACCACATTCCCGTTTATACCGGCATGGGCGATCACGAAGTCAACTACCTCACCTTCGCGCCCGATTCGACAACGAAGCGCAGCACCAAGATGGACCGCTTTCCTTATGCAACGGAGTCGGGTGAGGCCACTTTTGCGCGGGCGTTTGTGAACCCGACCAATGGCCCAATCAGCGAAGATGGAGCCGTTTATGACCCCAACCCAACGCAAACTGACTTTCCGACCTATCAGGAAAATGTGTATGCCTACACCTACGACAACGTGGGCATGATTGTGCTGAACACCGAGTACTGGAAATGTCAGGACCCCAAAGCCGACGGGTCGCCGGAAGGCTACCTAATGGACCAGCAACTGAAGTGGCTGGCCGAAACGATGCAGACGATGGAGCGTGACCCGGCCATCGACCATATTTTCGTGAATGTCCACAGCGCGGTGTTTCCCAACGGCGATCATGCCAACGGAGCCATGTGGTACGACGGTGGCAACACGGCGCGGCCCAGCGTGGCAGGCAAGCCGGTAAGTAGCGGGATTCTGGAACGGCGCGACGCCCTGCTCGACCTGTGCGTTAACAAAAGCCGCAAGTTTCTGGCCTTCACTTCCGGCGATGAACACAACTTCGCCCTGCTGGAAATCACCCCCGATATGCCCATGTATGCTGACGGGTATACCCTACCAAAGCTGAAACTAAGCCGCCCGTTTTTTCACATTAACAACGGCGGAGGTGGCTCGGCTCCCTACGCCATGCTGCCCACACCCTGGATGAGCCGGTTCCGGTTTTTCACCGAACCGCCCGTTCTGGCTCTGATTACGGTGAGCGGCAAATCGGTACGCCTGAAAGCGTTCAACGCCGAAACCTTTGGGCCGATTTGTCAGGATATGAAATTGAGGTGATACCAACCACTTGCTCTAAATACACCGGAAATTATGAAATACATTCTACTTATCACGCTATTTATCAGCGGCTTATCGGTCAGGGCCGCTACGGTTAAAGGATACGTGACCGATGCCCAAACCGGTGAATCGTTGGTTGGGGCAACCGTTACGCTGACAACCGTAGTAGGTGGGAACACCCGCTTTGGCGCGGTGGCCGGGCTGGACGGTAGCTATAGCCTGCGCGAGGTGCCCGAAGGGTCGTATACGCTCATCGTTAGCTATATCAGCTACAAAACCAGTACGCAACAGATCAGCGTTGGGCGCGGAAACCTGACCCAGAATATCACTCTTGGCAGTGCGGGCAACGATCTGGCCGAAGTGATTGTGTCGGGGAGTGGCGAGCGGGAAAGCGAAAGCAGCACCCGACGAACCGAACAGAAAGCCGATAACGTCCTGAATATCATTGGAGCCAAAGCCATTTCGCTGCTGCCCGACATAACGGTAGCCAACGTGTTGCAGCGCGTGTCGGGGGTGTCGATTGTTCGCAACAGCACCGGCGATGGACAGTTTGCCGTTATCCGGGGTATGGACAAGCGGTATAACTACACGCTCGTCAACGGCATCAAAATTCCCAGCCCGGACAACAAGAACCGGTATGTGCCGATGGACATTTTTCCCGCTGATCTGCTCGAACGGCTGGAGGTGGTGAAAGCCCTTACGCCCAATATGGAAGGCGATGCCATTGGCGGGGCCATGAACATGATTATGCGCTCGGCACCGGATTATTTAGTGGTGAATGCCACGGTATCGGGTGGGTATAGTCAGTTGTTTAGTACCCAGCCTTTTTCGGGATTCAGCACGAAAGGCCTTAATTTCCGGTCGCCCTCGGAGATTGCGGGCAGTAACACGTATTACGCCCGGCCGGAAGAATTCTCGCGGCAACCGCTCAACTACAGCAAGGTAGCACTACCGGTAAATGGGCTGTTCAGCTTGTCGATAGGGAACCGGATTTTTAAGCATCGGCTGGGGTTTTTGCTCGGCGGCAGCTACCAGCACACGTATCGGGGCAGCACCTCCACGTTTTTCAGCCTGAACGGACAGCCAAGCCCCGATCCTACGCCCAACACGCCCATTTTCGAGTCGGTGCAGAACCGGGTTTACTCCAACGAACAGGCCCGGCTGGGGCTGAATCTTAAGCTGGATTACGCCTTCTCGAATCGCCACAAACTGAGCCTGTACGGGTTGTTTATGCAGTTGGACGATACCCAGCACCGCAACATACTCGGCAATCAGTTGACCCAGTTTGGCGATGTCAGCACCAGCGACCGCTCGGTTTTTCGGCGGCAAAACGTCTCTAACGTCACCTTACAGGGTGATCATGCGCTAACGTCAAAACTCAAGTTTAACTGGTCGGCGGTGTATTCGCAGGCGAAGAGCCAGACGCCAAACTGGTCGGACCTGAGCGTGACCTACCGGGTAGAGCCGGGCATAGATGGCAAACCCGTTCGGGGCGCGCAGTACATCAACTCGGTGGGCTTCATCTGGACCCGCAACAACGACCGCGACCTGACCGGCTACGCCAACCTGACCTACGCGCTGGCCCCAAATGCTGAGGTTTCGGTGGGAGGGATGTACCGCAATAAAGACCGTACCAACTACTACAACAGTTACAGTTTAGCAACGGTGCTACCCGGTGGCGACCGGCAGGTATTCACCACCGTTGACCAGGCGATTCTGTCGTTCCGGCCTATCTCGTCGGCCTTAGCCGACAGTGCCAATGCCAATAATTACACGGCTACCGAGCAGATCACGGCGGGGTATGTGCAGGGTAAAGTCACTTTAGCCGAACGCTGGCAGTTGGTGGGCGGGCTGCGGGTCGAAAATACGAACCAGTCCTACGTGTCGGCGTTGCCCATCACGACGGCAGGTAAAACCGGCACCATTCAGTATCTGGACCTCCTGCCGAGCCTGCACCTCAAATACCAGTTGTCGGGGCGCGAGAATGTCCGGTTCTCCTATTTCCGGGGCATCAGCCGGCCGGGCTATTTTGAACTCGTACCGGCAACCTTCCCCGGCGATTACTTCACGGAATCGGGCAATCCGTATGTCAAACACACCGTGGCCGACAACATCGACCTGCGCTACGAACTGTTTCCGCGTGGCAACGAGCAACTACTGATTGGTGGATTTTACAAGAATATCCAGAACCCAATTGAGTTTGGTTTCAACCAGATTAGCCAAGTCAGCACCGTCTATCAGCCGCTGAACTTCGGCACCGCTACCAATTTCGGGGCTGAGCTGGTGTTCGCCAAGTTTTTCAGCAATTGGGGCGTAACGGGTAATTATACCTTCACCAAGTCGAGTATCACGACCACAAAACGAATTTACGGCCGCGATGTGAACGGCAGTATTATTTCGACCGAAGGCAGGCAGACGCGCCCGTTGCAGGGCCAGTCGGATCACATTGCCAACCTGTCGCTGATTTACAAAAACGCCGGTCTGGGTGTCGATGCCCAGTTAGCCTGGGTGTATACCGGCAAGCGCATCAACATCGTGTCGCCGTTTCTGGGTCTGGATTACTGGCAACGCGGCACTTCGCAGGTGGATTTTTCGGCAGAAAAACGCTTTTCCAACAAACGGTTTTCGGTGTTCGCCAAGCTGACCAACCTGCTCAACAACCCCATTATCGTCGAAATTCTACAGACCAATACCCTCACTAACTTGCCGGAGCAACTTCGCACCGACCGGATTCTGGTGCAAAAAGACGTATTCCAGCAAAGCTACCTGCTGGGTTTTCGCTACAAGCACTAACCGCCAATAATAGACCATAGCCTGTTGACAATTAACTCATAATCAATCAAATCAATGAAAATGCCTATCAAATTCAATGTGCTGGCCGCCATCGCCCTCGCCGGACTGGCGGTAACCCTGTTCGGTTGCACCAAATCAGAAGACGTACAGGTATCTGCCCCCATATTTAAAGTCGGGGCGGCTATCAGTACCAAAACGCCTTTAGCGGGAGTTATCAAAGGCACACTCCTCGCCGATTCGGTTTATCGCGTTACCGATAATGTGTTTATCAATGAAGGTGATACGCTCCTGATTCAGCCGGGTGCCCGAATTCATTTCGATGGTAAAGGCGTGTGGAGTTTCATCGTGAAAGGATCGCTGTTATCGCTTGGAACGCAGACCAAGCCGGTTTATTTTACCGTGCCAACGGCTGTTAAAACCGACGTGCTGGGTGCCGACGTAACCAAAGATCCAGCCTATGCGGGTTTGTGGGGCGGTATTCTGGGCGAAACGACGTTCAAAAATATCATCATCAAGTGGACGCACTTAGAGTTCGGCGGAGGCCGGGTAATTACGTCGCCCGTGTCGTTTATTGCCAACGGCGGTGTGGCCTACACCCTCTCATCGGCGAATTCCGAAGGTGTCGTCGTGCTCGAAGATTCGTGGGTGTACGGCTCGGTCGATGATCCATTGCGGCCTTTCGGGGGCAAGTATAACGTGATGCGGAACACGTTTGAGAAGTGCGGATTTACGGGGGGCGAAGCCATGAATATCAAAGGCGGCACGGTGGGTAATTTCGCGTATAACCTCGTGATCGGTGCGGCTACAAACGGCCCAAAAGCCTCTAATAACGGCCAGAAACCCGGTCAGCCGCAAACCAACTTCATCTTTTACAACAATACGCTGGTGGCGAATGGCTACCGCCGGTCGGCTGATGGGCGGGGCGGTTCGATCAATTTTGAAGAAGGGGCGAAGGGTGCGTTTTATAACAACCTGATGGTCGACAGTAAATATGGGCCGCGCATCGTGGGTGCAACGGCCAACTACGCGGGTAACGCACTGGTTGTGGCCGATACGGCCAATATCAAATACGGCTACAACTACAATTACGTGGATTCGCTGAAAATGGCGAACCAGATTTATCCGGTTGGCTTCACGACCAAACCGCAGGGCACTGATTTTCCAAAACCGACTGATTTTCTGCCTGCTAACTATAAACTCGGTCAGCCCTACGACGGCACGGCGGTAGTGCAGAAAAACAACCCATTGTTCGTGAACTTCCCGCTGCCCTATGTCGCCACAAAGAAAGTGGCCGATGCCAGCTTTGTCGGCACGTTCAACTTCCGGTTGCAGCAAGCATCGCCCGCGCTGGGCAAAGGCACAACCGGCTTTTCGCCCCTGACAGTCGTGCCGGTGAATGAGCGTTTTGGCTCCACCGAAATTACGCCACCAAGCACAGACGTGGGCTGTTACCCGGCCAACGGTAAAGGAAATTTACATTAGAAATCACCCCACCCCAACCCCTCCCCTTGAAATAAGGGGAGGGGCTAAAAAAGCCCACAAAAGCGAAGCTTTTGAAGAAACTCCCTCCTGTTTTAGGAGGGAGTTGGGGGTGGTAAAAACACATAACCACATGAAAAACACTTTCCTATTTCTGTTACTGCTCGGCCAGATGGCTGTTGCTCAGGCGCAGACGGCTACTGACCCGTTTATTGCCCGGCCTTATCTGCAAATCGGGCGTACGCCCTCGCCCGAAACGCTGCAACTGCTTTGGCACGCGAAGGATGCCGATACGAACTGGTCTGTCGAGTACCGGACGGGCACAACCGGCGCGTGGAAAAAGACCGATGCCCCCACTTCGGTTCGCGTGGCGGTAGCCGGTGTCGATCCTCACCGGGTCTATAACGCATCCTTCACGGGACTGACGCCGGGCGGCAAGTTTACCTACCGGGTGCTACAGGCCGGTAAAGCCGTGTTTACGGCAGAGGGACAGGCGTCGAAATCGGCCAGTCAGCCGTATCGGTTTGTGGCGTTCGCCGATATTGGTGCCGAAACCCCGGCGCAGAAGAAATTAGCGTCACGCGCGTTGCTGGCTAAACCCGATTTTGTGGTCGTGCCCGGCGATATTGTGTATGAGCGCGGGTTGATTTCGGAATACCGCTCCCGGTTCTGGCCCATCTACAACGCCGACCAGACCAACGAAGAGGGTGCACCCCTGCTGCGGTCCGTGCCCATGATTGTGGCTCCCGGCAACCACGATACCGACACCCGCGACTTAGACAAATACCCCGGTGCGCTGGCCTATTACTACTACTGGAATCAGCCGCTCAACGGCCTGCCCGGCACCGAAGGCGGGCCGCTCGTTCCGATATTGACTGCTTCGGCCGACAATCGGGCGGCTTTCGAGCAGGCGGCTGGCGATGCGTATCTGAAAATGTCGAATTACTCGTTCGACTACGGCAACGCGCACTGGACAGTTATCGACTCGAACCCATACGTTGACTTCACCGACAAAGCCCTGAACGACTGGGTAGCGGCCGATCTGGCAAAAGCTAAAGATGCAACGTGGCGGTTTGTCATGTTTCACCATCCGGGTTTCAACTCGGCGCGGGAGCATTACGAACAGCAGCACATGCGCCTTTTATCCCCTATTTTCGAGGCCGGAAAGGTCGATGTCGTTTTCACGGGGCACGTCCATAACTACCAGCGGTCGTTTCCGATGCGCTTTGTGCCCGACAAAAAAGGCGTATTGCTGGTATCCAGCATGGGCAGCAAAACAGCGCGGGGGCGGGTCGTGAACGGCCGGTGGACGCTCGACAAATCATTTAACGGCAAAACGGATACCACGCCGGAGGGCATTATCTACTTGGTAACGGGTGCGGGTGGTCAAACGCTTTATAACCCTGAGCAGAATAGCGACCCTGACTCGTGGCAGAAGTTTACCGAAAAGTTCTTTTCCAACGTGCATTCGCTGACGGTAGCCGACGTAGATGGCAAGACGCTGACCATTCGGCAGGTTACTGCCGACGGCACCGAACTGGATTCATTTAAGGTAACCAAGTGATCCGGCCAAGGAGTAAACGTAATCTGCCTTGCAATGAAACTACTTCTGGTGGAAGATGAACCCTGGCTCCGCGATACGATTCGCGACTATCTTGAAGGCGAAGGGTACATCGTCACGACGGCGGATTCGTTTCGGGATGGGGCCAAGAAGGCCCACGATTATGATTACGATTGTTTGGTTGTCGATCTGATGCTGCCCGATGGAAACGGGCTGGATTTGGTGCGTGAGGTGCGTCATCGGCCAACGCGCCCCGGTGTTATCATCGTGACCGCCAAAGATGCATTGACCGATAAATTAGCCGGGCTGGATGCCGGCTCCGACGATTACCTGACCAAGCCCTTTCACCTCTCGGAACTGAACGCCCGGCTGCGGTCGGTGCTGCGCCGACGGTTGTTTGGCGGCAGTCCTGATCTGGTGATGGGCATCCTGAAAATCCAGCCTGAGCAGCAGCGGGTCGAGGTGGCGGGGCAGGTTGTAATGCTCACCGGCAAGGAGTATGAACTGCTGTTATTTATGGCCACCAATGCCAACCGGCTGCTCTCCAAATCGGCCCTGGCCGAACACATCTGGGGCGACGCTACGGACATGGCCGATTCGCACGAATTTATTTATTCGCACGTGAAAAACCTGCGCCGGAAACTCATAGCCGCCGGGTGTCCCGACTATGTCCGAACGCGCTACGGAGCCGGTTATATTTTTTCTACTGACGCATGAGCCTGTTTGCCCGAACCGCCCTGAGCCTGATTATCGGCGCGATGCTGATTGCCAGTATCGGGGCGGTTGGGCTGCGGTTTTTTGTTCATCGCCAGATTCGGCAGGAAGTCGATGCTCAGTTACGGCACAACTGGCGACGCATGACCGCTCATTTGGCGAAGACAAACCATCCGCTGACGGAGGTAGCGGGCATATCAGACAACTGGCGGGCGGTAGTCATGCCCCCTGCCGCAACGATCCCCCCAACCTATTCGGATACCACCGAACTGGACCCCGTCAATGGTGAACGGATTACCGTACGGCTTCTGAAACAAACCGCCACAGTGGGCGGGCAGCGGTACGTATTTACGCTTCGGCAACCCTACGAGGAATTTGAAGAGATTGCCGAGAACGTGACGGTGGCTGTTGTGATTTGTTTTCTGGGACTGGTTTTGTTGCTGGTTCTCATCGAACTGGTGCTTTACCGGCGTGTCTGGCGTCCTTTTTATGTTATTCTGGACCAACTGCGTACGTACCAGCTCGACCGAACGGGGGCCAGCCCATTTTCGGTAAGCTACATCCGGGAGTTTAACCGGCTCAGCACGACACTGAATCAAATGGTTAGTTCAAGCCGCCAGCAGTATCATCTCCAGAAGCAGTTTACCGAAAATGCAGCCCACGAACTGCAAACGCCACTGGCTATTGCCACCGCCGAACTTGAACAGCTTGAACAGTCGGAACGGCTTTCGCAGACCGACTGGAATCACCTCGACCGGGCCAGTCAGGCATTGGGGCGGCTCACCAACCTAAGCCGGTCATTGCTGCTGCTGACCAAAATTGAAACCCGACAGTATGCCGAAGCCGAGCCGGTCGATTTAACCCGCCTGCTGGATCACCTGCTCGATACGTACGACGACTTTGCCCGGCACAAACAGATGCCCGTAGAATCGCAGATTAGTCCCGGTATTGTGGTGCAGATGAACCGGCAGTTAGCTGAGGTAATGCTGGCAAATCTGCTCAAGAACGCGATTCGGCATGGTCAGGCAGGTCAGCCCATTCGGGTTCGGTTAACAGCGGAGCAACTTTCGTTCGTCAACGTGGGGGAGCCATTGCCGTTTCCGTCTGATCAGTTGTTCGACCGGTTTGTCAAAAATTCCGCCCAACCCGAATCGACCGGGCTGGGGCTGGCCTTAGTCAAACAAATTGCGGACCGGTATCAACTGCCGGTGCACTACAGCTATGATGCCGTCGGGCGGTTGCACCAGTTTGATGTAAACCTGTCAAGGGTTATTGAAACGACGCTGCGAAACGAGTAGAGAGTGTAATCGGTATGGGCGGCCAATAACTTTATGCCGAAGCAAATCCTTTCACGACTTCGCTCATCAACAATCCCCGTAGACTTAAGTCGGCGTCTAAAGCGGGCCAATGGATGCCGGAGTCCGAAATAATATAATTCGTCAGGGCACTGTCCGGGGCGGTTGCCAGAACAGAATAAGTTGACAGGGTTTGGTTGATAACCCGTCGATTGGTTAGTATAAATAAGGCGAGGTCTAATTCACGCACCCAAACGAAACGGCTAATTCGTAAATTTTCGCGTTCAATCAACGCGTCGAACTCGTCTTCTATTAAGTCAATCGGCTGATCGTCAGTGTCGTTTAGGTAATCAGTTAGACGACTACTGACCGAAGGTTTGCCGCCAGGCGTCAATGAGTGTGTCATAGCGTTCGAGGATGATATTGATAATATCCCGAAGTTCATTTTTCTTGAATCCCCGGCAATACGTAACATCTATTGTTGGTATCAAAACAATACGGGCTTCTTTTCCTGACTTAGTGACATGGATATGAATCGGCTCGTGTTCATTCAGGTAAAAGTAGAAACGATAGCCATTAATGAGCAGTACGGTGGGCATAGATTGTAAATATACGTGATCACAGCCGCTCGTCAAACAGTTTCAGAATCCGTTTGTACTCGTCCATCCAGCTTGTGGGTTCCACAAAGCCGTGATCCTCAACGGGGTAGGGGGCAAGCTCCCAGTTCTCTTTTTTGAGTTCGATGAGCCGTTGCGACAGCCGGACGGCATCCTGAAAATGCACGTTTACATCCACCATGCCATGACAAATAAGCAGATGACCGGTCAGCCCCTCTGCGAAATTGATGGGCGAGGAGCGTCGGTAAGCTAATGAATCGGTTTGCGGTTCGTTCAGGATATTGGCCGTGTAGGGATGGTTATAAGCCGCCCAATCCGTTACGGGCCGCAGGGCCGCGCCCGCTTTAAACACATCCGGCGTGGTGAACATGGCCATTAGGGTAATAAATCCGCCATAGGAGCCGCCGTAAATACCGATACGTTTCGCATCGACACCCTGCGTTTGTACGAGCCATTTAGTTGCATCGACATGGTCGTCTAAATCCTTGCCGCCCATGTGCCGGTAAATGCCCGTTCGCCAGTCGCGACCGTAGCCCGCGCTGCCCCGATAGTCGATGTCGAGCACGGTATAGCCTTTGTCGGCAAGCAGGTTGTGGAACATGTACTCGCGGAAATACTGGCTCCACCATTTGTGGGCGTTCTGCAAATAACCCGCCCCATGCACAAACACAACGGCCTTTCCGGTGGGAGTTTTGGGTTTATACAGCCGGGCGTAAATCGTCTGTCCGTCGCGGGCCGGGATGGTCACCAGTTCAGGCTCGCGCCAGGGGTAAGCCTTGAAATTTTCGGTTTGAGAACTGGTCAGTTTAATTGCCGTACCAGCGGTCTGCGAGGACACGGGCCGCTGAGTCTTCTCCTTTTCTCCTTTCTTCCTTTCCTCCTCTATATTCATCACATACAATTCCCACGGCTGATTACCAGACGAATACCGAATCGCCAGGCGGGTTTCGTCGGGCGAGAGCATTACGTCGTTGGCACCGGTCATGGTTGTTAGGCGGGTACGCGGCCCACCGGTAGCTGGCATCCGGTAAAAATGCTGTTCGCCCGGATGAACCTCGTTGGTTTGCAGAAAAAAGTGCGTTTTGTCTTTCGATAACTGCACCTGCTGCACCTCAAATTTCCCCGAAGTCAGTTGTTTCTTTTCCGACGTTAATACATTGATGGTGTATATATGCGAATAACCATCGGCCTCCGACTGAAACCAAATCGTCTGATTATCAGCCAGAAAGTTCATATTCCCCGGTGAGTTCAGCGACCCGATGCCCGGCCCGCCAATCCAGGCATCGTCGTGTTGGCGGTCGAGCAGGGTGAGTTTCAGGGTTTCGGGCTGTAGGCGCATGATCCAGCGGTCTTTGCTGTCGAGCGACCGAACAACGACCACACATAGGTTGCCGTCGTCCGACCAGACCGGGCCGCTAATCACCACCGGGCGTATCTTTTTTGCCGTATCTGCCTTCGTTGTGCCGGTCGATTTCAGGTAGGCCGGTTTGTCATAAATGCCCGGAATGTCTTTGACCGATACCGCCCGAACGGTGTCTTTGGCCATGTCGTACACAAAAAATTCCTGCGTCGTGGTGGGCGCACCAACCTTCGTGCGGGCGGCAATGTCTTCCGTATAGCCCGACTCGGTCACGTAGTTGGGCACCTGCGCGGTTTTGGCTCCGGTCGCGCTTTTGAGCAGCCGGTAGGTAACAAAATGCCCATCGGGACTGAGTTGCGGATTGACAACCGTTTTATCGTCGAGGTAAATTTCTTTCGGACGTTTGGGACGGTCCGCTTTGGCAATGCGCTCGGCTTCGTCTTTTTTCTCTTTACGCTCTTTCAGCACCGACGACAGCCGCAACTGCTCCTGTTTCAGAAACTTTTCTTCGTCGGTCAGTTTTGACTCAGCTTTTTTTGTGCCTGTGCGAAAATCCGTAAGCTGCGTCAATAGTCCGGTTTTCAGGTCAATACTGAACAGATTGAACCCGCTTCGCCGGAAGAGTACCCGTTGCTCATCGCCCGAGAAAGCCGCGTCGGTTTCGACCTCGGCGGTGTTGGTCAGTTGCCGGGTTGAGCCGGACTTTACATCGAGCAAAAACAAGTCGCCCTGCCGCTCGAACAGCCGTTGCGAATAGGCCCGATTGTAGGCCGAAACGGGGGGCGTGGGCAATCCGCGACGTTCGGCAGGACTTACTTTAACCGGTTGCGAGGCTGTCAATTTTGTGCTGCGTGACGCCGTTGCGAACGTCACTTTATAAAGCGAATCGGACTTCTCCTGCGTGGGGTTCCAGTTAAAATAAAGCGTTCGGGAATCGTCGGACCAGACCGGGTTTGAGGGCGACGTGCCGATCCCTGTTTTGGGGTCCTGCATAATCGTCTCGACGGTGAGCGGTGGGTGATTTTTTGGGATGGGCTGGGCAAACGAAGCCGTGGCGGGCAATAAAACAAACCAGAGAACGAAACGATTCATGAACAAGTAAAGTGAGTGATTTGCGGAAAACCGGAAATTAGGAAGAAAACAGCGAAAGACTTATTTTTCGCCATGAAAACGCCCATCAATCCGGCAATCGAACCCATTGTTCGGGAGTTTAAAGCAGCTCTACAGGCTCTTTACGGCGACCGCTTGGCTGATGTTGTTCTTTACGGTTCCTACGCGCGGGGCGACTACGACGACGAATCGGATATTGACCTGATGATCGTGCTAAACGACGACAAGGTGAATACGTATGCGGAGATACGAAAAATAATTGATGTCGAAACTGATTTTCTATTGAGGTATGGCCTAACGATTTCGCCTTTGCCCGTCTCATCTACAACGTATAAAGCATCGTATGGTGGTGTTTATCAAGAGGCCCGAAAAGAGGGATTGCACGTATGAAAGAGCAGGTAGAACGGTTTTTGGAACATGCCAGTGATGCACTGGATGATGCCAATTATTTACAGCAGGATGGCCGCATACTGGCACTGGCAAACAGAGCTTACTACGCCATATTCTACTGCGTTTGTGGGTTACTGACTTCAGAGGGTGTACACACGAAGAAGCATCAGGCTGCACGAGCCAAATTCAGCGAATTGTTTGTGAAAACGGGTCGATTTGATGTTCAGGCCAGTAAGATTGTCGGTAATAACTTTGCAGCCCGTCAATCGGCGGATTATGACATGGAAGCATTTCTGAGTGATGCAGAAGCGCAGTTATTGCTGGATGATGCCCGAACATTCTACGATCTGACCATTGCGTATTTTGCTCAAAATCCTGTTGAGTAACGTTGGCGGGCAAGCGAAAGATGGTAACTTGCTTATTGAAACGTTCGCCAGTCGATGAAATACGTTATACACGCTTATGACCACACCGATGCCCACGCGCTCGACCGGCGCATGGCCGCCCGACCCGCTCACTTTGCTTTTGCCCGTCAGTTAAAGGAGAACGGGCAGTTTATCCTCGGTGGGGCACTCCTCGACCCCACCGGAACCATGATTGGGTCGATGCTCCTGCTCGACTTTGACACCGAAGACCTGCTCCACGATTATTTAAAATCCGACCCCTATATCGTACAGGGCGTTTGGGAGAAAGTCGACGCCAAACCCTTTCGTCAGGCAGACGTATGAAAACGGGCCTTACCGCTGTCTGTCTGCTGTTGTTGCTGCTCACGGCTTGTGGGCAGGAAGCGAAAACCAGAACCGCTCCACCGCTCGTAGATACCACCATTGTCGATGATGACACGCTGGAGGTAAACACAATTCCCAAACGGGAGCAAACGGAGCATGCGCGGTAACAAAATTTCTATTACCCAATTAGTTATTCATGGTGATACAAGCTGCATTATTTGATATGGACGGCCTGTTGGTGGATTCTGAACCCCACTGGCGGGCTATGGAACGGGTTGTGTTCGCATCGGTTGGCCTCCACCTGACCGACGACGAATGCAAACAAACGACCGGTATGCCTATTCTGGAAGTCGTCCGTTACTGGTACGCCCGCGCCCCCTGGACCGGGCTGGATACACCGGGCCGGAGTCACCAAAACCTGGCCGACGCCATTACCGATGGTGTTCACGAACGCATTGCTACGCTGGCCGAACCCATGCCGGGTGCCATTGACGCTCTGGAATTTTTTGTGAGCCGGGGTATCCTCACGGCCATCGCTTCGGCCTCGCCGATGAGTTTGATCGAGGTGGTCATTGATCGCCTGGGGATTCGTAACGCCCTGACAACCTGGCACTCGGCAACGCTCGAAGTTCGCAATAAACCCGCCCCCGATGTGTATCTGGGTACGGCCCGAAAACTGGGCGTACCGCCCGCCAATTGCCTCGCTTTTGAGGACTCGGGCAGTGGTGTAACATCGGCGGTGGCCGCCGGTATGCGAACCGTGGCCGTACCCGCTGCCTTTGAATATGACAACCCTAAATTTGCTGTTGCCGACCTGATCATCCCCGCGCTGACTGCTTTCTCGGTGGATGAATTCGAGGCACTACAGCTAAACGAGTATTCTCCTAATTCCTAAAATAGTGCCTTGCACAGCCTGAAATCCTATGCGAATCTATCAACTCGATGCCTTTACCGACCGCTTGTTTGCCGGAAATCCGGCTGCTGTTGTGCCGCTGACCGAATGGTTGCCCGACGAAACGATGCAGCAGATTGCCGCCGAAAATAACCTTGCCGAAACGGCTTTTTACGTAAAAACAACCGACAATACCCACTACCACATTCGCTGGTTTACGCCCACCGTTGAGGTAGATTTATGCGGCCATGCTACGCTGGCAACGGCCTATGTCGTCTTTTTTCTGGAAAAACAGACGGGCGATTCACCCGACACCGACCCGATTTATTTCGATTCCCGCTCAGGCCAGTTGAAAGTTTGCCGCAGTGCCGATGGCTGGCTGACGCTCGATTTTCCAGCCGACATGGTGCAGAAAGCCAATGTGCAGCCGCCCGCCCTGCTGGCGAGTATGGGTGAGAAACCAGTTGCTGTTTTTAAAGGCAAAACGGATTACATGCTCGTTTACAAAACACAGGCGCAGGTCGAAGCCTTAACCCCCGATTTTAGGGAGATGAGCACGGTTCCGGCGCGGGGTGTTATCGTAACGGCTCCGGGCGAGTCGAACACCGATGGCGAAACCGTTGACTTCGTATCGCGGTTTTTCGGTCCGCAATCCGGCATCGACGAAGATCCGGTAACCGGCTCAGCCCATACGACCTTAGTGCCGTACTGGGCCGAAAAACTCGGCAAAACGGAACTCACCGCCCGGCAACTCTCCAAACGCGGTGGCTATCTGCGCTGCAAACTCAACGATGATGGCGAAAACCCCGCCCGCGTCGATATTTCAGGACAAGTGCAGTTGTATCTGACCGGCGAAATTCATCAGTAGATTGTACCCATGCCTTCAGGCCGTGTTCTGACTATATAAACACGGCCTGAAGGCCATGGGTACGTTCAGAATCTTGGTTATTTTTCTCCCGGTCGCTGCGCGGGTGCGGGCCTGTTTCGACCAATTATTTATGACTTTGCAGGTAGTGCTGCTTCAATAGATCATCGCCAAAATCCTGCCCTTTTTCGCGCAGAATGGCATGAATATGGTTGCCATCGTTCTGAAAACCAATGTTATCGTACTCGATCAAAAAGTCAGGGCCGTTGATGATGTAATAGTGCGGTTTGTTATTCTCTACGCTTCCCACCCACGCGAAATAAACCTTATCAAGGCCCGAATTCGTGATTTTGTCGAAAAGCTGATGTGCCTTCTGATGCTCGAAATTGTGGGTGTATTCCTGAATCAGCAGCGTCAGAATAGCTTTCTGGTCGGCGGTAAACTCCTTAGCGGCCAGGCCATAATAATCGGTTATGCGCTGGCTACCCTGGGGCGATGTAATGATGTCTTTCGGTACGTCCTGCTTCAGCATCGCCACGGTTTTCTGTTTGTCGGTTAGTGCATTGATGAGCATAAAGCCGTAGTCTTCCTCTTTGCTTAACACCCGCAGTCCCGCGTATTTACCCGACTTCACCTCCGATGGGTCGGTGCCCACAAAATACGGCGACATAGAGGTGTTTTTTCCGTCGGTAGTCAGGCTTAGGGCCATGTGATGCCCGCCGAAATTCAGGCCCCAAGGCTGGTTCGGCTGCGGTTTCCCCCAGATTGAGATGTAGTAATTACCGTGTGCCCATTTCAGATTCTGCATCATCGCAAGCGTTTTCTGGTCGATTTTTCCACTATCAAACGCCTGCTGGTAGAGTGTATTCAGAATATCGTCCAATGCCATTATGCTGGCCGTTTTCAGATACCCCTGCGAACTCAACATGGCCGATAGCACCCGGTGAAACGCCAGTCGGCTTTGGTCGGACAGGGAACCGTAGGCGATGCCGGGCCGGGGCACCAACCCAACGGGCAGATTTGTCCATTTGTGCCGCAGCGAATCGGTAAAAGCGTATTGCGTTTTGGTCAGTTCATCGGCACTGAGCGTAGCCAGAAACCCATTGGCCGATTCGGTAATTGTACGGCCCGGCTGGGCAAATGAGGCCGAAGCCAGCGCGACGTAAAAAAGAAGGGTAAGGGCTTTTTTCATGGTAGTAATCAGCAAAACAGGGCGTTATTTTTCTACACGTAACTGAGCCACCAGTGCTCTTTGTGGCTGGTTTTATAGGCATCGTACCATCGGCAAAGCGGATAAAGGACCAGAATTACCGCAGTCCAAATTAAATAAACGCCAGGTAACCCAAACCCTTCACCGGGCACTACGAACAAAAACGGAACCTTCCCTTTAGTGGCAATGCCTACGGCGTCTGCCACGGAATGGCCCCGCATCAGAAAGGTTAGCAGACAGAGCGAATGAAGTACATACCAGTGCACGAGGTAGTAGAAAAACGCCGTTCGGCCAAACGTCCGCATGAGGGTGGTAAAGCCGTTTTTTACCCGCTCGATAGCGGCCAGGAACAGCAATGCCGGGCCAATGGTCAGGCACATATACAGCAACGATGGCGGGTATTTATGAATTTTGATAAACGATAACACCGTCAGTAGCCCATCTTTTTGCGAACTCCACGGGAACGGGTCACCGTATAGGTTACTGAACCGAAGCAGCACAAAAATCAGCAGCAGGCTAAGCCCGATACCCGTCAGGGTTTTTCTCCGCTGGGCGGGCAATACCGTTGGCACGAAGACGGTACCGGTGCAATAACCCAGCAGGAGCAGCCCAAGCCAGGGGACGAATGGATAATGGATGAACAGCACATGCCCATTTGCGTATGGATAGAACCCTTCATGATGAAGCAAATCCCACCAGAAAGTAGGTTTAAAACCCGGCGCGGCTTCCACGGAATCCAACAGGTTGTGGCCCAGCACAATCATCAGACCGAATGCCAGAATCAACCGGAACGGCAACTGAATCAGTACCCCCAACAGGACCATGCTGATGCCGATGGCCCAGATTACCTGAAAGATTTGAAGGGAATAGAATGGATTAAACGTCATACCGAAATTGACGATAACCAGTTCGGCAAAAATCAGCCACAACCCCCGTTTAATCAGGAAATTTCGTAGTTGTGGTTTCGTTTTTCGAAGGCTTTGCAGGTAAATCGAGGTCCCCGACAAAAACACAAAAATCGGTGCGCAGAAGTGAGTAATCCACCGGGTTAAAAACAGGGCGGGCGTGGTCGTAGCCAGATTCAGCGGGTCGTCGGAGAAGGCTGTCGGATGAAAATAAGACCGCGTATGGTCTATCACCATGATGAGCATGACTATACCCCGAAGAATGTCAATGGACTCGATTCGGGTTTGACGCAGGGTGGTAACGGAGGGTGTGGTGAGGATGGATTCCATAGTGAAGGGAATAGAGTTACTCAGCATAGACGCCTTGCAGCGCGGCCAAACTTCCCGACTTTGCTCAACAGGCCTTTATCAATGAACTTTATAAGCTTCCAGCTCAATCTCAATCAACTGGCCGGGCAGGGCTAATTCCTTCACCCCAAACCACGAACCCGTCGGAAACTGCTTCTTGTAGATGGTATTCCGGTAGGCCGACTGCTTCTCAAACTCCGCCATATTGGTCGTCAGGATGTTTTCCACCACCACATCGTTCCAGGTGTAGCCGTAGTGTTTCAACACTTTGTCCAAATCACCGTAGCAGTTTATCATCTGCTGTTTCAAATCACCTTTGGCAGTCAGATTACCGGCACTGTCCATGCTGACGGCACCCGATATTTTCAGGTCGTCGCCAATACGGACGGCGTGTGAATAGCCGTAACTTTTTTCGACGCCGGGCCGCAGCAGAAAATATTCCGGGGCTTCGGAATGAGCCGTTGATTTCTCAGCGGATTTGGTAGATTCCGTGTTGCAGCCGACGGCACTAATGAGGAGGATAGCCAGGGTGGTCAGCAATTGACTGGTTTTCATGGTGTTTAGCGGATAGAAATTGCCGGGACATAAACTGCCCGGAGATGATTGGAGAAGTTAGTTGTTGATTGACGCCTAATGCCTGACAAGTGGTATGAACTGAACCGACTGATTGTTGACCGTATCGTTAATCAATCGGTTCAGTTTTTCGATAATCCTTCCTGATCTCATACGTTACCATTCGGATGCATACATACCGTTAAACTTTTAAACATACCTTTTTACGGGTAGAAAAATAGACTAATACCAGCCGTGGTGAGCGTTCTTTTTAGGCACCGGTAACTAAGATACGTTACCTGTATGAGTCTGGACAAAAACGGGTGTGCTACGTTGTGGATGGCTGGTGGCAGAGTCCTTGCGTTGCCGGTACGGCAGTGCGACCACATGGGGCAAACTGGCAAACTTGACTTACCTTTACTTACTTGTTCCCGTGCTTTACCAACGACAAACGATTTGAATTTATGTCTCTCGACTGGATTTTGAGTGCCTGCATTGGCGTCGGCTTAGCAGCCTGTTGCGGATTTCGGGTGTTCGTACCCCTGCTGGTTGCCAGTGCGGCTACCAAACTCGGCATTATTGGCACGATGGGTGGGTTTGAGTGGATTGGCGGCTGGCCTGCTCTGCTGGGCCTTACCGTTGCTACCGTGTTTGAGGTTGGTGCGTATTACGTACCCTGGCTCGACAACCTGCTCGACACGGTGGCAACACCCGCATCCATCCTTGCCGGAACCCTGCTAAGCACGTCGTTCCTCCACATCGACAACCCCGTTTTGCATTGGGGATTGGGCCTGATGCTCGGCGGCAGTTCGGCAGGGATTATTCAGGCCGGAACCAGTTTACTGCGGCTCGGCTCAACAGCCACTACCGGAGGATTGGGCAATCCCGTTGTGGCAACGGGCGAAAATGTGGCTTCGGTTGGTCTGTCTATTTTCACGATTTTTCTGCCCTTAGTGGCGGTTGTTATCATCGTACTTGTCCTGATCTTTATCATCGGACAATTAATTGTCCGACGGAAAGTATGGTTTTCGCGACCCGACAAGACTCCCGGAACCCGTTAGTTCACCGCAAACGAAGTACCTTTTCTATATTGACAAAAAAAGCGGCAATCAGACGTTTTGACTATCTGATTGCCGCTCTCCTCTATGCTGTTCAGCGAAGTTTGAATTTCGTAAGCCGAGTTTTCCTAAGATGATTTAAAACCTTAGGCCAATCCAGCAACCGTCCGCTTCACAAAGGCAGTTAGCTCCGCACCAGTCAGCATATTTTGCGACAGCAACGCCAGATCGTAAACCTGTTTCACCAACGCTTTTTGTGTATCGACATCCGATTCGGCCAGGATTTTACCAATGAGCGCGTGGTTCGCGTTGACCACCACATTATGCGTCATCGGGAAATTACCGTAGAACGACTGCTCACCCGACAGGGCCGACATATCTTTCATCCGGCGCATGAATTCGGGCTGTGTTATGGCTACAGGCAGTTCATCGGTTGGCTGGGCTTCCACGCTCACATTGAGCATTTTGTTGTTGAGTACCTGATCGAACAACTCCTTCAGTTTCGTCCGGTCTTCTTCCGACAGAACGCTTTCGTTATTTAGTCCTTTATCAATCAGTTTATCGAGCGTATCGGCATCCACGCGCTGGAAATGCACTTTTTCGAGTTTTTGCTCCAGTGCATTGATGAAGTGAGCGTCGATGACATTATCCATCAGCAGCACGTCGTACCCGCGCCGAACCGCCGACTCAACATAGGCGTCCTGTTGTTTACGGTCGGACGTGTAAAGGTACACCAGCGTTTCGCTTTTGTCGGTCTGGTTGGCCTGAACCTTCTCGCGGTACTCGTCCAGTGTCGAATAGGTAGCGTCTGTATTTTTAAGCAGCACAAAGTTTTTGGCTTTCTCCCAGAACTTCTCATCGCTCAAAATACCGTACTTGATAAACAGCCCGATGTCATCAAACTTCTCTTCAAATCCCTTCCGGTCGGCGTTGAACAGATCGTTCAGTTTATCGGCCACTTTGCGGGTAATGTAACCGTTGATTTTCTTGACGCTGGTGTCGGCCTGCAAAAACGACCGCGACACGTTGAGCGGAATATCCGGCGAGTCGATAACGCCGTGCAGCATCATCAGGAAGTCGGGCACTACATCTTTTACTTCGTCGGTAATGAACACCTGACGGCTATAAAGCTGGATTTTCTCCCGCTGAAAACGCAGTTCATTTTTGATACGCGGGAAATAAAGAATACCGGTCAGGTTGAACGGATAATCGACGTTGAGGTGAATCCAGAACAGCGGTTCCTCCCCCATCGGGTACAGTTCGCGGTAGAAATTTTTGTATTCTTCGTCCGTAAGTTCCGAAGGCGATTTTGTCCAGATTGGCGTCGTGTTGTTCACCACCTCCCCGTCAAATTCGACCGGGATTGGTAAAAAACGAGCGTATTTGTTCAGAATACTCTGTAAACGATCTTTACTTAAAAACTCGTCGGAATCGGGTGCGATGTGCAGAATAATGTCTGATCCGCGTTCACTACGTTCGGCGGTAGTAATCTCGAATTCGGTCGAGCCGTCGCACACCCACCGAACAGGTTCGGCCCCTTCGCGGTAGGATTTCGTAACGATTTCAACTTTCTCCGCCACCATAAAGGCCGAGTAGAAACCCAAGCCAAAGTGACCGATAATCTGGCCTTTGTCGTCGGTTTTGTCCTTGTATTTTTCCAGAAAATCCGTTGCGCCGGAAAACGCAATCTGGTTGATATACTTCTTGATTTCATCGGCGGTCATGCCAATGCCATTATCGCTGATGGTGATGGTTTTGGCTTCTTCATCGAGCGCAACTGTCACTTTCAGATCACCCAACTCACCGCCAAATTCGCCAAAAGAAGCCAGTTGACGAAGTTTCTGCGTAGCATCAACAGCATTGGAGACCAGTTCACGCAGGAAAATCTCATGGTCAGAATACAGGAATTTCTTGATAATCGGGAAAATATTCTCGGTATGAATCGAGATCTTTCCCTTTTCGTTTTGTACGGTTTCCATAGTTTATCGGTAAATGAACAATTCTATAGCTGCCCCGCGTCAAATCCTGTTCCAGTGTGTGTTTAGCTGACACATTGACAGTTTACCCGATATAAAATCGACATGTATGGACAGAATTATTTTTAGACAGTATTCAACAGGATTTTTATATCGAAGCTGTTTAAACTTTTTCCTTTGAGTCAAAAACGAGCGTGTTTTTTGTCATTCCGACGAAAGAGGAATCTCAAGCTTCGGTAATAGTCAAGCTTGAGATTCCTCCTGCGTCGGAATGACAAAAAATTGATCAATTCGTCGTCATTTTAAAAAGTTTAAACAGGTTCATCACCTAATTCTCTTAAATCCTATAATCCTGTCTAAAACCCTTCATCCGTTAACTGAACAGCCAGCAAAAATCAGTTGTTATGAGCGTGCATGTCAACACACAGTTACACCGATATTCGCCTGCCCGACCTCGAAAAACTTCGTCAACAACCCAATACGGCTGTTTTGGATGTTCGCGATGAATGGGAATTCGAGGAGTTCAATCTGGGCGGGCTAAACATTCCCCTGCCCGACATCCGCGCCCGAAAAGCTGAACTGTTGCCCTACGATGCGCTGGTTGTTATCTGCACAAACGGGGTTCGCAGCCGGGTGGCGGCCAAAGATTTTTTGCGTCAGCCGGAGTTTTGGGATAAAACTATTTACCACCTGCATGGCGGCCTTGTTGAGGACGTCGATTAGCTCAGGTCACGATGGTGAAGCCCGGTTTAGCGGCCTGTTTTTCAACATGGGGCAGATTAATCTGTAGAATATCGTGGACATTGACCCGGATTAACTGACTTAACTGATTTAGTGGCAAGTCATTCCGTTCAAGCCCGAATGGCTCTTCAATTTCTTCGCCGATCATTTCAAGCCCAATCAGCACATACGACGCCAGCACCACCGCCGGAATGGTGAAGTAACCAAATGCCGCAATAACCGTAAATGGTAGAATGGCCACGTAGAGCATGATGAACAACCGAATGAACAGGGAATACGAGAAGGGAATGGGCGTACTTTTTATCCGCTCACAAACACCGCATACGTCCATCAGCGACGTTAAATACTGATTCAGGTTGATGTGCTGGGATTCGGAGATACGGCCTTCCCGGTATAGTATTTCCGTTTTTACCCAAAGTTGATTGGATACACCAGCCGGTTTATGGTCGAAGTTTTTCAAGTCCCGGCGTTCCCCTTCTTCAACCAGGTCCAACTCATCCATACCGGGCCTGTCGCGCAGGTGATTCTTGAGTGCGAACGGAAAATTAGATATGGCTTTGGCAAAAAACTGGCGGCTGTCTCTATCGTCTTCGGGTAAAACAGCATTGAAGAAAATGGCCAGATTCCGGGAGTTATTGACTAACGTACCCCAGGCCTGCCGCCCTTCATAGAACCGATCATAGGCGGTGTTAGTCCGAAAAATAAGCAGCAAACTCAGCAAGATGCCCATTGCCCCCAGAAACGAACTGGGTGTATCTTTCAGCCGTAAATCCACGTAGTTCAGTTCGGCAACGGTAACGAGGACCACATAAATACTTACACTCACCAGTCGCCTGAGTAGTGCTTTGGCCGTTGGGCCGGTATGAAAATGCCAGATGGCTGGCAACCAGTCTTTCTCTTTATAAACAATCATATCTATCAATAACCCGTATGCGGGGAGCTTGGTTACCGAAAAGGTGTGATTTGCTCAACCAATACAGCCTAATCAGAAGGACAGGCTTACAAATTCCGAATGTATTTCTGACCGCCCAGATACCGCATTTGCCGGGCAATCTGACGGGTCCGACGCTGGATATAGTTAGAGGGTTTTTTGATGGAGAAAAGCCGTGGATTGGGTAGTACAGCCGCTATCCGGGCAGCCTCGTCGCGCGAGAGCGTCTCGGCCGAATGGTTGTAATAACGTTGCGATGCGGCTTCGACACCAAACGTCATCGGGCCGGTTTCGGCTACGTTCAGGTACACTTCGAGGATGCGTTTTTTACCCCAGATCAACTCGATCAGGGCCGTAAAATACACTTCAAGCCCTTTGCGAAGGTAACTGCGGCCCGTCCAGAGAAACACGTTTTTGGCAACTTGCTGCGAAATGGTACTGGCTCCGCGCGGGCGTTTGCGGGTCTGGTTTTCTTTGATAGCGTCCTGAATCTCGTCGAAATCGAATCCCCAGTGCGTCGGAAACGCCTGATCTTCAGAGGATACGACGGCCAGTGCGGCTTCTTTGCTGATGCTGTCGTACGACCGCCATTTTTTGTAAACGTGGCTGCTCTCGTCCGTACCGAAGGTATCCATCCAGCGCGAAACAAGTAAGGGCGTTACCCAGACCGGCACGTATTTCAGGACAACTACGTACCCCAGCGACCCAAAAAACAACCACAAAAACGCCTTTACGCAAAACCAGTAAACCCGTTCCAGCAGGGGCCGTTCCCGAATGAACCGGCGAGCCTGCTGCCACCGTCCTAACCCGCTCGATGGCGCACTTCGCCCCGGCGACGGCTTGCGTCCGGCAGGCTGCGTAGTCGCTGTTGCGGCCTTTGTTCGTGGCGTTGGCGGGGGCGTATTGCGGAAGGAATTGACGGGGCGTTGCGGATTCATAGGCGTAGGGGCGTTCCGCGAAAATAACAGCCCGGCGGCTGGAATCCCGCACTTTTCTCTAAATTAACGGTAAAATCTTAAAAACTGTACATCCTACTCCTCCACAAATAAGGTAGCGGCCACACGGTCGGCAAAGAGTTTGCCCGACGGGGTTAAAAGTAGCCGGTCGTTGGTACGCGTCAGCCAGCCCGCTGCATACATGGCCGCGAGGTCCTGCCCCTGTTTTTGTGTAAAACTACTCGCTAACAGCGCGTCAAGTTCGGCAATGGAACAGCCCCACTGCGTTCGTAAACCGGTTAGCAAGTATTCATTTACCTGGTCGGTTCGGGTAAGCTGCTCGACCTCGGCGGGCAGTTTCCCGTGCCGGATAGCGGCCGTGTACAGCGCATTATTGGCAATGTTATATTGCCGGGAATGACCGTTGTAGGAATGTGCACTTGGCCCGATACCGAGGTAGGACCGCCGTTGCCAATAGGCCGTATTATGCCGGGCATATCGCCCATCCCGCGCGAAATTCGAGATTTCATAATGGGCGTAGCCGGCATCCGTCAACGCCGTTGTGAGTGACTCAAAGTGCTCAGCAGCAATGGCTTCGTCGGCAAGGGGCAGTTTGCCCTTTTGCTGCCAGCGACCAAACGCGGTATCGGGTTCGATGGTCAGGGCGTAGGCCGACAGGTGCGGCACCTTGAGCGCGAGGACCTTTTCTAAGTCGAGTTGCCAGAGCGATGTTTCCCGGTTTGGAATGCCATAAATCAAGTCGACGCTCATGTTTTCAAAACCAGCTTCCCGCGCCACCCACACGCAGGTTTCGGCCTCGGTAGCAGTGTGGGCGCGGTTCATCCAGCGAAGCGTCGTTTCATCGAACGTTTGAATTCCAACACTCAGCCGGTTCACGTACCGGCGCAACAACCGGAGTTTATCCAGCGTCAAATCGTCGGGGTTGGCTTCGAGGGTTATTTCGGCGGTGGGCGACACTGAAAAATGCGTATGGATAGCCTCGAAAATTTGCGCTAACTCATTCTCATTCAGCAAAGAAGGGGTTCCGCCACCGAAATAGATCGTTTCTAATGGCTGAGCGGGCAGGTAGTCTTTTTGCAGCGAAATTTCAGCACACAGCGCATCGACCAACGCTGATTTCTGCGACAGATTCGTGCTAAAATGAAAGTCGCAGTAATGACAGGCCTGCTTGCAAAAGGGTATGTGCAGATAGAGGTGCATAACCAAACAACACCATTACACGAGTTTTTTCTCCAATACAATCGTAAGTCCCCTTTTTCCCTGCACCGTACCGATGATATCGAAGCCGTGCCGCAGATTGAGAATAAGCATGTCGCGCCACTGGCTGTAGGTCTGGGTTCGGATGGTGTGGTACTGATGCCGTCGGCACCATTCGTGCTGTCGGCGCATCAGTTCAGACGCAATACCCTGCCCGCAATAGTCGGTATGAACGCCACCCAGCCAGCTATAATACTGACCGGGCTTTCGTTCGTAACCCAGTTTGCAACCCACCACCTGCCCGTTAACGACGGCCAATAGCGTTTGCAGACCCGTTCGGGTAACCTGATAGGTAAGGTCTGACAGGATTTCGGAGCGTGACTGATTACTGAATAGATTAATGAGCAAGTCAACAAGCGATGTCAGTTCCGGCTCCGGGGGCAAGCCATTCGTTATTTCGTAGCGCGCGTCCATGCAGTAAAAGTAGCAGAAAAGCATTATTTTGCAGCTTGGCTCCCTTGTAAGCACTATGAACTTTTCCGAATCAACCCCCTTAGAAGCAACGACTCCATCTACCCAACCAGAATCTCCAAATCAGCTTAATGAGCTGACCAGTCAAAGCTGGAACTTAGAATTGCTTATTTCAGGAGCCGCGTTATTTGCCACATTAAATCTACCCGACCTGTTAGACAGTGCACTGGCCTACTACCGCTATAACCTGATGACGGACATGGATTACATCCATGACATTGTGCCGACGCAGGTAATTGGGTTAGTAAAAGGGGTTTCCTACTTTCTGTTCGGTGCTTTTCTGATCCATTTCGTCATGCGGGCTTTCTGGGTGGGGTTGCTCGGCCTGCTGGCTGTTTATCCAAGTGGGATTCGGTTTGATCAGATTTATAGGCTGAGTCAATATGCCCGGCAGCGGTTTGCGCAGGAAATGGGTTCGCTCCCATCGTATATTATTCGGCTGGACCAGCGGTGTAATATAATCTTCGCACTGTCCTTCAGTCTGGTGCTGTTACTGCTCAGCGTTGCGGCTATCTATGGGTTGTCTATTCTGGTCGAAACTTTACTTCAACTCCTGCTGCCTGACCATCTGTACCAACCAGTCCGCGATGGAATTAACTGGGTATTTGGCATCGGAATCGTCGGAATTGGCCTTTCGGTCAGCATTCTTAACCTGCCCCGATTCCGGGATAATCCCCAACTGGCTCCGATATCGTTCCAACTCAGCCAAACCATGTCATGGCTATCTCTGGGACTATACCGGCCTTTGCTTTACATTGCCTACACCTTTTACAGCCAGATTCCCGAACAGGTATTGAAATGGCGGCTGGCCTTGTTTCTGAGCATTTTTATGTTGACCGAAATTTTGTTTATGTCGACCCAACTCTTACAAACGCTGGGCGCATCGGAAGTAATTGGCAGCCGGTCATTTATAACCATGCGTGTTCCTGAGCGTATAGTCGATGCCAATGCTTTCGATAATTTACGCGCAGCCAATCAACTAATTAACAACGCCAGTATTCAGGCCGATGTGATTCGTGAGCCGTATGTGAAGCTGTTTATAAGCTATCCGAAACTATTAGATGCAGAACTGAAGAAGCGATTTAAGAAGCCGGTCTGGCCGGATAGTCTCTCCCGTAAAGAGCGTCGTGAAAAAATGGCTGCCTGGTACCTGCAAACCTTTGAATCGTATTTTAGCGTCTATCTGAATGATTCTCTGTACCACTCACCCGGTTTTCTTTTTACACAGCGGAGTGATAATGAACAGCCAGGTTTAACGACTGTTCTCATAACTCAACACCTAAAACCTGGACGTAATACCCTGACAATAAGTGTCCCTGATTCGGTCAACAAACCCAAACCGTATTACCAGATTCCCTTCTGGTATGTACCCGAAAACTAATTGGTCAGTCGGGGCATTTCTTGCAGCGTTTGCTCTTTTTGTACTTCTTACAGCACTTCTTCAACACGCATTCCTGCCCCAGAAACGGCTTGGCCTGAAAAACAGATGCAGGCTCATTCAGGGAGATGATAGAATCGATAAACAAAGACTCGAAAGTCATTCAGATTAGTAATTTCGGTAATAGAGTAGGCTTTCCGCTTAGACCCGTGCCCCCGCAACGGCGGACCGTGGTTAGTTCTCGCAAAATTCAGAAACCGTGGCATGGGTCTAAGCGGAAAGTTTACAAAGATAAGCTTGTTTAGATTTATTACAAATAAAGATAATGAAAAAAACTCCACTCATTTTCGGATTAGCCCTGCTTGGTAGCATTGCTTTCGGGCACGAATTCTGGCTGCAACCCAGCAAATTCTTCGTCGGCATTGGCGATAAAATCAGCGTACAGGTGCTGGTTGGCGAGGGCTTCGCCGGGGAGCGGTCGGAAGGAAAAAAGAATCGCCTGATTCAGTACAAACACCATACCGCAAGTACCACAACCGACCTCGCGCCCGCTCTGACCGGCGATACATATGGCGACGTTTCGATAACGCTCACAACGCCCGGCACGCACCTGTTCAGCTTCGCCAACACGCCTAAGTTTCTGACTATGAAAGCCGATAGTTTCCTGCTGTATCTGGAGGAAGATGGACTCGACAATGCCATTGCGACTCGCAAACAGCGTGGCGAAACCAATAAACCCAGCCGCGAACTCTACCAGCGATGCGTGAAGACGTTGGTACAGGTCGGATCACAACCAGACGATACGTTCTCTAAAAATACGGGTATGGTACTGGAAATTTTGCCCACGAAAAATCCGTACGACCAGCGACCGGGGCAACTGGCGGAGTTCAAATTATTCTTTGATAACAAACCGCTGGCTGGTGCTTTGGTGCGCTACTGGAACCGGGATGGAGCCAATCAGCTAACCGAAGAAAAACAACGCTCCGACGCGAGGGGATATGCCCGGTTTCGGCTACGGGCGGGTGCCAATATGATTAGTTTAGTGCGGATGGTGCCCGGCAAAGACACCACCGCCGACTGGCACAGTTACTGGGGTAGTTTGACGTTTGGCTGCCGGTAGCCGCCCTTAGCCCCGAACTGCGTACGGGGCTATCGACAGTCAACCCCTTCGGGGTAAACAGAAGAGGCTAAAGAAGAGTAAGATACTTTGTTGTTTAACTATCAATTCAGATTTATGGCTTCTCGCTTGACTTCCCTATCCCGTTTTCGCGATGTCGGTGTCCTGGTTTTACGGCTGGCATTTGGCTTTCAATTGGTCAAAGTGTCGTATCTGAACGCGCTGTTCCCGGCTGAAAACATACCGGAGTTCGTAACGTACCTGACCAGTTTGGGATTTCCGTTCCCAACCATCGGTGCTTATTTAGCGTCGTACACCGAATTTTTTGGCGGTATTCTTTTGCTGCTTGGCCTGTGGACGCGCTGGGCGGCAATTTTTCTGATTATAAACTTCAGCGTTGCGTTTGGCATGGCTCACTTGGCCGTAAACGATACGTATCAAAACACATTTGCATCAGCTAATCTATTGGCTGTCAATATATTCCTGCTCATAAACGGCCCCGGTCGGTTCTCTGTTGACGAGCGACTGAATAAACGAACCTATAAAACAGACTACGATAACAAGGGTTAGTAGCCCGGATTCTGCTTGATTTTGTCAGGATTGATGTCAATCTGGCTTTGCGGGATCGGAAACAACAGGTTGTTGGCCGTCAGTGCCGTTTTGATACCGATGGCTGTGGCTTTGGCCTGCAACAGTGGTAAGGCTCGACCCGTGCGGACCAGATCGAACCAGCGGTGTCCTTCAAAAGCCAGTTCAACGCGCCGTTCCTGTTCGATAGCCAGTCGAAGATCGGCCTGGGCAGTCAGGTTCTTATCGGGTAGGCCCACCCGTTTTCTAACCTGATTCAGGTAGGGTAGGGCTTCGGCGGTTTTACCCGTTTCGTTCAGGGCTTCGGCATACATCAGCAGTACATCGGCATAGCGCAGCACATACCAGTTATCTTCCGAATCGCCCTTCACGACCGGCGTGTCAGTGTATTTTTTAATGTAATAGTAATTGATTGTGGCTCCACTGCTGTTTACATAACTGCTGGCCATCGACACATTTTTGCGTGGGTCGCCGGGTTCGTAACTGCTCTCCAGATCGGGCGTGGGGTGATTATTGCCATCTCCCCCAAAGGCAATGACCGCATTACCCGAGTTTTCGGGTGCATACGTACTGGCATACGGACTGCCTTCGAGAAGATTGCCTTTTTTGTACTGAACCTCAAAGATGGATTCCTTACTGTTTTTATTCGCTGACTTAAATAAATCAGCGTAGTTAGGCAGTAATGAATAGGTAGCTTTGTCGATTACTTCTTTTAGTTTGGTAGCCGCGTCGGCATACCGTTTTTGCGTCAGGTACACTTTCCCCAGCAAACTCTTTGCGGCTCCGCTGGTAGCGCGGCCAACATCGGCTCCGGTAAAACTAACCGGCAGCACCGCTTCCGCATCGCTCAGGTCTTTGATAATCTGGGTATATACATCCGCCACAGGTGCCCGTCCATAGTCGTAGCCCTGCAACGGATCGGTAATTTCGGTGAGCACCAGCGGCACATCGCCAAAAACCCGCACCAGATTGAAATACATCAGTGCCCGCAAAAATTCAGCTTCGCCGATAATGCGTTTTTTGAGCGTTGCGTCCATCGTAATCCCGGCAATACGCTCGATAATGGCGTTGCAGCGATAAATTCCCCGGTAGCCGTCGCTCCAGCGGGCCAGCGTATAGGGGTTGGTCGTGCGCACGTAAAATTTATCGAACTCGTCCTGGTCCGTTACCGACCCCGACAGAACCGGGCTGGTATCGTCGGATGGAATTTCGGATACCACGTAAAACTGAGCGTACTGACCATTGAACTGCAACGCGCCGTATGCCCCATTCAGGGCGGTCAGTATGTCCGACTGCGTCTTGAAAAAGGAGGAGGTGCCGACTGCCGAAACCGGCGACAAATCCAGAAATTGTTCTTTGCAGGCGGTCTGGCTTAGTATAAGCAAGCCGGCAAGGATGTATGTTGTTTTCATGATTAGGAAAGGGAAGGATTAAAAACCCAGGTTCAAACCAATGGTGTAGGTACGCGCCAGCGGATAGGAGCCGTAATCGACACCGCCCGTCAGAGGGCCTTCATAACCACTTACTTCCGGGTTGTAGGCTAAGTATTTAGACACGGTAAGGGCGTTCTGCACACCCGCATACAGCCGCAGGGTTTGCAGCTTAATCTTTTGCAGAACAGCACGCGGCACGGTGTAGCCCAGTGTGATGTTCCGAATCCGAAAATAGGACGCGCTCTCTACCCACCGGCTCGACACCTGGTTGTTGTTGCCCGTGCTGCGGGCGTTGGCGCGGGGCGTTTTTCCATCACCGGGGTCCTGCGCCGAGTGCCAGCGACCCAGCACCGTAGTCAACTCATTGGCGTTGCCCTCTAAGTTTTCGTAAAACCGACGCGACAGGTTCAGAATCTGCCCGCCCTGAACGCCCTGCGCCACCACACTCAGGTCGAACCCTTTGAATGAAAATGTGTTGGTGATGCCGTAAATGAAATCGGGCTGGTTGTTGCCAATCGTTGTCCGGTCGTCGGCGGTCAGTTTACCGTCTCCGTTCACGTCCGCAAATTTAACGTCGCCGGGTCGGCTGTCGGAAAAGTGTGGGTACGCATCCAGTTCGGCCTGCGTCTGAAAAATGCCGAGTTGCTGGTAGCCAAAGAAACTGCCCAGCGGTTGCCCGATTACGGTGATATTGGTTTCGCCAACGCCCGTGCCACTGCGGATGGCGTCGCCGGTGGGTCCGAGGGCCAGTACTTTATTCCGGTTGAAAGACAGATTCAGGTCGGTTGTCCAGGTAAAATTGCCGGTTCCCGATCCGTTGATGTTGCGGGTCGATAAGGAAAACTCCATCCCTTTGTTTTCAACCTGACCAATGTTCCGCACCGCCGACGAAAAGCCGGTCAGGGTGGGCACCTGAACCTGTAGCAGCAAGTCAGTCGTGATGCGTTTGTAGTAGTCGACGGTCAGTAAAATCCGGTTCTGAAACAACCCTAAGTCCAGACCAACATCCGTCTGGCGGCTTTTTTCCCAGCTTAGCCGGTCATTGGCGATGCTGCCTGTCGCCAATCCATTCACGAGCGCGTTGCCCAGCACATAGTTGTCTTTGCCCAACACGCCAATGGCCGGGTAGTTATTCGTCGTTCCGTCGTTATTGCGAAATGCATTATTGCCCGCAAGACCGTAGCTGGCCCGCACTTTCAGGTCTGAAATGACCGGAATCGTTTTCATAAACGGCTCTTCAATAATACGCCAGCCAACCGAGGCTGACGGGAACGTACCGAACCGATTGGTTAGACCAAAACGCGACGATCCATCGCGCCGGACCGATGCGTTGAAGAGATACCGGTCTTTGTAACTGTAGGTAACGCGGGCAAAATAAGAGGCTAATGACCACTGGTCCCGGTATGAAGTCCCGCCTATAATCGTCCCCGCGTTGACCGTTCGGACCAGATCATTCGGAAAGTTATTGGCATTCACCCGATTCTCTTCGTAATCATTCCGCTGCGACTCCAGCCCGACCAGTGCCTCCACGTGGTGCGTTGTGTTCAGGTCGAGGGTGTAATTCAAGGTGTGGTTCGTTACCCAGTTGATATTCTGCGAGGTATAAGCCGACCCCGTGCTGACATTGGGCGGCAGCAACTGGTTCAGCACAATGGCCGAGGTTTGGTATTGATTCTGCCGCAGGTAGTTCAGGTCGCCCCCGATGGTTCCCCGGTAGCGGAGTGTTTTCCAGATGGACAGTTCGGCATAGGCGTTCCCCAGCAGCCGAAGCTGCGTTACGCGGTTATCGACCTCGGTAATGTTCGCCACCGGATTGGTGATGCCGGGCCAGTCGTAGGGAGCGGCATAGAAGGCCTGTGAGTTGTAGGTTACGCCATCCGCCTGATAAATAGGAATAAAAGGCGGTAGGGATAATGCGGCATTGATGATTCCGTTACCCGCCCAGTGACCGTCGGAATTGACCCGGTTTTCGGCCATAAACGACGGGCTGAAACTTAACCCCACTTTAAGCCGGGACGAAAGCTGTGCGTCGATATTCGAGCGGACGGTGTAGCGGTCGATCCCCGATTTTTTGATGATGCCGTCCTGTTTGAGGTAGTTGCCCGAAATAAAATACTGCACTTTTTCGGTACCGCCCGCAGCCGATAACTGGTAATTGCTGATGGGTGCTTTCTGGAAAATCAGGTCCTGGTAGTTGTAGGACGTCAGGCTGGCCGGATCATCGAAGTTGGCTCCGGCAAATTCACCCCTCGGATACCGATACCGCTGCCCGGACGCTCTGGCACTGTTCGGGTCGTTTATCGACGAACCCGGCACCCGTTCCAAGTAAGCGGTATTGGCGGCTTCTTTCGAGTATTCGGCAAACTGCCGGGCCGTGAGCATGTCCATTTTCTTACTCACCTCCTGCGTGCCGGTGTAATAATCGAAGTTGATCCGGCTCTGGCCCGATTTGCCCCGCTTGGTCGTTACCATCACCACCCCGTTTGAGCCGCGTGAGCCATAAATAGCGGTTGCTGAAGCATCTTTGAGGACGTCGATTTTCTCAATATCATTCGGGTTCAGTTGATTTAGCCCGCCCGCGTTGGTCAATCCACCCGAGTTGAGCGGCTGCCCATCAACGACGATCAGCGGGCCATTTCCCGCGCTGATGGAGCCTAAACCCCGCACTTTGATGGAGGGCGCATTGCCGGGTGCGCCCGTGTTTTGCTGGATCAATACGCCCGCTACACGGCCCGTAAGCCCTTCTACAATGTTTGTAACGGGTTGGTCTTTAATTGTTTGCGTTTGCAGCGAAGCCACCGAGCCGGTTAGTTCGCGTCGGTTCTGGGTGCCGTACCCCACCACCACCACTTCGTTGAGTGTCTTATCGTCGCTCGTCAGCGTCACGTTTACCGAACTGCGGTTGCCCACAACAACTTCCTGTGTGGCATACCCAATGAACGAAAAGACCAGCGTGAGGGCCTGGGTCTGGTCGGGTGTGGTCAGTCGATAATTACCGTCGCTGTCTGTGGTGGTCCCCCGGCTTGTTCCCTTCACAACCACACTGACGCCGGGCAGGCCATTGCCCGTTGCTCCATCCGTAACGCGCCCATTAAGTGTCCTGTCGGCCGTGAGCAGCGTTACTTCTTTGGTTTGGAGTTGACTCAGTGGTTGCGTTTCTGCCGGTTCGCCTGTTGCTGCGACGGATGCAGGCAACAGCATTAAGTCATTGGTTAGTGTCAGTTTTCGGGTTCTGTTCTCGGCCAGTACGACATAGACACCGTTCTTCACTTTCGTAAACCGAAGACCCTGCGGCTTCAATAGCTTCGTCAGATTTTTCTCTAATGAGGCCGAAGGGTCGATCAGGTTACCATCAATGAGGTGGTCGCTGATTAAGCGGTCTTCAAACAGGATATCGACCTGATAGCGCACTTTAAACTGATTCAGCACCTCCCGCAACGGTATCGACTGAGGGCGTGCCTCCTGATGTGCTGCGGTTCGGGTAAAGGCTTTGGCGGTTGCAACAAACTGGGCCAGTCCGGGGTGGCTTCCTGCCAGCAGTGACCCCACGATGAACAAAAGAAACAGGCGTACAGAATACCTCATTTAATTGATTGGTTAGGATGGTTAGGCAAGGCTTAATCCGTGAACGAGACGCGCTCGTTCTCGCGGCTATAATTGATTTGCAGTAGTTGAGCGATCAACTGCAACACCTCATTCGCATTGTTTGCCGTGAATGAACCGGAAATAGTGCGGCTGGCTAACGGTGCGTTTTCGATGGATACCGTCAGACCATAATTTTCGTGAAGCATCTCGGCAATTTCCCGCAGGGATGTCTGCTCGAAACTAAAACGGTGGTCTTTCCAGGAAGCCATTGCCTCCGGGTGTGCGGTGTGGGTCAGGGCCAGTTTTCCCTGCGGGTTGAGGGTTGCCAAATCGCCGGGGTGCATAATGAGCGATGGCTCTGCCTTATGCCCGGTTGTCAGTTGTACCCGCCCCGACCGGAGGGCTACCCGTGTGGCCCGCTCGCGACTGAAAACAGTAAACTGCGTACCCAATACAATGATATTCAGTCCCTTTGGTGTGGACACGACAAATCGCTGGTGATCTGGCAAATGCCGTACTGAGAAGTCAGCTTCGCCGGTTAGTGCCACCGTGCGTAACCGCTGCCGGGTGACTGTACTACCCGCTGTCCATTTGCCGAAACGAGCCGGGAAATCGAACCAGGGCGTGTCGAACCACCGCGCAAAACGCAGTGACGAATTGGCATTTAGCGTCACGGTCGAGCCATCGGGTAGGGTCAGGCTTTGTGTTTCGCCAAATCCGGTCTGAACGGTTTTATACAGCAGCGCATCGCTAAACAGCCATGCGCCACTCATCAGGATCAGCACAATTGAGGCCGCTATCAACCCGCTGCGGCTTATCCACTGGATGATACGACCCGCCCGCCACTGGTTTGGATGCTGTTCTTCCTGCGGCTGCGCTACCGACGCCGTATTGTTGATACGCAACGACGTTTTTTCGTAGGCGTTCTCCCAGTTGGCACTGGTTTGCAATCGGCTCAGTTCCCACTCATGTAGCCACTGGTAATACTGGTCCCGATTTCCTGAGTCGGACAGCCAGCCTTCAACTGACTTTTTCTGTAACGGACTCACGCGACCCGAAAAATAGTCGAATAGAACTGCTTTGCTGACGATCTCTTCCATGAACGAAGGTTTGTTGGGTAGACACAGGCAGGGAGCCGTACCCTTAGTGAACGGAGAAAAAAACGAGCAGACTTATCGTCAGAAATACCCGCCGTAATTGAGACAGCGCACGCGCCATGTGAGCCTCAACGGTTTTGAGGGCCAATCCGAGTTCGTCGGCAATTTCCTGATTCTTGCGGTTTTCGAACCGGCTCATCAAAAATACGCGCTGGCATTGTGGGGGCAGGTCGTGAATGACTTTCTCTACCCGCTGGAACAATTCGTCATATTCGATGAGCGTCTGGGGCGTCTCGTTCTGAACGGTATCGTCGATCTCGTCGAGCGACGAAGGCGTGCGGTTTCCGGTTAGTTCGTCGCGCAGGTAATTGTAGGCCCGGTGCCGCACGGCAGCATAGAGATAGGTACGGTATGTGTGCTGAACGGTGGTGTAAGTGCCTGTTTTCCAGAGCTGATAGAATACTTCGCCAACGATGTCCTCGGCCACTTCGCGGGTATACACAAACCGAACCGCATGGCTGCAAAGAGGCAAATAATACAGCCGGAAGAGAGCTTCAAACCCTTTTTGGGGAGAGTCTGTAAAGGCAGCCCGGACCATCTGCTCGTTATCCACAACCGCAGAAGCACGGTCGGGTGCGTGTAACGGACGGAGCAAACGGCCATGATCGGGTAGCGGTTGGCCTTCAGGTTCAGTCATCGGTTAGGCAGTCAGATGATGGAAAGACACCGATAAGACCGCTTACCCTTAGTTATATCTGCCGTTATTTAAAAATAATCTTTATTTTTTCACAAAATTCGGCACCGATACGATTTCGGTCTTCGATATGCAGTGCAACATTTTCCCCTAACTGTTCACGCGCCAAAATTCTCCCGTCCCGGCGGGTAACCGCATCGACAAACTACTAACAACAAACCACAGACTACGTAAAAAACTGCGGGTTGAAATTCATCAGAAATGCTTCGTCGGTGGCGCGGGTCAGGGCCGTGTATAGCCATCGCACAAACTCGTCGTTCACCTGACCATCGGGCAAAAATCCCTGATCCACAAACACCGCACTCCATTGGCCGCCCTGCGCTTTGTGGCAGGTGAGGGCATACGCAAATTTCACCTGTAAGGCGTTCAGATACGGGTCGCGCCGGACAGCTTCAGACCGCTCCTTCTTACTCTTGATGTAAAAATAATCCTTCACCACGCTCTCATACAAGGCTTTATACTGGTCGGAGGTGAGCGACGGCACGGGCGTATGCAGCGTGTCGAGCATGATTTTCGCGTCGAAGTCGGGCTGCTCTTCATAATCGACCAAGCGCAGCGTGACCGTCGCGAATCGGAATCCGTGCATTTCTTCTTTATTGCGGATTTTCTGTACCTCGGCAAACTCGCCATTTGCCAGGAACCCCGCCGGTGAATCTTCGTCCAGCACCGTGTAGTTATTGCGGGCAATCATCAGCATATCGCCCGCATCAAGTTCCTCCTCGCACTGGTCAATCATCCGCCGGACAAACTGATTATATTGCACCGCCGTTTTGTTGGAACGGCAGATGATGGCCGTATTCTCGCGTCCATATTTGTCATACGCATAGCGGATACCGTCTTCCAGTTTCATCAGCGGCATCTTGAAAATGTCGTTGAATGAACGCACATTTAGCTGAATAGCAGGCACTTCTCCGGTCGGTTCGGACGCGTTGTCCCGCAACAGCGCATCGAATCCGACGGCTTTGGGTGTTTGTTCAACATCGCCGAGCAGCATCCGCAGGCCGGTGGCATTGTACAAAATACCTGATTCTTCATCCTGACGCATAACCTCGGTTAGCTCCTGGTCATAAACCGTCATGTCGAACGCGCTGGCCAGAAATCCCCGGTCGAGGGCGGGGCTTAACTCGCGGCCAACGGGCGGTAACTGAGCCGTATCGCCCACGAGCATCAGCTTGTTGCCTTTGTTTTCAAACACGTAATCGATCAGGTCGGTCAGTAAACCCTTGCCGCCAAAGTCCGCTTCGTCGGAAATCATCGAAGCCTCATCGACAATAAACAGCGTGTCTTCGTGGTAATTTTTCTGCCGCTGGAAGGCCAGCGTACCCGAACCGGGGTCGGCTACCTGCCGGTATATCTTTCGGTGAATGGTCTGCGCCGGTTTTTTGGCGTAGTTGGTCATGACCTTGGCGGCCCGGCCGGTAGGAGCCAGCAAAACCGATTTATAGCCAAACCGGGGGAGTACTTTTATGAGCGTACCGACGAGGGTTGTTTTGCCCGTACCGGCATAGCCACGCAGCAAAAAACAGTCGCGATAATGTTCAACTTCTTCGTTTGTGATGAACTGGCCTATTTGTTCAAAGAAATCCTGCTGACCAGGTGTAGGCTTAAAAGGGAAACGTTTGGCCAGCAAATCCGCAGCCGTTTGGGTTTCGTTCATGGGTCTAATTTACGAAAAAATGGCGAGACGGGAAAGGCGGATTTGACGGGCAGTCCACTCGTTTTTGTGTTTTTTTAATCCTTTTTTCATGCGTTCTTTCCTGCTTTCTCTCTTTTTCTTATCTTCACCCTCTACTAAACCCGTCTCCCCAATGAATATACGTCAAATACTTAATGGAAAATCCATCAACGCGCTCTACAGCGTCTCGTCCGACCAAACGGTGCTGGAGGGGCTTAAGGTGATGGCCGATAAGAACATCGGTGCGTTGCTGGTGGTTGATAAAGGGGTGCTGACCGGAATTTTTTCCGAACGCGACTATGCCCGCAAGATTATTCTGAAAGATCGCCACTCCGACGATACGCGCATTGCCGACGTTATGACGCCGAATGTAATTACCATCGCGCCGGAGCAGACCCTGGAAGAGTGTATGATTATCATGTCGGATAAGCACATCCGCCACCTGCCCGTTATGGACAAAGGCCAATTGGTTGGTATTATCTCCATCAACGACGTAGTAACAGCCATTATCCGCGATCAGAAAACCCGCATCGACTCGCTCGAAAGCTATATTTCGGGAAGTCCGTATTGAATTTCGGTTTACGGTTTGAGCTTTACGGTGGGCTGACGCTCGTTTTGCTTTTGCGTCAGCCCACCGTAAAGCCAAACCGAATACCAAAAAGCTTTACCTTTGCGTCCCAAAATACATAGTATACTGTGACGCATGTAGTCGATCAGCCTCGTGAGGAGGTGCTGAAATTGTACGGAAACCGGCTTCGGCTGCGCGTTTGTGGTCTGTATCGCGAGGGCGATCAACTGCTGATGGTTCGCCACAGGGGTATTGGTCCGACCAACACGTTCTGGTGCCCGCCGGGGGGCGGTGCTCAATTTGGTGAAGCCGCTCCTGACGCCCTGATTCGAGAGTTTATGGAGGAGACCGGGCTGGACGTTGCCATTGGCGATCTGCTGTTCGTGAATGAATTTATGCAGCCGCCCCTTCATGCCCTGGAGTTGTTTTTCAGAGTAAAGGCGGTGGGCGGTGTGCTTCGGCAGGGTATCGACCCCGAAATGAGTCTTGGCGGGCAAATAATTGAGGATGTGCGGCTTATGCGTTTTGATGAAATAAAAAGCTATCCACCCGAAGAAGTACACGCTCTGTTTCGGTATTGCAACTCCCTGGACGATGTATTTAAATTGCGGGGCTATTTGCGTTAAGCAGGGTGTGAATTTCGGGCGGAATCGTATCAAATCAGATTGCTCACCGTCGTAGTAAGGTATTGTTTTGTTAAACGTATTTTTTAGTTGCTCCACACCGTGCAAATCGCTGTAACCCTCGTGCCCAACCTGACTATTCGCGCCGACTCATTCGATTCCCGGCTTGCCGACAAGTCGGTGCTGAGCCTCGAAGTGGGTCGCGACAGGTTCCGGTTCATGGTGCAGGATAAACACGGCAAGGGTGTGTATCTCGAAGATTATACCTTTCCATCCCTGCTGACGGACCGTTCGATGACGGACATCCTGCCCGATGTATTTCGGGAGCATCCGGTATTGTCGGCTGGTCCGTGGCAATCCATTCGGATTGGGGTTAATTCGCCCTCGTTTACCCTTGTTCCGGCACCCCTTTTTCGTAAAGAATACGCGGGGAGCTATCTCGCCCTGATGCGGGGAAGTGCGCTGCCCGCCCATGAATTTGCTCAGGCCTATGCCCACGAAGCCGAAGGATTTTTGTCGGTGTTTAATCTGGAGCATCCGTTAGCCGATTTTTTCTCGGAGGTCTATCCGCTTCAGCCCATCACGTTTGTTCACCAGATTGGCGCGTTGATTCAGGCTACGGCTGACCTCGACCGGCACACCCTCGTGCCCGACACGGTCTATTTATTTTTTGAAGACGAATTTGTTACCATCATACACCGCCATGCGCACCAATTGCAGTACTGTAACCGCTTTGGCTACAAAAATGTACAGGATTTAACCTATTATCTGCTGTATGTTCTGGATGAACAGAAGTTAAATCCAGCGGTGACTCAGGTTGCTTTGTATGGCGAAATTACCCCTTTTGCAGAGGCTTACGCCGAATTAAGCCGGTTTCTGCCCAATCTTTTATTTGGTCAGACACCGCCCGGCTTACTGGTATCAACCGAATTTAACGACCTGCCCGACCATCGCTACTTAAGCCTGTACGGCCTATCTCTACTGAGTGAATGAGCGAAAGAGCGAATGAGTGAAAACCATCTGGCAGCACTCTTTCGCTCTTTCACCTTTCGCTCTTTTCCTGCTCTATGAAAAAAATCGCCCTTTTTCCCGGTTCTTTTGACCCATTTACCCGAGGCCACGAAGACATTGTGCTGCGCGGATTACACTTATTTGATGAGGTTGTTATTGGTATCGGACGCAACGCCCGCAAGGAACGCTATTTCCCACTGGAACAAATGATGACCCTTGTTGAGCGGGCATTCAGTCAGCAACCGGCCGTGCGCGTAATGAGTTACGATGATTTGACGGCTAATGTCGCGCGGGACATTGGAGCGAAGTTTCTGCTGAGGGGCCTGCGCAACACCACCGATTTTGAATACGAAAACGGCATTTCGCAGGTCAATCGCTACGTGTATGAAGATGTAGAAACCGTCTTTCTGATCACATCGCCCCACCTCGCGCCCATCAGTTCGAGCATCATCCGCGACCTGCATCGCTACGGGCAGGATGTCGACGAGTTTCTGCCGTATAGTCTGGAGAAAGTAAAGTAATGGGGGTATGGGTGCTCAGCAAGGGGTGTACATTAACGCGCTACACTTTCTGACCTTTATGGGCTTCGTCAATTACGTAACGAATTGAGCTAAAGGAGTTTGTGAGCGCGAGTTTGGTTTCCCTGCCATCGAGCCAGGCCAGTTTCTCAATGTCTTCTTCGGCTTGGGGGGCCATGCGGCTATCGTCAACGACACTCATTTGATACCATTTGGTGCGTTTCAAGATGCGGTTGCCGTTCAGGTTGTATGTATGCCAGGTCGTGCAGATTCGTTCGCCTACCGACACCCGAACCCCTGTTTCTTCAAACACCTCGCGGGCGGCTCCCTGCCGCGATGATTCGCCATCGTCCAGCTTGCCTTTGGGTAAATCCCAAACGCCCCGCCGAAACATAAGCAACCGTTTGTCTCCTTTAACAACGACTCCCCCGGCGGCTTTAATTACCTTGAATGGTTTTTTTATCGCGTCTTCGCAGGATTCTTTGTCCAGACAACCCAGCGTGACCGACAGAAGAGCACTCGCGTCCGTTTTCTGGAGCAGGGCCAGCAATTTGCTCACCGTAGCGGGCGTTGCATTCAGCACCAGCAGATGGCCGTGCAGCGATTCGGCTTTGAGAGCCTCTAAACGGGCATCGACAATCAGGTCGTAATCAACAATAGCCGGGTGAGCCGGGTTGGTTAGTTGAGCAGCGGTTTTGGGGCCAACGAGCCGTATTGGGCGGTCGTTAATAAAAACAATCATCAGGCTGTACGTTCAAAGTGTAAAAGTAGCGAAACTGTAGGTCTGTCGCACGGTGGGTATCAGACAAGTTTGGGCGAGAGTTCATCTTTCCGTGTATCGGGGCAATAAAGATGACATCTGTATACCGGCTTGCCGTTGCCTCATCCGGTTAAACTTGTTGCAAACCAGTTCCATTTCTATATTTTTGCAACGAGCCAACTTCCTTCCTTTGTGGAAATTCTTATTATTCTGTTGTTAACGATTCTGAACGGAGTGTTTTCCATGTCAGAAATCGCCTTAGTGTCCTCGCGTAAATCCAAATTAGAAACTGCCGCTAAAAATGGCGACCGCCGGGCGCAGGTAGCCCTCGACTTATCGAATTCGCCGAACCGATTTCTGTCAACGGTACAGATTGGCATCACGCTGATCGGTATTTTACTTGGTATTTTTTCAGGCGATAAACTGACCACCGACGTTCAGAATTTCGTTGCTCAAATTGACATTATACGCCCTTATGCTCACTCGGTGGCGGTAGTGCTGGTGTTATTGCTGCTGACCTATTTCTCGCTCGTATTTGGCGAACTGGTACCCAAACGCATCGGCCTGTCCAATCCCGAAGGTATTGCCAAAACAATGGCAGCACCGATGAACGTGCTTTCCCGGCTGACCTCTCCGTTCATTGCCCTGCTCACCTTTTCCAGTGATTTGTTGCTTAAACTACTGAATATCAAGCCGAATGAGAGTGCGGTAACGGAGGAGGAAATCAAAAGTTTGATTCAGGAAGGCACGTCGGGCGGAGCCATCGAAGAAATCGAGCAGGAGATTGTACAGAATGTGTTTCAACTCGGCGACCGTAAGATTACATCGCTGATGACCAACCGGCAGGAGATTGTTTACCTCGACCTGGAAGACGAACCTGCCGAAAATAAAGCCCGGATTATTGAACATAAACATTCGGTTTACCCGCTGTGTAATGGGGGCGTTGATGAAGTCGTAGGCCTGATTTATACCAAAGATTTTCTGGGCAAAGACCTCGACACCGAACTGCTGCGCCTGACCGACATGAAGCGCGACGCCCTGTTTATCCCCGAAAATAACAAAGCGTATCAGGTGCTGGAGCGATTTCGGGAGCGCAGGCAGTACGTTGGGGTCATTGTCGATGAGTATGGCGGGGTGCTGGGCGTGATTACCCTGAATGATATTCTGGATGTGCTGGTGGGCGATATCAACGACGATGTTCACTCGGACTACGAAATTCGGGAGCGCGAAGACGGTAGTTTTCTGATCGACGCTCAACTGCCCTTTGAAGATTTTCTGTCGTCGCTTTCGATTAACGTGACGGCTCAGGCCCGGCGGGAGCTAACCGGCTTCGACACCCTCGGCGGGTTTGCACTGCATATCCTGAAAGATATTCCGAAAGAGGGCGAAACGTTTGTCTGGCACAATTACCGTTTCGAAATTGTGGACATGGACAAAAGCCGGATCGACAAGATCATGGTCAGGAAGTTGATCGAAGAGTAAACGGATGCGTTTGTGGGGTAGAACAGATGTCATCTTTTTTGGAACACCGAAACGGAAAGATGACATCTGTGCCGCAAACGCATCCGAGTAAACAGCGGTCGCGTTTTTTGGGTTATAGAGGATTACCAAACTCATCAACAGCCATGCGATACTTCAGCCCCGATTCCGACGAGTTGACCGGCATTCCGTCCGGTATGGACAACGATCCCCATGCTGATGAGGAAGTAATCAATCAGCAACACGCCGAGCCATCATCACTGGAAAACTACCCAAAAGCCGTTGAAAAATCGCCTGAATCGGCAAAGATTGCGCCCGATAATCTGGCCGATTCCATTGCCTACGCCCTCGACGGGAGCGGTCCCGGCCCCACAAACGACAAGCCGAACGTATCGGGTCATAAAGTAATTTCCGAAGGGATTACGGGTGCCGGGCCTGACGATGAAGAAGATGCGTTACGGGCCTGAACCTTTCTTTACTCATCAACAACAATTCCTTCTTCGGTAAGGTAGTTGGCGATGTTGAAGGTATGTCCATCCATTAGTTCAATGTCCGTGTTCCATTCGCGTACCTGCCAATCCCGATTGGGTTCAATAACCGTAACTGTCTGGGTATTAATCATAATCCAGATGATGCGTTCGACACCAAAGTCAAGCAGTTTTCTTGATTTTTTATAGATATAGCCGAACCCGGTCAGTTCCGAAACGTCGGCTTCCGTATCGATTTCAATCACTAATTTGGGCGGTACATCAGGATATTTTTTGTTAATCTTGTCCGGCGTCAGTACGGCTTTGTCGAAAATGGCAATGTCGTTCGAGAGGTTGTTGTTGGTGTCGATATGGTTGCCAATTTCGTTCGTCAAGACGTGGTATTTTTTATCGTCAATTGACTTGAAAATAATGCGAAGTAAATAGGTAATAATAACGGCTTGGATAGAACTACAACCCATGATTTGCTCTAATGTCTTGGTTTTGTTTAATACAGACTGGTATCCTTTGTAATAGATAGGCTTACCATCCATGACCTCATACACTAAGTAATCCGGGATTTTCCGCTTAGGCTTCGTGGTGGTTTTAGTTGACATGGGCGTAGGCATACGGATTGCGCTTTTTTCAAATATACCGAAAATGATCTGACACTACCAGTGCTTCTATACGACTTCTTTGTACTGCATCCGGTACAGGTTGGCGTAAAAGCCTTCCTGCTGAAGCAGTTCCTCATGATTTCCCTGTTCAACAATGCGGCCTTTATCGACCACAATAATGTTATTGGCTTTTTGAATGGTGGAGAGCCGGTGGGCAATAACGATGGCGGTGCGGCCCTTCATCAGTTTGCCGATGGCGTCCTGAATCATCTCTTCCGTTTCGGTATCGACCGATGACGTGGCCTCGTCAAGCACGATGATTTTAGGGTCCTGCACCATAGCCCGCACAAACGAAATCAACTGCCGCTGACCAACCGAAAGGGTCGAACCGCGTTCCATTACGTTGTAGTCATAACCACCCGGCAACCGCTCAATGAACTCATGAACGCCAACCAGTTTGGCCGCTTCCACGATTTTCTCGCGGCTAATTCGTTTGTCTCCAAGCGTAATGTTGTTCTCGATGGTGTCGGAAAACAGGAAAACGTCCTGTAATACAACGCCGATGTTCCGACGCAGGTGCCCCAGTTCATATTCGTGCAGATCGACACCGTCAACCCGGATTTCACCTTTATTAATCGCGTAAAACCGACTCAACAGGTTGATAATGGACGATTTGCCCGCGCCCGTTGCGCCCACAAACGCTACCGTTTCGCCCGCGTTGGCGCGGAACGAGATGTCGCGCAGAACCCAGTCTTCGTCATTATAGGCAAACCAGACGTTTTTGAATTCCACTTCGCCTTTTATGGCCGTGGGCGCGTAGGTTCCATCATTGACGGTAAACTCGTCGCTGTCTAAGAGTTTCAGAATGCGGTCGGTGCTGACAATACCCATTTGAAGCGTGTTGAATCGGTCGGCCAGCATCCGAATCGGGCGAAAAAACAGGTTGATGAACATCACAAAGGCCGTAACGGTCCCGAACGTAACATCGGAATTGATGATCTGCTGTGCGCCGTACCAAACGACGAGACCAACCGCCACCGCCGAAATAATATCAGCAACGGGGTAATAAACGGAGTAGTACCAGATCGAGCGAATGTTGGCCGCCCGGTGTTCGTTGTTAATGACCCGGAACTTCTCGGCTTCGATTTTTTCGCTGCCAAAAATCTGGACAATGTTCATGCCCGTAATATGCTCCTGCACAAACGAATTCAGGTTGGCAACGGCTGTCCGTACGTCGTTGAACGATTTTTTTATCTTTTCTTTGAATACATATGTGCTAAATAACATTACCGGAATTGTAGACAGGCTGATAGCCGCCAGCCGCCAGTCGGTATAAATCATTACGCCGATAATCAGCACTAATTGCAGAATATCGCCCGCAATGGCTGCCATGCCCTCGCTGAAAACGTCGGCTAAGGTTTCAACGTCCGAAATGGACCGCGTAACCAACCGGCCAATGGGTGTATTATCGAAAAATTTGAGCCGCAGATGCAGAATTTTTCGGTACAACTGAACCCGGATATCACGGATAACATACTGCCCCAGCCAGCCCGACAAATACGTGTTCAAAAACTGAACCAAAGCCTGTACCACCAGAACGCCAATCATCAACACCAGCATCAGGGTTAGTTGCTGGTAGTTGCCCACTCCGATCACATTGTCGATGGTGTAGCGGATGAGCAGGGGCGTAATCGGCGCAAGGCAGGCCGCGACCATGATAATGGCAATCAGGGAATAAAAGCGCGTTTGATACGGCTTAATAAAGGCATACAGCCGTCGGAGAATGGCTAAATCGAAAATCCGACCGGCACTTTGCTGTTCGTTATTCACAGGGTAACTAAAATGGCGAGTTCAGAAAGGTAACAGTGTTTTTACCCCGAACGTTTCAGCTAAATAAGGATTGACTGCTTGATGGATTTAGTCCGAAATCAGTAAAAATCAGGCGCTGTCGCTTTGTTGAAAGGAGTGTCAACCAAATTTTTCAGACAGGATTACAGAATAAGGCAGGATTGATTGTTAGAAAAAATCCTGCCTTATTCTGTAATCCTGTCTGAAAAATAACCTGTTAAAGAGCGATTTATGAAACGGAGGCTGTTTACCCGGCTTGTTACCGCATTGCCGGTGAGTATGAGTGTTGGCAACGAACAGATTGGTGCTATTTTCCCTAAAGTGATTCCGGCGCGTAGCTCGGGCAACGATGACCGGGCATACTGGCTGCAAACCCTGCTGAAAGTTGCGGACCCGGTACTATCAGCTCTGGCGCAAAATCGGTTAAAAGCAACCATGCCGGTCGAGTCGGCACCGGGGCAGCAGACGGGCCGTGTGGCCGTATCGCACCTCGAAGCCCTGGGCCGGACACTGGCGGGCCTGGCTCCCTGGCTCGAACTAAGTGCCGATGATGACCTGCAGGAAAGCCTGTCGCGGCAGCGTTACCTTGATTTATCCCGGCAGGCAATTGCCAATGGCGTCAACCCACAATCGGCTGATTATCTGAATTTTACAAAAGGAGGGCAACCGCTGGTCGATGCTGCTTTTCTGGCACATGGCCTGGTTCGTTCCCCGAAATTATGGCATACGTTAAGCACGAATGAACAGGCTAATGTGGTAAAGGCATTGCAGGCAAGCCGGGCCATCAAACCAGGCTACAACAACTGGCTGTTGTTCAGCGCGATGGTCGAAGCGGCCCTGCTGAAATATGCCGGTTCGGGCGATGAGTTGCGTATGGATTATGCCATTCGGGAGCATCAGGCCTGGTACAAAGGGGACGGTGCTTACGGCGACGGACCCGATTTTCACTGGGATTATTACAACAGTTTCGTTATCCAGCCGATGCTGCTGGATGTGGTCAAAACACTGGCCGATGCCGGAAAGGCCGAGAAAGGAGTATACGAAACGTTGCTTGCCCGCGCTCAGCGATACGCCATCGTGCAGGAGCGACTTATTGGACCCGACGGCTCGTTTGCCGCTTTTGGACGGTCGCTGGCGTACCGGTGCGGGGCATTTCAGTTGTTGGCTCAACTTACCATGCAGGGAAATTTACCATCTGAGTTGCCGCCCGGTCAGGTACGCTCGGCCTTGACTGCCGTTATCCACCGGACAATGGATGTACCCGGCACGTTCGATGCAAAAGGCTGGCTGCAAATTGGCTTGTGCGGTCACCAACCCGCCATTGGCGAGACGTACATTTCGACGGGGAGTTTATATCTGTGTTCGGTGGCGTTTTTGCCGCTGGGTTTACCGGCGTCGAACCCGTTCTGGTCGGCTACGGCAATGGACTGGACTGCCAAACGAATCTGGTCGGGGCAGGACGTAAAAACCGACCATGCCATAAAAGGGTAATTTATTTGCGAGAGCGGAGCTGAGAAATCATGTTCACAAACGACACAAGAATTTCAGCCGAATGTATGTTGTCGTTACGTACAATGAGCGTGATAAGAAATAATTTGTTAATGGCTTGGTAGGGAACGCTATCTTCAAGTTTGAGGTAATGTCCGTCATTGTTTTCGCTAAACCACTCGTTGAAGCGTTTGTAACGGGCAAGGTGACGGCCATCGGCCGTATCACAGGTAAAACAAACCAGACGTAGCGGGTCTTTCTCGATAAAGTTGCGAATGATAGCGGCTAACGTGGCCCCGATTTTAGAGTCGGTTGAGTAAGCGGGTGGTGCTTTTTCGAGGGTTAAAAAAATCTCGTAGGTCTGATCCGCGAACACAACAGCAATATTGTCGAAGAAAGCCTGTTCTTCAAATGTAACGGAATACCTTCGCCCATCGTCAGTGATAAAATAGGATGATTTCTCATCTTCCTGATAGTAAGCATACTCACCTGTTAACTGGCTTTCCATTTCGTATTATTTCATCTATTTTGCCTGATTCACAGTCTCTTTGAAACTGTTCCTGCAGTTCCCGCTTACGCTCCTGACTTCTTATTAACCAAGAAAAAATAGCTTCGGGCGTTACCGTTTTTTTTTGTTTCGTTTCCATGACGAGGCTGGTTTTTATCAAAAGTAGCTCTTTGTCGGTAACAAATAAAGCAGCCGGGCCGGTTCAATAGGTTTACATTGAACCGGCCCGGCTGCTCTGGTATTTAACCCTGACTTAACTCACCGTTCCACCGTTCCAGACAGCGTCGCCGGGGGCGATGAGAGACAGTTTGCCGTCGCGGTCTTCGGCCATCAGAATCATCCCCTGCGACTCGAAGCCCATCATTTTGCGTGGGGCCAGATTTGCCAGAAACGTTACCTGCTTGCCAATAATATCTTCCGGCGCGAAATGCTTGGCAATACCGCTCAGAATCTGCCGCCCGCCCATACCGTCGTCTACCTTCAGTTTCAATAGTTTATCGCTTTTCGGAACGCGCTCGGCTTCGGTAATCGTGCCGATTCGGATGTCCATCTTGGCAAAATCATCGTATGCAATCTCGTCCCGCAGAGCCGGAACTGTCTTGACCTCTAATTCATTCATGTGTTTGGCGTTCAGCAGTTTCTGAACCTGTTTTGTGATTTCTTCGTCTTCAATTTTGGCGAAAAGCAGTTCACTTGTGCCTAATTCGTGGCCTTCTATCAGCAAATCCGCCCGGCCCGCGTTGGTCCAGTCGAACGGCTCGGTCAGGTTAAGTTGACTGCGTAGCTTCTCCGTTGTGAACGGCAAAAACGGCTCACAGACGATACTCAGGTTGGCCGTAATTTGCAGGGCAATATTCAGAATGGTATTTGTGCGGAGCGGGTCAGTTTTGACCACTTTCCACGGTTCGGTTTCGGCTAAATATTTGTTGCCCAGCCGCGACAAATCCATCAGATGCCCCAATGCTTCCCGGAATTTGTACTGCGTAATCGCCTGCCCGATACGGTCAGGAAATTGCGCCAGTTCGTCCAGCACCTGCTGATCATAATCTGTCAGGTCACCCCGAACGGGTACTTTATTGTCGCAGAATTTTTGTGTCAGCACCACCGCCCGGTTCACGAAATTGCCGAAAATGCCCACCAGTTCGGCGTTGTTGCGTGTCTGGAAATCCTTCCACGTAAACTCGCTGTCTTTGGTTTCGGGCGCGTTGGCCGCCAGCACATAGCGCAATACGTCCTGCTTGTCGGGCAACTCCTCTAAATACTCGTGTAGCCAGACGGCCCAGTTACGCGATGTACTGATTTTGTCGCCTTCGAGGTTCATAAACTCGTTGGCCGGTACGTTGTCGGCCAGAATGAAACTTCCTTCGGCCATGAGCATGGCCGGGAAGATAATGCAGTGGAAAACGATATTATCCTTACCAATGAAATGCACCAATTTGGTATGCTCATCGCGCCAGTACAGTTCCCAGTCGCGCCCCTGCTGCTCAGCCCATTCTTTGGTCATCGAAATATAGCCGATGGGCGCATCGAACCAGACGTACAGCACTTTCCCATCTGCATCGGGCAGGGGGACTTTAATGCCCCAATCGAGGTCGCGGGTCATGGCGCGGGGACGCAATCCTTCTTTCAACCACGACTGGCACTGCCCGAATACGTTCGTTTTCCATTCGGTATGGCTGTTGACGTATTCTTCAATGCGGGGCTGCATCCGGTCGAGGGGCAGGAACCAGTTTTTTGTCGAGCGCAGAACGGGCTTCGAGCCAGACAGCATTGAATGCGGTTCGATGAGTTCGGTGGGGCTAAGGGCCGTGCCGCAGCGTTCGCACTGGTCACCGTAGGCATTCGGGTTTCCGCAAACGGGACAGGTGCCCACAATGTAGCGGTCGGCCAGAAACTGATTGGCTACTTCGTCATAATACTGCTCGGTCACTTCCTCATCAAAATCACCTTTTTCGTAGAGTTTCGTAAAAAACTCCTGCGACGTTTCATGGTGAATTGCGTTGGATGTGCGCGAATAAATATCGAACGAAATACCGAAGTCGCTGAACGCCTGTTTAATCTGGCCGTAGTATTTATCGACGACCTCCTGTGGCGTAATGCCTTCTTTTTTAGCTTTCAGAGTGATGGGCACACCATGCTCGTCGGTGCCGCTGATGAAGGCGACATCTTTTCCGGTCGAGCGGAGGTAGCGCACGTAAATGTCGGCGGGCAGGTAGCATCCGGCAAGGTGGCCGATGTGAATCGGGCCGTTGGCGTAGATCAGAGCCGCCGTAACGGTATAGCGTTGGGGATTTTCTAACATCAGTTTGTTTACGGTATTCAGTTTGTGGTTTGTGGTTCGTAGTTGGCTAACTCCCCGGTAATTCTCGCCGGTCGGGTCATCTACCGTAAACGGAAAACAGTAAACCGAAAACCCTATTTGCCCGCAAAATTAGCAATTCAGGCCCGAACGTTGTTATGTTTACGTAAACTCGCCGAAGCATTGGCGAACCGGGTTATCATGGAGAACACAGCACCGAACACGAATAATTTCCTCGACTGGGTTGAAATCAAAAACTTCAAGTCCATCAAAGACCTGCGGCTCGACTGCAAGCGGGTCAACGTCTTCATCGGTAAACCAAATGTCGGGAAGTCGAATATTCTGGAGGGGTTGGGGTTGTTGGCTATCAATTATAGTAGTAGTTATTTATTCGGAAAGGATTTTTTTAGATATAAAACTATTTCTAATTTATTCTATGATGACGAAGTCTCGCATGATATAGTTGTAAGTTCAAACAAAATTAAAGCTATTATGAAGTATAACTTTAATTTTGAAACATATTATTCCGTTGTGGGTACGGATACATGGTTTGATAAAGTGAATGACGTAATAAGGAAAAACGAATCAGCATTAAGTAAAAACATTCTTAAAAATGAAGAGGATTACTCGCTTGTGATAGATTCAGTATTCGCAGGTTCGCAAATGATAAAAAGTGATGACGATTACGAAAATGTTAAAGTGTTTCGTTTTGCCATAATTAATAATGGGAAACAATTTAGTCCTTCTTTTGATACTAATCTATACGGCCCCATAAAGCGTTACGAGTATAAAAGAATACTTAAGTATGATGAAATTGGCGAAAACTACCTTCTTCCTCCTTACGGCCAAAATCTCTTTAACGTTGTAGACCATAACGAATCAATAAGAAAAGATATTGGAGAAGTTTTTAAGCCCAATGGATTAAGTCTTGTTCTTTCAAAAAAGGATAGGAAATTTTCCGTTCAAAAACAGATAGATGGATATATCTACGACTATCCTTACTCAAACATTGCTGATACTTTCCAACGTTATACCTTTTACTTAGCCGCCATTGAATCCAACAAAAACTCGGTTCTGGTTTTTGAAGAACCGGAAGTGCATTCGTTCCCGCCCTACACGCAGGATGTGGCATATCGAATGATTTACAGCGAAGCCAATCAGTTCTTTGTCTCCACGCATAGTCCTTATCTGCTGCAAACACTGGTCTCAAATCTGAACGATGACCAACTGAATGTATTCGTTACGTACTACGAAAATTATGAAACGAAAGTCAAGGCATTGACACCTGAGGAAATCAGTTTTGTGCAGGAATACAGCACCGACGTATTTTTTAATCTCGACCGGTTTATACCCAATGCCCAAGCTGCAAATCCTGCCTGAGTGCTACGCTGATACCGCATTGGTTTTATTATTCGTTCCTGACCCGCTGGCTGTTGTTCATATTTTCGGCATTCCAAACGTAGCTAAAGAAATGAAGGAAGATGCTGAACGGAATAGCTCAGAATTGCGGATTGGCCTTGTTGATAATGACAAGCGTGTTCCACCGTATTTGCTCTCCTTCAACACTATTTCAGCGGAAAATAAAGTCTTGCTGAAGCGTAACGAACAGACGAATCAACACCTGATTGTCATTGATAAAGCCATCGAATCATTTTTGCTCTGGAATGCACAACAAGTCAATCTGAACGTAACAGACTATGGCTTCTCCACCGATATAAAAACATTCGGCAAGGCGTTGAAAACATCAGCGATTGGTGCTAACTCTAATTACCGCCAACTTCTCACCGACCTTCACGCCCGGCAGGCTCCCGGTTTCCTCACGCTTGAACGCATCCTGAATGACTTCATCACGACCTAATTCTGTTTTTATTACGGGCGGCACCGGCTTTATCGGTTCCCACATTGCCCGGCGATATTTGTCCGAAGGTTATTCCGTTTCGGTGCTGTACCGACCGCAAAACGGACACGGAATGCTGGGCGATGTGGCCGATAAAATTACCTGGCTCGAAGGCGACGTGCTCGATATTCCGTCCCTCGAAGCGGGGATCAGTTCGGGACGGTCCGACGCTTCGGCAGACGTTATTCATGCGGCTGCCCTTGTTTCGTTCGTGCCGAAAGACCGCGACCGGATGGAGCGCGTCAACGTGGAGGGAACCGCCAACGTCGTAAATGTTTGTTTGAAAGCGGGTGTACGTAAACTCGGCTACGTTAGTTCGGTAGCGGCCATTGGTCGGCCGGTGGCGAAAGGAGGGAAGACCGGCGAACCGGTTCTGATTGATGAGCAGCAGAAATGGGAAGAATCGCCCAATAATTCGACCTATGCCAAAACCAAATACTGGGCCGAGCTTGAGGTCTGGCGGGGTGTGGCTGAGGGGCTGAACGCCGTACTGGTTAACCCGTCGGTGGTGCTGGGCGCGGGCGACTGGAGCCGCAGCAGCCTGAAACTCATCAACTACGTAGCGACCGAAAAACCGTTTTATCCGGCTGGGTTAGCCAATTACGTCGACGCGCTCGACGTAACCGACGCGCTCGTCCGACTGATGCAATCCGAGGTATCGGCCCAGCGGTTCATTCTCAATGGGGGCACCATTCCGTATCGCTCGTTGTTAGAACAGATAGCGGCCGGGCTGGGTAAGCGTCCGCCAGCGATGCGAATACCCCCCGTTTTGACCCGTTTGCTCTGGCCCCTTGAGGCCGTGCGGTCGTGGTTAACGGGCAACGAACCGCTGATTACCCGCGAAACAGCCCGGTCGGCGAGTTCATTATATGCATACAATGGGCAGAAAATTGAGCAGATGCTTGATTTTCAGTACCGGCCATTGAGTGAGACGTTGGGGCGCGTGGCAGCCGCCTTCAACACACTGGCGACAGGTCCGTAAATTTTCGGCCCGGGGGTTGGAGTTTCGCTTTTTTGGATTTAAATTTCAATGCCAAAGGATAAATCGCACCATTGGTGCGGCCCCTATCCGCCCACAATTTGAAGGCAATAGCATGGAGCAAGAGTTCGAAGAACGAGAAGGCGATATAAAAGAGTCAATCCGGCGTTTTGAGCAGATGCTGGATCAGCAACAAAGTCAGTTTTTCGACCTGGATGTTTATGAGCAAATGGTTGAGCATTATCTCAATCAGGGCGATTTAGACAAGGCGTTGAAAGCCGCCGAATCCGGTTTGGAAAACTTTCCTTACGCGCTGGAACTGATGCTCGATAAAGCCCAGATTCTGGCTAATTTTCAACGATTCGACGAGTCGCTGGAGTTGCTGGAACGGGCTTCGTTGTTTAACCCCGGTGACCTCGACGTGCCGTTTATGCAGGGATCAGTCCTGAACATGGCCGGTCGCTATGAGGAGTCGATCCAGATTCTGGAAGAACTGCTCGACCGCGCCGATGAGAAGGACGATATTCTGTTTCAGTTGGGGCAGAGTTACCAGAACTGGGGCAAATACGCCGAGGCTATCACGCAATACAAAAAGTCTATTGCGCTGAATATCAACAATGAAAACGCGCTGTATGAGCTGGCGTTCTGTCTGGATATAACGGGCGAGTTGGAGAATAGTCTGGCGTATTATCAGCAATTGATTGATACGGACCCCTATTCGTACAACGCCTGGTACAACATCGGCATCGCCTACAGCAAGCTGGCCCGGTATGCCGAAGCCGCTGAAGCCTACGATTACGCCGTTATAATCAAAGATGATTTTGCGTCGGCGCATTTTAATCTGGGCAACACATACATGAATCTGGGGTTGTTTGAGAAGGCCGAAGCCTGCTACCGCGAGACCCTGAAGTACGAAGAAGCCACCGCCGATACGTACTGTCACCTCGGGGCCAGTCTGGAAAAGCAGGACCGCATACCCGAAGCCATCAAAGAGTACCGCGAAGCCATCCGGTTAGATGCCAAGTGGGACGAAGCGTGGTACGGTATTGGGGTTTGTTTAAGCGAATCGGGTAAGTGGTACGAAGCCCTGCCGTTCCTGCAAAAAGCGGTTAAACTCAGCGATCAAAACGGTGAATATTACCTCGCCGTAGCCGAAACGGAATACAAAATCGGGAACGTGCTGTCGAGCGTGGAAGCGTTCGAGAAAGCCGCCGAAGTGGATGCCGAAAACCCCGATGTGTATTTGACCTGGTCGCTGGTGCCGTTCGATCAGGGCGATTTTCTGCGGGCTAACGACATCATTCAATCGGGCATCAACGACATGCCAGCCGAAGCTGACTTGTATTACCGCTCGACCGTTTACCTGATTCACGCCGGTCATTACCGCGAATCACTGATTCAACTCGAAGCGGCCCTCTCGCTGGATTACGACGCACACGTTCAACTGTTCGAGTTCTTCCCGGAGCTGGAAAAACAGAAGGCGTTATACAAGATTATTCAGCAATACAAGAAAGAGCAATAGATCAGTTCAGGTTAGCCTATGGTCAAAAAAGTCGCTCTCTACGTCAGAGAGTGACTTTTTCATTGTATACTATTCAGGCAAAGCGGTCGGGGTTAAAGGCCAGAATATCCATGCTGTCGGCCTGACTACTTGCTATTTCACTGACTAATTTGCCCGTTGCCGGACCTAAACTTAGTCCCATCATGCCGTGTCCGGTCGCCAGTATTACGTTGTCATACCGGCTGGTTCGACCGATGTAGGGAAGGCCATCGGGTGAGCAGGGCCGCAACCCCCGCCAGACGGTTTCGACGGCGGGCATCTCGACGGGAACATCGGGATAATACTGGTTGATGGACTCGACAATGCCCCGCACCCGGTTCAGGTTGATGGTCATATCCGTGCCCGCCACTTCGAGCGTGCCCGCAAAGCGCAGGTCGCTGCCCATAGGTGTTGCGGTGGCGCGGGCTTCGAGCATGATGGCTGGAATCCGTATATTTTTCGTCATGTTTCGGAGCATAAAACTGTAGCCTTTGCCACCCTGTAACGACAAGTTTATGTCCAGCAGACGAGCCAGCACCGGCGACCACGCGCCCCCGGCCACAACCAGTTCATCGACCGGATAAGACCCCTGATTTGTATGCACCGAATCGACCCGTGAACCTGTTTTGCCGAAGCCCGTTACGGTCTGATTTTCCAGAATTTCGACGCCTTCCCGACGCAGATACGTTACTAACGAACGGACCAGTTCGCCCGGATTCAGATGAGCGTCGCCGGGATAAAAGACTGCCCCGCGCACATCGACGCGCGTTTTTGGCTCCATGTCCTGAACCTGCTGGCCAGTCAATATCCGCGCTTCGATACCTGCCCGATTCGCTACGTTGGCTTCGTCGGCCATTTCGTGCTCAGCCGACGCGGTTTTGTATAGCATCAATAAGCCTCGTTCCTGCCACTCGAAATCGAGGTCGCCGTTGGCCGCCAAATCCTGATAAAGTGTTTTGCTGAGCAGACTAATATCGCGCAAAACCGGAATCGACCGCTCAACGTGTTCGGGTGTCGAGTGGCGGTAAAATAACCAGCCCCAGCGGGCTAAATCAATACTCAGGCGCGGTTTTACGTAAAATGGGCTGGTGGATTTGAGCATCCAGCGCATCCCTTTTGCCATCATTCCCGGTTGTGCCAGCGGAATAATGTGGCTGGGCACAATCATCCCGGCATTACCAAATGAACAGCCGTCGGCAAGGGGATTCTGGTCAAATAGCGTGACGCGGTGACCCGCTTTGTGCAGATAATAAGCCGAACAAAGCCCAATAATTCCCCCGCCAACAATGCCAATGTGTTTCATGAATTAATGGTTGATTGGTTGATTAGTTGAACAATCAACCAATCAACTATTCTATATTACCTGAAAACCGTGAACGTAGGGGTCGTCGTCATCCAGAATGATGTGGTTGTAGCCATGAATTCTGGCCCAGCCTTCGATGCTCGGCACAATGGCCGGGCGATTTGCCAGTTCGGTTTCGGCTTCGATTCGTCCGTTGAAAATCGACCCGATAATGCTCTCATGCACAAAGGTTTCGCCCGGTTTCAGACGTCCCTGGGCGTACCATTGTGCCATTCGTGCCGAGGTTCCTGTGCCGCAGGGGGAGCGGTCGATGGCTTTTTCGCCATAAAAAACCGCGTTCCGGGCTGTTGAGGTTTCTTTGAGTGGTTTCCCCGCCCAAAGAATGTGGCTTAGTCCGTTGATAGTCGGGTTTTCGGGGTGAACGAAGGTGTACTGCTCGTTCATCCGCTGTCGCATGATCCGCGCCCAACCGATCAGTTGCCCGGCGGTGTAGTGCTCCAGACCGGGGAAATTGGGCTGCGGGTCTACAATGGCGTAAAAATTACCGCCATACGCTACGTCCACCGCCAGTAAGCCCAGGTCCGGGCAGTCGACCGTCAATTGTTCAGCCGCCAGATACGATTTAATGTTCGTAATCTTCACCGACGCTACTTTTTTACCTTCCTGCCGGTACTCGGCCCGCACCAGCCCGGCGGGGACTTCGAGGTTTAGTACACCGGGCGTTTTTGGCCGAATCAGGTTTTGCTCGATAGCCACCGTCACCGTACCGATGGTGCCGTGCCCGCACATGGGCAAACAGCCGGAAGTTTCAATGAACAGTACGCCCGCATCGTTGGCGGGGTTAGTGGGCGGGTATAAAATGCTGCCCGACATCATGTCGTGGCCGCGTGGTTCAAACATCAGCCCCGTCCGAATCCAGTCGTAGTCGCGCAGAAAGTGCTGCCGCTTTTCGCTCATGGTTTCGCCCTGCAAAAACGGAATGCTACCCCCCGTAACGACCCGAACCGGATTGCCGCAGGTATGGGCGTCGATGCAGAAAAAGTGGAATTCAGCCATATGTAATGCGGGTGGGAACCCGCGATTATTAATCAGAAATCGCGGGTTCCCACCCGCATTACTCCAGCCGGACGATTCGCCAGTGCGGTTTGGATAATGTGCTGAACCTGTTCGCGTTCGGTGCCGATCAGGGGCAAACGCGGTGCCCGCACGTACTCGGACCCAATGCCCGTTGCCGTTGCGGCCAGTTTGATATACTGAACCAGTTTAGGGTGAATGTCTAATTCGAGCAGGGGCATAAACCAGCGATAAATGGCTAAGGCGTCGGCCACCTGACCGGCTTTGACTAAGTCGTAAATAGAGACGGTTTCCTGCGGGAACGCATCGACCAAGCCGCCCACCCAGCCATCGCAACCCAGCAACAACGCTTCCAGTGCCAGCGTATCGACGCCACCCATCAGCTTGAACCGGTCGCCAAACGCATTCCGCATTCGGGTGATATTGGTCAGATCGCGGGTCGATTCTTTCACGGCCTGAATGTTGGGGAACTGGGTCAATTCGTCAAACATCGCTACGGTGGTCATGATTTTATAATCAAACGGATTGTTGTAAATCATGATAGGTAATGTCGTTTCTTTAGCGACCGAGGAGAAGAATGTAACGGTTTCGCGGGCATCGGCGGGGTAGCGCATGGGCGGTAGTAACATCAGTCCATCGGCCTCATTGGTTTCGGCTTCCTGCGCACGGGCGATGGCCTGTTTGGTTCCCTGCTCGGCAATGTTGACCAGCACCGGCACGCGTCCCTGGCAAACGCCCAACGCCGATTTAAGCAGCTCGATTTTCTCGTCGTTCAGCAGCGTGCTGGCCTCGCCCAATGACCCGCCAATGATAAACCCGTGTACCCCGGCATCGAGTTGTGCGTGCAGGTTTTTCTCAAAAAGAGGCAAATCCAGTTCATCACTGGCAGTGAATGGAGTTAACAGTGCGGGATAAACGCCTTCCCACTGTACAGAAATAGCCATAGAGGTTGTAAGATTTTTTCGGTGATTCGTTTACGTTTCGGGGTTAACCCGGTAAGGTTTTTTGAAACCTTACCGGTTTGGAAAAGCCACTACCCGCAATTTAGTACAGCCACACGGAATGAGCATAAGGATTTTGGTTTTATCGACCACCTGCCTTTATTGAGGCCATCAACCGGACCGGAGCGACGACGCCCGCACAATAAGCTGCGTTTCCATCACTTTGGTTTCCCGAAGAACCGTGTCGTCGGTCGCGTCTATTTGCTTCAGTAAGAGCCGTACGGCTTCTACACCCATTTCCTGAATCGGCTGGCTCACGCTGCTTAATGCCGGTGAAAAAAAAGCGGATACGGGTTCGTTATTGAAACTGACCACGGCCACGTCGTCAGGAATACGCAGTCCTTTTTGCTTGATGGCATACATAGCCGGGTAGGCCACCCGGTCGCTGACGACCACAATACCGTCGGGCGGTTGGGGCAAACTCATCATGGCCAGGGTTTGGATTATGGTATTTTCCTGCGTGTAATCGCAGTGAAACACGTAATGATCGCCGTTTGGCAAACCATGTTTAGCAATGGCGGCCCGGTAGCCATTCACCCGTTGATTGCTCAGCGGCAAATGAACCGGACCCGCCAGAAAACCAATTCGACGACAGCCGTTTTCAATCAAATGTTCGGTTGCTTTAAAGGCAGCGGCCTGATTGTCAACGATCACCTTCGACGCGTCGATGCTTTCGGCGTAGCGGTCAAACAGCACTAATGGAATATTTTTACGGGACAGCCGATCCACGTGTTCATACGTATCGGTATCGCGCGAAAGCGAAATGATAAAGCCTTCGACCTGGCTGCGCATCAGGTTCTGAATGTTGGTGATCTCACGCAGATAGGACTCGTTGGTTTGGCAAACCAGCACACTGTAACCCGCCTGCAAAGCGGCCTCTTCGACGCTGTTGAGCATGGCTGAGAAAAAATAGTAACTCAGGTTGGGCACAATCACCCCGATGGTTTTTGTCCGGCTTTTAACTAAATTTTTGGCTAACTGATTGGGTTGATAATCCAGCTCTTCGGCCAGTTTTACCACCGCGTTCCGGGTGTCCGGATGAATTTCGGGCAATCCCCGCAAAGCCCGCGAAACCGTTGAAATGGAGATGTTCAGCGAGCGGGCAATGTCTTTGATGGTAACGGGCGTATTTTTCATGGTTTCATAACCTTATAGACTAAATCGGATTTAGGAAAGATATACTGTTTTTAGGGATGAATTGGTAACAGATAGTGGATTGATAAGGAAAAACAGAACTGCCATTATGATTGATAAAAAGACGACTCGTACAGAAAATTTTCTGTACGAGTCGGCGAGAAATGGTTCTTCCAATAAGGTTCTACTCTAAGCCCAACTTATAACTGTTTTACTAATTCTTTTGCTTCGGCTACCGTATGTGTATCAGGTAATCGGTGCGTCTCAAATACCATGAAATACTTGTACTGACGCCCGGCCTGTTCGGCCCATTTCTGCCCCAGCCGGTTTTTAGCGGCACTGTCGGAGTTGTCACGGTCGTCGCCTTTGGTTTCCAGTAGAATTAACGTACCATTTTGGGTGTAAAGGATAAAGTCAGGGTAATGATTTGATTTGAACCCATTGATCGCAAATCCCTTGCTGCGCCCCAGGTTCCGGTGCCAGAACAGTATGTTCGGCAGAGCGGCCAATTCGCTGATGACGCGCTCCTCAAACCCGTTCATGCTTCCCTCGCGCTCGTAAAGTGACTTTCCCAAGGACCGGCCCAGCGTGCCGGGCACAATCGTTTTCTTAAAGGTAAAGCCCTGTTCTACCGAAATCTTGTTAACACTTAGCTGCGTTTCAAAGTATTTCTCGGCATATACATCAGCTAAGGACCGGATTTTCTTCCTGATTTTGTCGCGGTACGTGTATTCCCGCGCCAGCAAATCTTTCACCCGCTCAGCGTCGAAACTGCTCAGAATACGCTCCAAATACGACTTAATTTGCTGGTCTGGAATGGGGTACATGTTGCCAATAAGTTGCATCATTCGGTGGACAAGGTCTTTCACCTGCCCTGCCTTAGGCTTTGTCAGAATATACTCGACAAAAGCGTCTTTGACCTGAATATTGTCGATTTGCAGGAAAACCGGGCGGTATTGATTGCCCTGCGTTCGTTCAAGGTCAATTTGGTAAAGGTCATTTTCAACGGTGTCCCAGTCGATCTTGATATCCTCGTCGGCCAGCCGGAAGCCTTTTAACAGCACTTCCTGATTGAGTAACACGCGGCTCCCCCTGACTGAACAGACCAATTTGCGGAATGTCTAAATAAAACTGCGGCAAACTCAACGTTTTAGCAATGTCCGCGTAGTTGTGGTTGAGGGAGATCTTTTTCACTTTATCGCCGAGTTCAGGGGGTAGAGATGACGAATCGTCGGATTGTTGCTGACTGATTTGCTTTTCAAATGCCTGGTTTTTCTCAATAGCAATCTGCGTAATACTTGTCAGGGTTGGTGTCATCGCAACGGGTTGACCTTCCGGTAAATCGGTTGGGTCAAACTGAATTTTCTCCGGGTCGATATCATCTGAACCCGAATCATGTGTTTCGGGAAACAGGTGTTGCTGCACGGCCTGCGTGGTCATTTGCGGCTGACTGTCAGCTTGTTGTTCGTTGCTGGCGCGGTAGTCGTTACGGCTGAAACCGGCTGATTCCAGCCCCCGGATGATGTTTTGCAGCGTATCAGTAAATTTGGCTGAGGCCGTTAGAACATACGATACGTTCAGAAGTTGGTTCTGGTGGCGCATGACGTACGGTTGCCGCAATACGCGCCCCAGAATCTGCTCAATATCAACCGCCGAGGAGCGGTCGGCCAGTGATGCCAGAATGTAGGCGAACGGGCAATCCCAGCCTTCTTTCAGGGCGTTGACCGTGATGATGTATCGTACCGGACATTTGGGACTCATCAAGTCAACACCGTTGAGTTCGTTGATATCGGCGGTTTTAATTTTGATCTGCGCTTCGGGAATTTTCAGTTTTAGTAACTGCTGTTTTAGCTTCTCGAACGTCGTATTGTCGTCGCCAATTCTGGGCTGCGCCTGAAACAGCACAATAGGCCGGATGTATCGCCCGCCCGCTTTCTGCTCGGCTTTCGCCAACTGCTCCAACTGCCGTTGCAGATTCAGCGCACTTTCTACCACCTGCGACTTTTCTTTGTGGTTGTAAGCAATGACCGGTAGTTTCACCATCTGCTCTGTTTTCAACTCGATGGCCGATACAAAGCTGACGATATTGGCGTTTTTCTTTGGCGTTGCCGTTAGGTCGAGAATAAAGGAGGGGTTCAGGTTGCGGAGCATCTCAACGCTCAGTTCACTTTCGGCATTGTGGCTTTCGTCAACCACAACCACCGGGGTCAGGCTGCGAATCACGTTAATGAGGGCGGTCTGGTCGGTATCGGCCAGCAGGTGATCGCCCGAATCGTACTGAGAAGCAAACGTAGCCAACGCGCCATTTTCCTCGAAAATCTTGCGGTCTTCTTTCTTTGTGGCCCGCAAACTGCCGAAACTCAGCACAAATACGCTCAGTTGCTGCTGAACCACCGCCGGGCTGAAATTAGCACCCTGCAACAGGTCTTTTTTCTGGTAAATCGCTATGCGGTGGTTAAAGAGGTTGTTCAGTTTCTGCCGGTAAGGATGGGCCGGGTTCGACAGGTTCCGTACGGTTTGGTCCAACAAGTTACTCCAGGGCACCAACCAGACAACCGCTTTTGGACGGTCGGTATCGAAGGCATCAAACAGGGTGCGAAGGGCGTTGAGGGCAATAAAAGTTTTGCCGCCCGCCGTGGGCACTTTCACGCAGACATGGGGTGCGCCCGGTACGTTGTTCTGATAAGGCCGCATCCCCGTATTATTCAGCGGGTCGTATTCGCCCAGCATATCCTGCCAGTAGCGGTTATAAGCCACATCATAGCGGTGTTCCTGCTGAACGTAATGCAGATAGCGGTCGAGGTCGCGGATAACACCCGCCTGATAGGGTTTCAGTTCCATTTAAAACCGGGAGATGTCGCGTGGGATTTTCTTGAAAATAATGTGCCGTTGCTGGAGCCATTCGCGGGCAATCAGACAGTTATCGGCGTAGATAACGTACTGTTCGGCAAGCGTTTGCACGGTTGCCAGAAACTCGTAATCAAGCGTCGTGAGTTCGTCTTGCTCGTAATAAAAGTAGTAAGCCGTTTCGTAGAGTTTGCCCAGAAAATGGGGTGAATCCGCCGTAGCCGACGAATCATTTTCCGACAGGGGCGACCGCGTTTCTGAATACCAGATGTACTCGCGAATGCGGTCCAGCGGAACGGCTTCGTTCAGCAGATTATCTTCGGTGAAGAGGGTCGGACCGAGTTCGTAGTACGTAAATCCTCCGCCGGTTCCTTCCTTGTTTCCATACCCGTCAATTACGCGCCGAACCCGCTCGGCGGTGATGCTTTCGGCATACTCTTCCATCTCGACAAGAATAAATTGCCGGTTCCCGCCATCCTGTTTGTTAAGGTTTAACACCGCGTGGGCCGTCGTGCCGGAACCCGCGAAACTGTCGAGAATGATGTCTCCGTCAGATGTAAATTGAGAAATCACTTCGGTCAAAAGTGATATGGGCTTGGGATAGTCAAATATTTTTGAGTCAAAAATATCTTGAAGGATTTTTGTGCCTTCAGTATTTAAGCCAACCTTAGATTGTTCTCCAATTAACAGTGTAGAAACTGGATTAATCTCACTCTTCAAGTCTTTAAGATAACGTTTGAGCATTGGTCTTCCTTTTCCGTTTGCAGGAAACTTAATTCTTCCTGAATCCATTTTTGCATTCATGGATTCAGGAATGTAAGTCCAAACTCGTTTAGGATTAGCAGGATATAATACGCCTGTTTTTGGATCGACCAGATCATAGAAATGATTGGGCCGCTGATCTTTTGTCATTCCAACTGTTAAGTCTCCTAGTGTCCATAATCCGTTGGGGTCATTGTCAGGATTTGCATAGTTAGCATAATCCTTTACTCGTCCTAAAGCTTTGAATGATGCATCTCTTGAATAACAAATAACGTACTCGTGGTCAATCGAAATGTTATTTTGGGCCATCTGGGATGACGTTCTTCGACGCCAAACATAGCTTGAGATATATGCTCTTTTTCCCCAAATTTCATCCATTACTAACTTCAAACTTGCCTGTTCATTGTCGTCGATGGAGACGAAAATGGCTCCGTCGTCGGCTAATAGCTTGTGTAGCAACTGCAAACGCGGGTACATCATGCACAGCCATTTGTCGTGGCGGGTGAGGTCTTCGCTTTCCTTACCCACGACTTTGCCAAGCCACCGTTTGATTTTTGGGTCGTTCACATTGTCGTTATAGACCCAGTTCTCGTTTCCGGTATTGTAGGGCGGGTCGATGTAGATGCATTTGATACGGCCTTCGTAGTAGGGAAGCAGGGCTTTGAGGGCTTCCAGATTATCGCCGTGAATAATTTGGTTTTGGCGGTTGGTTTCGCCGAAGGTGTATTGTTGGTCGAGTACCCGAAATGGTACGTCGTTATGATGATTGACTACTTTATCTTTTCCAAGCCAGTTCAGAGTGGGCATTAGGAGCATCGGGAATTTACGAGTGAGAACCCCGAGGCTCAGGGGGCAAAAAAAACGGGCGGCCTCCGCTGCAAGCATCCAGCCTGAGGTATCCGCATACCCTGAGAGGAATACAAACAGCAAGAGGACACGCCCTTCCGAGCGCGTCCTGCTAAACTGCTTCTTCCTCTCATGTTGAAATTGCGGATTTTCAGGCTGAGGAAACTGTTAGCAACGCTATGTCTTTATGACAGAATGAGTTGTCTTTTTCGGTCTATAAATTCTGTGATTTTAGCCAGCAAGTTAACCTGATTAAGGGAACGGGGCAAGCGTAGAGACGCATACTTGCGTCTGTTTAGGCGTCAGCAATTCACACGTCAGCCAAAACCATCCGGAAGCGGAGACGCAAATATGCGTCCCTACGAGCGTCAGCAATTCACGCATCTTGAAACCTTGTCGCTATTTTCAGTCTTATGCTTGATTAAAATTGCTGACGCATAAACAGAAACGCAAGTATGCGTCCCTACAAAAAGGATGATGAACGATTTATATCAGGGTAAATATCGAATAGCCTCCGCCCGATTAGCCGAATACGATTATGGGTCGAATGGGATGTATTTCGTGACGATCTGTACACGCAATAAAGACACCTATTTCGGGGGCATTGACCCGACTACAGCCACCTTAATGCCATCAGCCATTGGACAGGTTGTTATTGACTGCTGGCTGACAATACCGACCTACTTCCCGTTTGTCGAACTTGATGCGTTTCAAGTAATGCCCAATCATTTACATGGCATCTTATGGATTTGCAAATCAGCCGCTGAACAGACTGACTGGCAACCTAACCAGTTTGGACCACAACGGCAAAATCTGGCGGCTGTCATACGAGGCTTTAAAGCGGGAGTAACAAAGTATGCAAAGCTAAATCAGATCGAATTCGGCTGGCAACCCCGTTATTATGATCGTGTTGTTCGAAATCAAAATGAACTGGAGCGTATTCGTACCTACATCGAAAACAATCCGGCGAAGTGGGTTTATGAACGGAATAATTCCGAGAATCTGTACATGTGAATTAATGTAGAGACGCATACTTGCGTCTCTCATCTCATCATATCCCGGATGGTTTTGACTGACGCTACAGGAGACGTATTTTGTTGCTGAATGTAAGAGGAGACGCATTTTATTGCTGACGCGAGAGGAGGAGACGCAAGTATGCGTCTCTACACAACGGGTAATTTGTCCGAAGCGAAGACTTTGCAACTATAGACGTGCGTATTCAGCTTAGAAAGCCCGGAACGCTCAAATACGTAATCAGGAATTAATTAACCTACCCTATGCAGGCACCGCCCATTGCTGGCCCATCGAAACCAGCCGCTTTCACCGAAAATAAATACCTTGTTACGCTCGTCTTTGTTACGTCGCTTTTCATGTTTTGGGGTGTTGCCATCACGATGGGCGATGTGTTGAACAAGCATTTTCAACACGTTTTGAGCCTTACCAAGACCCAATCGGCCTTTGTTCAGTTTGCTATTTTTGGGGCCTATTTCGTGATGGGTATCCCGGCGGGCCTGTTCATGAAACGATTTGGGTATAAGAACGGCGTATTACTGGGGCTTTCGCTGTTTGCTACGGGTTCGTTTTTATTCGTTCCAGCCGCTGCCGCTGCGTCATTCACGTATTTTGGCATCGCCCTGTTTATATTAGGCTGCGGCCTGTCAACGCTCGAAACGGTAGCCCACCCGTTTGTAGCCTCCCTCGGCGACCAGCGCACCAGCGATCAGCGTATTAATTTCGCCCAGGCGTTCAACGCCTTAGGGGCCATTATTGGACCCGCCGTCGGGTCGTATTTTCTATTGAGAAACAACACCGAGGGAAGTACGGATCTGACGTCTGTCAAGACATTATACATTGTGATCGGCAGCGTCATTGCGACCATCGCTATTCTTTTTTCCTTCGTAAAGGTCCCCGTATTGACCGATCCGCACGCCGTTATAGCTGATCCTGATGCCGCCAATGTCGATGTCGAGCCGGGGAAAACTCTTTTTGAGCACAAGCACTTTGTCTGGGCTGTTCTTGCTCAGTTTTTCAATGTGGCCGCGCAGGGCGGAACATGGGCTTTTTTTATCAACTACGGTCACGAAAAAATGGGCTTCCCCGATGCCACGGCGGGTAACTACATGGTGCTGTTTATGGGACTGATGCTGGCCGGCCGGTTTGTCGGTACGTTCCTGATGCGGGTTATCGCGCCCCACACCCTTCTCGCTATTTTTGCCGCCTGTAACATTGTTATGTGCCTGATTATCGCGCAAAGTTTTGGCTGGCCTTCGTTTATCGCCCTGCTGATGCTCAATTTTTTCTTCAGCATCATGTTCCCAACTATTTTCAGTCTGGGTTTAAAAAATCTCGGATCGCACACCCAGCAGGCTTCTTCGTTCATTTCGATGGGCGTCGTTGGCGGAGCTATTTTTCCTTTTTTGATGGGCCGGGTTGCCGAGCATGACGTAGCAACGGCCTACTATCTGCCGATCATCTGCTACGCCGTTATTTTCCTGTTCGGCTGGCGGTTTTATAAGGTGAGGTAGGCAGGTTTACCCCACCCCAACCGAGCGTCGGCCCGCCCCTCCCCTTGAACTAAGGGGAGGGGCTAAAATGACCGCGTCTTCCCCTTCCCAGTGAACAACTTTGTACCAGGCAACCGCAGAGGGGCTAAAAACTGCCGAGTCTTCACCCCTCCCCTTTTTTTAGGGGAGGGGCCGGGGGTGGGGTAGGATTCAACTTCTGCTTCAGATCAAACGTCTGACCGGCAAACACAATTAGAATTTGCTGCGTATCGAAGGCGCGTTTCACCGCCATCATGGCTTCGCTCAACGCTTCCTGTGGGCTGGTCACGACGGGATTGATCCAGAACCAGAGCATAAACTGCACGTTGGCATCGGCAAAATTCCGGTAGTGCAGCTCGATAGCATGGTCCGGTAACACAAACGGCAGTTTGGACACCGCCGTTATGGCAACTTGCTGAGCCTTCGCTAAATCGTCGATGTACGACACACCGGCTACGAGTTCAATGCGTCGCTGACCAATGCGGGAATAATTGGTGATAGGCTTCTGAAACACATCTTTGCTCGGAATCTCGACCGTTTGGCCCTGCCCGTTGTCGATCACAATCGAACGTAGTTTAATGTCGAGCACTTTGCCCGTGTAACCGTTCGTTTCGACCGTATCGCCCACCTGAATCGGCTGGGCCAGCGCAATCATCGTTCCCGAAATAAAGTTGGCGGTCAAGTCCTGAAAGGCGAACCCGACGGCCAGCGCAATAACGCCCGCGCCCGCCAGCAGCGATGTCACGGTTTTGTCGAGGCCCAGTACGCCCAGCGCGATAAATAGCCCGACCGCCACAACGACCACGCGCACAACGGCTCCCGTGAGGTTCACGAGCGACTGATTGTGGCTCACTCGGGTAAGTCCCCGCACCATACCCCGGCTTAGCCAGCGTGATAGAAACGTAAAGAAAACCAGCAGCAAAATGGCTACGGCCAGTTCAGGCAAATAGCGAATGGCATTGCGAATCCAGAGCGAAAGTTCGGCGTAGATGAGGCCGGGAGCCTGAGAAAAATCCATGAGGTAGGTATTGGTGGTGTTAAAAGAACGATGCGGGTTTACTTACTGTTTGATCGACATATCCATAAACCGTACCTTTGTAGGCTATACAACTGATTGATGCCTGTCAAGTGGTGGCACAGAACAGATGTCATCTTTTTAAAGTCATCGCAAAACAAAAATGACATCTGTTCTGTGCCACCACTTGACAGGCATCCCAATTAACTGAAAATGAAACTAACTACCGCCGTTTACCTTGATAATGCCGCTACCACCCGGCTCGACCCCGACGTTCTGGATGCTATGTTACCGCTTATGACTGAGCAGTTTGGCAATCCATCGTCCATTCATAGTTATGGCCGGACGGTGCGTACGGCCATCGAAAAAGCGCGTAAAACGGTAGCCTCGCTGCTGAACACGTCGCCCGCCGAAATTTTCTTTACATCCGGCGGCACCGAAGCCGACAACACCGCTATTCGGAGCAGCATTGAAACCTATGGCCTGACGCACGCCATCACGTCGCCGTTGGAGCACCACGCCGTACTACATACACTGCAACATCTTGACAAGCAAGGAATTGTGAAGTTGAGTTTGGTCAATATCGACTCAAAAGGTCACGTCGATCTGGCGCATCTGGACGAATTATTACAGAAAAACAGCCGCTCGTTTGTGTCGCTCATGCACGGCAATAACGAAATCGGGAATATGCTGAACCTGAGTCGGGTAGGGGAGATCTGCCGGGCTTATGATGCTATTTTTCACTCCGATACGGTACAGACAATGGGCCACTTTCGCCATGATTTGCAGCAACTGCCGGTCGATTTCATTGTGGGAGCCGGACATAAATTTCACGGACCGAAAGGTGTCGGTTTCCTGTATGTCAACGCCGAACGCGTAAAAATTCACCCGTTTATATATGGCGGTTCGCAGGAGCGCAACATGCGGGGCGGCACCGAGAATGTGTACGGCATTGTCGGTCTGGCGAAAGCACTCGAAATTGCGTACCGCGATATGGCCGCTCACCGTGAGCACATTACGGCCCTGAAACGCCGGATGATCGAGCAGCTTCGCGCCAAAATGCCCGACAGCACCGACGGACCGGTTCTCTTCAATGGCGACTCGGCCGATATTGACAATAGTTTATACACGGTGCTCAATGTTAGTTTGCCCTCATCGGACATAAACGACATGCTGCTGTTTAGTTTGGACATTGCCCGGATTTCGGCATCGGGCGGGTCTGCCTGTTCGAGTGGTTCCAACGTAGGATCGCACGTGTTGGCCGCATTGCCGGGGCTAAATCCTGAGCGGGGCTATGTTCGGTTCTCGTTCGGCAAATACAACACGACGGAAGAGATTGATTACGCCGTTGATACACTGGTAGGATTGTACCAGAAGGAGTTGGTGAAGTAGGACGAGGTACAGTCCCCGATTTATAGAATGGTCGGGTTGGATTGCTATTGAGTAATATATGGGCCTGAATAGCCTGATCGTACGATCAGGCTATTCAGGCCCATATGGTTTGAAAAAAGTCACAATAGTAAACTAAATATGGTTTATCGTTAATTTAAAAGAGTATACGGAAGAAAAACCATAAATTAAGTATACAATTGCTACCTTGGCCTAAAATAATTAGAGGTTTCCTTGATAGGACTTTCGCTTAAATCTCTTTAACACATCCGGCCATGAAAACGAAAACGAAAACAATTATGGAGTCGATTAATCAGGAAGACTGGTTAATTAAGGGATGGGAAATTCATTTCCTGCTTTCTGAAAAGAAACTTCATCAGGTCAAGAAAATATCAACAATTGACAACTGGTATGAAGACCCGATTGTAATAGATACAATTATTGACAGGCTGCGTACCTGCTTCAAAGGCATCAAGAAATTCTACACTACGTTTGGTGTTCTTCCCCAAGTTGGCGACCGGCTGTTCGACGAAGACTCAGGCATGGTTATTCATGAACGGTCGATTGATGCAGATTTGATGGTCATTAGTTTCACGCTCAGCGTTTAATGAACATTCTGCTGTCAGCGTAACTAACACGTTTGTGCAGCTATAAGTGACTTTATTCGCTCGGCTGAATAAAGTCCCATAAGTTGCCGTACAAATCTTCGAAAACGGCTACTGTGCCGTACACTTCTTTAGTTGGCTTCCTGATAAAATTTATACCGTTAGCCAGCATATGTTCGTAATCCCGCCAGAAATCATCGGTATATAAAAAGAGAAAAACGCGCCCGCCCGTTTGATTGCCTACCCGGCTTTGCTGTTCATCATTGGCGGCTTTTGCCAGCAACAGGCAGCAGTCCGCAGAGCCGGGCGGGGCTACTTTAACCCACCGTTTTGCTTCGCTTAAAACGCTATCTTCAAGCAGCGTAAACCGGAGTTTTTCGGTGTAAAATTTAATGGCTTCATCATAGTCATCAACGACTAAGGTAAGGTGGGCAATTCGTTGTTTCATGCAGTCAGGCTGTTTTATTTAGGCTGCACCGGGCTTCAACCCGGTGTAACGAAACAGTAAGCAAAGAAACCAAAAAAGGTCTGAAGTTTTGGCTTCAGACCTTTTTTGCAAGAGTCATTTCTGATCAAATTTATTCTTTCACTACCAACTGCTCGGTGCCTACCCAACGTTGCGCTACGGTAAGGGTATAGTCCAGAAAGGCCCGCACGGTTCGTTCATACACGTCATGGCCGTTGAAATGGCCGTTTTCATTTATGTTCTTATCCGTTTCGTGCGACTCGTACAACTTTGGGGAGATGATCGAATAGCTGTTGGTGAAACTGATAATCTTATTCACCACCGTTGTCATGTCCAGGGCTGGTTGGCGGCCACCCCGTCCGCTCGATATGCCTGCCATCGCAAAGACCTTGTTGTCGAACAGGTGTTTGAAGCCGGGTCCGCCGAGTTGATGAATCGTGTTGGTTGCCTGTGGCGGGGCTGTCCAGTTGTATTCGGGCATGGCGAAAATAACCAGGTCGGCGGCTTCCCAGGCACCAATTAGCTCGGATTGAAAAGGCGTCAACGCGTCTTTTTTTACCACCCCCTGACCAACAAAAGGAATATCATAATTCTCAAAATCTACGACCGAAACCTCATGCTGACCTGCTTCGGACAAAACGTTCCGGAGGTAACTCACAAAACGGAGCGAATTGCTGTTTTTGCGTGATGAGGTGGAAATTAAGGCAATTTTCATTATGTTAGGTTGATTCAATTCGCTTACAAAACCCCGACATCAGGTCTTTAGTTTCAGGCAATGACTCGCAATTGGCGTGCAACGGGTATGGAATTTTTCGGGTCTATGCATCAACTACCTGTACTGATTAACTCGAATACCGATGAAAACGCTGCTTGTTTTATTACTGGTTTCGGGTTACGCTTACGCCCAGGCGCCCACAAAATCCATCCGTCGGGATTCCCTGCCGGAAATTTTTCCGCCCGATCTGATGCCCAACGCCCGACCCAATAACTCATTTTACCGCGACCATCGCGACCCTAAAAATGTGATGCGGTCTACTTTAGACAACATGCCGATAAAAGTCCCGGATTCATCGACAAACTACACCATGTTACATTCGTTCAGGAACTATGGAAAACCCAGCGAGCCACCCATGCAGTTTTTGAAGCCCGTACTGCCGATTTTGCCAAAGAAACATTAGAATACCCCACCCCAACCCCTCCCCTGAAAAAAGGGGAGAGACTAAGTCTCGGCTGTCTTTAGCCACTCCCCTTTTTTTAGGGGAGTGGTTGGGGTAGAGTCATTAGACCAATGCCTGGGCCAGATCGGCTATTAAATCTTCGGCATGTTCCAGCCCAACCGACACGCGAAGCAGGTTTGCGGGCGTTATGGAATTTGGCCCTTCAACGCTGGCCCGATGCTCAATCAAACTTTCTACACCGCCTAAGCTCGTGGCTCGTGTGAAGAGTTTTAACTTACTAATGAACTGTATAGCCTCAGCGGCTCCTCCCTTTATCTGCACCGACAGCATCGCCCCCGGCGCGTTCATTTGCTGCTGAATGAGTGCCCGGTCGGGATGGCTCGCAAGACCCGGATAATGCACTTTTTCGACGGCTGGATGACCATCTAAAAACTCGGCAATAGCTTGTGCTGTAACCGTTTGTGCCCGCACCCGAACGCCCAGCGTTTTTATGCCCCGGCTTACCAACCAGCAATCAAACGGCGAAGGAACCGCCCCCGACAGGCCCTGCAACAGGCGCACCCGTTGCGTAAACTCATTATCGTGTTTGAAAATCAACGCACCGCCCAATACGTCGCTATGGCCGCTCAAATATTTGGTTGTCGAGTGCAGCACCACATCGCAGTTTAGGTCGAGGGGGCGTTGCAGAACGGGTGTGGCCCAGGTGTTGTCGCACACGCAGATGGCCCCGGCTTCGTGAGCTAATCGGCTTATAGTCAGCAGGTCCGTTATTTGCAGCATCGGGTTCGACGGCGTTTCGCACCACACAATACGGGTGTTTTCGTGAAGCGACGACTCCACCGCATCAAAATCGGTCATGTCTACGCGGGTGTAGGTAAGTCCCCAGGGGTGAAACACCTGTTCAAGCAGGGCGGGCGTGCCGTGGTACGCATCCGTCGAGAGCAGCACATGGTCGCCGGGGCGCAGTGCCTGAAAAAGCGTCATGGCAGCCGCCTGCCCCGATCCAAACGCCATACCAACGACGCCCCCTTCGAGCATGGTCAATGCGTTTTCCAGTGCTTCGCGGGTGGGGTTATTGGGCCGGGCATACATGTAGCCTGCGGGCAACTCGTTGGCGTCGTTGCGGGCAAACGTAGTGGATAAGTGGATAGGCGGGACCACCGCCCCGGTTGTGGGGTCGGGCTGGTGAGTGGCGCGGAGAGCAAGGGTGTCGAAATGCATAGTGAGGTCATAATTGAGTCCGAAGCTATAAGTCCCGATTCGGTCGTTTAGTTGCCCAACTATCAATATTCTATGTTACGAGCCTTTCGCAAGAAGCCACGGTCCGCCGTTGCGGTGCCACGGTTATCCAGGAGTTTCGCAAAGAACCGTGGCACCGCAACGGCGGACCGTGGCTTTTTATGAAAGTCCTGTGTTTAAATCGTACTGACTAATCGGGTAATTTCCCATCTTTACGCCCACTGTATGCAAGCATACTATACCTTATGAATCAAACATATCAGTCTTTATCGTTCGCAGAAGCCGACGGTGTCATGACGGTTTCGCTGCTTGGCCCCGGCAAAGGAAATGCCATGGGGCCGGAATTTTGGGATGAATTGCCCATCGCAATGGACGAAATTAACCGGATGCGCGACGTTCGGTGTATCGTTTTTCGGGGCAGTGGTGACCATTTCAGCTACGGCCTGAACATCGGGCAGATGATGCCCCGCTTAGGCAGTATGACCACCGGAACCGTACTGGCGCAGCAGCGGGCAGAACTGATGGCGCAGATTCGGCAGATGCAGGCCGGCTTCCTGAAAATGCACGAGTCGCCGAAGCCCGTTATTGCGGCTGTGCACGGCTGGTGCATTGGCGGGGGCGTGAACATGATTGCCGCTGCCGACATCCGGCTGTGCTCCCGTGAGGCCAAATTCAGTCTGCGCGAAGCCAAACTCGCCATCACGCCCGACATTGGCGGACTACAATTTCTACCGACAATAATCGGGCAGGGATTCACGCGTGAAATGGCCTTCACCGGAGCCGATTACGATGCCGCTTTTGCGGAGCGGAGTGGTCTGGTCAATCATGTATATGACACGCCCGAACAGCTTTTCGAGGCTGCTGCCACGCTGGCCCGCCAGATTGCCGACAACCCGGCCACTGCCGTTCAGGGCGCGAAAAACGTGCTGAATTACAGTATGGATAAGTCCATCGACGACGGGCTGCAATACGTGGCCGTCTGGAATTCGAGCCAGATGCAATCCAACGATTTCAGCGAAGCCATGCAGGCCACGCTCGAAAAACGCAAAGCCGAGTTTAATAAGAAGACAAACAGAGGTTATTGACTGGTTATTGGTTGATTGGTTGAATACAATCGTCATCCAATCACCCAATTAACACATTAACCAATCAACCATTCAATTTATGACAACCGGAATGCTGCGCGATGACGCACTGAAAGGAAAGACCATTATTGTGACCGGGGGCGGTACAGGCCTCGGCAAATCTGTCAGCCGCTACCTGCTGCAACTCGGAGCTAACGTCACCATTTGCAGCCGTCGGCAGAATGTGATTGACGACACAGCTACCGAGTTGATGGCAGAAACCGGCGGGCAAGTGCTGTCCGTAGCCTGCGACGTTCGGAATACGGATGCCATAGAAAATGTAATCAGCCAGACAATCGAAAAATTTGGCCGGATTGATGGCCTGCTCAACAACTCTGCCGGGAACTTCATCAGCCCGACCGAGCGGCTGTCGTACAAGGCGTTCGACACCATCGTTGACATCGTGTTGCGGGGAACATACTACTTCACACTGGCGGTGGGAAAGTACTGGATTGAGAACAAAATTCCGGGAACCGTATTGAACATTTCGACCACCTACGCCACCACCGGCTCGGGCTATGTGGTGCCCTCGGCAGTAGCCAAAGGTGGCGCGTTGATTATGACTAAATCGCTGGCGGCCGAATGGGGTAAATACGGCATTCGGCTCAACGCCATTGCGCCCGGCCCGTTCCCGACCAAAGGCGCGTGGGACCGGCTCTTTCCCGAACCGTTAGCCAGCATGATGGATCCCACAAGCCGCATTCCGCTCCACCGCGTGGGCGAACATGGCGAACTGGCAAACCTGGCCGCTTTCCTGCTTTCTGACTATTCAGGCTACATTACCGGCGAAAGCATCACCATCGACGGGGGCGAAGTGCTGCTGGGGGGCGAGTTCAGCCACCTCGAAAATGTGACCACCGAACAATGGGATACCATCGAGCAAACCATCAAACAAGCCAACCGGGCGAGTAAAAATAGTGAAAGAGCGAAAGAGTGAAAGAGCGAAAGCCATCCAGCAAATTCGCTCTTTCACTCTTTCATTCTTTCGCCTTTATTCAGGCACTTTTGCCGCCCTAAAACTGTTCTACTTACGTATCAAAACCTGTAAAAATGCCTAACTGGTTTCTCGGAAAAATCCGCTATCAGCAACCCATCGACGACTCGAATGTCGGCACCCGGAATGAAGAATTTATCAAGCAAAAAACGGTAACGGAGGCCTATCTGGTCGATGCCGTGAGCTATACCGACGCAGAAGCCCGGCTTTATCAGGAGATTGCGGCTAATACCCCGGACTTCGAAATCACGGACATTTCGCGCATGAAATTAGCCGATGTCTTTCATAATGAAGACGGGGGTGAAACCTGGTTTAAAGTGAAGGCCATGTTCATCACCGACGACGAAAAAACGGGCAAGCAAAAGAAAACGCCGAGCCTGATGCTGGTGAATGCCGAAACGCCCAAACAGGCCTATGAACGCGTTGAACTGAGCCTGAAAACAGCCCTCGACCCGTTCGAGATTACGGACGTCAATACGACTAAAATACTGGACGTTTTTCCGTTCAACGAAGATGAAAAGCGCAACCTTCGCCCCATGAGCGAACTGATGAGCACCGAACCGGAAGCGGTTTAGTAAGTAGCTTTTGTCATTCCGACGATAGGAGGAATCTCAACTATTCTATCAGTCAAACTTAAGATTCCTCCTATCGTCGGAATGACAAAAGCACATAACGGCCATTCATTTACAGAATGGCCGTTAGTTTTTATAAAATTCCCGCCGTTCACTCACAAATACTTGCGTTGCATCTGTATTGAACGGATATTTGACCCATCATGAAACGCGCTCTGTTCCAGGTGTTCAACTTACTAATGGTCTGTGTCGTGCTGCTAAGCAGTACCGGCTTTGGCTTGGTTGAACATTCGTGCCAGATGCGGGGCAAGAAAAAAACAATGGTTGTGGCGTTTAGCGATGCCAAAACACAACCGGGCTGCTCATCGGACAAACAGCCGATTCCCACTAACCAGACGGTTGTTAAAAAAACGGAGTGCTGTCAGGACGAAAATTACTTTGAAAATGTCGATGTTTCGTCCTCGCTGAGCCAGTTCGTTGCCAAATTCGTCAAGATTGCTGCCGAAGGGTTTATTGCCAGCGTTACCGTTGTATTGACATGGATTTGCGATCTGATTTTTGCCGAAAAAGCATCGGTAGTTTCGTCTTTTCCATCTCCTCCTTCCCTTTCCGGGCGCGACATTCTGACGCTCGTTCGTAGTCTCCTGCTTTGATTCGCTGATTGATAGTAGTTGGCCGGTGTTCTGTTCGAGCACAGGCTTGTTGACATTTTCTATTTATCAATCAATGAACTCATGCGATTCCTATTTCTATGGATTGCGCTGCTAACCGTTCATACGGGTCTGGCGCAGTCCGATACAATTACCAAAATACCCGTTCCGGCTCCGGTTGATTCCGTCCTTATTTCATCAACAAGTCCCGTTCAGGGAAGCGTTGGCGAACTGGTCGATGGCAGGCGCGTAGCCCTTGTAGGCGCTACAACCCGTTGGGCGAATACACAGGTTGGCACCGTAACCGATGCCAATGGTCATTTCTCTATTCCTCAAGTTCTGGATAATAATCAACTGATTATCAGTTATGTTGGGTATCAGCCTGATACGCTGACGGTTAGTGATCCGGCTACCGAATTAACCGTTACGTTGCGTTCCGAACGAACCTTGCAGGAGGTAACGGTGTCGGGGCAGCCGGGGCAAATTGACCGGATCAACCCCATTCAGACGGAGTTTATTAATCAGCGTACACTGGCAAAAGCCGCCTGCTGCAACCTCTCCGAAAGTTTTGAGACCAATGCGTCCGTGAGCGTCTCGTATAGCGATGCCGTTACGGGCGCGAAGCAAATTCAGTTCCTGGGGTTGGGCGGTCAATACGTTCAAACCAACGTCGAAAATATCCCGACTGTGCGCGGGCTGGCAACCACATTTGGTCTGAATTACATTCCCGGCACCTGGATTACGGGCATCGACGTGGGCAAAGGTGCCGGGTCGGTGGTGAACGGCTACGAGTCGATAAGCGGCCAGATGAATGTGGAACTACAAAAACCCGACGATCAAAATAAGTTATTTTTAAACGGTTATGCCAACAGTTTCGGGCGGGTCGAGGGTAACGCGAACTGGTCGAAATTGCTAAGCAAAAAATGGAGCATGGGCGTGTTGGGTCATGCCAGTACGCTCCGCACCGAACTCGACCAGAACAACGACGGTTTCCGCGATTTGCCGCTCTATTCACAGGTCAATGTAATCAATCGCTATAAGTACAGCAGCGAACGGTTCATGGCGCAGTTTGGCGTAAAAGCCCTGTATGAAGACCGGGATGGCGGGCAGTTGTCCCGGTTTGGCGCATCGCGGTACGCGTTCGGAAATACGACCAGGCGGCTTGAGTTCTTCTCGAAAACCGCTAAGCTCTTCCCCGATAAACCGTATAAGGGTTTGGGGTTGATTCTGAACGGGTTAACCCATGAGCAAACGGCTAATTTTGGCTATCGGCCGTATTCGGGTCAGCAGCGAACGTTCTACGCTAACCTGATTTATCAGTCCATTATTGGCAACACCAACCACGCGTATAAGGCAGGAGTCAGTTATTTGCTGGACGATTATCGGGAGCAGTTGGGCGCATTGGCAACGAGCCGTACGGAATCCGTACCCGGCGTTTTTGTCGAATACACCTATACCTATCCCGAAAAACTGACGCTGGTGCTGGGCGGTCGTTTCGATTACCATAACCTGTTTGGCCCGCAGTTGACCCCCCGTGCCCACCTTAAGTACAACCTGAATCAGAACCTCACCTTGCGGGCATCGGCCGGGCGGGGCTTCCGGGTGGCTAACCCGTTTGCAGAGAACTTTGGCTATTTAGTCAGTTCGCGAACGGTTGTTTTGACGAACCCGCTCCAACTCGAATCAGCGTGGAATTACGGGCTAAGCCTTACCAATGACTTTTCGTTGCTGGGCAAAAAAGCGTCGCTGGTACTGGATTACCACCGGACCGATTTCCGGAATCAGCTTATCGTTGACGTTGAGCATCCCGGCGAACTGTATTTTTATAACCTGACCGATTCGGGTAAGAAAGCCCGGTCCTTTGCGAATAGTTTTCAGGCCGAACTGAACGTGCAGCCTGCCAAACGATTTGAAATTAAGGCGGCTTATCGCCTGTTCGATGTGCGCCAGAGCATGGGCGGGCCTTTCAATGAAGAACGACTACTGCCCAAAATGATGGTGAGCCGCGACCGGGTGCTGCTTAATGCGGGCTATGCGCTGCCCTTCGACAGGTGGAAATTCGATGCGACGCTACAATGGAACGGCCCCCGCCGGATTCCTTACCTGCGCGAAGGTTATGTGCATACAAGTTACCAAAATATGCCGACCGACGAGGCTCCCGGATTTTATAACCTCAATGCGCAGGTCAGCCGGGCGTTTCGGACTGGTTGGGAAGTGTATCTGGGTGGCGAAAACCTGACCGGCTTCCGGCAGTTAAACCCGATTGTTGCTGCCAGTGACCCCTTTGGTGCTCGTTTCGACGCGGGTTCGCAGGTGTGGGGACCCATTACGGGCCGTATGGTGTATGTAGGCTTTCGTTTTAAACCCGTACTGTAATGATACTGACCATCCGGAATATGGTGTGCGACCGTTGCAAACGGGTTGTGCGCGAAGAACTCGAAAAGCTGGGATTATCTGTCAATCGGGTTAACTTAGGGGAAGTATCTATTGAACCGCTGCCCGCAACAATTACGCTCGATGCTGTTCGGCAGACGTTGCAGGCCAATGGATTCGATTTGATTGACGACAAAAAGCAATCGCTGGTCGAACACATGAAGGTGCTGTTAATCAACGAAATCCAGCATCTGAAAGGCGAACGGTTGCCGACGGAAAATTATTCGACGTTCCTGGAGCGGAAAGTAGGCTATGAATACTCGTATCTGAGCGGCTTGTTCTCGGCCAGTGAAGGCCAGACGCTGGAGAAGTACATCATTGCCCTTAAAATTGAAAAAGTAAAAGAGTGGTTACGTTACGATGAACTGACCCTGAGTGAAATTGCCTGGCGGCTGAGTTACAGCAGCGTACAACACCTCTCGACCCAGTTTCGGCAGGTAACGGGCCACACGCCGGGCCAATTCAGGAAAGCCGCCCCTGTAGAACGACGGACGCTGGACAGTATTTAACTGGAAACCCGGACGTCAATAGTGCCTAAAAAGGTATAGTTAACCAGATAGTGACTGATTCATCAACTTAATTGATTGAACGTTAAATAAACTGTCTATTAAATGAAAACCTTCCTAACCCTCCTCAAAAGGGCTACCCGAAAGGTAGCTATGCTGCTTTTAAAGCGGTTCGGTATTAATTTATTAACGAAACAACAAACGGAAGATTACCTGCAACCTTACTTGATAAAAGTTAATTCACAGACTCGTATTCGGCTGCCGGGCGTAGAAAATTATTCTGATTCAACAAAATTTGTTTTCAAACAAACAGAGGCTCTTACCCATCAAAGCTACGTCTGGGATTATAAGCCCACTCCCAAACGAACAAGACAGTTACTGTATGGAAGCATCCTGACCGATACCCATGTTCTTTGCACAGATTTTGAGAGTTATCACATAAAGAAGAACTTTTTGACCGCCCGAAAACGAACGATTTCTCAGCAAAAGATAGTCATAGCACCCTGGTCTCATTATTTAGATGGCATTACGTTTGGCGGTTATTATGATTTCGTAATTCTTGTTGCCGCTAAACTGTGTCGAATTAAAGACGTATTGCCAGACGATGTTTTTGCCGAAGCCGTTGTTTCTTATCCGCTCTTTAAAACCGCTTATGAACAGGATTATTTATCGCTGCTTGGCTTTAGCCCGGATCGGATCTTTGATAGTCGTGTTGATGAGGTTCGATTTGACCGGTGTATATTAAGCAATAGCGGTCATTGGTTTTATCCGCATCCTGCTGATATATCCGCCTTGAAAAAGCATATAGAAAACAAGCTCGACATACAACGTACGGGACAAAATCGAATTTATATCAGCCGGTCTGGTCGTCGTCGTGTAATCAATGAAGCGGATGTTATCGTCCTGTTAAAAAAATACAATTTTGCGATTATTGAGGATCAGCCCCGATCTATAGCCGAGCAAGTAGCAATCTATAAAAATGCTTCATTTATTATAGGGCCACACGGTGCTTCGTTTACCAATATACTCTGGTGTGAACCCGGTACTTACCTCTTGGAGCTATTCTCGGGGGCAATGGTTGTTGATCATTTTCGGTATTTGGCTGAATTAATGGGTATCCATTACCGGGCTTATTATTATGGCCTTAAGCTGAAGACGGTAGAGACCTATAGCCATCCTTTAGAACAGAATATTTTTGTGTCGGTTGCTGACCTTGAAAAACACCTTACGAATTATTTGGGTGCGTCTACATTGTAACTGAGCACATCTATATAACTTACCCCGAATTATGTAAAAACTCTATCGGGAATTGGGCGTTATTTTGACAGACCAACTTCGGTTAACGATAAATAAATTCAACGGCTCTTATGGAAACCATGCAACATAATCATAACCACGTCGATACGTGTTTCGAGTGCGCCGAAGCCTGCGAACGCTGCGCCACCGCCTGCCTTGAAATGGGCGACCACGACAGCAAAGGCCACGACATGACAGCGTGTATCAAACTCTGCCGCGACTGCGCCGACATCTGCACGCTTTGTGGCCGACTCGATGCCAGAGGTTCGGAATTTTCGCGCGATTTTATGGCCCTCTGCGCTGAAGTCTGCGATGCCTGCGCCGAGGAGTGCGAAAAACACGCCGACCATTTTGCCCACTGCAAAGCCTGCGCCGAAGCCTGCCGAAAATGCGCTGACGAATGCCGGTCTATGTCGGCAAATGCGTAAAGTAACTGGCCGAAAAGGGGGCGTTTGTACCACCACCGCAAACCCACCGAAAAAGTCGCCAATGTTTTTTAATCTTGTTTTTCTGTATACAAACGTCTGTTAATCAGTAGTATGCATCTTGTCTTAAGTCTTTTATTTCTGATTAACTGGCTGAGCGGGCCGACGTTGGCCGATGGCGAAACGGTAGGCAGCGGCATTCATCCATCCGTTGCTACCGAACCAGCCGGGCGGGTCCATGTTGTGTATGGTCAGGGCAACGTTATTTTTTATACGACCTCGCCCGATGGCAAACGGTTTGAGAAACCAGTTCGGGTCGATAGCCTGCCGGGGCTGCATCTGGGCGCATCACGCGGTCCACAAATTGCCGCCACCGCCCAATCGGTGGTCATTACAGCCATCGACAAGGCAGGAAACATCTGGGCATACACCCATAATCGGGGTGCTGCTGCCTGGCAAAAGCCGGTGCGGGTCAATGATGTAATTGACATCGCGAAAGAAGGGTTTGTATCCTTGTCGGCGGGGCCGGATAACGTTCTCAACGCCGTTTGGCTGGACTTACGGGGTAATAAACATAATAAAATTGCGGGTGCCCGCTCAACCGACGGCGGGCATACATGGGCAGCGAATCAGGTACTGTACGAGTCGCCGGAGGGGACCGTTTGCGAATGTTGCCAGCTTTCGGTCGTCAGTCAGGGGCAGCATGTTGCCGTTATGTTTCGCAACTTCCTGAACGGTTCGCGGGATATGTACCTGCTAAAATCGGAAGATGGCGGACTAACATTCGGCAAAGCCGAAAAATTGGGCGAAGGCACCTGGAAACTAAACGCCTGCCCGATGGACGGCGGAGGATTATTTATGACACCAAACGGACAGATTTCGACCGTTTGGCGACGAGCCGACAAACTGTTTGCCGCCCGGCCCGGTCAGCCCGAAACGGAACTTGCTGCCGGTAAGAATCCGAAGATTGCCACGACAGCAAAAGGAGATTATATCGTTTTTCAGCAAGCCAAACAGGTATGGGTCATTACGCCGGGCCAAACACAACCAACGTCGCTTGGTTCGGGCGGTTACCCTAAGCTAACGCGACTCACCAACGACCGAGTCCTTTGCCTGTGGGAGCAGGAGGGCACCGTTCGGGCAGAAATTATTTGACACAGGACTTTCGCGTAGAGCCGTGCCACGGTTCCCAAGTGTTAGCAATAACCGTGGCACGGCCCTACGCGAAAATCCTGTGCCAGTCTATTCCCAAAACAACGTGATGAACCGGTTTCTTTTTATGCTTTTACTGAGCCTGCTGACGCGGATGGCGTCTGCTCAGCATCAGCGCCATGCGGGTATGACAATGCCCGACGTGAGTGATAAGCCCGGTATCAAACCGAAAGCGGATACGACTAAACCGATGGATCATTCCATGCACAGCGGTATGGATATGGGAAAGCACGAGGCAATGAACATAGATGATTCGATGGGCGGTATGAAAGGTATGAAAATGCTCAATTACGGTCTGACAATGGACACCACGATGAAAATGACGCATTCATTGTCTCGTAATCTATCCATGAATCGTAATGGGTCCGGCACGTCGTGGCACCCCGACAATACCCCCATGTATGCCTACATGAGTCAGCCCACGGGCAGCAAATGGAGTTACATGCTCCATTACGCCGTTTACCTGCGCTATACAAATCAGAATGTAAACAATGCCGGTAAGCGCGGGCAGGGAAGCCAGTTTGGCGCACCGAACTGGTTTATGGGCATGGCACAGCGCAAAGTTGGACAGCGTGGACTGTTTCAGATTCGGGCCATGCTCTCGCTCGACCCGCTCACGGTGGGCAACGGCGGCTACCCGCTGCTGTTCCAAACCGGCGAAACGTATAAAGGCCAGCCGCTCATTGATAAACAGCACCCGCACGATCTCGTTTCCGAACTGTCGGTAAGTTATAGCCATGCGTTCAGTAAAGACATCGACCTGTATGGCTACATCGGCTACCCCGGCGAACCGGCTCTTGGTCCGCCCGCATTTATGCACCGGATTTCGTCATTTAACAATCCCGATGCGCCTTTGAGCCATCACTGGCAGGATGCTTCGCACATTCTGTTTGGCGTGGCGACTGTCGGGTTTCGGTATAAATGGGCCAAGCTCGAAGGCTCAACCTTCAAAGGCCGCGAACCGGACGAAAATCGCTATAATTTCGATAAGCCGAAAGTTGACAGTTATTCGTATCGCCTGTCCATAAATCCGTCGCCGTCATTAGCGTTACAGTTTTCGCAGGGGTTTTTGACTAATCCTGAAGAAGCGCACCCCGGCGAAAACGTTACGCGCACCACGGCCTCTGTTTTGCATAGCAAAGGATTGGGTCCGGGTAGTTATGTGACATCGGCGTTCGTATGGGGGCGGAACAGGCACCACGACGGAGAAGGGGAGAATTCGTTTCTGGCCGAAAGCAGTTTGCAAATGAATAAACTTGCGTTTTATGGACGGTATGAAAATGTAATGAAATCGTTGGGAGAATTAAATATTGGCATTGATCCAGGGTTTGGCCCCGAATATGACCCGAGAATAGTGACAATCAATAACCTGACGTTGGGCATTAACTATCGAATTGCTCAGGCTCGCAACAGCGATTTAGTGCTGGGAACACAAATCACGGGCGGTATGCCGGATAAATTATTGCAAACATATTATGGTAAAATGCCGGTTTCCGGCCAGATTTACCTTCGCCTGTCGCCCAGCCTGATGACCATGCGGAATATGAAGCATTCGAATCATGGTCGTACGAATGGAATGCATCAGTAAACGCACCTTTTGACTTATATTTTCGTTATCAATTCACCATAAACCATCGACAACCATGTTGCGTAACCTGTTTCTAACCGCCCTGACATCACTCATTCTCATAGGTACTTCATTTGCCGGTACGTCTACCGGAGACGACAAAGAGAAAGAAGTGAAGATCAAAACATCGGCCATTTGCGGCATGTGCAAAGCCCGCATCGAGCGGAATCTGGCCTTCGAGAAGGGCGTAAAAGAGTCTGATTTAGATGTGAAATCGAAGATTGTTACGATTAAATACAATCCTGCCAAAACGGACGTTGCCAAACTCAAAGCGAACATCAGCAAGACGGGCTACGATGCCGAAGAGGTGACTGCTGACCCGGTGGGTTACAACAAACTACCAAGTTGCTGCAAAAAAGACGGTGGTATGAACCATCAGTAAAACAGTCTTTATATACAAAACGGCTCGGAATCATCTGATTTCGGGCCGTTTTGCGTTTGCTGAATAGAGTTTATTTAAACGCGTTTCGTAGCTGAGTAGCGGCCAGCGTCTGTGCCTCCTGCGCTTGCGGCACGATGGCGTACATACCGAAAAACTCGTGAGTGGCACCGGCAAATAACTGATACGTTACCGGAACGCCTACCGACTGAAGTTTATCGCGCAAGAGCATTCCCTCGGATTGCAGCGGGTCAATTTCAGCCGCGATGATTGTTGTTGGTGGTAGTCCGGTCAGGTTCGCCACGTCGACCAATGAAATCAGCGGGCTGTCGCCGTCGGCGGGCGAGTTGAAATAATTAGCGACGAAATACTGCACCAATGGCCGATTAAGCGGTTTGGCGTTTGCATACTGGTTATATGAGGATGTGTTCAGGTCATTGTTTGCCACCGGAAACACGGACAGGATATGCGTGGGCAGGGCCAAACCCCGGTCGCGGGCCATCATACTCACCGTAATCGCCATATTACCTCCCGCACTTTCGCCCGCTACGGCCACTTTCGCCGGATTGCCGTTGATCTGGGCCGCGTTGTTTTTTACCCATTCATAGGCAGAATAGGCGTCTTCGTGGGCCGTTGGGAACTTGAATTCGGGGGAGAGCCGGTAATCGACCGACACCACCACCGCCCCAACTTCTTCGGCCAACGCCAGCGTTGAATATTCGTACACTTCCGGGCTGCCGATAACCCAGCCGCCCCCATGATAATAAACAATAACGGGCAGTGGCCCGGATACATTTCGGGGCGTATAAATCTTAGCCCTGATTTGGGCACCGCCCGACCCCGAAATCATGCGTTCGCTGATCGTGACGTTAGCGGTCGGGCGCGGAATATTGTTTTTGTCAAGCAGTGAATTAACAGCATCTTTGAACGATGGCTGCTGCCGGGCCTGCTGTGGTGTAAGCTGTTCGAGGGGCGTTGGCGCAAGCCGACCCAGTTCTTCAATAACGGCCAGCATTTGCGGGCCAATGGTAGGACCCCAATCCGGTTTGGGACCAGTCGGCTGAATCACCTGGCCGGGTTGTGGGATGCGGTGGTCGTTGCAGGAAATCAGGGCAACGGCAAAAAAGAGAATTCCCCATAAACCTAACCGGATACGGCTGTGGATTGATGTTATTTTTGGGTCTGAAGTTAGCCTCGTTTGTGGATAGTCTACGGGATTGGTACGTAAGTCTTTCATACAATAGTTGAGTTGTTGAATTAATAATCTCATTACGCAGAAACCGATTGATAAGATTTAATAAACAGTCGTTTACAGGGTTTAAATGAGGTAATGGACTGTTTCGAATTTCTGGTAGAATTAATGAACAATCTGATTATAAAATTAACGTGAATACGGGCTTAAATAAGCCCCATAGGGGCATTATGTCAATAGAAACGACCATGCCAGTGGGGTTCAGCCCCGTAGGGGCGACATGTTGGGGGCTGCGATAGTAACATGTCGCCCCTACGGGGCTGAATCCCACTGGGAAACAACTCATCATCTATTAACATTTCGTGCCTATGGCACTTAACCCATTTAAATACAGTAAAATTAATCCCGTATTCACGTTAAAATTAGATATCGGGCAAACCCAGCTATTTCTCTCCGTATTTTGGTTTACGTACTATGACCTACGAAAACTCGCCTGACTTCGCCCGATACCTGGACCAGATCGACCCGCTTCAATCCTTTCGGGAGCGGTTTTTTATTCCTGAACAGGATGGTAAGCCCGTAACGTACCTCTGTGGCAATTCACTTGGTTTACAGCCCCGCACGGCGCAGGATGCGCTAAATCAGGAACTCGATACGTGGAAAAATCTGGGTGTTGAAGGGTGGTTTCATCGGTCCGAAGAAGGCGGTCAACCCTGGCTTAGCTATCACACTACCTGTAAAGACGCACTGGCACAGATTGTTGGGTCCCAGCCATCGGAAGTTTGTCCGATGAATGCGCTAACCGTCAATCTGCACCTATTACTGGCGTCATTCTACCGCCCTACCGAAAAGAAATTCAAGATTCTCACGATCAAAGGCGACTTTCCATCGGACCAGTACGCGCTGGAAACGCAGCTAAAAAAGCACGGCTTAGACCCCGCCACCGCCATCATTGAAATCGCTCCACGACCAAACGATAACGAGTCCACGCCGGGATTAATCCACACAACCGACATTCAGCATGCCATTGCCGAACACGCTGATTCGCTGGCCGTTATCTGGATGAGCGGGCTGAATTATTACACGGGGCAGGTTTATAACATGGCGGCTATCGCCGAAACGGCCCGGCAACATTGCATTCCCATCGGATTCGACCTGGCCCACGCCATCGGAAACATACCCTTGCAACTGCATGATTGGGGCGTTGATTTTGCCACTTGGTGTTCGTATAAATACCTCAATGGTGGCCCCGGTGCCGTATCGGGCGTGTTTGTACATGAAAAACATCACGATCAGAATTTACCCAGATTAGCCGGTTGGTGGGGCTATCGGGAAGACAAACGATTTGAGATGACACCCGGTTTTTTACCCGCGCCCGGTGCCGATGGCTGGCAGGTCAGCACACCGAACATTCTGGGATTGGCCTTGCATCGGGCCGCTATTTCGATCACCGCCGAAGCGGGCATGGTGGCTCTTCGGCAAAAAAGCGAACAGCTAACGGGCTATCTCGAATACGTGTTGGCCCCCTTTGCCGACATCCAGATTCTGACCCCCGACGATCCCAACCAGCGCGGTTGCCAGTTGTCGCTGTTAGTCCGCAAAAACGGTAAAGAATTGTTTAACTACCTCACCGAACGGGGCATCATTAGCGACTGGCGTGAACCTGACTGCATCCGGCTGGCCCCAACTCCACTTTACAATACGTTCGAGGATGTTTGGCGCGTGGGCGATGTGATAAGCCAATACCAACTGGAACGCGGATTGCTATGATTATTATGATTAAAAATGATTTGATCCGTCTGAATCATTTTAATCATAACAATCCGCGTTCTTTTGTAAACCCAATATTCCGTTTCAGTCCCTCCAGCTTCGTGCGTTTCACCGCCGACCGACGGAATATCTCCCGGAAAACATCCTCTGTAATTTCTTCCCAATCGGCCTTTGTGAAGGCGGCTAATTCGGGGTTTATGTCAAAATCGGGTGTTTTGTGGGGCCGGGCAAAGCGGTTCCAGGGGCACACATCCTGGCAGATGTCGCAGCCGAATATCCAGTTATCGAACTTCCCCCGAACGTCTTCGGGAATGGCTTCTTTTAGTTCGATGGTGAAGTAAGAAATGCACTTGCTGCCATCTACTACGTAGGGGCCAACGATGGCATCGGTGGGACAGGCGTCGATGCAGCGGGTGCAGGTGCCGCAATAATCGGTGATGGGACCGTCGGGTTCCAGTTCGAGGTCGAGAATCAACTCGCCAATGAAAAAAAACGAACCGATTTCGCGGTTAATCAGATTCGTGTGTTTACCTACCCAGCCTAATCCCGCCCGTTTTGCCCAGGCTTTGTCCATAACGGGTGCCGAATCGACAAACGCCCGCCCGCCAACGTCGCCAATTTCGTCATGAATAAAAGCCAGCAATTCTTTCAGCTTGTCTTTTATAACAAAGTGATAGTCAGTTCCGTATGCGTATTTCGACAATTTGTAATCGTCCTCGCCTTCAGGGAGTGCCTGTTCGGGATAATAGTTGAGCAGCACCGTAATGACGGACTTTGCATCATCGACCAACAGGCGCGGGTCGAGCCGTTTATCGAAGTGATTGGCCATGTAATTCATCTGGCCATGCATCCCGTTTTTAAGCCAGTTTTCCAGACGCGGAGCTTCGTCTTCCAGAAAATCCGCTTTTGCCACACCGCAAAAATCAAAGCCTAATTCAGTGGCTTTGGCTTTGATACGTTGCGTGTACTGGGCTTTGGATAAGGTCATGGATTGACAACGATGAACTGTATGCTGAACAGATTTACAGGCATAAAAAATCCATTATTCTTTGGACAGGATTTTAATTGAAATGCTGATTAGGATTTACTCAAAGAGTGCGAATTTATCATTTTAGATCTGCTTGATCTGCGTCATCCGCGTGCCATTCTTAATCTAAAATTGACGTTTTTTGCGGTATGAACCCGCAACCCAACAATCCGCTTCACGGCAAAACGCTCGAAACCATCCTGATCGAATTAGTGGATCATTACGGCTGGGAACGGCTTGGCCAAAAAATCAGAATCAATTGCTTCGTGAGCAATCCGAGCATTAAATCGAGCCTGACGTTTTTGCGTAAAACCGACTGGGCCAGAAAACAGGTGGAAGAGCTGTATCTGCAAATGCATTCGCTTTAATACAGGGTCGTTTTCCTCAGCTTTTAGTTCACTTTCACAGCCGCTAAAACGCGCTTTATCAATTCGTTCGGGCTGCCATTGTGCCACCGCCACACAATCACAATGTCGTGTTCAGGGTCTACCCAAATCGTGTTCGACCCGGCACCGAGGGCCGCAAAACTCGTGGCTGGCGCATCGGGCCATGCTTTTTTGCCGGTTTGGCCTGTGCCCGTATTCAGCCACCAGAGATACCCGTAATCCGGCCCGACGGGGCTGGGCGTCGTGGCCTGTTTCACCCAGTTTGCTGAAACTATTTGTTTATCCTGCCAGCGGCCCTGACGCAGAAAGAGGTAACCGAATCGGGCTTCGTCGCGGGTGTTGATTCGCAGACCACCGCCCCACCGCGTGCCACCACTTACGGAGGGCATCTGTTTCCCATCAACGTCGGCCACGGCGTTCGGATACGGAATGTACTGCCATGTATCCGACGCGCCAATGGGATTCATGATTTCGTCGCGCACAACATCCGGCAATGGTTTTTTCCATAAACGAAGCAAGGACAACGCCATCCGGTTGATACGGACGTCATTATACTCATAATAGGTACCGGGTTTTTGAAGCGGACGTGGTTTTCGTTCTCCCTTTCCAAACGCTTCTTTCCCGATAAAATCACTGTTTTTGTCCCACAGTGTTCCTTCCCATTCGCTGGTTTGCGTGGCGTGGTGCTCCCACGTAACGGCCCGGTTCTGCGCCGATTTGTACCCGCCGTCGTGAATCAGGTTAGCGACCGGATCGTGAATGTCAGGAATCATGCCCCGTTCGATGGTAATGCCCAAAACGGTTGACAGAACGCTTTTCGCGACGCTGTAGGTCGGGTCGGGCTGTTGCGTGTCGCCCCACTCGGCCACGATATAGCCGTGCCGCAGAATGATGCCATTTGTAGCCGCCCGACTGGTGGGCATGGGGCCGAGAAGTTTGCCGAAAATTTCTTCCTGCGTCGAAAAGTCGGGGGGCATCTGGGTGGTTTCCTGCGTTTTGGCAAAGGCAACGGCCTGATCGAGCAAAGCAACGTCCATGCCCGCTTTTTCAGGAGCGAGGTATGCCCAGCTATCGCCTTTGGGCGGGAAATAAGGTTTCTGAGCGGTTTGTGGCCGTTGACAAGCCGTGAAACCAATCAGCAGAATAAGCGCGTAGTGCCTGATTTGAGTCATAATTATCGTTCCAGCTTAAATCCTTCATCGACCCGAACCCGTTGTGGTCGGTTGGCTACGTCCCAGCCGGTGAGGTAAATCCAGCGGGAAATCCACGTCATTTTCTCGGTATTGATGCGGTCGGGTTCATCTTTTGGCATATGGTCGTATAATTTTCTTCCATGCGTGAAGGATAACAAATCTACTCCAGATGGCCGGATGATTCACATGAGAAGGGTGGTAAAATTCCACTATCGAAACGATTCACAATTATTTATCGTCGGGAATGAAACGATTTTTAAAAATTAAATGTATCTACATCAAATACACTAACATTTAATAATAAACACAAGAAGCTATGCAAGCACAACCAGCCACCGCTACGACCTGGGTTATAGACCCTTCGCACTCCGAAGTACAGTTTAAAGTAAAACACCTTGTTATCTCAACCGTTACTGGCTCATTTGGTCAGTACGAAGGGCAGTTGGAATCGGCTGGCGATGATTTTGAGGGCGCAAAAATCTCGTTCTCGGCTGATATCAGCAGCATCAATACGGGCAGCGAACAACGCGACGGTCATCTCAAGTCGGCTGACTTTTTTGACGCCGAGCAGTTTCCGAAACTGACATTTGTGTCCACGTCGATGACAAAAACGGGCGATGATACGTACTCACTCACGGGCGATCTAAGCATTCACGGTGTTACAAAACCGGTAACGCTGAAAGCCGAATACGGCGGTCAAATGCAGGATTTTTACGGACAGACGAAAGCCGGATTTGAAATCAACGGCACGATCAAACGCAAAGAATTTGGTTTGACCTGGGATGGCGTTACGGAAGCGGGCGGTGTTGTCGTTAGTGACGATGTACGGCTGGTTCTGAATATTCAGGTAACGAAACAGGCGTAATGGTAGTCAAGCATTGTCAGGTATAGTTAAGGGTGGTCAGGAGTTGTTTGCCAACGCTTGACCACCCTTAACTATTTCCTGACCATTTACTTACTACACCACTTGACCCTTTTACCGTGTCAGCACTAACCGACCGTGTATAGCCGGTCGTTGCGGGGTCGTACGTAATGTATAGGCATACACGCCTGTGGGTAGCGATGTTCCGTTCAATGTGCCATCAAAGGGGTTTGTATAGCCTTTCCCCGACGAATAAATAACTTCGCCCCAGCGGTTAAAAACGGTCATAATGGCGTCGGGAAAGGCATCAATACCCGGCAATTCCCAACGGTCATTCAGGCCGTCGCCATTGGGCGAGAAGGCGTCTGGTATCCATACGCGCTCAAAAACCGTAATCCGAATCGTATCTTTCGCTTCGCAGCCCGTACTGTTTTTCACCGCAACCGTGTACGTAATGTCGCTGGCAATGGCCGTTATCAGCGGATTGGCTGCGGTCGCGTTGTCCAAATACGTAGCGGCTGTCCACTGAAACTGGTTTGGATTTCCCGTATAAACCGGGTCCATCATGAAGGTATTGCCCTTGTAAGTCGTCAGCGAATCGGCTAATTGGATGGTCGGAATGGGCGCGACAACGGCGATGCGGGTGGCTACTGTTCCGGCACATTCGGGAGCGGCTTTGACGGTATACGTAACGGCATGGTCGCCCACTCCTGCCTGCTTCGGGCTGAATTCATTTTCCGTTACCCCCTTCCCGGCATAAAGCCCCCCCGGCGGATAGCCGTTGAGCGAATAAACCGGCCTGTCCGGTCCACAAACACCCGGAATCGAGTCGAGCGTTACGACAATTGGCGCAAGTTGGGTGACAGTAACCGGAGCGGATCTGCCTTCGCAACCATATATGTCTATAGCCGTAACGACGTATGTACCCGCCGTTGACGCCACTAACTGCGATCCATTCGTACCAATAATTACCCCATCTTTTTGCCAGCGGTAACTAAGTCCGCCACTGCCGAGCAAAGGCAACGAATCCTGCGGACAGATTCGGTTGAATCCCGACGCCGACTTCAAAACGCCCACCACATCGGGCGAACGGTCGAGGGTTGCCGTGTCGGTTCGGGCTTTGCAGCCCAGCGATACGTAGGTTAAAACGGCCCAGTACTTGCCCGCCTGCGTAGCCTGGAGCGAGTCGGCTGTCTGACCCGGCAGTATCTGTCCATCATGAACCCACTGGTAGGCGATGTCGGGGCCACGGGTAGCAGTGAGGGTAATCGAACCGGTTGTGGCGCACAGATGGCCCATGGCCGCTACACTGGCCTTCGAGCCTACCACGTTGATTAGCACGGTTTCTGAATTGCCCGTTTTACTGCATGTAGCTTTCTGCGAAACGACAACGGTATATTCGCCCGATTCGCGCACCGCCAGCGACGAACGGGTTGCTCCACTAATGTTAATCCCATCCCGACGCCACTGGTAATTCCAGTTGGGGTTGTCTGTTGCCATCAATACCGCAGAATCATTCTGGCAGATAGTCGTCACTAATGCTTTTGGCCGATTTTTAATTTGCACTGCCGGGTCCGGTGTGGTTTGGGGCGGACAGTCGATAACCAGAAATTGAAAGTCGCGCCGTACCTCACCAATCTTCACCCCATTCCGGTATTCTTCAACTTTCACCGCAAAAACGAACAGGCCCAACTGAGTTGCCGTGACGGATAACTCGCCAGTTTTCGCGTCAACGGAGAGGGTGGGGCTTCCCGGAATAGCATTGTTGGCCCCAAACGACGACAGCCAGGTAACATCGGGGTAGGGGGCGGCAGACACGCCATTCTGGGCGTTATTTTGCGAAACTTTCTGGTCGAGGGGCGTCACCATCGAGTACCGCAGTTCGTCGCCGTCGGGGTCGGTGCCGCCAAATGGAAACGTAAATGGGTCGCCGAGGCAGACGTATTCGCCATTGATGGCGCCGAAGTGGGGCGATGAGTAGGGGAATAACTGCCCGTTTTGCTGAAGGGCCGGAAATTCAAGGTAAAACGTATAACCGGTTTGAATCGGATTGCTGATGTTGTTGATACCTCCGTTTCGATTTCGGGTCTGGTAGGAAATATAATAACCCTGCGCATCGGAGTAGGTGGCGGGTGTCAGTTGAATATCAGCCTCAAACGTGGCGACAATGAACTTCAGATTTCGCTGGGCCGCACAGAATTCATTGGCATACACAACGGGTTGCCGCTGTCCGACTTCGCGGGTGCTGAATACCAGCATCTGCCCATTGTCCCGTTTTCTGAAAATGCCCAGTGTGCCGCCCCCCTGCTGATCGGCGCGGGGGCCACTTTCCAGATACTGCGTAACAATGATTCGATAATGCCCCGGCCTGTCGCCAACGGCCCGCATTTCCAACTGTCCGCCAACCTGATGGGTAGCGAGCGAAGTGATGGGTAAAGCCAGGACGAAGAGCCAGACAACGAACGGGCAGGCAGGTAAACGTACAGCCATATCGTCTAAATCGTCTGATAAATCATTTGGTACGACTGCTGATATTGATGAACGGCAATGGTTTTAGTAAAAGCCGACCTTAACCAAAATTTACGCATCCGTTCATCAGTTGCTGGTAAATACGTACGATTGGTATGTTCTGTTGCAGTTGTTTGGAAAGTAATATAGGATGCGTTCGGAACTACAAACACGCCCCATAGCCGAAGCGGGGCCAGATTCAATGATCTGGCCCCGCTTCGGCTATGGGGTACAACAGGAAATTAAACGGCTCTATGTACCCGTTGTCATGAATAATTTCAACTGCATCCGGTCGTTAGGGCGGAACTGATCCCCCAATGTTATGCGCTGGACTAATTCCTTAAGCGTAAAAAGACCGCTGGACGTAGATGGGGGCGGAACTGTAAGCAGGAGCGGCTGGCTGGATGCTTTTCGCTTGATGATCTGCCCGATGTAATACGTTAAATCAATCGTGTAGCTATCCGTCGGTAATATAGATGACTGGTCAATAAAATAGCTTGCCTGAGACGGGTCTCCACCGGTTGGCCCGCCGGGCACCGTGGCAATAAATTCATTCTGATTGTTGGTCTGATAAACCCGGAGCAATGTCGGTGGGGGCGTGTTATCCCGTAAATCACCCCGTACAGGGCTAATAACCAGCAAGGCCCGGTTTAGATCGGCGAATTTCTCAGGTCGGGAAAAATCGTTCAGGTACGGAAACTCTACGCGTGTCTGAAGCCCGGCACCCACCGCAATAACCGTCGTTCCGTTGGTCAGGCGGCTGCTTACGGCGTCCGATTTATTCTTCAAAGCAGCGAGGGGCGTACCGGTACGGTCATTCTGTAGCTTCGTAAAGTGAAGTGATGTAATCGGAAACAGGAGTGTATAGGCTGTTTTGTTCAGGTCCGTATCGTGGTAATACAGCCGTAATCCGCTTACCGAAGGGTTGGTGGTAATGCCAATAAAGGTATTACCCGTTGAGTTGCTGATAAACGCAAATCCGGCCAGAAAGTCATTCAGGGAAATGTTGTCCGTAATTTCACCGCTGATGAGCTTGTCATACAGCGTCTGCGTCAGGTCATCGGGAATCCGCATCCGTATCAAACGGGTGCCACTTGCCGGATGGGGAACAAACGTCTGCTGCAAATACGGCGTTGGCTGATACGCCACCGTGCTGGTGCTATAATACACTTGACTTGCCATCGGGCTGCTCAGGCGGTGAACGCTCAAATCAAAGGCCTGGGTCGTATCACCATAAGCAAACGAATAGCCCAATTCCAGTACTAATGAGTCGAGCCGCAAATTCGTTTGCGAAACCAGCGAATTAGACGGGTAATCAATTGCCGCAAAACTTTGCGCCGTTTGCCGCCCGGTCAGCGCGTCGTTCCAGTGCCCTATCACAATATCCGGTTCAGACGAACCGGAAGTCGGGAAGGAGTCGGTTCGCATCACCGTCGATGTCTGGATCGTCACGGAGTCAACGGACTGAACCAGCAATTCCTGCGGGTTAATGACCGACTGACCAACGTTCAGATCGCCCGATTGGCAGGCAAATAGCACGATACCGGTCAGCCAAAGCAAACCGGCGTACCAGAGAGTACGCATAAGCAAATAATTCAGGGAATTTTTACGCCTAACCGGCGTAATTCATCAGTCGTCAGGGCAGGCAGGGCCTTTTCCTGTTGTAGTCGTTCAACCACCCGTTCACCAACCCGCCGGGCCTGTGCTTCGGAAGCAAAGCCTACCAGACCAGGCTGGCCCGGTATGGTAGGCTGATGGATAAATGGCTTTCCGTCGGTTATTATTTCATACCCCCAGCCACCCGTCGTTCTGAATACCTGAACCTCATAAGGCGGTTGCCGCTGATAGATGAGCCAGGCCGTTAAGAGGCCCAGACCCAGTAATATCGACAGCAAAACCCTGCGAATCAACTTCGTTTTCGACGGCTGGCCGGTGGCTGTTGTGGCATACTGCACCTTACAATACCTGTTCGAGGATCGGGTCAAATTCCCACAGGTCATCAAACGGAACCGTTCCGCTCAGACCTGTTGTCACATAACCTTTGTTGCCGATGGCAAAGCCAACAGCAAAGCTGCGGTTAGCACCTTCAAACGAACCCAGTTGTGCCCAGAGGTCCGTTGCCGGATCATACTGCCAGACATTGGTGTTGTCGCCAAGCGTAACGTAGCCTTTACCGTTGATAGAAAAGCCAACGCCGTTGCTGCGCTGAACCGCCTGCTCCGTCAGGAAATCAAGTTTTTGCGTCCATGTGTCGGCGGTAGGGTCATACACATACCAGTCTTTAGCAGGTGTATTGTTGTTATTTCCCGTACCGGCATAGGCTTTGCCGTCGATAACGAAAGCCACACCACCCACGCGTTTTTCTCCGCCGTAGCTCGCTACTTTCGTCCATGCATTGGCGGCTGGGTCGAATGCCCACATGTCTTTCAGGTAGTTGCCATCGTTGCCGGTGCCAACATAACCTTTGGAACCGATAGAAAACGCCAGTGCACCATAGCGGGCGGTTCCGCCAAAATCGGCCACTTTTTTCCAGGTGTTGGCTGCCGGGTCATATTCCCAGAAGTCTTTCAGGCGGTCGCTGCTGGTGTTGATACCCGTACCGATGTAGCCTTTGTTGCCAACGGCAAAACCAGTACCCGAATACCGCGCAACGCCACCGTAATTGGCTTTTTGCGACCAGGCGTTTTTGGCGGGGTCATAGGCCCAGAAATCCTGAAGCCGCTGGTTGCTGCCATCGCGTCCGGTGCCCATATAAGCAATGCTGCCGATAACGAAGCTGGATGCCCCGGAGCGCGTAACACCTTCAAACTGGGATTTTTTAATCCAGTCGCCCAGAACGGCTACAGTTGTGTTGTTACCACAGCCGACGAGCAAACCAGCCCAGCCGATGCAGAGAACGCCCAGCACCCAATTGACGCACTTCTGGTTTTTTGTTTTCTTAGTTGCCGGAGAGAGCGATGTCTCTGAAGTTGCAGATTGCGGCTGGGAGTCCGTAGCCGAAGGAAATCGAAATGGTAAATGAATCATGAAAAGGAGCGTAAACGAACGAACTAAAACGTAAAGTTATATCAATTTGAGTTAAGAACGACGGTTTTGCCATCCCGACCGGGAGGAGCTAAGCCCGAAAGAAGCCTTCTTGAACACCCATGAGTCAGGAACGAAATGGACTCCTATGGGTAGACTGATTAAATTCTTACTGGCAAAATTACGTCAAAGGGGTGTTACTTACCAACGTAACGGTTTCATAAAAATTCTTAATTGTTGCCAAATGCCCTAAATCAATTCGCCCAACGTGAAACGGCTACGTCACAAAGACCCTCTTCGTGACGTAGCCGTTGGAACGACATTGAAATAAATCAGGACTTTTGTAAAAAGCCGTGCCACGGTTCTTTTAAGTAGCATAGATAACCGTGGCACGGCTTTTTACAAAAGTCCTGCAAATATTACAACTTCAGTGTTTTAAGCGTCCGAATCATCGAATGCCCAGCGGCTTTTTTCTGAAGCGATGAGCCGACCTGAAGCAGCGGGTTCCGAACAACAGCCGCACGGCGGCCACCCGCTGTATTTCCCGAAATCTGATACAGGGCTTCGTTCAATAAGGGTTCGTTGATGTCGCCTAAAGGCAGCAGAACGAGGGGTTCTTCCACTTCTACCGTTGGCGTAAAACCCGTCGCGTAGTCGGATTGGTTGGCACTGTTATACGACTTGAAGACAATCGGCTGCATACCCCATTTGATTTTTCCGGTATCGTCGGTGATGGTAATCGAACCAACGTTTTTACCGTATGTGGTTGTGCCAATGGTATTTACGGTCATGTACGGACGCAGCCCGTTAATAATCAACTCGCTGGCCGAAGCCGTATGATCGGTCGTCAGGACATACACCCGCGTGAGGTTGTTGCCAATGTTCTGCGCTTTGTCGAGGAAATTCTGGATAAAGAAACTGCTGCCGTATTGTGGGTCCTGCAGCAGTACGGGTGTAATGGTCTTGTTCCATTCCTCGCGGAAGTACAGTTTGCTCGAACTGACACCTTTCCCGATCAGGCTGGCCAAGTTGGCCGACGAAGACGTATAGCCGCCGGGATTATAACGCAGGTCGAGTACCAGTTCATTAACGCCTTTGGCTTTGAAATCGCTGAACACGGCGTCCATTTGTGCATCATATTCACTGGCCTTGCTGTTGTTCGCACCCGGAACGAACTGGTTATAGACGAAATAACCCACTTTTTTAGCCCCAACCGTGTAAACCGAATCGAGAAAGACCGGATTTTCCTGAAACACCGTTGCCGTCACGGTGCGCGTCTGATCGCTGTCAACAAGCGTCGTTCCACTAACGGTAGCCAGCCCAAATGTAAAGGTCGTTCCGTTCAACAGGTCGGCGTAGTTCGTGGTCGAGAGCGATGTTCCGTTTACTTTCGTAATAATGTCGCCCCGTTTCAGGCCTGCCTTCTGCGCGGGCGAACCGGGCAGCACATACAGCACCTGTGCAATAACGGCAGTAGACCCCGACGCCCGGAGGTACAGATTATAATCCATGCCGGTCGTTGTCGATTCGCCACTCAGCTCAGCCTGGAGTTGGTCGCCACTCTCTTCAATCCACGAAAAGCGGTCGCCGGTGGGGTTTGTTGTGGCGTTGTATTTGTAAAGAATGGAATCGAAAAAAACGTCGGGTGCCAGCGTCGTATCGGGATTAGCCGGAATCTTGTCGTTCCAGTAATATACCTCGCGCATATTCCCCAGAATCCAACTGTCGACCGTTTGGTTTTCACTGACCGCAGGCGCGGGTTGTGGTGTAACATCGTCCGTCGTTTTTTTGCAGCCAGCCAGCAACAGGGCAAAACCAGCCACAAATAGCCACTGTAGTGACCGGGTTCGATTGAATCGTACAGGCATGGAAGCCCAAAAGGCACTGTTCACAATTTGTTGTTTCATAGCGTTAATCGGACAAGCGGAAATGACTTACCTATTACGTTTACGTAGAATAAAAGCAGATTGTTGCACTGAAGACCGATGAATTTTGGATTTAATGAACATTTAATTCATTCGCCGGACTACTGGCTTTCGATGGGTATCGAAGCCATCAAACTAACGAAAACCGGAGATTAAGTAGTTTTCACCCCAGGTTCGGCAGGCATCTGGTGGGGAGTTGATACGGCAGGAGGCAGCGAATAAATAACCGCTGTTTTTCGTTGGGGAAACAGAATCAGGCCCTCAAAATCAGTCAGGTGTCTTTGTTTGTATTGTATATTTGACAGACCAAATTTACTCGTAGAAAGTACCTCTGTGGAAAGACGTAATGCGTTAAAAACAATGGCCGGTGCGGTTGGCGGACTGATTAGTCTGCCCGCCTGGGCCAGCGGCTGGACAACTGAAACGGTTCGTTCGGCCCGGCAATTCCTCTCGCTTAGCCAGGCCGATTTGCTGGCCGATATGGTCGAAACGATCATTCCGGCAACTGACACTCCCGGTGCCAAAGCCCTGAATGTGCATCAGTTTATTCAGAAAATGGTGGCCGACTGCTACGACAAACCGGCGCAGGAAACGTTTCGGAAAGGACTTGATTCGCTGGATGGTCTGGCTCGCACAGCTTTCAACAAGCCCTTTTCTGAGGGCGATGTTACCCAGCGAACGGCCCTGCTTACGCAACTCTCGCAATCCACCGAACCCGCTCAGAAAGACTTTTATTCGATGATAAAAGGCTTGACTATCAAGGGATACATGACGTCGGAGTATGTGATGACCAACCTGACGAAATACCAATTTATTCCCGGTCATTATTACGGCTGCGTTCCCGTTCCCGCCAAAACTGTATCTAAACCAAAATAACGTTCGTGGTTTGTCGTTGCGGTTCCCCGCCGGGGCTGACCGCACCGGCGGGGAACCGCAACGACAAACCACGAACATCAAACTGACAACCATGTCATACCTCAATATAGACGCTCAGGCACTCAATACCTACGATGCCATTGTGATTGGCTCGGGCATAAGCGGGGGCTGGGCCGCCAAAGAACTAACCGCTAAAGGGCTTCGTACACTCGTTCTTGAGCGGGGCCGCGACGTTCGGCACATCACCGATTACCCCACCACCAACATGCAGCCGTGGGAGTTTGAACACCGCAATCAACTCACGAAAGAAGTGCGCGATGCGAACCCGATTATCAGTAAGTGTTACGCTTTTTACGAAGGATCTGAGCAATTCTTTGTGAAAGATGCCGAGCATCCGTACGTGCAGGAAAAGCCGTTCGACTGGATTCGGGGCTATCAGGTGGGTGGGAAATCGCTGATGTGGGCGCGGCAAACCCAGCGGTGGAGCGACTTCGATTTTGACGGCCCGGCCCGCGATGGATTCGCTGTTGACTGGCCCATTCGTTACGCTGACCTGGCTCCGTGGTATAGTTACGTCGAACGGTTTGCGGGTATTTCGGGGAACAAAGACGGACTGGCAACGCTGCCCGATGGGGAGTTTCTTCCCCCGCACGAGTGGAACTGCGTGGAGAAACATTTTCAGCAGAAAGTGGCCGGACGGTATAAAGACCGGCACGTTATTATGGGTCGTGCCGCGCATATAACCCAGCCGCAACCCATTCATTATCAGCAGGGACGGGCGCAGTGTCAGCACCGGACCATCTGCGAACGCGGTTGCCCGTTTGGCGGGTATTTCAGCAGTAACTCGTCTACGATTCCGTGGGCGGCCAAAACGGGTAAAATGACCCTTCGGCCCAACTCGGTCGTGCATTCGATCATTTACGATGAAAAGAAAGGCATAGCCACCGGTGTGCGGGTTGTGGACACCCAAACCAAGCAGATGACGGAGTACTATGCCCGCATCATTTTCCTGAACGCTGCCGCGCTTAATTCCAATTTGGTGCTACTCAACTCGACATCGAACCGTTTTCCAAATGGCCTCGGTAACGACAGTGGCGTTCTGGGCAAATATGCAGCGTTTCATAATTACCGGGCGGGTGTTTCGGGTGAGTACGACGGCGATCTGGACTCAACTACCGACGGACGACGGCCTAATAGCCCGTATATTCCGCGTTTCCGCAACGTGCAGAAGCAGGAAATGGGCTTTTTGCGGGGCTATGCGGCTGGCTTCTCGGCAGGGCGGGGTTCCCGCGCCGATCAGAGCGGTATCGGGGCAGATTTAAAGGATAATCTGCTGAATCCGAAACTCGGCGGCTGGTACGTTGGCTCGCACATGATGGGCGAAACAATCCCGAAAGAAACAAATTACGTCGCGCTCGACCCATCGCTGAAAGACCCGTTCGGCATTCCGCAACTGAAAATTTCCATTGCCTACGACGATAACGACGACAAGATGGTGAAGGATTATCAGGAGCAGATGACGGAGATGTTCACCGAAGCCGGGTTCAAAAACATCCGCCTTCGCGACGACCACCGCAACCCCGGTCTCGACATTCATGAGATGGGTGGAGCGCGTATGGGCAAAGACCCGAAAACGTCGGTGCTCAACAAGTGGAATCAGATTCATACCGTGAAAAATGTATTCGTGACCGACGGTGCCTGCATGACCTCGACCTCTACCCAAAACCCATCACTGACCTACATGGCTATGACCGCCCGCTCGGTCGATTACGCCGTAAAAGGAATGAAAAAGGGTTTGGTATAAAAAGTAGATTACAGGCGAAAGCCCGACTGTTCAATTCGTCAACAGTCGGGCTTTCGCCTGTAATGGCTGATCTAATGTATTCGGGCATGATGGGCCAGAGGGTACTGAGCAGGATTAGAGCGTACCGGCAAACATGCGCCTGTCCTGCTCCTTTTGACTGCCACTGACATAATAGAGCACCGACCAACTGTCGTCGGTAGCTAAATCCAGTGTGCTCTGCGGATGCGCTTTCTGCGCAGCCCGGAAATGGTAATGCTCAAACATTCGCATAAAATCACAGGCATATATGTCCGCTACGGCCGTATGCCCATACACGATCAGACTATTGGAGTCGTTCACTTCTGTTGAGTTATTTGAAAAGTTTGCGGAACCAGTCACTAAAATGGGTGCAGAACCAAACGGATCGGCCAGAATAATTTTTGAATGAATGTGAATGCCCGCATGGTGGAAACCCTGCGTATCTTCTAATAGCTTCCCCTGAAAATTGTGGAGGGGCGAGTCTAAGGTTGTGGCTACCGCGATGAAATTGGATGGGTCTCCCTCAAATATCCGTACTTCTTCGCCTTTTCCTAAAGAGCTTATTTTGTCTAACAGCATAAACCGAAGCGTACCCGGCTGTTTTTGAGCCAACACCTTCATGATAATCGGTGATAAGGCGAACGGAGCCGATACGAGCAGGCACTTCGCATGTTCACAAATAGAGGCATACAACTGCAACATGGTTTCGTGACTTTGTGGAGAAAAAATGGGTATAATTGACTGCCCGGCTGGCGGAGGAAACAGGGACACGGGCGTAAGACTTTCTAACCGGTTTTTCAGGTCGTGGGCTGTAGGATCGGTGGCTAATTCCACAAAATAGTGTTCATATTGGGCTGCTACCACCGGATCATAGACAGCATGGCCTACATTGAGCTGCCCATAGAGGCCCCCGTCGGTCCAGTTTGTGGAGCCGGTCCACACGGCTTCAGGCACGAACACATTCGTAGCCGCATCCTTTTTGAGCAGGACAACGAATTTATTATGCATAATGGCTCCCTGCGGATCGGCCTTGCGGCTTGTCAATACCAGATTCGTCACCCCATTCAGTCCGGCAGCCGCAATAGCAGCCTCATTTTTGGTTTTGGTTTTATCGGCTTTCGCGGCATTGGCACCTTTCTGTCGGGCATGATAAACTACGTGTACGGAAGCCCCCCGAGTGGCGGCCGATTTTAAAGCCCCTAATAAATTCGGTTTTTGAAACTCGTAGACGGCTGCATGGAGCGCAAACGTGCCATCTGTTGCCTTGCCCAAAAAGGCTAATAATGCTTCTTCCAGGCCATTGGAGAGCCACTTTCGCGCTTCAACGGCTAAGGGTGTTGTATCCGAAACGTCTTTTACTTTCTCAAATTTTCGGTTGAATGCTTCACTGGCCGCAGCCGCCCGATTGAAAAAAACCGCCGAATCGGGCGAGTTTGGGTTTCGGTCGATACGTCCACCGTAACACCGTCCTGATCTGAAATCGGTGTAAGCGCGTTCGGGCTGCCATAGCGGGCCACAACCCGAAACCGGTATCGGTGAGCGGGGAATAAGGTGTAGTCGCCCCAGCGAAATTTTTGTAGCGGGGCGGTTTCCATTGTGGCAAAAGTAGCGGGCGGGACCGGTGCCGCAGCTCCCGGAAACTGAAGCATGCCGGGCAGCCAGTGTGCGGGTTTAATTACCTCCGTAATCAATTTGTCACTCGGGTCGGCAACACCGAGGTCAGTGCGGTGAATGGAAAAGCCTAAGCAATTTTTTCGCAGGCTTTCCTGAAGGTCGATACCGATAATGGCATTATGTGCACCCGCAATGACGCGTAGTGTCAGACCGTTTTTGGTTATACTACTTCGCATGAATACAGTCGTTTAGAGAAAGGATTTAAACCTGAGCGCAGCACTTGACTTTGTGACTAAAGGTCGTTCAATAAACCCGGCCGGGTCAAGGGTGAAAATACCCTATTTACACAATTCATTTCTTACATTTTTCACCTGCGTACTTGTACTTTTGAGCAGGTTAAACTGTAGATCCGGGAAGTAGCTGGCAATGATTAATCATCTGATTTATGAGCATCCATATTGGCACTTCGGGCTGGAGTTACGACCATTGGCAGGGCGTGATGTATCCGCATGGCACGCCCGTTCATGACCGGCTGGGTTACTACGTGCAGCGTTTCCAGACCGTTGAACTGAACAGCAGTTTCTACCGATGGCCCAAACAACCCACGTTTGCCAGTTGGCGACGACGCTTGCCCGACGGTTTTCAGTTGACCGTAAAAGCACCGCGCGGGCTGACCCACGCCAAAAAATTGTATGCGCCCGACGTCTGGATGGAGCGCATAAAAGCCTGCTGGCACGAACTGCGGGAAAAACGGGCCGTATTGCTGGTGCAGTTGTCGCCCAACCATAGCTGCGATTATGACCGGCTATCGTATTTTCTGAATCAGGTGCCTCCCTGGATGCGCGTGGCCGTAGAGTTTCGGCATCATACATGGCACAACGAAGCTATTTTTAACCTGCTCGAACAGCATCAGGCAGCCTATTGCATCATGAGCGGGGCGCATCTGCCCTGCATTTTGCGAACCACCGCGCCATTCGTCTATCTGCGTTTGCACGGCCCCGATACGGATTATTTATACGGTGGGTCCTATTCCGATACCGATTTACACTGGTGGGCCGACCGCATTCGGGAGTGGGCTGGGATGGGGAAAGATGTGTACGTATATTTCAATAATGACGGGGGCGGAAATGCCGTGCGGAACGCCGAAACGCTGCGATGGATCGTCGGGTCATGACCCTATACGTCGCCGGAAAAAGGCCAAAGCAGTAAACTATGTCTATCCGTATCTTTAACCATTGAACGCCGGACACGCTGCCCGGCTTCTATTAACCGACCTATAGTTCATGAATCAGTCTCCTAAAATCACCCGCCAGCAATTTCTGAAACTTGGTGCGTTAGCTGCCTCGGCGGCTCTGCTGCCCCAATTTGATGCCCTGGCCGCACCAGCCAAAAAAGTGGGTTTGCAACTGTACACCCTGCGCGACCTGATGGCGAAGGACCCTGAAGGCACCCTGAAAAAAGTGGCCGAAATTGGCTACAAAGAAGTGGAACCGTATGGCTATTCCGATGGGAAGTTTTTCGGTAAAACGCCAAAAGAATTCTCGGCGTTGCTAAAAGAGCTTGGTCTGTCGGCACCGAGTGGGCATTATACAACCGGCAACGTAATGAAGGGCAAGGGAACCCTCACCGACGACTGGAAACGGGCCGCCGACGATGCCGCTACTGTCGGGCAGAAGTACATGGTTTGTGCCTTCCTGTTCCCGCCCGAGCGCACCAAACTCGATGATTACAAGAAGTTTGCCGACCTCTTCAATAAATCGGCGGAGGTGTGCAAAGCCGTTGGGATTCAGTTCGCTTACCACAACCACGACTTTGAATTTAAGCCGATGGAGGGACAAATTCCCTACGATGTACTGCTAAGCGGAACGGACAAGAACTTAGTAAAACTCGAACTGGATTTATACTGGGCCACCTTTGCCGATCAGGACCCCGTTGCGCTGTTTAAAAAGCACCCCGGCCGGTTCCCGCTCTGGCACGTAAAAGACATGGAAAAAACCGCCGAACGCGCCTTCGCTCCCGTAGGAACCGGCTCGATTAATTTCCAGCGCATTTTCGACGCGAAGAAAATTGCGGGCATGACCCATTATTTCGTCGAGCAGGACGTCTGCAAACTGCCGCCTTTGGAGTCTATTGCCATTAGCATCAAGAATGTTGAGAAGATGAAGGTGTAAGCAGAAAATGAGATTTTAAATTGCTGCAACTATAAACTAACGTATCAAACAGAAGCGGGCCGGACTAGTTGAGTTCTGGCCCGCTTTGTTGTTCTAAGTATCTATTATTTAGTCGAAATAAATTTAAGAATTTACATTTAAACTGATTTTGATGATAAAAAGCAACGATTTCATATAGTTTCATATTCATGCTGTTGCATATAGATGCTATTGAGGCCACATTTATGGCTCCATAACACACTATAACAATCGACATGAAAATAAGTCATTCTTTTCGGATTAAATCGTTAACTGTTCAAGCACTAACCGCTGTTTGTTACTTATCCCTACTACAGTGCACACCTGAGGCAAGTAGTATAATGACCGCTCAAAAATATACTGCTCCTTATGAAGTGAGTCTTGATGATGCGATTTTGGTTGCACAGAAATACAATCTTAAACAAAATAATAGTTCGGGATTAGAAACTAATTTCTTGTAAAAGGTAAAAGCCGAAAATTATGCAGGTCAGGAAAAGTCTTTTTTTGTTGTTCGTAATAATTTGTCTGTTAACAACTTTAGATAGTTGTAATAAATGTTCCATGGACAGTGGTGGCATTTTTTTTCAGCAACTATGGCGAACATGGAAGCTGGTAAAAGTTGTGTATCCCTCGAAGACACAAACTATTTTTCCTTACATAGAAATGCTGAAGATTGGGTTATCGGATGATGGACACGGTAACGCCATTACAAAAGAAATAATTGTAAGGACTTCACCGCCCACAAAAGATAGTGTTCATATCGGAACAAATGAGTGGAGGGGGTTTGGTGAAAATTGTAGTAACACAACTGTTTCGGTAATGTACTCAAATGGTTTACAGAGAAAATATTTTCTAAGCAATAGAGGTGAAGCCGTTGAAGCAACAGAATATACGAATCAAATAGGTGGCTCATCCGATACAATCAGATATTTTTATGAATCTGTTCAATAAGCAATCTGCAAACTTATTCTGCTACCCAAACGAACAGTTCAGGAAATTACAATTCAACTGTTAAAATGATTTCAGGAATTAGAGGTTAAAAATTTACGCTCATTTACGAATACTCAATAACGATGAAAACATACAGATGCTTTCTTTTGTACGGTTACTTAACGATGTTCTTGTACGGGTGTACACCCTGTTCAACAAGTAGCACTGGGGGATTCGCTAATGAATTATGGGGAAGATGGAAGTTGACGAAAATCATTTCGCCCTCAAAAACACAAACCAGCTTCCTATACACTGAAACTCTTAAAATTGGCAACAAAACAAGTAATGGTACGTCAACTATTACTGACTCTACTTTCAAGGATAATACGTTGATGGGTCTTAAAGAATGGGTAGGCGTTCCTGGCGAGGATTGTAAAAATTCGGCTATTTCTGTCACGTATACTGGCGGCCTGCAACGGAAATTCTGGTTACAGAATAAGGGCGTATCGTTAGAAACAACTGGGTATGTAAATCAAATAGGAAGTCCGGCCGATACGATCAGATATTTTTATGAATCTATTCGGTAAAGTTTTTGAAAAGGCTTAGGTTATTTTCTCGGGGCAATTAGGCGACCCATACAACTGCTCAATTTTTCCTTGAAATCGGTTACGCTGCTTCGTTGCTTGCGGTAGGATAAATAAGCCCCCATAAAGAAGCAATTGGCTACAGTCGCATTCACTGAAAAGTCCTATATTGCGGTCTCGCGTTTAGGCTCTTGCAGGCCGTTCCTGACCAATGATCGGTGATTGAAATGGCTCAGGTTGCAGTCATCTCATCTTTTCCCCATTAATGAATCCGTTACACGAAGATATAAAACGACCTGATCGCTCCTTTATTCCTGCGAAACCCAGTACGGCATCACAACCGTTGCTTATTCTTCAACTGCTACGGGGTGTGGCCGCGCTCTTAGTCGTGGCCTACCACCTTTCGCTGTTTTTTGAGAACCACTTCAAGCAGACGAATTCCATAAGCCGGTTTTTTGGGCATGGTTATGCCGGTGTCGACCTGTTTTTTGTTATCAGTGGGTTTGTCATTACCTACGCTACCTTTCCTGCCGACAAAAAATCGCCATCGTTACCGGATTACTGGCGCAAACGATTCATCCGGGTTTTTCCCATTTACTGGCTGCTGCTGCTCACATTCTGGGTGGCTTGCCGACTCTCTTACGGAGGCTTGCCGCCAGTCGAAAGGCACCAGTTCGACTGGGTGTCGGCTTTTTTTCTACTGCCCGGTCATCAACCCATTATTCCGGTTAGCTGGAGCCTGAGCCACGAATTGTATTTCTATGCGCTGATTAGCCTGTTACTTTATTCCCGTCGGCTGTGGTTTATTATCGCGCTTGTTGTCGGGGGTACGCTGTATCATGTACTTGTTAGTCAGCCGTTTACGCCCATTTTTGGGTTTCTCTTCAATGCTTATAATCTGGAATTCCTGGGTGGGGTAGTTGCCTGTCTGCTCTACCGGGCTGGTCCATTTCGGCCCTCTGTCTATTGGTCCATTCTGCTGGCGAGTGGTGTCTGGTTAGCCGCTGGTCCCGCTACGACGGACGGTAATCAGGCGGGTCGTTTTGTGCTTTACGGGCTGGCATCCATCGGGCTGATTATTGCCCTGACCGGGCTGGAAGCGAACCGGCAGATTGGCTTTTCAACCATTTTTACCAAACTCGGCGATGCATCCTATATCATCTATCTGCTTCATCCGTCCGCGCTGGCTTTCGTTTATAAGTTTGTCGAGAACAGGCCTGCCTTTCCCGTTTGGGCGTTCGTTGGCGTTAGCATAGCATTGCCCATTGCCGTTGCCATTATCAGTATCGTTATTCACGAGTTCCTGGAGAAGCCGCTGCTCAGGAAATTAAATGATTATTTTAAGGCCACAGACAAGCGGGGTATTCCGACTCAATCCGTTTAATTCGGAATCTGTTTTTACCGCAACGGCATACCGAAACAACTGCGGAATGGTTGCTGGCTGCCAAATGGCATCGCCGTCATAACGGACAGCACGCTGCCACTGCCTCACACGCTGCCGAACCGTGCAAACGCCTGTCGTTCAAGCTCTTCCTGATGGTCGGGGTGAGCGATGTTGATGAGGGCGCGGGCACGCTGGCGCAGGTTCTGTCCGTACAGATCGGCAATGCCAAATTCCGTCACGATGTAATGCACATGAGCGCGGGTAGTCGTTACGCCCGCACCTTCCTTCAAAAACGGCACAATTTTGCTTAGCCCTTTGCTGGTAGTCGAAGGCAGCGCGATAATGGGTTTGCCCCCTTCCGAGAGCGATGCCCCACGCACAAAATCCATCTGGCCGCCAACGCCCGAATACTGATACGTGCCGATGGTATCGGCGCATACCTGCCCGGTAAGGTCGATCTCGATGGCTGAATTGATGGCCGTTACTTTTGGGTTTCGCCGGATAATGGATGTATCGTTGGTGTAGCTGGCCTGTTTCATCGCCACGCCGGGATTATCGTCGATGAAGTCATATACCCGCTGGCTACCCATCACAAACGACGACACGATGCGGTAGGGCAGCACCGTTTTGTGCTCACCCGTTATGACGCCCCGCTCGACCAAGTCAATGACGCCATCCGAGAACATTTCGGTATGAATGCCCAACCCTTTGTGGTGAATCAACTCGGCCAGCGTCGCGTTCGGAATGCCGCCGATACCCAGTTGCAGGGTGGCCCCATCTTCGACTAAACTGGCGACGTACTGCCCGATTTTACGGTCTTCGGCACTGATTTCGCCCGGCAGCACTTCGTACATCGGTTCATCGACTTCAATGGCCGCGTGCAGCATACTGGCCGGAATCAGCCCGTCGCCATGGGTTCGGGGCACGCGCGGGTTTATCTGGGCAATCACGTACTTGGCCGACCGGATAGCCGCCAGCGACACATCGACGGATGGCCCCAGCGAGCAATAACCATGTGCATCCGGGGGCGACACCTGAATGAGCGCGACATCAATCGGCAGTATTTTCCGGCTGAATAACAGGGGCACCTCGCTCAGAAAAACCGGTACGTAATCGCCGATTCCCTGATTAAGCTGCTTCCGCATATTGGCCCCGATAAAGAACGAATTGGGCCGGAATGACGCCTGATATTTCTTCTCCAGATAGGGCAGGGGACCTTCGGTATGAATGTGGCAGACTTCCACATTTTTCAGCTCGTTGGCCCGCGCCATCATCGCGTTAATGAGTACGTGGGGCGTTTGCGCAACGCTATGAATAAATACGCGGTTGCCCGACTGAATGGCGGTAACGGCCTGTTCGGGTGTGGTGATTGGAAGGATCATAATGGGTTACTTCGGAGCGATCCGCGCCGTTGCTACGTTCTCAAACAGGGGCGCGTAGTCGTCGGAGAGCGTAATTTTAATTTTGTGTAATTCGCCTTCGGTCACCATCGGACCAAAGACCTGCATAAACCGGTGCGTATAGTCCTTGCCGGTTTCGGTGTCCACGTCGAGTTTGTCGGCAACGCGCTCATAGAATTCAGTGAGTTTGAAGCGTTCGCCCTGGTCGCGTTCGGCGGGGCTGATTTCGCGGATGATGTCTAATAATTGGCCCGGCAGTTGCGCCCCGAGGTTGTCGGCTGCGTTACCGGCTAAATGCTGGGTGAGCGTGTGCAGAAAGGCACGGGTGATGTCGAGCACTTCCTGCTCGGTTTCGACGCCTAATTTGGCTTTGGCTTCGTGAATAAATTCAGGATAATGCATACCGTTCGTTGTGTTTTGACAGTACAACCCGGCGTATTACCAAGATGTTGGACCGACAGGAAAAAACGCTTATGTTGCAGCCCTATGTACCGTCCTGCGGCATTATTTAGACTTAACCCGAATGTAGCAACATGAAAAAGAAACTATGGTTTATCGCTTTATTTATCGGCAATAGTGCTGTTTATGGGCAGCGTACTGAGTTTTCAGTGCAGGCCGGTTCGGGCTTATTTTCGTTTTACGGACCTAACGCCGTTAGCGAAACGGGGATTGTTTACAACGGGGATGTATACCTTACTAATCCATATGGACGGAACAGCGGTTTTAGTTACAGTATCGCCGGGCAGATTCAGCACACGGATAAGAATAAGTTAATATATGGTGTTCAAGTCGGCTATGAGCAGTTGACGAGCCGGGTCGCTATAACATCAATGTACGGCGATTTCGGCTTTATTAGCTTAGTTGATGGCCGGGCAAAATTGCAGAACCAGTATCTGAACCTCAACCCATTTGTAGGAAAGCGGTTTGGCAATGCACAATTCAGTTTGGATGCCACAATCGGTCTGGATGCCGCAATTGGTTTGAGTAGCCGGGAACTTGGTAAAGTTGTTGACGTTAAAAGTCCTTTTTTAATGGGAACAGGAAGGAAATTACCCTTTCCCGATGTCGACCTCCGTCCGCGCCTGAACCTGACGGGCTATTATCGTGCGTTTGGATTAAGTCTGGGCTACTCGCATGGTTTATCTAACTATGCCGGTAAACGGTATAGCACAAATGCTGAAATTTTTTCCCGCTTGTGGCGTGTCGGTCTGGCGTACCGGTTGGGTAGGAGGGCTTAATTCAGCAAACTATTTCAGCTTACACCCGATTATGCCTGACTTGTTCACTCGTCAGCATCTGCTGGAACCAACGCCCCGATGCTTTCACGATGCGCTGCTGTGTTCGGAAATCGACGTACACTAATCCGAAACGAGGACGGTAGCCTTCGGCCCATTCAAAATTATCTAAGAACGTCCAGGCAAAATAGCCTTCAACCGGAATGCCTTCCTGTTTGGCCCGCAGTACGTTTTTCAGGTAATTCTGATGGTATTCCGTCCGTGCCGTATCGTTTACGGTTCCGTTCTCAACGGTGTCGTAAAAAGCGGCTCCACTTTCGGTAATGTAAATTTTTTTAACGCCCTCGTACTGACTGAACTGCCTGATAATCCGATACATGCTTTCGGGATAAACTTCCCAGCCCATTTCGGTAATGGTTTGCACGCTGCGCCGGAGGGGCGATACGTCTTTGGCCCAGATGTACGGCATAAAATATGATTGTTCGACAACAGCCCGGAAATAATGCTGTAAGCCGATGAAATCGAAGTCGAACGCCAGGCGTTCCATGTCGCCGGGTTTCGCTACTTTTTTGGCAATACCGGCCAGAAAGGGAAGTTCTTTGGTTGGGTAACCCATGCCCAGTGCCGGTTCGATAAACAGCCGGTTCAGCAGCGCGTCCACGCGGGTCGCTGCGGCTTGGTCGCGGGGGGTAAACGGGTCGATGGGCGAACACGAAAACGTTGTGCCTACCTGAACATTGGATACGTTCTGCCGCACAATTCGCCCGCCTTCGGCCTGCGCCAGCGCGGTGTGGTGAATGGCGGGCAGCAGGTTCCCGAAACTCCGCCTGCCGGGTGCGTGCTGACCCGTAAAATAGCCCAGCGTCGATGAAGCCAGCGGTTCGTTCAGAATAAGCCAGTGCTTCACTTTATGGCCAAAGGCTTTCGTACATACATCGGTATATTCAGCAAACCAACTGACAATGTGACGGTTAGGCCAGCCTCCTTTGTTCTCTAATGCTTGTGGTAAATCCCAGTGGTAGAGCGTAATCCAGGGTGTAATGCCCAATGCCAGACACTGGTCTATGAGTCGGTCGTAAAATAATAATCCGGCTTCGTTGATGCGGCCAGTGCCGTCGGGCAAAATGCGCGACCACGAGATTGAGAACCGAAATGCGGTAAAACCTAACGCTTTATGAAGCTGTAAATCAGACTCGTAGCGGTCGTAGAATTCACACGCTACGTCGGCATGTTCGCCGGTTTTGATCTTGCCTTTCTGCTTACAAAACGTATCCCAGATGGATGGCCCGCGTCCGTCGCGGTCAACGGCACCTTCAATCTGGTAGGCAGCGGTGGCCGTTCCCCAAACAAAATCCGGCCCGAAATGAGCGCGTTCGAGGAGCGGGGCTGGCGGTTGTAACTCGGAAATAATACTCGGTTTCGACAAAACTAAATCAGTAACGATTTAGTGATAACGGCTAAGCAGACCATTGAGTTTAGCCGTAACAAAAGCTTAATGTAGGGACGGATATGGGACAAGTTTTTTAGACAGGATTACAGGATTCGCCTAATTCTGTCTAATCCTGTAATCCTGTCTAAAACAAACTTGTCCTACACCCATACGGTTTGGGGTGCGTAAGCCTGCTCTTTATACCTGTATCTTTGCCCAAACACCAGAGGCTGGTTTGCTTATGCCGCTTATTTCAAAGAAAAAGCTTGTCTATCCGATTGACCGCCAACTGCGGGAATATCTGACACAATATAGCCGGGAGCATGCGTTGCCCATTCAGTACACCGACCTGCTGCGCTACGATAATTCGGTATCTCTGTTTGATAAGCGCGACCGCGATACACTCTGGGAAACAGTTTTCTATCCCGCTTCCGAAGCCGACGATATTCTGCTGGCCCTAAAAACAATTTATGCCATTCTGAAAGCCGATGGCGACATGTCCGTAACGGGGCACCTCGCCATCGACCGGGTCGATTTGTGCTCTTACGGTAATACAATGCCGTTTCGGGTCCGGGTACGTAACCTGGTCAACGACAACTTCGATTATTTTTATATCAAAAATGCCGATGCGTCGCGTATCTATGGCCTTGAATTAGAGCATATTTTGTCGCCCAACCGCATCAGCTACCTGACCAGCGGCCAGACCCTGATCGAAGAGCACATTGCGGGCATACCGGGCGATATGTTTTTTGAGCAGCAGATGCAGGACCCCGACCGGAACCCCGTTCGGTTGTGTAAAGAGTTTGTAAAGTTCAATGAGCGGTGTTTTGTGCGGCTGCTGGGCGATATGCATTCCAGCAATTTTGTGGTCGATATCACGCCCGATTTCGATGAGGTTTATTACCGGATTCGGGCCATTGACTTCGATCAGCAATCGTACGAAGGACGCAAATCGGTGTACATGCCGCAGTATTACCGCCAGAACAAGCCCATTATCGACCTCGGCAGCGTGTGCCTGACACCCGAAAGCGTGCGCCAGTACCAAATTGAAGAACGCTCCTTAGTAGCCGGGCGGCTGCGGGTCGAGCAAATTCGGATTCATGACCTGATGGTCGCCATGCGGGCCGACGCCATTGCCCCAACCGCAAACGTCGAGCAACTTCGCGCGGTCCTGAACCGCCATTACCACACGCACAGTTTTACCGACTGCCGCACTATGGGCGACATCGTCTGGCGAAGTTTAGAGGTAGTATCGGCTCATTAGTTAAGTCAATAAGTCAGTAAGTCGGTAAGTGGCTGACGCACCGGTATTACTCTGGTGTCAGCCACTTACCGACTTGCTAACTTACTGACTTTAAAGACTTACCCCCTGCGGCCATACGGCACGGGTGTGGGGCGATTGTTATAGCGGGTTGTTGGTTGCTGGGTTGCAAACAGGCGGTCACGTTGTGATGAGGTCAGTACGGCCAGCATATCCTGACGCTTCCGAAGTTTTACCTGCCGATAGCCATCCGGTGTCATCCGTGCGGTTGCCATCTGCTGATCGTAATTATCCTCAATCTTGTGCAGTTGCTTTTCCTGACGGCGCGACAGGCCAACGAGCGCATCTAAACGGTCAATTTTCAATTCATCCTGAACCTGATCCCGGTCGTATTGGGGGCCGCCATATTGAGGGGGGCGGTTGTCGAAAGGCCTTGAATAAACACCCTGAGCGAAGGTTACGCCGGTTGCTAAGGTGAAAAGAGTGAGGGCGGCTGCGATTGTCTTTTTCATGATCGGTTGTTGTTTTATGTGTTACTGATCGTTAGAAGTAAAAGCAGTGGCTGCGTTTAACGCACGGATGAACACATCTGGCTGAATGCCGTTTTTGGCTGACCGAAGCCGGGGAAATCAGGAGTAAGTCGGTAAGAGGTGGAGTAGGTGAACTGGTGAAGTGAGTGGCTGACTGGTCTGCCAGTGTGGTCCGAAACGTACTCCACTTACTTCACCATTTTACTACTTAACTCCTTACGGCGTGCCATTGCCTGGGCGATAATGCTGGCAACGATCAGTTGAAGCGCGTGATAGAGCATAATGGGCAGCAACACCACACCCGCAATGCTGCCCGGAAACAGGACATTAGCCATCACACTACCCTGCACTAATGATTTTTTGGAACCACAGAATAAAGCCGTAATACGGTCTTGATTGTTGAATTTGAGCAGTCGGCTCAAGAGGCTGACGAAACCGAAAATAAGGAAAAACAAGCCCAGCATGAGTGCCGCTAACCCGGCTAAATCCCTGGCGGAGTAGTTGGCGAACAGGTTGCGCGAAAATGATTCGCAGAAGGCCGTATAAACGATGAGCAGAATGGTGATCTGATCGAAATAGCGCAAATACGTTTTGTACCGTTCGGCCAGCCAGCCCAGCCATTTGTTGAGCAGAATACCAAGCACGACCGGCGCAATGACCTGAACGGCCAGCTTGCCGATTACCCCGCCCAACTCGTAATGACCGGGTGCGTTTGCCAGTAAAAAACTCATCCAGAGGGGCGTAATAAACACACCAATCAGGCTGGAAATGCTGGCGTTGAAAATAGCTGCCGGGATATTACCCCCCGCAATAGACACCATCACCACCGACGATGAAACCGTAGAGGGCAGCGCAGCAACGTAGAAAATACCGAGCCAGAACAAATCGGTGCCCGCCCCCGGAAACAGCGAACGGGCAGCCAGCACCACCGCCGGAAACACGACAAACGTGGTCAGATGAATCACAACATGAAGCCGGTAATTGCGTAAACCGGCTCTAAGCTGATCGAAATTCAGCCGCAGTCCATAAAAGAAAAAAATCAGCGAAACACCGTACGTTGCCAGCGCCGATACCGACAGTGGCCCTTCAGCAATACCGGGATCGGGCCAGCGTTTGGCTAAACCGATCATGGCTAACAGGGCCAGAATAAACCAATCAAGCCCAACGCGGGCCAGCAGCGAACCGAGAGACGTTTTTGCCATACAAACAGAATTGGGACTTTGGCTTCAAGCCGTGCCACGGTTACAATAATAGATAATAAACCGTGGCACGGCTCGAAGCGAAGGTCTTAAGCGTAACTGGCTTTGGACAAGTTTCGTTTGGATGCGCCAATGTCTACCCAATAACTACCACCTAAATCCCGTAACTTTGCGGTAATACATTCCTGTCTCGACTAATGGACACTCGTAGCCACTACGGTAAGTTTCACGGCGTAGGCGTCGCCATTGTTACGCCTTTCAATACCGACCAGTCAATTGATTTCGACGGCTTCGGTCGCATCGTCCGGCACATTGCCGATGGAGGTGTCCGGTACATCGTTCTGCAGGGCACAACCGGCGAATCGCCGACGGTGACGAAAGCCGAAAAAGGGCAGTTGCTGGATTACCTCAAGGAAAATAACCCCAACAATCTGCCCATCGTTTTTGGCGTTGGCGGTAACGTTACGGCCGATGTGGTTGCGGGGATGAAGGATATTGATTTTCAGGGCGTCGACGCGATTCTGTCCGTTTGCCCTTACTACAATAAACCCGGTAAACGCGGTGTTATCGAGCATTTTACGCGCGTGGCCGATGCCAGCCCAGTACCGGTTATTCTGTATAATATTCCATTTCGAACCGGCATCAACATGAGTGCCGAAACGATTGTTGAACTGGCCCAGCATCCCAACATTATTGGGGTGAAAGAGGCTTCCTGCGTGATTGAACAGTGCATGGAAATTGCTCGCGACAAACCTGACGATTTTCTGCTGATCTCCGGCGACGACGTGCAGGCTGTACCCATTATCAGCATTGGTGGCGTTGGCGTTATGTCGGTGATTGCCAATGCGTTTCCGGCTAAGTTTACGGGTTTGATTGACGCTGCTTTGCGGGGCGATTTTGCCTTCGCCCGCACAGAACTCGCTCATTTTCTGCGTATTGATCCGCTGTTATATGAAGAAGGAAACCCCGTGGGTGTCAAAAACATTCTGGAAATTCTGGGGCTGATTTCCGCCGAGGTTCGGTTGCCGCTCATGCGCGCTTCCGACGACCTGAGCGAACGCCAGCGGGCCGTGCTGCAACGCGATGGGCTGCTGGAATTGGTAAGTCGGTAAGTAGTGAAGTAGGTGGAGTAAGTGTCGAACCGGTCCGTCGTTCCGGCTTGAAACTCACTCCACCTACTTCACTCACTCTATCATTTCACCCCTTATACATTGTTGCGGCCGCCCCCGCCCAGGAATTTGGACGCCAGCCAGATTAGCAGGCCGACCACCACCACAACACCAATGATGCCCGTGTAGGCTCCGGCTGCGAAAATATCGCCAATGGCCTGGCAACTGCTCAAAAAGAAAGTTAAAAACAGGGCCACAACGGCCATTGGGAAAAAACGCAATAGTGTCTTCATAAACGCTGGTTTGTTTTTAGTGTAGTTGATTATAAATGGTTGCCTTGCGGCAATTGCCAATCTAACTACCACTAACCCAGTTTGTTCAGATATTCCACCAATACGTCCATTTTAGCACTAATGCCCGGTTTTTGACCGATAAAAATCCCGGCACATCCTGACCGATTTGCGCTGAATTGGGCAGGTAATTGTCGGTGTATACTAAGAAAAAATCCGATGCGGGTTTATACCGCCACTGAACGCGGGCATTGACATTCATATTTTTTTGCTGCTCGTTATACTGCACAAAGGTGGTCAGGTAGAGCGTATTGGTCAGCGTCAGGTCGAAGCGAGGCCCAACGAGCCAGAACGTCGTTCGCCCCCACGGTTGCGCCAGCCGGATGTCGTTATAACTCGCGCTGGCGGCTAAGCTCACATAGGGCTGGAACCGATACCCCAAATCCGCCGTCAGGTTCAGGCGCGTCCCATTGGCGTAATAGCCGCCATAGCGCGACGAAAATCCGTAGGTGAATAAACTCTGCGGTTTGGAGTCAAAATCCGTGCCCCAGGCCGTCCAGTAGTGTTCCGTGCCGGTTGCCAGGGTTTCCCGGCCCGAATTGGTTGGGTCGAAGGGTTGCAGCAGCCGGACATAATCCGTTGCCACCCAGCCCGTAAGCACACTTTTGCTTCGGAATGTGACCGCATAACTCAGGTAATTCTCGTTGTCGCTTTGCCGCCAGGCGGGGTCAAAAAAGTAGGTCGATATCAGTGTTGGGCCATGGCTTAATACGCCACTACCGGTTGGCAGAAATGTGTAACCAAGCGTTGCCGTTGCCCGCTCGTACCCCCGGCGCGGCACGTAGCCCGCTTCGGCGGTGTAGTTTTTGCCAACCGACTCAACCTGCCCGCCAATGAGCCACTTACGACTGAAATACTGCAAATTAGCTGCGTAAACCGCGTCGCTGCCCGTGCTACCCACATTAGAACTAAACGATTTGACATACATCGCTTTACCCGACCAGGCATTATTGACCGAAGCCAGGTTATACTCAATCCCTACATTTCGGTTGTAGCGCGAGTAAGCGGGCTTATCGGTGGCAGGCTGATAGGCAAGCGACTCTTTATTGACGAACATGACGCCAATGTTGGAGCGCGCAAAAACCCTCCGTTGCAGGGCAATTACCGCAAAATTCTGGGCGGGAAGCGGCTCTACACCGGCTCCCATATCGTCGACCCGGCCCGTTTGCATGTCCATAAAGCCGATGCGCCAATCTTTATTGAGTTTGCCGCTCAACCGCGCCCCGAACCGGATCGGTACGCCACCGAGACCAATCCGGCGACTAAAAAACGGGCGGATCGTGGCGTAGCCGAAGTTGGTGAACTGGTCGCCATTTTCGAGGAAAAACTGTCTCTTTTCCGGAAAAAACAACTCAAATCGGTCGAGGTTCGTTACCTGCTGGTCAACATCGACCTGCGAAAAATCGGGGTTGATGGTCAAATCCAGATTGAGTGAGGAGGTAATAGCCACTTTAGCATCAAGCCCGGCATCGAACCGCCCTTTCGACGGCGTATCCTTCTGGTAATCACGGGTTAAGCCGCTTAGCGCGTAGGGGATGAGGGAAATGTTGGGGCCGGGTTGTGGTGGCGGCTGATCCCAGACAAGCACCCCCGCCAGGGCCAGCGATGCCGTTGGAAATTGGCGTTGTATGGGTGTCCAGGAGGATTTTTCCGTCGTTTGTAAATCCTGCCGACTGAAGTTGATGCCCCAGCGGGTAATGCCCTGTTTATACCGAATCGTTTTGAACGGAATCGCCAGTTCGAGCACGTACCGGTCCGGGTAATTTCGGACAACGGATGTCCATTTATTGTCCCAGCTCAAGTTGGCTTTGCTGCCTTCGTAGAGCAGACCATCCCACTGCGCCCCGGCCGCGTTGGTGCCGAAGGTAAAGCCGTTGGTCTGGTCATCGAAGGTGTCCATGAAAAAGATGAAATTGTCATTTTTCCCGAAAGCCCAGTCGCGCCGGAGCGATTCGACAATGTACGGTACGGACCTGCCTGCGTTGAGCGTATTGCCAAGATAGCAAACCGCGCTCAGGTAAATATTCCGGTCGTCGTACGTCATCCGAACATCCGTTCTCACGCGGGCACGGCTGGTATCCATTGGCAGCACCATCCAGAAGTTATTCGCTACTTCGGCAGTCTGCCAGGCCGCTTCATCGACCTCGCCATCCACAATCACCGGCGATTGGGCACGGCTGATATGAAGCTGGTAGGCTTCGTTTTGTTTCTGGGCCAGCAGGGGAAAGTGGCTCATACACAGCCAAACGACTGAGAGAATGAAGAAGAATTTCACCAATTAATGGGTTAAGATAAATCAATGACAAAAGGGTATATAGGAATGTTTTACCTAAAACAAAGGACGCAACGGCAAGCCAACCATTGCGTCTTTTGTTTATTTTGAAGCTGTTTAGGATTTAATTTACGTAGCGCGGGCGGACCCGTCCGCGCTACATAAAGCCTTCCCTTAATTTCCAACCATAAACACCGCGTTGCCGAACAGCAGTTTGCCGTTGTACCAGAATCCCCGGAAAAGCGGGTCGTCGGCCAGATACACGACGCTGCCCCGGCCGTAACTCTGAACGCCCATCAGCAGCGTGTTTTTTAGCTTCTCTTTCGCGTTTTTACCCGAAAAACCCGCTACATAATTGTTGCCTTTGAGGTAGCCGACATTCCAGCCATCTTTCAGGAAATCAAAGTTATACGCGTTCTGAACCAACGAATAATAGCCGCCCGACAGGCCGAAGCCCAGTGGATGCGACGTGTCGATGTTCACGCGGTAAATACTGCCGGGTGTTTCGTCTGATATGGCCGTGCGCTCGCGGTCAACGTACAGTTTGAGCGAGTCGGCAGACGCACTTTTGTCTTTGCTCTTATCCTTGTTTTTGTCTTCTTTCTCCTTCAGATCAAATCCCTCTTTTCCGGCCAGAAACGACGCGGCCCGTTCCATCGCAATGAGTTTGCCCCCCGCCCGAATCCACTCTTTGATCGCCGTCAGTGTTCTGTCGTTCAGGAATTTGGCGTAGTTGTAGTTCGTAGGCAGAATCAGTACGTCTACTTTGTTCCATTCCACGTTGCCCAGCGTGTTGCCGTCAAGCAGCGAAATGGGGTAGTTCAGTTCCTGATCGAAGAAGTGCCAGACCTCGCCCGCCGACGGTGGGGGAGTGCCCTCGCCAACAACTACGGCTACGCGGGGAGCTTTCAGTCCGGTTACGAAATCAGACCCGAAATCCGACCCTTTCGCCACAAAACCCGTTTGTACCGGCGTCAGGTCGGCACCCGTTCGGGCGGCTTCGGCCCGTACCAGCGCGTCGAAGCGGTCGCCTAAGCGTTCGTTTCCCGCCCGCGTCACAATCAGCGTACCCGACGGATACGTTTTGGTTTCTACATCGAACGGTTTCTCGGCCGCCCGCACTTTTATTTTTTGTTTGAGTAAAGCCGCCAGCATCTGCACCGCCGGGAGCGACTGCCACCGCACAAGGTAGGCATAGGGTTTGGTGGATATTGCAGTCTGTACCGTTGCCGCCGTTGGCGCGGTAGATGACGGCGTCAAACGCGACGTGAGGCCGTACGTTTGCAAGCCAAATGCGTATGGCAGCGACCAGGCCGTGATATCGTACGTTGCCGAATCCTCCAGCGCGGAACTCTGCTCGAACAGAATTTTCAACAGCGTCGATTTAGGCTGATAGGCACTGATTACAATATCGTCGGCCCCCACCGCTACGCTTTTGTCATTTTTCTGGGTCGTATAATTAAATCCACCGGCTACAGTCTGAGCTTTTCCGGCATAGCCATAACTGATTTTGTTGCGCTCCAGTAGCTGTTGCAGGGCCTTCAACCGCCCGGCATCGCCGTTGGATTTGATTACGTAGCTTTTGTAGGCTCCGATGGGTGTGTTGCGCGATTTGTCGAAAAACTGCCCGAACTCGTTCACAATTTCGGCGGGTCGGTCGGCTACCGATTCGAGGGTGGCGATACTGGCCGCTACGTGGTGGTCGATGCGCTGGCGGAGGGTGAGCGTGTCGCCATCCGCTTTTTCGATAGCCAGCCCGGCCCGGCCACTGCCGCCCTGCTCATACGTCATGCCGATGGCTCCGTTGTAGGTTGGGTAGGTGTCGCCGTAGCTTGGATAAAACAAATCGAAGCGTTCGCGGGTGTAGTAAAGCCAGCCGTTTTTGTCGAAATAGCGGCTGCAATACTGCCCGATGGTTTGCTGGAACTGACGCTGATAGGGCGTTATGTCTTCGTGGTACGGCTTGGCCGAGGGTGCGAAATAATACGGACTTTCAACGCCCATTTCGTGGAAATCGCCGTGTAGCTGGGGCATCCACTGCTGGTAGAGGGCCATGCGCTGTTGCGTGATTTCCTGCGTTTGCCAGGCCCAGTCGCGGTTGGGATCGAAGAGGTAGTGGGTGTATCGACCACCGGGCCAGGGTTCGTTGTGTTCGCGGGCGGATGGCGTCGGATCGGCCACGCGGCCCAGCATCTGGTTGTACCAGTTCACGTATCGGTCGTGGCCGTCGGGGTTCAGGCCGGGGTCCAGAATAACGACCGTTGTGTTCATAACCTTCTGAGAAACAGCATCCGATGGATTCATAAGCCGGTACAGCACGTCCATAAAAGCCTCGGAACTAACGGCTTCGTTGCCGTGAACGTTGTAGCTAAGCCAGGCAATAGGCGGCTGGGCTGAGGCTGTTGGCTTGCCGTCCAGCAGTCCGATTCGCTTCAGGTTGTTGGTCCGAATTTCTTCCAGCCGGGCCAGGTTGGCTTCGGAGCCTACGGCTACGACCATCAGTTGGCGACCTTCGTACGTCTGTCCGTAGGGAATTAGCTTAATGCGGTTGGGAAATTGGCGGGCCACCTGTTCGGCATAGGCCAGCACGCGGTGATGAGGGGTGAAGCGGGTACCGACCGGATAGCCCAGAAATTTCGCGGGTGAATCCAGGCCAGGCACCTCGGCCGCAGTGGGGGGTAATACATAGGTTGAAGAAGAGGTAGATTGTGCCGAAGCCAACTCCGGCTGAATGGTCAGTGACGCGACCGTTAGGCCCGCCAGCAGCAAAAAGTGTTTCATGTAGGCAAAAAAAAGTGAGAGCTAACTTCCTCAAAAATAGCAGTAAAACAGGCACAAACCCTTTTTTGTCAAAAATTTTAATGGTCAGTATTGCATTTTAAAAACATCACCTTACCTTTGCACCACGATTCGCCAACACAGCGGCAAGTAAGCCAAAAGGTTGGGTCTTTTAAACAAGACGGTCGATTCGTCTAGCGGTTAGGACACCGCCCTTTCACGGCGGTAACACGGGTTCGATTCCCGTATCGATCACCTAACAAGAATGTAGAAAGCCCGCCCGGAGAGGTGGGCTTTCTGCGTTAGTACCCAGTCGGCCCTCCTTACTATTGGTCTTTTAAGAAAGCTTTTGTCTTTGATCTCCTCCCGGATTTACCATGCCTATTAATCAACCTACCAACCCTATCTATCAATAGGATTTTTTATATGCAGGATACGTAACTTTTAAGTTAAACATAAGTCAGAAGTTAGTAGAAAGGTTTGGGTTTAGTTTATCATGTCTTTATCTATGACTATGTAGGTCTTTGGCTTCAAGCCGTGCCACGGTTTGTTATCTATCCTTGTAACCGTGGCACGGCTTGAAGCCAAAGACCTGCTATGATAAGCGCGTTAGTAAGAATGGTCTTGTCTTTATAATTAAATCTGTTATGTCTATAGATTACGTACATAGTGGGCTTAACATGACAAACCATTCAGCGACTTTATCGAGGATTTTCCTATTCATCAATAAACCAATAAAGAGTACATGGGCACGCTTATTATGTCGAAACGCCGAAAAGTGAATCGACTCCCGATCTTAGTTATCGAGGAAAATGCCGATCAATGGTTACTGATTCGCTCCGCTTTGTCTCAATGCTTTCCCGAAGTAGAACCCGTTTGGTTGAATAACGCAGGGCAAGCATTGACGTATCTGAAAAATTGTTTACTCGATGAAACGAAATTGCCGAAACTGATTCTGCTGGGCTTATACGAACCCAGCCGGGAAGAGGGCTGGGCCTTGTTAAAGTCGATTAAAGCCCACGAATCCTATCAAAAATTACCCCTTGTTATCCTGAGCGATTCCGAGGATCGTCAGGATGTTACAAGAGCCTACGCGCTGGGTGTTGCCTCCTATATCGTTAAACCCGTTACCTATACGAAGTGGCTTGCCTGTTTCCATTCGTTCCGTCGGTACTGGTGGGAAACGGTTACGTTATAATAATATCCTTGATGCTCAACGTATTATATGTATTTGGTGGAAACGTAGTTCGGTATGGATTGCTGCCTGCTCTTCTTTTGGCAGTGTCAATGGGTTTTGCCCAGACTACGTATTACATAGCCGGTACGGGAAATGACACCAACGACGGTCAGTCAACAGCGACGCCCTTTCGAAGTTTGAACCGCGTCAACGCGATAGATTTGAAAGCGGGGGATGCTGTTTTGTTTCGCCGGGGCGATACCTTTCGGGGGAGGCTGGAAATCCGGCAATCGGGAACGGCGGAAAAACCCATTCGTTTTGATGCGTATGGTACAGGTAATAAGCCCGTACTGGCCGGGTCGATGCCCGTCAGCAACTGGACCCAAACGGGCACCAATCTATGGCAGGCGTCCTGTGCATCCTGCGGCAATCAGGTGACCGGACTTTACCGGGATGGACTGACTCAGCCGCTGGGCCGCTTCCCCAATGCTGATGCCGCCAATCGGGGAAACCTGCTGGTGCAAACGCATGTCGGTACGAGTCAGCTAACGAGTGGGCAACCGTTATTGACCGACTGGACGGGGGCGGAAGTCGTATTGTCTCCAACGTACTGGATCATTGACCGGGCTACCATTACGCGGCAGGAAGGTAACACGCTGTCTCTCAAAAATACGTCTACGTACAGCCTCACGGACGGCTGGGGCTTTTTTATTCAGAATCACCCGGCTACGCTCGATCAGGCCGGTGAGTGGTACTATAACCCAACGGCGAAAACCATCCTGCTCTACAGCCCGACGAACCCCAATACGCAAACCATCACGGCCACCGCTTTTGATGAAACGCTTCGTCTGGAGAATGCGGCTAATAGTACAATCCAGAACCTGACCATCACCCAGGCCCGCCATACAAATCTGTACGCCCGGAACGTGACGAATCTTCGGCTGCTGGGAAACGACATCACGAGCGCGGGCGAAGATGGCGTCAGAATCGAAGGGACAGGCTCGAACGTGCTGATTGAACGAAATCTCCTGCGCGACCTCAACAACAACGGATTCTTCGTCGGCTCTTACCAAAACGTAATCTTTCGGGGAAATACCATTCGCCATGTGGGCCTGTTGCCGGGGCAGGGGAAAAATGGCGACGGACAGTTTACCAGCTTTCAATCGTTTGCAGACCAGAATACCGTGATTGAGAACAATGTCATCGACAGCGTTGGCTACATTGGTCTGTCCGTTTACAGCAACACGACAATCCGGCAGAATGTCGTGTCGAATTTCTGCATGGTAAAGGGCGATGGGGGCGGCATCTATCTCTGGAACGGAAGCCTGCTGCCGATGAAAAATATCCTGATTCAGTCGAATATTATTCAGAAAGGCATTGGCACGTTCGGCGGTTTTCTGAGCACGACGCTTAGTGGCGCACATGGTGTTTTCCTGGATGACTGTGTCGAAAATGTTACCTTGTCGGACAATACCATCCTGGATTGCCACGGCCTGGGCATCTACCTTCACGCTGTCAGTCATATCAATCTGATCGGGAATACGTGCTTCAATAACAGCGTGTCGCAACTGATTCTGTATAATTACGATGCTCCCTGTCAGCCCCGGAGTAATATACTGAAAAAGAACATTTTATTGGCTAAAACCGCTACTCAGGCCGTTGCCGGGTATATATCCAACGCACATGATTTAGCAAGTTTTGGGCTGATGGAGCGTAATTATTATGCCCGGCCTTTCAACGATATATCGACGATTCGGGCTGTTTATAACCGGAATGTCGTTCAGGATTTAAGCCTTTCGCAGTGGCAAGCGCAGTTTGGGCAGGACCTGACGTCTAAATCCAGCCCCATCACTTACAAAGAGTATGTGCTGAAAAGCATGAATAAAATCAATCGTCTTGGGGTAAGCACTTCGCCGTCGGGAGACTGGTCAACCTGGAGTCTGTATAACAATGGCGAAGCCAAATGGCGACCGGGCGTTCCCGGTAGCCAGCCCGAAAGCGGTAGTCTGAGCGTCGGGTTTTCGGCTCCCTCCGGGCATACCGATTCGTATTTGCTGGTCTATAAAGGTGTTCAGTCGGTGGTCAAATCGAAGAGTTATCTGCTTCGGTTTGAAGGCCTTGCCTCCGCCGATAAGAAGGTCGTCGTGTTTATACGCCAGCGGCAGTCACCCTATCAGGATTTGTCCCGCCGGTATGAGTTTATGGTGGGCACAGCCCGTAAAAGTTACGAGTTTGCCCTCACCGCCTTAGCCGATGAAGCCGATGCCCTGCTGACGTTTCAGCTAACCGAAAATGAACAGCCCGTTCAACTCGACAACATTCGGTTGCAGGAAGCGGCTATCGAACCCGTTAACCCCGACGCGCTGATTCGGGTGGTGTATAATCCGACAACGACCGATAGTGTGTTAACGCTTAGCAATGTATATCGGGACGTTAAAAACCGGTATTATGCTCGCCAAACCACACTGAAGCCGTATTCATCCGTTATTCTGTTGCAGGATTCACTACCACCGGTTGATGTTAGCCTTGCATTGAAAGCCAGTAGGACAGCCCTGAAGGTTGGCGATGTGGTGTCACTTTCGCTCACGTTGCATAGTGAATCGGCAGGAAAGTCCGCTGTTTTCAATCGGGTGCAATGGACGTATCGGCTGCCCGCTAACCTGACCCTGCTCAATCAAACGGGTATGGTTCGAACGGATAGTATCCTGACGGGGACGGTGCAGCGGTTAGCTACGGACACAACGATTGTTTTTCAGGTGAAAGCAACTGCTGCCGGTCGGTATGAACTGGCCGCAGAGGTAACGGCAACGACCTCCGCTGACCCGGATAGCACCCCCGATTCGGGCATGGATGATGGCGAGGACGATCAGGCGCGGCTTACGGTCTTTGTCCGTGAACTGACCCCCGCCGATACGGCCCGAATCATAACCGCCGTAGAACCCGCCATCCTGCCCAGTACTGTTTATCCCAACCCCACCACCGACAGTTTTACCTTCGCTGCCGAAGCGGATATACAAACGGTTCGGGTAACGGATATGCTTGGGCGCGAGCGGCTGACGCTGTCAACCATTCGTCGGGGACAGACCGTTTTGTTTGGTCAGCAGCTACCCGGTGGCCTATATATTCTCACGATTACGTACGCTACCGGCGAACTACGTACGGTAAAATTATGGAAATTGGGTAATTGAGGAACCTGGATTCAAATTCCACTCGCCTTACATAAAGCCTATTATGCCTGCGTGGCCATACGGGCGTTAATCGTGTAGACCGGCGTTTCCTTAAACCGGGAGGCAATAACAAGCTCGGTACTCTTTAGATGTGGCGCAAATAACTCTCTGACTATCTGTGGGTTATTATTGTCTTTCGAGAGGTGCGACAGAAGCACATGACTCATAAAGTCGGGCTTGTAGGTTTGGAACATGGCCAGTGCCTGCCGATTGGAAAGGTGTCCGTTGCCGCCCCGGATGCGTTGCTTGAGAAAGGCCGGATAGCGTCCGTATTCCAGCAAGTCATCGTCATAATTGGCTTCCAGAAAAGCAGCATGACACTGACCGAAATGGTGAATGAGGTGGTCGCAGGGCGCACCGATGTCTGTAAAAACACCCACTTTTGTGTCCTCGTAGGCAATCAGAAAGCTATGCGGGTCGCAGGCATCATGCAGTTTGGGAAACGCCGTAATGCTGAGTTCGCCAATCCAGACCGGCTCATATGCGCGCAATGCCCGGAGCGGAAACGACTGTATCGGAAATCGTGTGTTTTGCAGCGTACCGGGCGTAATGAAAACGGGTATCTGGTACTTTTTCGCGAGAACGGGAATGCCGCTGATGTGGTCGGAATGTTCGTGCGAAACAAAAATTGCTTTGACCTTATCCATTGACAGTCCCAGCCGCTCCATGCGCCGTTCGGTTTCCCGGCACGAAATACCGGCATCAATCAAGACCGCTTCCTGCTCATTGCCAATGTAATAGCAGTTTCCGTTGCTGCCGGAGTTTAACGAGGTAATAAATAAAGACATAATCCTGCAAAGAACGCGGTTTTCGGGGATTTTTCCAGCAATGGACGAATACTCTACAATATCTGTGGAGAAACATAGACACTATTCGGTACTGTAAATCTGTAAATACCACAGTATCAGCACATGGCATGGTTTTGGCTTATTGGTGGGAGAAACATTGACATTTACTAACTAATCTTAACTCAACAAAATCATGGCAACGTTTGGAGAACGCATCGCAAATTTTTTCAATGGGGATGACAATGATACCCGCGAGGGCTTGCACGGCCTGTTCGTAAACGAGTTGAAGGGAATTTACTACGCTGAGAAACAGGCTGTTGACGCCCTGGGCGAACAAGCCGATGCCGCTACGACGGATGAAGTACGGAACGCATTTTTGCAGCATCAGGAAGAAACGCGCGGTCAGGTAGCCCGGCTTGAAGATATATTCCAGAGCGTAGGCGTGGATGCCGACGAAAAAACCTGTGCGGCTATTGACGGCCTGGTTGACGACGCTCAGCAGGTTGTTTCCGACACAGAATCCGGTTCGCTTACCCGCGATGCCGGTTTGATTATTGCTGGTCAGAAGATCGAGCACCACGAAATTGCCGCCTATGGATCTGCCGTTACGCTGGCCCGCGTGCTTGGCTATACCGAGGCTGCTCAACTATTGCATCAGACGCTCGAAGAAGAAAAAAATACGGACCGGAAACTGACCCAGTTGGCCGAGTCATTTGTTAATCAGCGTGCCGCTTCAGAAGATAACAATTTGTCGTCCGGTTCAGATCAGTACAATACCACCGTTAACGCCGACGGTACGCGTTACAGCGATAGCACGACAACGACGGGTTACCGTTCCGAAGGTCAGGCTACGCTTGGTGGTTCGCTGGGGATATAATAAGCAGTATTTTTTAGTCAGATAGAGTTCGGGGTTGGCAGGTAGCATTCGTTACCTGCCAACCCCGAACTTTTTTAACTAATTGATAGTCAGTTGATTGGGTCTGTTTGTTCCGGGTCGGTTTCGGTCCCGTCATTATTGCCCAACGAATCACCGTTTCCGTAGTTAGAACGGTCGGCTTCCATGTTCGGACTACCCGAAACGGCTCCCGTTCCATCGTTGCCTGTAGCGGCTTCCTCTTCGTCAGTGGGCGTTGTGGGGGGCGCGTTCACATCACCCGCGAGGTCAGTTGGATTATAATCCTGATTGATAAGAATACTGTCGTCGGGCGTTTGGTCCGTTCCTTCGCTGCCGGTTCCAATCGTCTGCGAAGGCTGGTTGAGCATGGCGTCCTGATTTACGTTTTCCATATGCGTTTTTTTATTATTAATAGGTGGTCAGATACCTGACCACTCTTGACTACTTCTGACCATCTTTGACTATTTCCTGACCACACATTCACCCCCTCGTAAACAACTCCCAAAGTCGATTGTATAATTTACCGGCATAGGTTTTTACGTCGCGGTGCGAGGCATGGATAGAAAAGGGCGAAAATTGTCTGGCCGATGAGGGTAGCGGCTCAATCTGAACCGTTCGGCCCGTAGTCCATATACCCGCCAGCCGACGCATGGAACCCGTTAGCCGAAGGCCCGCATCCACCAGGTCGACCTGATAGATTTCGGGGTGTTGCGCGGTGGCTAATTCCTGAGAAAATCGCTGTAGCTGGTTGGCATCGAACCACGACAGCGTTGGCATATACAGGTGATTAGCATAGCGGTCGTTACGGCAAAGGAATTGAACCGTCAGTAAAGATCGTCCGGGCGACGGGCGGGCCGATACCTGTAAGTCGAGGACCTCAAGGGGAGCCGTTTCGTGGGCAGTGATGAGTTCAATATTCATGGCTGATGAAGGACAAGTGGTTCATGTTGAGCTTATTACAGATGCCAATAATATGATTTTTGTTATATTATTTACAAGAATCATACCATTGATATCCGGGCAATAATAATATCAACTAAACCTGTAAAACCCGGAGATGTTTTGGGCTGTCTCTGACAGACTTACACGTAAATCATTTTTCGGGTCATACCCCCATCGACCACAAAATTCTGTCCAGTGATAAAACTGTTTTCCGGGGCAATCAGGAACAGGATCATGCGGGCAATGTCGTCGGCCTGTCCTACGCGTCCGGCGGGGTGCTGGGCATGATCTTCGGGGCTGAGGTCATCGGGTTTTGCCTTTGCTTTTTTCTTCAGAGCCGACACATCCACCCAGCCGGGGCTGATGGCATTGACCCGTACATCAGGTCCCAAACTAACGGCCAATGAGTGGGTGAGGGCCAGAATGCCGCCCTTGCTGGCCGAATACGCAAACGTGTCCGGCTCCGACTGGAACGCCCGTGTCGAACATAAATTAATGATTGAGCCTTTCTGATTGGCTAAGTAAGGGGCCGTATGTTTGGCACACAGGAACGCGCCGGTGAGGTTGGTGCCAATCACACGATTCCACTCGTCGAGGGTGAGTTTGTCGAGCGATTTTTCAATCTGGATGGCTGCGTTATTGATTAGTGCGTCGATCTGGCCGAAATGGGAAATGGTTTGCTCGGCGGCTTTTTTAACATTGACCTCGCTCGACACGTCGCAGGAAACAAAGAGGATTTGTGCTGAAGAAGCTTTAAAGGCTTCGCGGAGTTCGGCAAGGGCGTCGGTGTCGGCTTCCCAAATGGCTACCCGATAGCCGTGCGTGAGTAAATATTGTGTGGCTACCCGGCCAATACCCTGACCTCCGCCGGTGATGATAGCTGTTTTCATACAAGTTGGATAAATTCTAACAACGGCTAAAGGGCATAGATTGGTAACACATCCCGTCCACAGCGGGTTAACTTACCCGTAACATTATCGAACGGGACAAACGGATTTTGGATTGGAGATGTCGGAGCGGTCCGCCGTCGCGGTGCGGATTTATTGCCCGTCCGGCTTTTGCGTCAGCCAATCCGAAATCCCAAAACCCCAATCCCCAATCCATTTCATGCTTCAGATTGCGTTTTCGCCGGTGTACCGGTTGCGATTACCGGAGGGCCATCGGTTTCCAATGCTCAAATACGAATTGATTCACGAACAACTGCTGTACGAAGGCACCTGCACGGAAGCTAATTTTTTTGGCCCTGCCCCGGTAGACGACCGCTGGGTGCTGGGCGTTCACACACCCGATTACATACGGGCGTTGAAAACCGGGACGGTCGATGCAAAGATGATGCGCCGGATTGGGTTTCCGCTGACGCCCGAACTTATTGACCGTGAGTGGATTATTACGCAGGGAACCATCGACTGTACCCAGATTGCCCGGCGCGACGGCGTAGCGATGAATGTTGCAGGCGGCACCCACCACGCATTCCCGGATAGGGGCGAGGGCTTTTGCCTGCTCAACGATGTGGGTGTGGCGGGTCATTACCTGCTCGAAACGGGGCAGGTGAAAAAAATTCTGGTTATCGATTTAGATGTGCATCAGGGCAACGGAACCGCCGTTCTGTTCCGGCATGAGCCGCGCGTATTCACGTTCAGTATGCACGGTCGGGACAACTACCCGCTTAAAAAAGAACAGTCGGATCTGGACATTGACCTGCCCACCGGCACCACCGACGAGGTATACCTGAATAAACTATACGAAACGTTGCCCGGCCTGATTCAGCGCGAACAGCCGGACTTTCTGTTCTATGTATCGGGTGTCGATATTCTGGCGTCGGACCGGTTGGGGAAATTGAGCGTCAGCCGGGACGGGTGTCGGCAGCGCGATGTCTTTGTGTTTGAGCAGGCTATCAAAAACGGATTGCCCATTGCCGTGTCGATGGGGGGCGGGTACTCACCCCGTCTGACCGATATTGTCGAAGCGCACTGCAATACGTTTCGGGTCGCAGCCGATCTGTTTTTTTAACAACAGGACTTTGGTTTGGAGCCGTGCCACGGTTGCTAATACTATGTAAACTAACCGTGGCACGGCTCGAAGCCAAAGTCCTGAACAAAAAAGTCGCCCCAATGAACAGGGCGACCGATGAAAAAGAGGAAGGTTCGCGGGAAGGAAAATAGTGTGGATAGAAGACAAACAAAGTTCCGTCGAAAGGGTCGCCGGAGCAATACCCAAATCCGGGTATATTTATCTGTTCAGTAGACTATATGCTCATCTCAATGGCGAACCGCACCAGATCGGCAACGGTACTTATACCTAATTTTGCGTGTATGTTTTTCCGATGGGTGTCAATGGTATGCTGGCTCAGGTTCACTTTTTCGGCAATTTGGGGGCTGCTCAGTCCGGCTTTTATGTACCGGATAATCTCAATTTCGCGGGGCGATAGCTTGTATTTTTTCAGAAAATCGTCCTGGGCGTGGTTGCTAAACTGCTTATCGTCAGACAGTTTGGGGTCTATGTATGTGGTTCGTTGTGCCACAGCCCGAATGGCCGTCAGCAGTTCTTCTTTCGTAGAGGTTTTGAGCATATACCCAAGCACGCCCGCCTTCCGAAAATCTTCGATATACCGGTTTTCGCCGTACATACTCAGGATCAGAATACGCTGCGGGCCGAGTTTGGCGGTGAGTTGACGGGTCAGTTCGAGACCGTCGATGTCGGGCATATTGAAGTCGATAATCAACACATCCGGGCGGTGTTCGCGCACCTGTTGAACGGCTTCGCGGCTGTGGTAAACATGCCCGATAATGGTCATGTCGGGTGCGTCGGCAAGCATCAGCCCCAGCCCGTCGTTGAACAGGCGGTGATCGTCAATGATTAACAGGGTTATGGGTTGGGTAACTGGCTGAGTCATACGGCACGTCAAGCATCACAATATAGCTGGTTGCATTACTATCCGTCATGAGAGTAGCACGCAGGTATTCAGCACGGTAAGTTATATTCTTTTGCCCAATTCCCGTTGTCATTTGTTCAGAAAAATGAACGTTCAGCCGTTCATCTTCGCGAGGTGTTTCGACCAGAATGCTTAAGTGTTTTGGATGGTATCCCAACTGCACAATGGCTAATCCCGGCCCACCGTGTTTCAGTCCATTTTGCACCAGTTCGGCAATAATCCGATACGTAACCAGTTCGCGTTCCGGCTTTAGCCGCTGCACCTCGCCAAAAAGAATAAACGTGAAGGCTGTCCGCGACGATTCGTTGGCCCGGTCAACCAATTGAGCAACCACATCGGGCAGGGCATATTTTTCAAACTCAATCGGCATCAGGTCATGCGTAATGGTACGCAGGTCGTTTCCGGCTTTATCGATCATGGCGTAGGCACTGGCTACTTCGGGGAGTTGAGCCGCCAGAGCCACCCGCTCCTGCGCCAGACCCAACAGGCCCTTGATAGCGGCCAGTGTATTGCCCACATCATCGTGCAAATCGCGGGCAATGCGTCGGCGTTCGTCTTCCTGCGTTGCCAGTGTGTTTTGTAAAAGTCGCCGTTGCCGGGCCAGCTTTTGCCGGTTATAGGCTGTGAGCCAGCCAACCACGCCACCAATGAGGGTCAGGATGGCAAGCAACGCAAACCACCACCGTTTCCAGAAGGGCGGATGAATGCTGATTGTCAACGTTGTTGTTGGCGTAAGCTGCCCCCGCGCATCGACGGCCCGCGCCTGAAACACATAATTGCCGGGCGAGAGGTCGGTGTAGCGCACTAAGTTGGCGTTGGCGAGCGACACCCAGCCCCGGTCGATGCCGGAGAGGTGGTAAAAAAGCTGGTTTTTCCCATTGCTCAGGTAGTCCAGAGCCGCTAACCCGATGGAGAACGTATTTTGCTCATGGGTGAGGTCTACTGCACCCGTTTCACCCACAAATCCGTTGGCGCGGTAAGGCTGGTCATTGACCTGAAAATCAATGATTCGCACGGGCACATTGGCCTGGTAAGCTTCCAGTTGGTTAGGCAGGAACCGGTCCAGTCCATGCACCCCGCCCATGTAAAACGTGCCATCGGAGCCGATCAGTGACGCCTGACTGTTGTACTCCCGGCCTTTGGTCGAAACAACCGGGCTGAACTTGCCCTCCGCCGGAAAAAACTTCACCAGCCCGTTGTTCGTGCTCAGCCAGTAACGGCCCTTTCGGTCGGGCAGCAGGCTATACACCACCTCGTCGGGCAGGCCATCCCGAACGGTGTAGGTGCGGACAGCCAGCCGGGTTGCGGGGTCGAAGCGAACCAGGCCCCGGTCTGTGCAAAGCCACAGGCAACGGCGGGCCGGGTCGGGGTAAAACGCCATGATATTATGTCCCGGCAGGGCAATGTACTGTTGCGTTAACTGGCCGTTACGATACCCATAAACAACCAGATCCTGATCGCGCCGGCCCACATAAAGCAGGTTTGTTGATGAATCGAAATAGAACGAACCGAAGTAAGTGCCTTCCGGGTCGATGCGGCTAATGGGCTTAAAATCAGGGTTTAGTAGAAATAAACCGCCAAAGGTAGCCAGCACAAAGCGGCCATCAGGCAGTTCAAAAATACCCCTGGCGTTCTGGCAGTCGGCATCGTGGCAAAGTGCGTTAGGAACCTCGGTAAATCGGTCAAGACGCGAATCGTAGCGGTGCAAGCCCTGTAAATTGGTCGCTAAAATCCGCCCGTCGCGGGCGCGAATAATATGCCGGATGTTGTCTTCGGCGGGTACGCCCTGTGGGGCTGTATAGGCCCGCATCCGGCTCGTTTTTGGATCGAAAAGCCGAATGCCTCCATCAACCGTTCCAATCCAGATGCGCCCCTTTTCGTCTTCGCAGAGGCCGCGAATGGGGTGCCGATTGAGGTCCGTAGAGTCCATCGGGTCGTCGGGAAAGGTTTCGATGGTGTAGGCGTTGGGGTAAATCACGTCGATGCCAAACGGATCGCCATTGGCCCATACGATCCCCAGATTATCGACGTACACCTCCGAAATCTGATTCGTCAGCAGCGAATTGGCGCGGGTCAAACCGGGCTTTATTTCGCGCAGCAGCGTCATGTTGTCGGGGTCGTAGAGCCAAACGCCCGACCCTTCGGCACCAATCCACCAGCGGCCTTTTTGGTCTTCGTCCAAGCTCACAAATCGGTATGTGCCAATGCCCGACCGGAGGGGATGGTGGCGTATCAGGCGGGTCAGGCTGGCATCGAATTCAAAAATACCCTTCGGCCCCGCGAAACAGTAATTACCTGCGTGTGGCCCCGCAGCGTGACAGCGATGAATGGACTGAAACAGGTACGACTTCGTTTGCCGACCGGCGGCTATTAAACCAATGGGCTGATCGGTGGGCTGGCCGGTAAAAAAGGTCGTAAGCTGCTGCGTCTGGTAATTGTAGCGGGCAAAACCCATCGGCAGGAGGTAGAGCAGTGCGTGTTTATCGGGCTGATGCTCAATCCATTCGGTGTTATTACTGAACCGGGGTTTAAGCGAGGGAAGGATGCTTGTTTTGCGTCCGGTGCGGTAGTTCAGCTTCATGATTCCCTCCCGATTGCTGGCGTACCAAACGGTCGAGTCATCGGCAAAAAAAGGCTCCTGAAGGGCCGACAACCGGCGTCCATGCGGGTCGATGGCGTAAATGCGCTCGAACGAATCGGTATGCCGAACGTAGCGGTTCAGGCATTCTTCCGTGCCCACCCACAGGTTGCCGGACGGGTCTTCGATAAGGCCGCGCACTTCGCCCTTTCCGATGGTTGTCGAGTCCTGCGCATCGAATTTGTAAGTGGTGAAGTGGGTCCCGTCGTAGCGATTAAGGCCGTTCTGGCTGCTCATCCACATAAACCCCCGCGAATCTTTTCGGATATAAAAACACGACCCCTGCGACAGTCCATCGCTGGTGGTGAGGTGGCGAATCGGAAAGGGGTGCTGCGCTTGCCCGATCTGCGACAGAACAAGACAGGCGACAAGGAGCCAGCGCATAAAATTGAGGAAAACCTGGCTTAAAGCTACGGGGGAAACGGGAGTTGTAAAATACCCGGAAGCCGGTATTCAGTACATGCGTTCTGCTTTTTTGAACAGGATTCGCTGTTTGTAAAAATTACAAACAGGATTAACAGGATGATTAAGCCAATTTTTTCGTCGCATAGCGACCGAATGTTTGTAGAGAAAAGTAGAAATCTCCCCAACCCTTCCGTTGCGTAGCGACCGAACAGGAGTAATAACGGTTAGGTCGCGACGCGACGGAAGGCGTAGTGTATGAAAGATTTTGGCTACAAACAGTAGGTCGCTACGCGACGATTTCGCTAACGCAAACAGCTTATTAATCCTGTAATCCTGTCTATGTAATCCTTGTCCCGCGCCGATTGTATCCTGCGAAATATAGTAAAGCGGAGCCGTATTGGCGTTTTACCTGTATAGGAGCAAACCATCGTTACAACCCGACTCCAAAACAGCCATCCCGTCCAGATTCATGAAAATTAATACGATTACTTACAGGGCTTTCGTATATAGCCGTGCCACGGTTATTGATAATACTAAACTAACCGTGGCACGGCTATATACGAAAGCCCTGACTTATTTATTCGGCCTGCTGCTTATACTCGGAGCAACCCTGCACAGTACCGCTCAAACGCCGGGAGACGGCTTTGTCAATGGCGATTTATTGCCCAATGCGCCCGATCTGGCAGCGCGTGGCCGCTATGGGGTGGGGGTTCGTACGCTGAAACTGATTCACCCGGCACAGCCTGATGTACTCCACCTGAAAGACGGTAAGCCTTCGCTCTATGACCGTCCGTTAACCGTTGAAATCTGGTATCCGGCTCGTATTCCAGCCAGTACACCGGCTCAGGTAACCTATGAATCCGTACTCGGCCGGTCCAATGACCCCAAACGTCCCCTCATCCCGTTCACATTCGCGGGGCGGGCCGTTCGCGATGCCTTGCCCGACGGGAGTGAGACCTATCCACTGGTTATTGTCTCGCACGGCTACCCCGGCTCGCGACTTTTGCTGACCTACCTGACCGAAAACCTGGCCTCAAAAGGCTACGTTGTTGTAGCCATCGACCATACCGAATCGACTTACAGCGACCTGGCAGGCTTTCCAAGTACGTTGTTGAACCGCGCCCCCGATGATCTGTTTGTGCTCAACGAAATGGCCCGCTTAGGTGCTAAAACCAGTACGGGTTTTCTGGCCGGGCTGCTCGATGCGGACAATACGGCCTTGATTGGCTACTCGATGGGTGGCTATGGCGCACTCAACGTGGTTGGAGCGGGTTACAGTCCACAAGCCCTTAAACTGTTCGGTCAAATGGCCGGGGGCAGTACCGCACTGGAGAGCCGCACAATGGATTCGCGGGTGTACAAAGCGTCCTTAGATTCCCGAATCAAGGCCGTGGTTGCCTTTGCGCCCTGGGGGATGGAGCGTGGCGTTTGGGATGCTGCCGGACTGGCGGGATTGACCGGGCCAACGCTGTTTGTAGCGGGTAGTAAAGATGACGTCTCGGGCTACGAAAAAGGCATAAAAGCCATTTATGAGGGGGCCGTCAACGCCGACCGCTACCTGCTGACGTACGTGAATGCCCGGCACAATGTGGCACCCAATCCACCCCCAACAGCGTCGTTATTGCCGGGTGTACCGGTTGATGATTACATGCACTATGCAGAGCCAGCCTGGAATGAGCACCGGATCAATAACATCAACCAGCATTTCGTAACGGCATTTTTAGGGATTCATCTCAAGAAACTTGACTATGGGAAATATTTGACGCTGCCCGAAACGGACGCTGCCGGACCGTGGACCGGCTTTAAAGCCCGCATGTCTGTCGGGCTGGAGATGCGCCATGCCAAACCGTAGCTACCTGCACTTTCCTTCTTTTACAGAACCCATCCGTAGGGTATGTTGCCCATTGACGTTGACCAGAAAAGCATGAAAAAGATGACGGTATCGGCCACACTGGGCTATAGGTTGCTGGTGTTCCTTTTGTTGCCCTTCACATTGGCCGTTGCACAGAATACTCCCCAAACGGGTGCCGTGAAAAACCCACCGTTTGCACTTAAGCAGGGCGACCGGGTGGTTTTTATCGGAAATTCGCTCTTCGAAAATGATTATCAGTACGGGTATCTGGAACTGGCTTTGACCACCCGCTGGCCCGACCGCGATGTGACGTACCGGAACCTCGGCTGGACCGGCGATAATGTGTATGGCGTGGCCCGAAGCACGATTACCAACCCGCCCACAGGCTATGAATTGCTGATGGAACACCTCACCAAAGCACAGCCAACGCTGGTTTTTGTGGCCTATGGCGGGATTGAAGCGCAGGATGGAGAGGCTGGTCTGCCGGGTTTTAAGGAGGGCTTGACAAAGCTGCTCGACAAGATTGACCAATTAGGGGCCAACGCCATTCTGTTATCGCCCATTCCCATCCTGTCGGCCGATTCGGCGAAAAGCGTAGTGACGCGAAACGCCATGCTGGAAGTCTATGCGTCGGCTATCGCAAAAACGGCTTCGGAACGCGGCAAGCGGTATATTGATCTGTTTAAGCCGATTCAGGAAATCAGTAAACAAACGCCACTAACGGATAATGGCATTCATCTGAATGAAACAGGCTATTATTATCTGGCTACGATTATTGAACAAAGTCTCGGACTGGGGCCGCGCACGACACCCATTTCGATTGCCACGTCCAAACAAACGGCGGAGATTTCGGGGCCAGCTAAACTACTGGCCTCGGGCAATACAAACGAAAACCTGACCTTCACCATCGACGAACGCTACCTGCCGATGCCCCGGCCAATGGACGATAAAGGAATACCCGATACCGGGCAGGTACTTAAAATAACCGGTTTGAAAAAAGGGTTTTATTCGCTGACCGCCGATAACATGGAGGTCCTGACCGCTTCGGCAAAAAAGTGGGAAGAAGGCGTCACCATCCGGCAGGGAAGCGGGTTTGAGCAGGTCCGTGAACTTCGGCAGATGATCCTGAAAAAGAATGACCTGTTTTTCTTTCAATACCGCCCGCTAAACACCACGTATATTCTTGGCTTTCGTTCCTACGAGCAGGGTCGCCATGCGAAGGGCCTGGAAGAACAAAGCATTCTTATTAAGTGGCTGGAAGGACAGATTGCGGTAAACCGTAAGCCCAAACCCATCGTTTATCAACTTTCAATTCTGAAGTAGTATGAACGCAATAAATGATACCTGGCCCCTGATGTTCTTTCGTAAAATCAGCCTGTTTGCTGTCGTTCTGCTGATTACCTCGGCCAATCATCAGGATAATCGAAACGACGATCCCGACCCGGACCCGAAGCGTGAACTGGCGTCGTTTAAGGTTGCCGACGGTTTTGAGGTGACCTTATTTGCCGCCGAACCGCTGGTTGCCAAGCCCATTCAAATGAACTGGGATGCCGACGGCCGGTTGTGGGTAGTGAGCAGTACAGCCTATCCGCATTTGAAAACAGGCGAACAGGCGAACGACAAAATTTTTGTGCTCGAAGATACCGACGGCGATGGCAAGGCCGACAAATCGACCATTTTCGCCGAAGGCTTGCTCACACCAACGGGCATACTGCCGGGCGATGGCGGGGTTTACGTCGCCAATTCCACCGAAATCCTGCACTTTATGGATACGGACGGGGATGGCAAAGCCGATAAAAAGCGACGAATCCTGAACGGATTTGGCACCGCCGATACCCACCACCTGATTCATACCTTCCGATGGGGACCCGAAGGGCTGCTGTATTTCAACCAGTCCATCTACATCTATAGCCACGTCGAAACGCCGACCGGCATTAAACGGCTGGAAGGCGGTGGCGTCTGGCAGTTGAATCCGAAACACCTCGAACTGGATATTTACGCCAAAGGATTAGTCAATCCGTGGGGCTTGCAGTTCGACCGCTGGGGACAGACGTTCCTGACCGATGGGGCCGGTTTTGAAGGGATCAATTATGCCTTTCCGGGGGCTACGTTTCTTACCTCGCCGGGTGCCGCCCGAATTCTGCGGGGGTTAAATCCGGGACAGCCTAAACACAGCGGACTCGACGTAATTTCGGGTCGGCATTTGCCGGATTCCTGGCAGGGCAGTGTCATTACCAACGACTTTCGGGCCAACCGCATCAACCGGTTTAAGCTCGAAGAGCAGGGGAGTGGGTACGCATCGAAGCAGGTCGAGGATTTGCTATGGACAGATCATGTTGCGTTTCGTCCCGTCGATATATCCGTTGGGCCGGATGGTGCCATTTATGTGGCCGACTGGTACAATCCAATCATTCAGCATGGCGAGGTCGATTTTCATGATCCGCGCCGGGATCAGCAGCACGGTCGTATCTGGCGAATTGTGGCCAAAAACAGACCGTTGGTGAAAAAACCGGCCTTAACGAAAGCCAGCGTGCCGGAACTTTTAGACGCCTTGAAACTGCCCGAAGACTGGACCCGCTCGCAGGCGAAGCAGGTTCTGAAGGCGCATGGGGCTACAGAAGTGATTCCGGCACTACAGAAATGGGTTCAGGACCTGGACAAGACGAATACCGATTACGAACACCATCTGCTCGAAGCCCTTTGGGTCTACCAAACCCTTGAGGTCGTGAACGAGCCGCTGCTGCTGCGGCTGTTGAACGCCGAAAACCACAAGGCGCGGGCTGCGGCCCTGCGTGCGCTGGAACTGTGGTATCCTAAACTAAGCAACGTACCGGCCTTGCTTGCCAAAGCCGTAACAGACAAGCACCCGCAGGTGCGACTGGAAGCCGTTATTGCGTTGCGGAAGGTAAAAACACCCGAAGCGGTTCGGACTGCGTTATCGGTATTGGACAATCCGATGGATGAGTTTCTGGATTACGCGCTCTGGCAAACCGTTCGCGATGGGGAGCTGGTGTGGGCAACACGCCTGAAATCGGACCCCAATTTCTTTGGGAATTTTCAGAAGACCGTCTTTGCCCTCAAATCGGTGAGCAGCCCGGAAGCGGTTTCGCAACTGGCGCAGCTTTATCAACAGGGCCAGATTCCCGAAGATTACCAAACTGATGTACTCGCATCATTCGCGAAGTTCGGACGAGCGGCCGATCTGACGATTCTGTTTGAGAAAGCACTACAGAACAAGACCCCCCAACCGAAAGTAGTAGCCGCTCAGTTGGGTGCATTGGAGGAAGCCGCCCGCCGGGAGGTGAGGCCCACCGGAGACCTTCGTCGGATTACCGGGTTTATTGACAGCGACGACGAAGCGGTAGCCACAAACGCCATTCGATTAATTGGGTTCTGGCATCTGGATGAACTGAACAGCACACTGGTCAATCTGGCCCAAAAGGGCGATAAAAATCCCCGAAAAGCCGCATTGGGTGCGCTGGCAACCCTAAACAACGACAAATCCCGGACAGCGCTTATTAACCTGACGACAGGAAAAAATCCGCCCGATTTACGGCTGGCAGCGGCTTCGCAGCTTGTTTCGGTCAATGCCACAGAAGCCGCCCGGATTGGTGCTGACCTGCTTCGGACATTACCCGAACAAACCGATGTTTCCGAACTGTTCAAGGCATTTTTAGTCGCCAAACAAGGCGCACAGGCACTCGCTGACGAGTTGACTACCCGAAAGATACCCGAGAAAATGGCCCTCGCCGGTCGGCAGATCATGCAGCGCAATGTGCCCTACAACCGGCGAAACGGCGACGAGGTCAAACTATTGGCGAAGGCACTCGAAGCCTCCGGCGGGGTTCTGCCTCCCGAAAAGATGCCGCAGGAACTTACGGCGCAGGAGATTACCAGCCTGGCTAAAACAGTAAAAGAAACCGCCGACCCGATTAAGGGCGAAATGGTATTCCGAAAGAGCAACCTTACCTGTCTTACCTGCCATGCGATTGGCGGAGCCGGAGGGCGCATTGGGCCGGACCTGAGCAGCCTCGGCACAAGCTCACCGGTCGAAACAATTACCCGCTCCATTCTCTACCCGAACCTATCCATCAAAGAAGGCTACGAACTACAACGCATAGCGAAGAAAGATGGGAGCGAACTGCTGGGCTACTTAGTGAGCAACGGAAGTTCGGAACTGGTGATGCGCGATGTGACCGGTCTGGAAATTTCCATTCCCAAAAGCCAGGTTAAGCTCATTGAAAAAGTGCCGGGTTCGCTGATGCCTGCCGGACTAACCGCCAGTCTGGACAAAGAAGAGTTTATCAACTTGTTGGGATTTCTGGCTAAAATGGGCGAATCGGGCCAGTTTCGAGTGCCCACCACCCGCTTTGTTCGTCGATGGAACACCGTTTCGACAACGAGCGAATTGTCCCGAAAGCTCCGGGAAGAAGGAGTCGGGTTGCTGGTGAAAGAAAATACAAAACGATCCTTACAACCAGCCTACAGTAAAGTTTCCGGCGATTTGCCCATCGAAGAACTGCCCGTCATTGTGGCAAGTGCGAATAAACCGTACAGCGTTGTCCGGTTTGACATTGACGTGGTCAGTAAGGGCAATGTAAGTCTGGGCCTCAACATTACGGATGGACTGACTGCCTGGGTGGACCAAAAACCGGTAAAACTGACCAGCAGCGGCTTACTCGTCGACCTTACGCAGGGTATTCACACCTTCACGGTGGCTATTGACCGAACCCTGCATAAGGACGGGCCGCTGCGCATACAACTTCTGGATACGGCGGGTTCGTCGGCGCAGACAAGGCTGGTTGTGGGTCGATAGCTTGAGCAACCAATGTGGATATGCCTAAACGATGGTTTTCCGTTGAACACCCGTCCATACGGGTTGACGGCCTTACGAACAGTTCAGGCGTTTGTTGAACAAACCTGATTCGCAGCGTGTATTATATTTAGCATAAAAAATCTACTAACCCAAAATACGATGATTGCAGCAAAAGGCTATGCCGCTCAAACAAAAGATACTGAACTTGCTCCCTGGACTTTTGATCGGCGTGACGTTGGACCGCATGATGTTCAATTCGATATTACCTATTGTGGCGTTTGCCACTCCGACCTCCACCAGATCAAAGATGAGTGGGGCGGTGGGATTTTCCCGATGGTTCCCGGACACGAAATTGTCGGCCGCGTTGTCGCCGTGGGCAGCAGCGTGACTAAATTCAAAGTCGGCGATTTAGCCGGTACGGGCTGTATGGTCGATTCGTGCCGCACCTGTGCGTATTGTCAGCAGAATTTAGAACAATATTGCGCCAACGGCAACACACTTACCTACAACAGCCTGGAGCAGGATAAGAAAACACCGACCTACGGCGGTTATTCCAGCACCATTGTGGTCAATGAAGATTTCGTGGTTCATGTGCCCGAAAGTCTTGATCTGGCTGCTGTGGCGCCCCTGCTTTGTGCGGGTATCACGACCTATTCGCCCCTGCGGCACTGGAAAATAGGCAAGGGGCACAAGTTAGCCGTATTGGGTTTGGGTGGCCTGGGCCACATGGGCGTAAAATTCGGGGTAGCGTTTGGGGCGGAGGTGACCGTGCTGAGTACGTCGCCCAATAAAGAAGAAGATGCCCGGAAACTGGGTGCCCATAAATTTGTCGTCACCAGCGATCCGGCTCAACTGAAATCCGTAGCGGGGTATTTTGATTTTATACTGGATACGGTTTCGGCTGAACACGACTACAATCAGTATCTGACCCTGTTAAAAACCGACGGCGTACACATTTGCGTAGGTGCTCCGCCAACGCCTTCCGCCCTGGCGGCTTTCAGCCTGATTCCCGGTCGAAAAAGTATAGCCGGATCGACTATTGGCGGCATTGCTGAAACGCAGGAGATGCTGGATTTCTGTGCGGAAAACAACATTGTTTCCGACATTGAACTGATTAACATCAACGACATTCAGCCCGCCTACGACCGGATGCTGAAAGGCGACGTACGGTATCGGTTTGTCATCGACATGGCTACGCTCTAACTTTTTTAGTCCGGTAGATTGAGTTGAAGGAAATAAGCGACGAATTGACACGTATCAGCCCCCGGTTGAAACCGGGGGAACTGGCACAAAAAACACATTCCCACAAGCGTTTCAACGGTTTGACGAGGCTGAAACCGTTGAAACGGTTGTGGGAATGTGGGTTGATTGTTTTTTATACCCACAGCTAAAGCGGTGGGCTGATAGGGGTTGATTCGGTGGTTGTTTAATACAAATCAATCAACCCGACTAACGAAACTTTGTCTGCCAGAGCCAATTAGCGTAACCATCGCTGGCGGTTAGGTCAATTTCTTCGTGAAAAAGTCAATGGTCCGTTGCCAGGCAAGTTCGGCGGCTGCTTTGTCGTAACGAGGTGTCGTATCGTTATGAAAGCCGTGGTTCGCATTTGGATAAATGTAGGCGGTGTATTCTTTGTTATTCTGTTTTAAAGCCGCTTCGTAGGCTGGCCAACCCGCATTTACTCCTTTGTCCAGTTCGCCAAAGTGCAACAGGAGGGGAGCCTTTATTTTAGGAACGTCTTCGGTTGCTGGCTGACCGCCATAAAACGGAACCGCTGCCGACAGCTCAGGTATGCGTACGGCCATCATATTGGAAATCCACCCTCCAAAACAAAAACCGACAACCCCCACGCTACCCGTACAGGCTTTGTGGCTTTTTATATAGTCATTCGCAGCGATGAAATCTTCCAGCATTTCATTTTTGTCGCGCTTACTTTGCATGGCCCGGCCCTCATCATCATTCCCCGGATAGCCACCTAACGGCGATAACGCATCGGGCGCAATCGAAATAAAGCCGGCCAGAGCCGCTCGTCTGGCTACATCGGCAATGTGGGGGTTTAACCCCCGGTTTTCGTGTACCACAACAATGCCGCCGAGTTTCTTTTTTGCATCCACCGGCATCGACACCAACGCTTTTATTGTTCCGCCCCCTTTTGCCGAGGGATACGTGATGTATTCTGATTTTAAGCGCGGATCATCGGCTTTAATCTGGATGGCACCCTGGTAATCGGGCATGAGAAAACTCATCAGTGACGCGACCGTAATACCGCCCACGGCATAGGCAGACAACTTTTGCACAAAATCACGCCGGTCGATCCGGTCGTGCGCATAGTCATCATACAGGTCAAATACGTCTTGTTTGATGTCTTCTTTTCTGATTTCGCTCATGTTCGTCTTTGTATACGTTTTACCTTAAATTTAGTTGATTTTGCATCACTACCTTTCATTATTTCAGGACTTTCGCAAAAAACAGACTGAGCCTATCCATAAAGGCAAATCGCTTGACATAGCTTTGTCGTATGAAGCGCATTACTCAATTTGATGGATTATACGGGGAGGTCGGGCCGCGTTCGTCTGATGTGAGCGTGCCGAACCACCAGCGCAGCGGGGAGTACCTGTTTTCGGAACGGCTCGAAACCCGAAGCCGCACCTTCGACTGGATAATTCAGCCGCATATTCACGCCCGCCTGTTTCAACTGTTTTTTCTGGAAACCGGTGGCGTCGAGTTTGCCGAGGCTACGCAAAAAAGCCAGCTTGCGGGGCCGGTGGTGCTGCTGATTCCGCCGGCGGCCCTCCACGGCTTTGTTTATACGCCCGACGCCGAAGGTCGTATTCTGACCCTGTCCGACGCCTTGCTGGAGAGCCTGTTTCCCAATACGTCGGCCCTGACGCCCATGCTGGGGTCGATACAGTGCATTCAGGCATTTGAGGAGCCGTATTCAGCACAGGCAGTAGGTGAACTGATTGCTCAAATTGACGGGGAATTATTTGGCGATCAACCCGAAAAGCGTACCATGCTGCACCTGAGTCTGCAACAGCTCTTTATTGTTTTGTACCGGCTGTGGCATCAAAATGAAACTGTGCAGAGCAACCCTAATAGCCTCCCTGTCCGGTATTTTCGCCAGTTTCAGCAGCGCGTTCGGCAAGTGGGCACTACATCCAGTATTGGCCAGTTAGCCGATGAACTGTCCATCACGCCCGTCCACCTGAACCGCATCTGTCAGGCTGTTGCGGGCAAATCGGCCAGTCAGTTGGTGCAGGAACACATCCTCCACGAAGCCCGTAAATACCTGACTTATACCAGCTATTCAGTGTCTGAAATCGCCTATCTACTGCATTTCGAGTATCCGAACTATTTCGCTAAGTTCTTCCGAAAGCATATGGGCGTGTCGCCAACTGAATTTCGGGAGCAGCATCCCATGGGTTAATTCACTAAAATAACGGGTACTTAAAAAGGTCAAGCCGAAGTTTTGGTGGTCGGTCCGGTTCAGTGCACACTTCGACTCAATAGCCGTTTTATTGATGTTAACCCGTTTATGAACCGGGCGTAGCCCGCTCCGGCTTGGCAGATTGTTCTCTTCATTCATTAGTTTGCCTGCCATGTATGCTTTACTAACAAATTGATCTTGCCCGTTTGCCGCTGCGGGTCAATAAAGACGTACCGATTGCCAGTAGCTCAGTGTTTACTTTTCTTCACTCGTTAACAAAAATCAATCGATGAAACCGTCAAGACGTAATTTCTTACAATCACTGGGCGTTGGTGTGGCCGGTTTGGGCGTCGCTCATGAATCTGCGGCTACTACGTTGCGCCCGCCTAAAGCGGCAAAAGCAGCCGCCGACGAACAGGTTTTGTTTGTGGGCGATACCATTGCCATCGCCAACACCGAGCACGGGAAAGTCAGGGGCTTTATTCTGCGGGGTATTCACCAGTTTTTGGGCATCCCCTACGGTGCCGATACATCCGGTAAGAATCGGTTCATGCCCCCACAAAAGCCCACCCCCTGGACTGATATTCGCCCAGCCATCTGGTGGGGGAACTCGGCACCCCAGATTATGGAAAAACGGTACGCCAACCCCTATGCCTCTTTTGTTGACCACTGGAATTATGACGATGTGTCGGAAGACTGTCTGAAACTGAATGTCTGGACGCCCGCTCTGGATTCCCAGAAACGCCTGCCGGTCGTCGTGTGGCTGCACGGGGGTGGATTCGTCAACGGCAACGCGATTGAACAGGATGGGTATCATGGCGAAAACCTGGCCCGATTCGGTAATGTTGTTTTCTGCTCCCTCAACCACCGGCTCGGTGCCCTGGGCTATACTCACCTGAAAGCGGCCGGTGGCAGTCCCGAATCCGGCAACGTCGGCAATTTAGATATGGTGGCGGCCCTCGAATGGGTCAAAAACAACATCGCCAATTTTGGCGGAGATCCCAAAAATGTGACCATCATAGGGCAGTCTGGCGGAGGAGCCAAAGTAACTACCCTAATGAATATGCCCGCTGCCAAAGGGTTGTTTCATAAGGCGGTTGCGTTGAGCGGCAGTTCGCTGACAGGTGTGAACAGGGAGTATGCCGAAAAGTTAGGGCTGAAAGTGATGGAAGAAGCTGGTTTGAAATCCGGCGAAATCAGCAAACTTCAGCAGATTCCGTGGCGCGAATACATCGACATTGCCAACCGGGCCGTCGAAAAAATGGCCGCTGAAGCCAAACAGCTTGGTATTCAGCGGGGAGGCTATTCGCCCGTGGCCGACGGCGTGACAATGAACGGAGGACCTTTTTTTACAGACCCAAACCACTTCTCGGCGGATATTCCATTGATGATCTGCTCCACCTTTCATGAGCAAAACCCCGACCGGACCGATGCGTCTCTGGAAAGCATTTCGTTGGCCGAAGTAAAAGAGAAAATCAAACCGCGCTTTGGCGATAAGGCGGGCGAAATCGTGGATGCGTATGCCAAGAACTTCCCAAAGGCTCGTCCCATCGAAATTTGGGCGTTGATCGTTTCCAACCGAAAGAATGCCATTGCCACCGCCGATGCGAAAGTGTTGCAGCAAAAAGCCCCTGTCTATGTGGCCTGGTTTGGCTGGCAACCCCCGCTGTTCGACGGCCGGATGCGGGCCTTCCACTGCGACGATATTTGCTTCTGGTTTTATAATACCGATTTGATGCTGACCCATACGGGCGGTGGCAAACGGCCCCGAGCCTTGTCGGAAAAGATGGCTAAATCCTTTCTGAACTTTGTCAAAACCGGCAGTCCAAACGGGGGCGGCTTACCCGCCTGGAAACCGTATACCAGCCAAAACGGCGAAACTATGGTTCTGGATGATACGTCTGCGCTTGTCAATGATCCCGACCGCCAGGCCCGGAAAACATTGGCATAACCAGCAGACGAGCACAGGCGTAAATGCAGCCCGGTGGGTTTAAACGCTAATTTGTTGCGTACTTTCAAAAACAGACCGGTCGGTTGCCTTCCAACGTTGGGGAGCGGCAACCGACCGACTGTTTACCATAAAATAGTCTTTTTTGTTCTCATGCCTGCTTCACCTGATGCATTCGCCACCAGCCCGCGAGCGCGAACAGGGCCAGCCCCGCCAGCAACCACCCCGCTTGCCGGGCCACCTGCTCAACGGTTGCGGTAACAAGGTTTGGCTCGCCGGAGAGCCGTTCAATGATCCACGCGGTGGCGGCTACAGCCGCAAATCCCGCTCCTGCCCGTCGTAACCCGACATAGTACGGGGTCTGACTCAACAGAATAAGCCAGGGAATGACCAGGGCAATAATCCCAACCTGCATCAATTCGATGCCGAGGTTAAAACCCAGAATGCTCAGGGCCATTGGCCCGGCGTCGAGGTGCAGGTTCGTGAGTGTACCGGCGAAGGCCAGCCCATGCACCAGCCCGAAGCCAGCCGCCACCCAGGCTTCCCGACCCGGAAATAAAGGCCGTACGGCATGAACCGCCGACACCAGAATCGACACTGCAATCAGTACTTCGACGGGTTGAGATGACAACCGAACCCAGCCGAACGCACCCAGCAGCAAGGTAAGCGAGTGGCCGAGGGTAAACGCGCTGACGATCAGCAGGAGCCGCCGGAGACTATACCGAACTCCACCAAACCGGCCCCACGCGGCTGTTCGGCCTGTACCGCCAGTGACCAGCAGCGGAGCGGGCAGCAACAGCACCAGCAGAAAAAGCAGATGGTCCGTGCCTTCGGCAATGTGCCGGATGCCAAGCTGTACCATCGCCCGAAAGCCCGTCCAGACGCTGCCTGACGCGGCCCGGTCCCCTTCCAGATTAACCGCAAGCGGCAGAATCCGGTTGTTGACAATATCCAGTTCAATGATACCCACCTGAGCCGGAGATTCGTCAGCGACCAGCCCCTGCGCCCAGTCCTGCCGAACCGACACTAAAATTTTATGCGTCACGACCTGGTGGAGAACAGCGTCGTAGTGAAAGGCGAACCGCCGAATGTTCTCTCCCGGCGGGGGTACGAGTCGAACCTGTGCCACCAGTTCCCGATACACGCCGTTAATGGGATTCTGTGTTTCCTGCACCAAAAGCGCACCCACCGACACGGTCCAATCCCGTTCGTCCGGGCTTTGGAGACGCATGTGCTTTGTTAGATAGTCCCGCAGTTGAGGCCCGAGCCGGGCCACTAACTGGGTTGACGAATCATTGACCGCATGACCAAACGCTGCCTGGAGTTCACTCAGCGGAATCTGTACCTCGGCGTCAATTCGGTAGGCGTGGACATTCAGGAGTACGACCGAATTAGGCATGGGGTGCGCCGTTGCCGATAGCAGGTGTACTGTATAATGAACAATGAATAATGCTGCTTTTAGAACCCTCAGCCGCCGTATAACCTCCTGACCACTCCTCTTCACTACGCCTTTTATCGTATTCATTTTACATCAATCAGTGTTCATTCTCTTCATTGCTCCTAATTGCTGATTGAGTGCAGCCCGTCGCTCGTTAAAGTTAACGGATAGTTCCTCCGGGATTCAGTTTGCTGGGCACACTGGCCGGAATAGTCTTGTCAAAACCCGTATCGGTTAGCGCGTTGAGAAAGGCGACGAGTTGTGCCTGTTCGTTGTTGCGCAGGTTGATGCGTCGCACCTGCGTGTCCAGTTGCTGTCTCGGCACATGCGGATTCTGGGAATTTCCATCGCCAATCCGGTCATAAAAAGTTGCTACCTGATTCAGCGTCTGGAAAACGCCACTGTGCATATAGGGTGCCGTCAGGCCGGTGTTACGCAGACTCGGTGTTCGGAAGGCGTAGGTTCCATTAACTCCCGCATCCGAAACGGCCAGCTTTGCATTATCGGGCACCGACAGCACGTGGGTCTGATAATCGGAAAACATAGGACCCGAATGGCAATTCGCACAGCCTTCATCAATGAAGGTTTGCATGCCCTGAATCTGGAGCGCGGTCATGGCCGTTTTGTCGCCTTTTTGGTAGCGGTCATAGGGCGAGTTCATGGCAATCAGTGTTCGCTCGAAGGCCGCCAGTGCTTTGCCAATGTTGGTGGTTGTAATAGACTGTTGGGTGCCAAAGGCCTCTTGGAATAAGTATTTGTATTGGTTAATGGCCGTCAGGCGGACAACTAAGCTATCGAACGCTAACCCCGCCGTATAGGCATGGCCCCGCATTTCTTCAAACGTAGTCAGCGGGCCAGTTGCCTGAAGTTCCAGACTGGCCATGCGGGAATCCCAGAACATGGGGGCCGTGGTCGGATTAAACCCGCCATTAGCATCCATCCCGTTATAGGCCGTATTCAAAACGGTTGGCGAGTTTCGTTTTGTAAACGAAACATCGTTGGGTAATATGAATCGGCGGATGCTGCCATACCCCACCGCATTTTCACCTAAGGAAAGGTCTAACCCATCGGTATAGGCATTGCTGGGATGATGGCAGGTGGCACAGGCCACGTCTTTGCCACCCGATAAAATCGGGTCCCAAAACAACGCTCTGCCTAAGGCAATCTGCGCCAGACTGGTGCTATCGGTGGCTGTCGTTGCGGGAGACGCTACTGTAGACAGTGTACCGTTAGCGGGAGTAATGCCATCGGGTTGGTTCTTGCAGGCATTTAAGGATACGGCCATAAACACACAAAAAGAAGCCAGTAATGCGTTTTGCTGTAGTTTGTGTTTCATCTTTATGTGGTTTATGAACAGTTGTATACACAGTGAAAAGAAGTTTGTCGAACCGCTCATCTACCAACTATATGCACCGGATTGGCGAATCGCAGTCACGATTCCAAACACGATTTTCGTTTGGTTGAAATCGGTTGGAACAGGATAGGCAGGACCGGATAAGCGTGGTGTCGGCGAACTAATTACCGCCGTAATCACTACGATGGTCGCGCCAGACCGAGTGCGGATGAGTCGTGCCCGGAAAGTCGCGGCTGGACTGCGCGGAGTACTCGATCCAGACCCCCGGCCCGTCGATTCGCACGTAATCAGTTGACTGGTTCATCGTCCCGCTGCCCGCGTAAGCAACATACGTATCCGCTAACTCAGCGGTGTACTTATCTAGTATAGGGGTTGCTGTAGCGGGGGCCAGATCATTAACGTATAGCTTAATCGCACCGAGCACCAGCTTTTGCTTAGCAGCACTCAGTTCGCCTACTCTCAAGCCCTGCTTTGCTGTAGGAAATTGCCCGTCCCGATCAGGTCCGAGTATGATATCACTGAATGTTGACGACAGCTTAGCCCTTGTCTGCTCACCGCTGTTCAGACCTGCCAGCATATCGGCAAACGCCTGACGTTCCTGCTCAATGGGCTGGTAGGTTCGGTTATTGGCCGTAACGGGAGCCATCGGTTCTACGCCCCGGAACGAGGGCGTGACACCTGTAACGTTACCGCCATTGTAGGTGTTGGCAAACGCGTAGTGATGCCCGCCAAACTGTAGTTCCCACAGGCCGGTGGTGCTGGGCGTACCCAGAAAAGCCATAAAGTAATTGCCCGATGAGAATGTATCCGTCTTACCGGTAGTAGTTCCAAAGTAATCATCGGCAGCTAAATTGCCTTCCATCTCGTCGAACCCTTCGTTGGGTACGTTCCGGGCCATTACGGCTCCCATCAGTGCTCTGGCTGCTTTGAGTTGGGCGGTATTGAGCGAGCCGAATCGAATGCCAACCCGCCGGGGCCGGGCAGCAAACTCCGGAAAGTTTGACCATTTAACTGCATCGGCTTTTGAATAGGGCAACTGCAACTTGGCCAACTGCTCAGCGTTGAGAGTGGCTTTAAACGCATTTGCCAGGCCAACTACCTGTTCCAATCCCTCAACGGTTACTGTTACTCTATCGGCAAGTACCGTTGAGGGTAGCAGGCTGGTTGCAGGGTCGTTTAAAGGAGTCTGAAACTGGACTTGAAACACAAAAACGGCAGGAAGTAAGCACAATCCAACGCCAGTTACAAGTGAGAAGATTTTCATGGTTTTCGGCTTTAGGTCTGTAAGAAATTTTTCCACCATCAATACCCAAACGGATGGCTGATGGTAGAAAGTAGGGGCTTCACGAGCGAAACGTTATTTAGTTGCCACCGTAGTCGCTGGTGCGATCACGCCAGACCGAGTGGGGGTGCGGGGCGTTGCGGATAATCACACCGCCCTGGTACGAAAACTCAATCCAGATGCTTGGTCCATCAAGGCGGATGTAATCATTCTGGGCCGTAACGGCGGTCGAACCCGTGTAAGAAACATACGTATTGTCCAGTTCAGCCGTGTATTTGGCCAGGTAGGCAGCGGCCGTTTGGGCGTCGAGGTCATTGACGTAAAGCCGGATGATGTCCAGCACCCGTGCTTTTGTGTCGGCACTCAGGTCGCCAACCCGCATGCCCAGGCGGGTAGCGGGAAACTGCGCGTCTTTGCCGGGTCCAAGCAAAACGTCTGAAAACGTGGACGATAATTTAGCGGTCGCCTGTTCGCTGCTGCTCAGACCCGCCAGCATATCGGCAAACGCCTGCCGTTCCTGCTCGATTGGCTGATAGCTTCGGTTGTTGGCCGTTACCGCCGTCGATGGTTCTACGGCCCGGAACGAGGGCGTTACGCCGGTCACTTTGCCCCCGTTGTAGGTGTTGGCGAAGGTGTAATGGTGCCCCCCAAATTGTAGCTCCCACAAACCCGTCGTGCTGGGTGTCCCCAGAAAGGCTACGTAAAAGTTGCCCGCCCCGTAGGTTGACCCGCCCCCGGCGGTATTGAGGTAATCGTCGGCAACTAAGTTACCGAGCATTTCGTCATACCCCTCGTTGGTAACGCCCAGGGTCAGCGCGGCCTCCATCAGGTCCCGAAAGGCAGCTAATTGCGCATCGCTGAGCGAGCTAAGCGCAAGGCCCACCCGGTTTCGGTAAAGACCTTCCGGCAGGTTCGACCAACGCTGTGCGTTCGCTTTGCTATAGGCCAGTTGTAGGGCTGCCAGTTGAGTGGCATTGAGCGTAGTTTTAAACGCTTCGGCAAGGCAAACTACGCTGGCCAGTCCGGTCGATGACGCACAGCTCGTGGTTGTAGCCGTAGCCGACAGGACCGCCGTAATGCCCGTCGCTGTGACTGTGGCAGTGGGTGTAACCGTCGAATTATCACTTGAGCTGCAACCCAAAAGCAGGCCTGTAAATAGCAGTAGACTACCTCCCGCTTTACCAATTGGTTTCATAAAATCAGGCAAAAAGTGTGTACAAAAATTACTCAGTTAACGCGGCATAAGGGCACGAGCGGCCTTACACTTACTCCTTTACGTTAAATTCGGTCGAACTGTTGCTGCTATGTTGGATACAAATTCAACACAAGTAGATACGTTTAGAACCTCTTCTGATTGACTGCCTGAGCAGACTACGGGTTGTTGATACAGTAAACTTGTTCTACACCCGTTAAGCCTGCAAAGGCAATGCCATTCGTATTGTTAGCGTTATTTTATTGCTGATAACCAATCTGTTAGCGGTAAGTATCAATAAAAAAGAACATGGGGTTGCAACGGGCCGGTGGGAAAGCACGTATTCTGCTACAATTAACTTTAGACACGATCAACCATGAAAAACGTAGTTATTGCGACCCTGATCACTCTGTTTGGCGCGGCCCTTTGGAGTTGCAACCAGAATCAAACCGTTTCGCCCGACGCAGCCATCAGTACGGCCCGGTTGGCGGCTGACTCGACCGGTTTTTTCTGCCGGGATAGCCTAACGAAAATTGACGTGTCGGCCCTGCCCGCTACCGTAACCGGCTACATTTCCACGAGCTATGCCGGTGCAACGATTGACTATGCCGCTAAAGATGACGCGGGTAATTTTCTGGTAGCCATAACGCAAAGTGGGCAGCGGCAAGCGTTGCTGTTCAATGCAGACGGTACGTTTAACAAAGAGTTGGCTCTGCGCGGTGGCGATAAGGGCAAAGGCCATGGGCCGGGGCATAAAGGGGGAGACCGCGATAGTTTAACGAAAGTAGCCGTAGCTAATCTGCCAGCCCCCATTACGGCTTATATCACCACCAACTACGCCAGCGCGACCATCGTTACGGCAGCTTTGGATGCTACCCGTGGCTATATAATCATGATTATGCAGGACAGCCAGCGCCGGGCACTGTTGTTCAATGCCGATGGTACATTCACGCAGGAAATTGTGCGGGGGTTTGGTAAAGGCTATACGGCTATCGAAACGAGTGCCCTGCCAGCGTCTGTAACGGCCTACATTACAGCCAACTACGCCGGATCTACCATTAAAGTGGCCGGTAAAAACAGCACCGGGCAGTATAAGGTACTCATACAACCAGCGAGTGGCCGAATCGTTGAGCTACTGTTTGCCGCCGACGGTACATTCGTACAGGCAAGAAAAGGGCACTAATCAGTCAGACCGAAACAGACTGCTACACTAACCTGCCAGGCCGTAACTACACGAAAACTGTTTAGTTGCGGCCTGTGCGTTTGCAACTAAAAAGCCGGGTCCAGATTTTTCGGACCCGGCTTTTTAGTTGCCCGTGACGACGTAAAACTGTATAAACTTCCTGAAGACGCCCGCGCAGAAGATTGGTTTTGACTGTTAGCCAGTTACTTTTGATTGATAGAGCCGATAGAAAGTCTCATCAACGAAAAAGGACAGGTTCAATGAATAATAGGACAAAAGCTAAATCAGAGCAGGTGCCAACGTTAACGCCCGATACCCTGGGCGGGCTGGTGTTTAAAACAGCGGGCTGGAAATCCATGCAGGGATCTTTCTATAATACGTTTCACATCAATCGGATCGAGGATGTGCGCCAGGTGATGAAATTTCCCATGCCTCCCCACCGTAAAACGGTCATTGATTTTATTTTTATTACCCATGGCAGTATGATTCGTCAGAAGGGATTGAATCGCTATGAGGTTTCGGCAAACACGTTCTTTTTCCTGCCTGCCCACCAGATTAGTTTCGACGATTGGATGAGCGAAGATATCCGGGGCTACTACTGCCACTTCGATACCAATCTGCTCACGAAACGCTGGCAGAAACAGGATCTTGAAAATGAATTCCCCTTCCTCCAGTTCCTGGGAAATCCCATTGTTAGCCTTGACAATGAGTTATTTACGTATATATTGCCCCTGGTAAACCGGCTGAATACAGAATACAAAAAAAACCGTTCGGACTCCGTCGATCTATTCAGAATCTATCTGCTTGCCCTATTTACGGAGCTAAAACGGGGCATCCATAGTGGCGAAAGTGCGTCTGCCGACCGTGCCGATAATGCCGCCTTACGGTTTACCCAACTCTATAAGAATGCGCTCAGTCAGTTTGTTTACGAGAAACAACAGGTGTCCGAATATGCCGATTTACTCCATATCTCCCCGAATCATTTGAATAAGTGCGTGAAAATGGCGACCGGACAATCAGCACGGGATTTGCTGGATGAGATGATTCTGCTGGAGGCCAAGGTGCTGCTGGCTCAGACCGATTTAAGCGTCAGCGAAATTGCCTGGCAAATTGGAAAACAGGACCCCAGTAACTTTGGTCGCTTTTTCAGAACCAAAATGGGTATCACGCCGAAGGCCTATCGGGAAGTGGATTGATTCTGACTATCCATTGCCTGATTCTGATAAAAAATTGCACTCGTCTTGGGGATACTTTTGTATCGTATTAAACCCCTGACCGAATGCAATTTCGTCTTTACATTCGACCGGCCCGTATTCAGAAACTCGGCCAATTCGTTACAATCGGTGCGCTGTATCTTTTCAGCATTGGGGTCGCGCAATCCCGCCCCGTTACGACTGCCGATAGTCCGGTGCAGGGGAAAATCAGCGACCGTAAAGGCGACGCTTTAGTTGGGGTCAACGTCATTGTCAAGGGCAGTTCACGCGGTACTACCTCCGATGCCGAAGGGCACTATACAATCACGGCTCCCAACGGCGGGATACTGGTGTTTGGTTTTTTGGGTACAAAGCCCAGGAAATTACCGTTGGCACCCGCACAACCATCAATGTTTCGCTTGTTCCGTATGATTAGAAATGATCTTATTTGATCATACAGATTATAAAAATCTGTATTTCGTAAATTACTGACAATCATGAGGTTATCACTAATTTTAGCCTTTATTCTGCTGACCGGCTTTTCGCTCGTTGCCCAATCCTATAAACCTCCTCATCTGGAGACGAAGGGAAACGTTGTGCAATTAGTGGTAAAAAACAAGCCCTTTTTAGCCCTGGGTGGTGAGCTTCATAACTCCACGGTTTCCGGGTCAGGCTATATGCGGCCTGTTTGGGCGCAGATGAAGCAGAAACACGTCAATACGGTGCTGGCACCGGTCTATTGGGAACTGATTGAACCTCAGGAAGGCACCTTTGATTTCGCGCTGGTGGATAGTATGATTTATGGAGCCAGAAAACAAAATCTGCATTTGGGCATTCTCTGGTTCGGTGCCTTTAAAACTACGTATTCTACCTACGTTCCCTCATGGGTCAAGACCAATACGGAGAAGTACCCACGGGCCAGAAACAGTCAGGGCAACAACTTGCCTATGCTGTCCGTTTTTTCAGACGCTAATCTGAAAGCCGACGCAAACGCATTGAATCGATTGATGAAGCACATCCGTCAGGTTGATGAAAAAGACCAGACCGTCATTTTAGTTCAGGTAGAAAACGAGGTGGGCCTTTTTAACGGCCCCCGCGATTATAGCCCGGAAGCCAGCAAAGCGTATAACGAAGGGGTTCCGGCTGAGTTGATGCGCTATCTGACAGCCAATAAAGGGAAGCTGCAACCCGAACTTGACAGTGTCTGGAAAGCAACTGGTTACAAGACCTCGGGAAGTTGGGAGGCCGTATTTGGGAAAAGTATATTGGAAGAGAAGAACCCGAACGTGCTTTCTTATCTGCCGGAAGAACTGTTCTCCGCCTATCACTATACCAAATTCGTGGGACAATTGGCGGCTGCGGGAAAAGAAGCTTACCTGATACCCATGTTCGTAAATGCCTGGCCCAAAGCCATTGGGTTTACGGGCGTACCGGGCAAATACCCCAGTGGAGGACCCGTACCGCATACGCTCGATATCTGGCGGGCCAATGCCCCGGCTATTGATTTCATTACGCCGAATGTATATGCCTCCAAACAAGGCATTTATACGTTGGTCGAGCAATACCACCGCTCCGGCAATCCGGTATTTATCCCCGAAATAAAACAGGGACTGGAAGCGGCCAATCTGGCTTTCTGGATTTATGGTCAACATGATGCTATCGGCGTGGCTCCCTTCGGCATTGATGCCACCACTGCCGAACAGGACCCTTTCACAAAAACCTTCGCCGTTTTAGCGCAGGTGCAGGCTCTGATTTTACAACACCAGGGAAAGGGAAGTATGGCTGGCATTTTTGTCGACTCAGCGGCCAACTCGCAAACGGTTGCTTTGCCGGGTTATACCGTAAAGGCTGATCTGGTCGTTCCCAGAGGATTTGGCGGCTCGGCTCCCACCGTAAAAAAACCAACCCTGGCCGGGGGACTTGTTATCGCTCTTGGCCCCGACGAATTCTTAGCCGTGGGGAAGGATTACGAACTGACGTTTACCCCCATAAAGACAGACTCCAAAAAGCCACAGGTCGATGTTGACTACCTGGAAGAGGGAACATTTGTCGACGGTAAGTGGCTTGTTTCCAGACGATTGAATGGTGATGAAGGTACCGGTGGAGGGAGTATAGGCAGCTTTGCCCTGAAAAACACGAAGGTTGGAACGCTGCGTTTCCCCAAAAATGATAAAGACGAGTATGGCCTTGTCAAAATTAAGTTCTATCGGTATTAACGATGTCGGATTTGGGATTTGGGATGTCGGATTTGTTGCTGACGCGTTGGCATACTCCAGCGCCAGCAACAAATCCGACATCCCAAATCCGACATCCTAAACGGCTTTTAACCATGACAACCAACAGGCTTACTTTCCTTTTTCTTCTTGCTGCGTTAAACAGTCAGGGACAAACCACCCTGCAACAAAACTTTCAGGCTCCCCCCAATGCCGCCAAACCCCGCGTGTGGTGGCACTGGATGAACGGCAACGTCACCAAAGAAGGCATTACCAAAGACCTTGAATGGATGAAACGGGTCGGTATTGGGGGCTTTCAGAACTTCGATGCCAGCCTGTTTACGCCAAACGTAACACCCAAAAAACTGGTGTTCATGACACCCGAATGGAAAGACGCGTTCAGGCATACGACCGAACTGGCCCGGAAACTGCAACTCGAAATGGCCATTGCCGGGTCGCCGGGATGGAGCGTAACGGGCGGGCCGTGGGTGCAACCGCCCGATGCCATGAAAAAATACGTCTGGACTGAAACACGCATAACGGGTGGACAACCTTTTTCGGGGAAACTGCCCCAGCCGCCGAACACAACGGGCAAATTCCAGAATGTTGCGCTGACTGCGGACACGTTCAGCGGCCCAACGGGCGATGTGCCGGGCTATTACGCCGATGCGGCTGTCATCGCCTATCGACTGCCAGCCGCCGAAAAGCCTGTTTCGTCGCTGAACCCGAACGCGGGACCGCCGAAAATTACGGCGAGTGGCGGCACGTTTAGTCTGGCCGAACTGACCGATGGCGACCTGGCCACGGCTAAAGTACTGCCACCGATGGAAGTCGGACAGGATGCGTGGATTCAATACGAGTTCGCCAGCCCGCAGACCATCAAGGCGTTTACCATCGTGGGCGCGGCCCCGGCCGGTCAGTTGGCCGAATTCAGGGGAATGCCGGACAACCGGATGTTGAAAGTGAGCGACGACGGGGTGAATTTCCGGGATGTCGTTATTATACGGGGCAGCACGATACCGCAAAGCACAATGGGCATTCTGCCGACCACAGCCAAATATTTCCGGTTTACCTTTAAAACCGAGAAGCCCGAAGGCAATGCCTTTGCCGCCATGACCGGCGGCAGTGCCGAACCCGGTAAACCCCAGGGCGTACCCATCGCCGAACTGGTGCTACACAACACCGACCGCGTCGATCTGTTTGAGCAAAAAGCCGGTTTCAGCCCCTGGAAAGAAAGCACCCACTCGCTGGTAAAGACCGATGCCGATGCTATCCCGACCGAAGATGTAGTGGATTTAACCGCCAAAATGAGCGCGGACGGTACGCTGAACTGGACGGTTCCCGCCGGGAATTGGGTCGTTATGCGTCTGGGCTATTCGATTACGGGCCGCAAAAACCACCCCGCTTCACCCGAAGCAACGGGTCTGGAAGTCGATAAGCTCGACAAAGTAGCCGTGAAGAAATACATCGACACATACGTAGACATGTATAAAGATGCCACGGGTGATAAACTGGGGGCAAAAGGGCTGGAGTACATGGTGCTGGATTCCTATGAAGCGGGCCATATGACCTGGACGAAAACCATGCCCGACGAGTTTAAAAAACGGCGCGGCTACGACCTTACACCCTGGCTTCCGGTGCTGACGGGCCGGGTTGTGAAAAGTGCCGACGCGAGCGAGAAATTCCTGTGGGACTTCCGCAAAACCATTGGTGAGCTAATCGTTGAAAACCATTACGAAGTGATTGGCGATGCCCTGAAGGCACGCGGCATGAAACGCTACACCGAATCGCACGAGAACGGGCGGATTTACTTAGCCGATGGCATGGATGTGAAACGCCGGGCCGATATTCCGATGTCGGCCATGTGGACACCGGGAAGCCTGGCCGGTGGCAACGACGAGGAAGTTCGCAGCGAGGCCGACATTCGGGAAGCGGCTTCGGTGGCGCACATCTATGGGCAGAACCTCGTAGCTGCCGAGTCGATGACATCCATAGGCAATGCGTTTAGCTGGCATCCCGAAAAACTGAAGCGCACCGCCGACCTCGAAATGGCGTCGGGCCTGAACCGGTTTGTGATTCATACGTCGGTTCACCAGCCGTTAGACGACAAAAAGCCCGGCTTTTCGCTCGGACCCTTTGGGCAATACTTCACCCGGCAGGAAACCTGGGCCGAACCCGCAAAGGCGTGGATGGCCTACTTGGGGCGTAGCTGTTATCTGCTCCAGCAGGGCAAACCGGTGGTGGACGTGCTGTATTATTACGGCGAAAACAACAACATCACGCAGGCCTTCGCCGACAAACTGCCCGCCATTTCTGGCTACGAATATGACTTTGCCAATGCAACGGTGTTGAAAGAAGCCCTGCGAGTGGAAGGGGGGAAACTCGTCACGCCGAGCGGTCAGCAATACCGGGTGCTGATGCTGGACGAAACGGCTAAAACCATGACCCTGCCCGTGCTAATGAAATTAGGTGAGTTGGTCAAAGCGGGCATGAAAGTAGTTGGGGCGAAGCCAGAACGTTCCCCCAGCCTGAGCAGTAACCCCGACGCTTTTACTTATACCGCTAACGAAATATGGAGCAACCCGAATGTATCGACCAAGACTGTAGAGGCTGTATTGAGCGAGATGGGCGTTCAAAAAGACGTAGACATATCGGGGGCTAAATCACCCATTCTATACGTACACCGCCAAACCACCAACGAAGACATTTACTGGCTCGATAACCGCAGCGAGGACCCTAACGCGGCTACCGTTAGCTTCCGGGTAACGGGCAAAGTGCCGGAACTGTGGAACCCACAAACGGGCAAAACCGAGAACGTATCCTATCAAATCAACGGCGGCCGTACCATTGTTCCCCTCACGTTCGAGTCGTGGCAGGCTTACTTTATCGTCTTCCGCGAGAAGGCAACGGTGACTGCCTACACTAAACCCGCCGTTACCGAATCCACCGTCGCCCGTGTGAATGGTGCCTGGACCGTGTCGTTTCAGGAAGGTCTGGGCGCACCTGCACAGGCTACGGTCAATCAACTGGCATCGTGGTCGGAGAATAGCGACACGGGCATCAAATACTTTTCGGGTACAGGCACCTATGCCAATACGGTTAACCTGCCGACGGTAGCCAAAAACAAGCACTATATCCTTGATTTAGGCGATGTTAAGAATATGGCCGAGGTACTTATCAACGGCAAAAACATGGGCATTGCCTGGAAGAAACCCTTCCAGATAGACATTACAGAAGCCCTAAAACCCGGTGCCAACATGCTGCAAATCAAGGTCACTAATCTGTGGGTAAACCGGCTCATCGGCGATGCACAGCCGGGTGTTGCCAACAAGATTACATTCACCACCATGCCGTTCTACCGCGCCGATTCGCCCCTGTTGCCATCAGGTTTGCTGGGGCCGGTTCGGATTTTGTCGAAGTAGTCCTAACCACTTAAACCTATGTCATTACGTCGTTTTTTAGTCATTCTGAGCGTGCTCATCGGCCCGCTTGCCCAGGCCCAGCAGGTTATTCGCCTGTATGACGGCAAAGCCCCCGGCTCCGAAAGCTGGACGTGGGAGGAGGCCGAAAACAGCACCAATATGTTCAAGACGCGGGTTGTTTATAACGTAACCACGCCGACACTCACGGCCTACCTGCCCACTGCTGATGTGGCTACCGGTACGGCGGTGGTCATTGCGCCGGGTGGTGCATTCCATACGCTCTCGATTGATTCAGAAGGAATCGAGGTGGCGAAGTGGCTGGCCGCGAAAGGTGTAGCAGCTTTCGTGCTCAAATACCGGGTGGTTCGTAGCCTGACCAACGACCCTGTTGCCGAACTGAGGCCAAAAATGGCCGATAGTCAAAAATTAGATGCCGAGAACGCACCGGTCGTTCCCTTAGCCATTGCCGATGGTAAGCGGGCTATCGAGTATGTGCGGCAACACGCGAAAGAGTTCGGTATCCTGCCCGACCGCGTTGGGCTGATGGGTTTCTCGGCGGGCGGCACGGTGACGATGGGTGTGGGATTCGCCTACTCGCCCGCCAACCGTCCTGATTTTCTGGCCCCGATTTATCCGTACCTCGGCGCAGGAGCGATTGCCAAACAGGTCGTCCCGACCGACGCGCCCCCGCTGTTTGTTTGTGCCGCCACCGACGATCAGTTGGGGCTGGCTCCCCACAGCACGAAGCTCTACAATGATTGGATTGCGGCTGGCAAATCGGCCGAACTGCACATGTACCTGAAAGGCGGGCATGGGTTTGGCATGCGGAAGCAGAACATACCGACCGATACATGGATTGACCGCTTCGGCGACTGGCTGAAACTGAATGGCTACTTAGACAAACCGAAGCCTTAAAAAAACTGACTACCCGTAACCAGTTCGATAATCTATTAACCAGTTAATTGTAGAATCAAATGGCGAAGAACCCGCATTACCTTTCCCAACTGGCCCACCTTGAGCTGTATTCGCCCGATGTGGAAAAATCTGTTCACTTTCTCCGTGACATTGTTGGTCTGGATGAAACCGGTCGCGACGACAATTCTGTGTATTTCAGAGCCTGGGGCGATTATTTTCACCATACCCTCAAAATTACTTATCGCGAAACGGCGGGTCTGGGCCATCTGGGCTGGCGGGCCGACAGCCCAGAAGCACTGGACGAATGCGTGGCTTACCTCGAACAAACCGGTGCCGGGCGGGGCTGGGTCGATGGCGATTTAGGGCATGGAAAGGCCTACCGCTTTCAATCGCCCGATGGGCATACGCATGAGGTGTTCTGGGACGTAGTCTGGTTGCGTGAAACAGGTGAGAAGGGCAGTATCTACGCCGACCGCTACGCCAGCAACCGACGCATTGGCGTTAACCCCCGCCGGTTTGACCACGTTACCTACATGGTGGCTAAGTTTCAGTACGGGAAAGAGAAAGCATTCTGGCAGGGAATGGGCCTGAAAAATCCTGACGAGGTGCGCATGAGCGACGAAATTCCGCCGATTGGGGGCCTGTGGACCATCGGTAACCTCTCGCACGACGTTGCGGTATTTACTGACCCCAATATTGAACCGGGCGAGGGCGTGTTTAATCACGTGGCCTTCAACTTCGACAGCCGCGAAGAGGTGCTGCTGGCCCTTGATTACTTCACCGAAAAAGGCTTTAAAAGCGTGATGGGAGCACCCACGCGCCACAAAGCCGACGAGGGGTTCTTTATCTACATCATCGACCCCGGCAGTGGCATCATCTTCGAGTTTTACGCCTGCGCCCGCCTGATTTTTGCCCCCGACCACGGCCCGGATTTGCATTACCTGAAAGACAACCCGAACGATGCCTGGGGAACGGCCAATCCCTTTGCCGAAATGGGCAAAGGCAAAAAGCTCGGCCTGACCGATGGCGTCGTGAAACCTGTTGATGTATAGTTGATTAGTTGATTGGTTAATTGGTTGACTGTTAATTGGTTGATTAGTTGATTAGTTGATTAGTTGACTGGCCTGAACCTCCCATAATCAACCACTCAACTAATCAACCAATTAACCAATTAACCAATTAACCATCCTCATCACGAGGTTTCTGTTGTTTTTTTAGAAAGTTGATATAGCCATTTAACAAGCGGCCACAGAGGTCAACTTTAGCTTTGTAGTCAACGAGTTGTTCATCGGAAATGTATTTTTCATCGAAGGCGGTAATAAGGTGCTCAAGCGTTTCGAAAAGAGAGGCACGGGAGGTTCTACAAAATCGAATATTCTCTTTGTAGTAGTAGCGGCCATGACCCTCTGCAATATTAGCGGTTATACTTCTCGAACTTCTTAAGATTTGATCAGCCAATCTAAACTTTTCGTCAGATGGAAAACGGGTCTTAACTAATAAAGATACAGCCATTCGAAATTGGCGGCATTCTTTATAAACGTCAAGGTCCGTAAAATTTTGATAAGCCATTAGTGGGGGATTGGTTGACTGGGTAATTAGTTGAATGGGTGATTAGTTGATTGGTTAATTAGTTAACTGGTTGACCGGTTAATTAGACGGAGTAATACCTGAAGGTATCAGGATTGCAAACTCGTCCCCAATCAACCAATCAACTAATCAACCAATCAACCAATCAACCAATCAACCAATCAACTAATCAACCAATCAACCAATCAACCAATCAACTAATCAACTAATCAACCACTCACCCAATTAACTAATAAACCAATCACCCACCCCATGTGGCATTATTTTCCGGGGCAGTACATGCCCTCATACCAGGTTAACCGCGCACTGACACAAGCTCACTACGGTGGGGGCGAATTCGCCGAATGTCTGGAAGTAGCCAGTCAAATCACACCCGGCGATAACGAGAGTTTTCATCACGCCTGGGTTAAGATGGGTAATAAAGTTTTCGACATTGGCGAAACGGCCCTGCAAAACGGCAACTTCATTACGGCACGGCGGTCGATGCTGCGGGCGTTCAATTACCTCCGCACAGCCGAGTTCTTTCTGAAACCCCACGATGCCCGTAAAATGCCGACTTACCTGAAGTCAAGAGAGGCATTTTTGAAAGCGATTGAACACTTTGACAAGAAGCCGCTTCAGGTGGAGGTGCCGTTTGAGGCCGGGCAGGCGAACCTGTCGTTTTTGCCGGGTTATCTGTTCGCTCCGGCGGGGGTCAAAAATCCGCCACTGATGATTATGTTCGGCGGGTTAGACAGTCTGGCTGAAGAACTATACTTCGGTATTTCGCAACACCTCAACGAACGCGGCATTGCGCTGCTGGCGATGGATGGCCCCGGACAAGGCTATGCGTTGCGCGTCAACAATATCCTGACCCGGTATGACTTCAACGTAGCCGGAACGGCTGTGCTCGATTGGGCTATTGAGAACCTGAAAGACCATGTAGATACCACCCGAATCGGTATTGGTGCCGTGTCGATGGGGGGCTACATGGCGGCTCGCTGTGCGGCTTTTGAGCCTCGGTTCAAGGTTTGTATGGTGTTCGGAGCGGTGTGGAGCTACTACGACATCTGGAAAAACCGGCCTGACACGCACCCGCTGGCTGAAATTGTGCAGCACATTGTGGGAGCCGATAACATGACTGACGCTCGCGAACGGCTGAAACAATTCGCACTCGACGACGTAGCCTCCGCCATTTCGATGCCGACCTACATCCTGCATGGCGAAGACGACCGCCAAAACTTTGTTGAAAACGCGTATAAACTGGATGCAGCCCTGACCTGCGAGCATGTACTTGAAATTGTGCCGAAAGAAGAAAGCGGTTCGGCCCACTGCCAGGTCGATGACTTCACCAAGACGTTCAACATGTACGACTGGGTAGCTGGTAAGTTGATTGGTTGATTGGTTGATTAGTTGACTGGTTGATTGGGTGAGTAACTGCGCTTTAGAACACTCAACTAATTAACCACTCAATCACTCAACCAATTAACCAATTAACCAATCTCCCACTCAACCACTCAACCAATGATACAACAGATAAAAAAAGGCATTACGTATGCCGAATCGGGAGAGGCCGATGCACAGGTGCGGGCTACGGTGGAGCAGATGCTGACCGACGTTCGGGCCGGGGGCGATGCCGCTGTACGCACTCTGTCGGAACGGCTCGATAACTGGTCGCCGGAACGTTTCCGGTTGTCGCCAGAACATATTGAAAGCATTATCGCCAGCTTACCGCAGCAGGTGATTGACGATATTACGTTTGCCCAGACCCAGATCAGAAACTTCGCGCAAATCCAGCGGGCTTCGATTCAGGATGTGGAAGTCGAAACACTGCCGGGCGTATTTTTGGGGCACAAAAATATTCCGGTCAATAGCGTGGGTTGCTACGTACCGGGTGGCCGCTACCCAATGGTTGCCTCTGCCCACATGAGTGTGCTGACGGCGAAAGTGGCGGGTGTGAAGCGCGTAATTGCCTGTACACCACCCATCAAGGGCGAGATTCCGGCGGCAACCGTAGCGGCTATGGCAATGGCCGGAGCCGACGAAATTTATTTGCTGGGCGGTGTTCAGGCGGTCGCGATGATGGCCCTCGGCACCGAAACGGTCGAGTCGGTGGATATGCTGGTGGGACCGGGCAATGCCTACGTGGCCGAAGCCAAACGCCAGCTTTACGGTAAAGTGGGTATCGACCTGTTTGCCGGTCCTACCGAAACGTTAGTGATTGCCGACTATACCTGCGACGTCCGAACCTGCGCGACGGATTTGCTCGGACAGGCCGAACATGGCCCGACTTCCCCCGCCATTCTGCTTACCAGCAGCCCGACCATTGCCCACGGCATTCAGGCCGAGATTGACCGGCAACTTCAAACCCTGCCCACCGCCGACGTAGCGAGTGTCGCCTGGCGCGATTACGGGCAGGTCATTCTGGTCGATACGGTGGATGAACTGATTGCCGAAGCCGACCGCATTGCCTCCGAACACGTCCAGGTCATGACCGAAAATCCCCGCCTGTTTCTGGAGAGAATGACTAATTACGGCGGCCTGTTTCTGGGCGAGAAAACCAACGTGGCCTATGGCGATAAGGTGATTGGTACCAACCATACGTTGCCCACCAAAGAAGCGGCCCGCTATACCGGCGGATTATGGGTCGGTAAGTTCCTGAAAACCTGCACGTATCAGGAAATCAGAACTCCCGAAGCCAGTGCGCTGATTGGTGAATATTGCTCGCGGTTGTGCGCCATTGAAAACTTCTGGGGCCACAAAGCTCAGGCCGATTTACGGGTAGAACGATACGGACAAAATGAACCGAATGCCCAGCCAGCCATTGCCTGACATACTAACCGGCAAAATAGCCATCGTTACGGGTGGTGCGGGTGGCATTGGCTCGGCCATCAGCCGGACGCTGGCACGGGCCGGAGCAACCGTCGTTATGACCTACAACAGCGATTCGGTGAAAGCCAATGCGCTGCTCGAAACGCTTCCCGGCGATGGTCATACGGTCGTTCAGGCATCGGTGACGGATCGTGAATCGCTGGGGAGGCTGGCTGGTTTTGTGGCGGAACGATACGGGCGGTTAGATATATTGGTGAACAACGCGGGCATCACAACACCCGTACCGCACGACGATTTGGATGGCCTGACGGATGACTGGATCGACCGGATTTTTCAGACCAACTGGCGCGGAGCCTTCGCCATGATTCGGGCCTGTAAAACGCTGTTGCTGGCAAGTGGCGATGGGTTGGTCGTGAATATATCGTCGGTGGCGGGGCAAACGGGAATCGGCAGCAACGTGGCCTACTGTGCTTCCAAAGCCGCCATCGACAGCCTGACCCGCTCATTGGCGCGGGCACTGGCTCCGCAGATTCGGGTTGTTTCGGTGTCGCCGGGTTGGGTTATGGGCGAGTACGCGAATCGCGTTGACCCTGCTTATTTACAGACGCAGGTCGACGCGACACCAATGGGACGATTAGCTACAGGTGATGATGTCGCCAACGCGGTACTGGCTCTGGCTACAACGCTGACCTTCACTACCGGCAGCATTATTCCGGTCGACGGGGGAAGGCCATTGCGGTGAACAGTTTGTGGTTTATAGTTCTATAAATCAATTATCCATGCATAGAAACTTTTTTATTAACCTAAAAAGAGTTGGGATGAAAATACATACAACACGCCTGCCACTCCTCGGTACAGTCATGCTATTGGTGTCATTCGTTTGCTGCGGCAAGGCGACTGCCCAAGAGAGAAAACAAATCGTGCGACTGGCAAAGCTGGTCATTGATTCAACCCAGTTGGAACGATATAAAGCGTTACTGAAGGAAGGTGCTGAAACGGCAGTACGTGTTGAACCGGGGGTGATAACACTGTATGCTGTTTCTGAAAAAGAGCGCCCTACCCACTTTACTATTTTAGAAATTTATGCAGATACGATTGCGTATAGGGCACATTTACAGGCACCCCATTTTATCAAATACAAAACTGCCACGAAGGATATGGTCAAGTCGCTCGAACTCATCGAAACCGTTCCACTTATACCGGGCATGAAAATAAAATGATGACGAAATAGCTGGACCACCTTTGCGACCATGGGCTGCTGCCGATGATTTGCCGGACCGACGCTTCGGCAGCGTTATCCAGTGACAAAATCAGTACATTTTTTACTCATTGCACAAACCCTGAAGAGATTCTTAACCAAACATTGAATGAAACTCGTAACCTTTCAAATTTCGGATAATCAACCTCGCGCGGGCTGGTTAACGCCAACCGGTGTAGTAGATATGCACGCGCTGAGCGACGGTGCTTTACCCGCCGACATGCTTAGTTTTATCGACGACCACGAACGGTATTTAGGGATAATTCAGGAAAATAATTGGCAGGACGCCGAACCGACGTATGCGCTGGATGACGTAACCTCGGGCCGCGTTCGGCTGCTGGCTCCGCTGCCCAATCCGCGCAGTTTTCGGGATTACATCGGCTTTGAGCAGCACCTCAAAAACGCGTCGTCGAAGTTCGGTCATCAGATTGCCCCGGAGTGGTATGAGATGCCTATTTTCTACTTCACCAACCACCAGGCCATCTACGGCCCCAATCAGGACATACCCCGTCCTACGGGCGAAACCCGGCTCGATTATGAACTGGAAATGGGCTGTGTTATTGGCAAAGCCGGGAAGAACATCCGGGCCGATCAGGCCGACGATTACATTTTCGGCTACACGATTTTCAACGATTTTACGGCACGGGCCATTCAGGCACGCGAGATGAAATGCAATCTCGGCCCGGCTAAAGGCAAAGACTTTGCCAATGCCATTGGGCCGTATATCGTAACGAAAGACGAGCTGGAACCCCTGCGCGACGAAACGGGCCGGTTTACGCTTCGCATGACCTCGCGCATCAACGGTCAAACCATCTGCGATGGAAACTACAATACCGTCCATTACACGTTCGGGCAGATGATCGAACGGGCTTCTGAAAACCACGTTACGTTGTTTCCGGGCGATATGCTGGGGTCTGGCACGGTGGGCTGGGGAAGCCTGATCGAAACCAATTTCGAGGCCCATCGCGCACTTGAACCCGGCGACGTAATCGAGCTGGAAATTGACGGATTGGGTATCCTGAAAAACCAGATCGTATGATTATTGAACACGCGCTCATCACCATTCAACCGGGTCGGCAGGCCGAGTTTGAACAGGAATTTCCGAAGGCTCAGGCCATTATCAGTCAGGCCAACGGGTTTATTGATTTGCACCTGCACCGGGGTATCGAAACACCCGACACATACCTGTTGCTGATTCGCTGGCAGACGCTGGAAGATCATACCGTCGGTTTCCGGCAGTCGGCTCTGTTTCAGGAGTGGCGGGCCATCATCGGGCCGTTTTTCGCCAGTCCACCCGTTGTTGACCACTTCGATTTTATTAAAGGATTATGACACAGATTGAAAAGTTGGGACACAGAGATTTACGGAGAAGACACAGAGATGCACAGAGAGTTTATTGCTAATTCTTCTCCGTGTATCTCTGTATCTTCTCTGTGTATCTCTGTGACATAATCATTAAAACCTCAATTCTACATGAAAATCATTGACTTATCGGTCACAATTTCAACGGACATCAAAGAGCCGCTGCCGACCAGAATTGATTATGAAGACCACAAGGAAGGAGCGAAAAAGATGGGTTCCAAACTATTCGGTGGAGCATCGGAAGATGTTTTCCTCGAAGGCAACGGACCTGCCGGGGAGTTCCTTTACCTGACGGGTCATGCCGGTACACACATCGACGCGCCCTGGCACTACTTCCCCACCAGCGAGGGCAAACCGTCGCGCACGATTGAGCAGATGCCACTCGACTGGTTCTTTCACGATGGCGTGGTGCTGGATTTTACCGATAAACCCGATGGCTACTGCTTCTCGTCGGACGACCTGAAAGAAAAGTTGGCGGCTATCAATTACACGCTCAAACCGTTCGATATTGTGCTGATCCGGTGCGATGCCGATAAACGGTTGCACGATGACGATTTTGTGAAAATACACGTTGGTGCGTCTGCTGAAGCGACCCACTGGCTGATCGACCAGGGCATTAAGGTGATGGGGACCGACGGCTGGGGCTGGGATATTCCGCTCCATATTCAGGCCGAAGATTATTTTAAAAATCCACGTCCGGGTGTTATCTGGGCCGCACATTATGTAGGTCGCGAGAAAGAGTACTGCCAAATCGAGAAATTAGCGAATCTGGATCAGTTGCCCCCGTTTGGCTTCAAAGTGAGTTGCTTTCCGGCCAAAATTAAAGGCGGCAGCGCGGGCTGGTGCCGGGCTGTAGCCATTTTTGGTTGATTGGTTATTGGTTGATTGGTTATTGGTTGATTGGTTATTGGTAGACTGGATGATTGGTTAATTGGTTAGCCAGTAATGTAGGTCAAAAAGTTTATCCACCCACCAGTCATCCAATAACCAATCAACCAATAACCAATCATCCAGTCTACCAATAACCAATAACTAATCAACCAACTATGACATCAATCAAAAAAGCCCTTGTCGTCGGGGGTGGAATCGGCGGCCTATCGGCGGGTATTGCGCTGCGACAGGCGGGCGTTGACGTGGAGGTCATCGAAATTCACCCGGAGTTTAACGTCTATGGCGTTGGCATCATTCAGCCGTCCAATGCGTTGCGGGCATTAGACGTACTGGGCCTTGCCGACAACTGTATGGAACGCGGATCGCCCTACGGTCCTGTAAAAATGTGTACGAGCACCGGCTTTCAGGTTGCCCAACTTGGTACGCCCCCGATGGGCCGGCTGCCCGTTCATAATGGCATCTCGCGCCGGATTCTGCACCAGGTGCTACACAACGGAGCCGTTGCCAATCAGGTGCCTGTTCGGATGGGCATTACGGTGGCTTCGCTCGACAATGGCCCTGATAATGTGAGCGTTACGTTTACCGATGGCAGTACGGGTCAATACGACCTGGTTGTGGGTTCAGATGGGGTTTATTCCAAAATACGTTCGTTGGTGCTGGGCGATTATAAACCGCGTTATACCGGGCAGTCGGTCTGGCGATACGCATTCCCCCGCCCCACCGAACTCGATACCGGCTACATTTTTTTGGGTAAGCAAAGTAAAGTAGGCCTGATTCCCATGACCGCCGACACCATGTATATGTTTGTGGTATCGGCGGAGGGCGACGACCCCAAAATCCCGGAATCGGAATTAGTGCCCCGCCTGAAAGCGTTGGTAGCCGAGTACGAAGCACCGATGGTACGCGCCGTTGTTGACCAGATAACTGATCCGAAAGGGGTAATTTACCGCCCGCTCGAAACGCTGCTTCTCCCGGCTCCCTGGTACAAAAACCGGGTACTGCTCATTGGTGATGCCGTTCATGCTACTATTCCACAGTTGGGGCAGGGCGCGGGGCTGGCCATTGAGGATGCCGTGGTGCTGGGCGAGTTGATCCAATCCGACGATTCGCTGCCCGTTATACTGGATAAATTTATGAACCGCCGGTACGACCGTTGCAAAATGGTGGTGGATGCGTCGAATACGCTTGGCGAGTGGGAACAGTTGGATTGGCAGGGTAAACTTCCCGAAGGAGCCAATATGGGTGCATTGATGGGTAAAACGCTGGGGGCTTTGGGTGCGCCGATTTGAGTTGAATTTTCAATTCTGCTCATAAATAGAATTTACCAGGCGTTTTTGTCATTCCGACGAAGGAGGAATCCGCTCCGGCGGCCCGGTCAAGTTTCGCATTAGTTAAACTTGACCGGGCCGCCGGAGCGGATTCCTCCTTCGGAATGACAAAAACGTATTAGCCCTCGAAACCATGAACCAGTTTACCCAGCGCAACGCCCGCATCGCTATCGTATTCAATCTGATTATCAATACGGTAGCTCCGTTCATTATCTTCTACAAGGACGACTTTATCAACCTAAAAGGAGATAGTCCGACTTTAGTGGATATGCTGATGCCAACCGTACTGATTTCGGTTTTTGCGACAACGCTGGCAACGTTCATAACGATGACGAAACAGCGCATGGCCCATAAACTCGAACCGGTGCTCGATGCGCATATAAGCTGGTTGCCAACAGCCTTACTGACGTCGATTGGGTTGGGGCTGGCTTTCGCGGGTTTGTCTTTCGGGCTGTTATGGCTGCTTCAATCGGCAATGGCTAATGTTCAAATTCCCAAACTAATAGCCCTGCTTCTATCGGGCGTAGTGGGTGCGTTCGTAGCCTTTATTGCCTCGTTCATTGCGGTAAATCGCGCCCGACTGATTGGTTGACCTATTTTTAAACACGTATGTCACTCGTATGAATGCTCAATCTGACCGAATCGTGCCTGACCTGGAGGTTCACCCACCGCACCTGTCGCCCGCCTATAAATCCACGATTCTGAGGAGTCCAACCCAGCCGCTACTGCCCGTTCAGGACCTTATCCGCGACCTGAGTATGCCCGTTTTTGGTCAGTCGGTGCTGCGCGAGTTTGATAATGACCTGACCAGAAATGCACGCATCAACGGCGAACCCATTGGCGAACGGATTAAAGTGGCGGGCCGCGTGCTGGACGATTCGGGGCGGGCATTGCCGAACGTGCTCATCGAAATCTGGCAGGCCAATTCGGCTGGTCGTTATGTTCACAAAGCCGAAATTCATGACGCGCCCCTCGACCCCAACTTTCTAGGCGGTGGGCGCGCACTAACCGATTCCGACGGGCGGTACGCCTTCCATACCATCAAGCCGGGTGCTTATCCCTGGGGCAATCATTACAACGCCTGGCGACCCAACCACATTCATTTTTCGGTGATTGGCCATCAGTTCGAGCATCGGTTAGTGACCCAGATGTACTTTCCCGGCGACCCCTTGTTTGCCTACGACCCCATTTTCCAATCCGTACCCAAACACGCCCGCGACCTGCTGATTGCCAAATTTCGCATGGACTGGACCGAACCTGAATTTGCGCTGGCCTATCAGTTCGATATTGTCCTGAATGGTCGCTACAAAACGCCCTTCGAGAACTAATGGAACAGTTACGACAAACCCCATCCCAAACCGTCGGCCCTTTTTTTGCCTACGGACTGACCGCCGAGCAGTATGGCTATCCCTACGACAGCCTGATGAATCATTCGCTGGTGAGCAACGATACGCCCGGTGAGCGAATTTTTATAACCGGACGAATTCTGGACGGGAAGGGCGTATCCATTCCCGATGCGCTGATTGAACTCTGGCAGGCCGACCCGCAGGGCCAGTACCGCACATCGCCCATCGAGCAGAACACCGCTGCCCTCACCGACCGGGGATTTCTGGGTTTCGGACGGATGGGTACGGGTACGCTGCCGGATGGGCAATTCCGATTTACAACCCTGAAACCCGGTGCCACAGGCGACGGCTCCGCTCCGCATATCAACGTTATGCTGCTGATGCGGGGGTCGTTACGAAACCTGTACACCCGCCTGTATTTTTCGGACGAGACCGAGTCTAATGGGCAGGATGCATTATTGATCGCCGTTCCACCCGACCGACGTGCTACATTGCTGGCCCATCGGCAGGAGGTCAATGGCGAAACGCGCTATGTGTTTGATATTCAGATGCAAGGTCCAAACGAAACCGTATTTTTTGACTTGTAGAGTTTTGGCCCAAACAGGCTCTGGCTGTTTGCGAGCAGCTACAACGTAGCCTTCGACTCAAACAGCCAGAGCCTGTTTGGGCCATGACCAGTTAATAACAATCAATGCTCGCTGACTCAATTTACACTACGCCCCGGATGGAGGCTCTTTTCTCGGATGCAACCGAACTGCAGTTCATGCTGGCGGTCGAATCGGCACTGGCGCAGTCGCAGGCGGCCGTTGGCGTCATTCCGTCCGAAGCAGCCCTGCTGATCGCAGACGTTTGCGGGCAAACCGACTGGGATATAGAATGGATACGGGAACAAACTTTATTGGCGGGTAATCCGGCCATTCCGGTTGTCAATCTGCTGAAAGAGCGCGTTGCCCGCAAACGTCTGGAAATGGTTCAGTACGTACACCGGGGGGCAACCAGTCAGGATGTGATCGACACGGCGCTGATGAGTCAGCTAAAACAGGCATTTGACCAATTTCAGGCCGATTTGGGGCACGTAAACAACCTACTGACGAACTTAGCCCAAACCCACCGGCAAACACCGATGATGGCAAGGACGCTATTGCAACAGGCACTGCCCTTTACCTTCGGCGACAAAGTGACAGGTTGGCTCGACGGATTGCGACGTTCCGGAGAACGCCTGAGTCGGGTTCGGGCCGAATGTCTTGTCGTGCAACTGGGCGGTCCGGTGGGGAATGGCGCGTCATTGGGTGAACAGGCTGATGCCATTCGCGAACAGGTTGCGGTAACGCTAAGCTTAGGAACGACGACGCAGGCCTGGCATACGCAGCGCGACCGGCTGGTTGACCTGGCGGCCACACTCGGTATGCTGAATGGGTCGTTGGGTAAACTGGCGAACGATATTATCCTGCTAATGCAGACCGAAGTGGGCGAAGTGCGCGAAGGTGCTGCCGATGGCAAAGGCGGTTCATCGTCCATGCCGCACAAGCGCAATCCGGTCACGGCTACGTTTATGGTTGCCATTGCCCACCAGACACCCGCCTTAGTGGCTACGTTGCTGGGCGCGATGATTCAGCCGCATGAACGGGCCGCCGGTGCCTGGCATAGCGAGTGGCCCGTCATGCGGGACTTAGTCAGGCTAACGGCGGCTAACCTGCATTATGCCAATGACTTGATCAGTAGTCTTGAGGTCGATACAAACCGAATGCAACAAAATCTTAAAAAGATATAGAACGCAGATCTGTATGATCCTTAAGATTTATCATATAGACCATACAGATCTGCGTTCTATTAGGCTTTCTCGATATGAACCCATCAATTCATTATAAACTTGACGGATTAACGACCGGGCCGGTTTTGGTCTTTTCCAACTCCCTGGGGGCCGATTTGACTATGTGGGATAGCGTGGTCGAGCGGTTGCGATCTCAGTTCCGAATACTGCGTTATGACCCGCGCGGACACGGCCAGACACCCGCTTCGGATGGTCCTGTTAGTCTTGATGATTTGGGGCAGGATGTGATTGGCTTACTCGATGCGCTGGACATACCAACGGTCTGTTTCTGTGGGTTGTCGATGGGCGGTTTAATTGGCCAATGGCTGGCTATCCATCATCCTGAGCGGATAAAAAAATTGATTCTCTGCAACACAGCCGCTAAAATTGGAACGCCCGCTACCTGGAATGAGCGGATCGAAACGGTTCGTCAGCAGGGCGTTTCGGCGATTGCCGATGCGGCCATTGACCGGTGGCTAACGGCGGACTTTCGTCAGGCCAACCCCGACATCCGAAGCCGGTTAGTCGCCCGGTTTTGCGCTACGTCTTCCGAAGGGTATATGGCTTGTTGCGCGGCCATTCGGGAGGCTGATTTTCGGACTGAGATTCGGCAAATCACCGCGCCCACGCTCATCATGGCGGGTATGCACGACCCGGTAACGACCGTATCGGACGCAGCATTTATGCAAACCGAAATTCCCAACGCCCAACTGATTGAATTGCCAGCCGCGCACCTGTCGGCGGTAGAAGTGGCGGATGCGTTTGCTCAAGTGCTAAACGAATTTTTGGTTGAACCCGCACGGGAGCAGACAACCCCACACCAGCTTACCTACAAGCAGGGAATGGCGGTGCGCCGGGCCGTGCTGGGGGATGCACACGTCGACCGGGCTAATGCGGGAATTACAGATTTCAACGCTGATTTTCAGGACTTCATTACCCGCTACGCCTGGGGCGAAATCTGGACGCGACCCGGTCTGTCCCGTCATCACCGAAGCCTGATTACCCTGAGCATGTTGATTGCGCTGAACCGCGAAACTGAGTTTAAGATGCACGTGCAGGCCGCGCTCAACAATGGCGTAACGATGGATGAAATCAAGGAAGTCATCATGCATTCGGCACTGTATTGTGGTCTGCCAGCCGCCAATGCTGCTTTTCATTGGGTTTCGGATTTGAAATTGATGGAACGCGGATTAGTATGATTTTTAAGATGAATCATGATTAACCATATAAATCATAAAAATCAGCGTTCTATCAATTCCGAAATCATGAAAACACAGGTAGGCATCATTGGCGCCGGGCCAGCGGGGTTATTGCTCGCGCAACTGTTGCATCAGCAGGGCATCGAATCGGTTGTGCTGGAAAACCGCTCGCGTGAACGCGTCGAAAGTCGGCAGCGGGCGGGCCTGCTTGAACAAAACACCGTTGACCGACTCCGGCAAGCGGGCGCGGCCGACCGGCTCGACCGCGAAGGACTCGTTCACGAAGGGGTCATTCTGAGTTATAATGGAAAACGCCACCGCATTAATCTGGCTGATTTGACCGGCGGTTCCGGCGTAACGATTTACGCCCAGACGGAGGTGGTCAAAGACCTCATTCGCCTTCGCGAAGAAGCGGGCCGTCCCGTTTTATTCGAGGCCGAAGCGAAATTCATCGAAGGAGTAAACGGAAATTCGCCAACGATTCAGTACACCCACAACGGCGAAAATCACACGCTTACCTGCGATTTTATAGCGGGCTGCGATGGCTTTCACGGCATTTCCCGGCAGATTATACCCGACTCATTGACAACCGTTTACGATAAAGTCTATCCCTACTGCTGGCTGGGAATTCTGGCGAAGGTGCCGCCGTCGACACACGAACTGATTTACGCCTATCACGAGCGCGGCTTTGCCCTGCACAGTATGCGGTCGCCGGAAATTTCCCGGCTTTATGTACAATGCGACGTGACCGATACGGTAGCCGACTGGCCCGACGAACGAATCTGGAGCGAACTGCAAATCCGGTTGGGCACTGACTGCCCCGATAAGGCGGGGGCCGGATGGACCTTACAGGAAGGGCCTGTTCTGGAAAAAACCATTACGCCCATGCGGAGCTTCGTGAGTGAGCCGATGCAATACGGACGGCTGTTTCTGGCCGGGGATTCAGCTCATATTGTCCCGCCAACGGGTGCCAAAGGGCTGAATATGGCCGTTGCTGACACGGGTCAATTGTTCGACGCGCTGATGAAATGGTATCAGGATGGCAACACCGACGAGTTGGAAAATTACACCGCCTGTTGTATGCGCCGGGTGTGGCGGGTGCAGGAATTCTCCAACTTCATGACCGAGATGCTCCACCATAATCCGGGTAAGTCAGCGTTTGACCAGCATTTGCAGGCATCCCGATTCAATCAGTTGATTACCAGCCGGTCGGCATCGGCTACTGTGGCCGAAAACTACGTGGGCCTTGCGGCTAAACGGGCCGTTGTAGGTGTAGCGTCATACCTACCACCGGGTTGAAACCCGGTGCAATGGATAGACTTCATCATTTGCACCGGGTTTCAACCCGGTGGTAGGTAAACCAAATTCCAGATCAACCAACAAAACCATGAACCAGCCCTTACTAAAATTTCTTATCCTGACGGCGTTTGTAACAGGTGCTGTCCTGCATCATCCGTCGGCTGTGGGGCAATCGCGTTCGCAGGCGAAGCCGCAGCCTTTGCTGGGAACCCGGACAGTACAAATATTGACCGTTAATAAGTTAACATTCAAGGATTTAAACAAAAACGGAACTTTAGATAAATACGAAGACTGGCGGTTGTCGTCGGCGGAGCGGAGCCGGGATTTGCTCCGTAAAATGTCGCTGGAGGAGAAAGTCGGGTTTATGCTCATCAGCACCACCCGACTGAAAAACGACTGGTCGTTTCAGGCTCCCCAAAATAAGGAACCAATCACCAGCGATTTTAATGAACAGGATTTGGTGGCGGAGACGAATATGTTCACCCGAAAGTCCCTGCCTACGCCCATCCTGAATGCCGTTGGCACCACCAAAGGGGTAACGCAGTTTCACCTGCGGCATTTCATTTTGCGGGCTAATGTCAGTGCCCGCACAACCGCCGAATGGGCCAACAAACTACAAGCACTGTGCGAAAGCGACGGGCTGGGCATTCCGGCCATTGTGGCCTCCAATCCCCGCAACCACATCACCAAAGACGCATCCATTGGCCTGAGTGTCGGCAAAACCACGTTCTCGACCTGGCCCGGCGAATTGGGGCTGTCGGCCACCCACGACCCCAGCGTAGTTCGTGAGTTTGCCGACATAGCCCGGCAGGAGTGGGCCGCCGTGGGCCTGCGGAAAGGGTATATGTACATGGCTGATTTAGCGACCGAACCCCGCTGGCAGCGCATTGAAGGCACATTTGGCGAAAATGCCGATTGGGTAGCCCGGATGATGACCGAAATCGTGCTGGGCTTTCAGGGACCAAAACTGAACCCGGCATCGGTGGCACTCACCATCAAACATTTTCCGGGCGGTGGTGCGGGTGAAGGGGGGCAGGACCCACACTTCGAGTGGGGGAAAACCGAGCGGTTTGAAGGCGGCATGTTTACAAACAATTTGATTCCGTTTAAAGCCGCGATAAAGGCGGGTACGTCGGCCATTATGCCCTACTACTCGCTGCCGTTGGATACCAAATACGAAAAGATTGCCTATGCCTACAACAAGGGCGTGATTCAGGGCTTGCTGCGGAATGAACTGGGCTTTACGGGCATCATCAACTCCGATACGGGACCCATCGAAATGATGCCCTGGGGCGCGGAGAATCTGAGCATTACCGAACGCTACAAACGCACTCTCGAAGCAGGGGTAAACCTGTATTCGGGCACTGCCGACCCCGCTAAACTCCTCGAAACCGTACGCAGCGGGACCGTTGACCCGAAACTGATTGACGATTCGGTACTACGGCTGCTGCTGGAAAAATTCGACCTCGGCCTGTTTGAAAACCCCTACGTAGACGAGGATGCCGCCGAGCGGATTGTGGGCAGTGCCCAGTTTCAGGCGCGGGCCGACGTAGCCATGCGTAAATCCATTGTGCTGCTTCGCAACGAGACCAAAACGCTGCCGCTAAAGCCCAAAACGAAGGTCTATTTTGAATCCTATTACAAACAAATTCCCGCCGGACCCAGTCCGGCGGCTACCCCTAATCCGGCAGCGAGTGCCAGTAAGGTGTATGCCGACGAGGCAAAAAAACACAACCTGGACTTTGTGAAAACCCCCGAAGAAGCCGACGTCGTGCTGCTCTGGATTACGCCCGGCAGTAAGTCGCTGTTTGCGTCCGATGGGTCGCCGATTTACCTGTCGCTGTCAAAAAATCAGGTCGATGTTGACTACATCAACGCGCTTACGGCCAAAAAACCGACCATTCTGGCGATTAACTACACCAACCCCTGGGTCATTGACGAGGTATATAATGCCACGACTCAAGGGCGGATTAAAGGTGTAATCGCTACGTTTGGCACCACCACCGACGCCCTGCTGGACATTGTGACGGGCAAAGTTAGTCCGACCGGCAAAATGCCGTTTACAACACCCGTATCAGAAGCCGCTGTACAAACCCAGAAGACCGACGTACCGGGCTATCTGGAAGGACCCGGCTACGCTTTATTCAAGGACAACGAAGGACTGCATTATTGATTTTCGGATGAAAAAAGTACCTCAACTTACTGTAAATGAAGCGGCTGCGCTTGTTAAAGACGGCGATACCCTCTTGCAGGGCGGCTTCGGCATGACCGGCAACCCCGTTCATCTGATGCACGCGCTGGCCGAAGCCGGTACCAAAAACCTCACGTTTGTGGGCAATAACACGGGCGAACTGGGCCTGGGCGGGGGACGCCTGCTGCGAAACGGGCAAATCAAAAAAATGATCGGGTCCTTCTTCACCTCCAATCCCGATGCGGTGAAAGCCGCTCAGAATGGACAGGTCAACTATGAACTCTTGCCACAGGGCACGCTTGCCGAAGCGATTCGGGCGGGCGGGGCCGGCATTGGTGGGTTTTATACGCCCACATCGGCGGGCACTTCACTGGCTCAGGGTCGTGAAACAAAGGAAATTGATGGCGTTGAGCAGGTGTTCATCAAAAGCATTCGGGGAAATGTGGCTTTTGTGCGGGCCTGGCGAGCCGACACGGCGGGCAATCTGCAATACCGCATGACGGAGAACAACTTCAATAAGGCGATGGCTACAGCCGCCGACCTGGTCATTGCCGAAGTCGAAGAAATTGTTCCGGTTGGACAGATTGCGCCGGAAGCCGTTCATACGCCCGGCTGCTTCGTCGATTATTTGGTGCAGGCGACCCTCACGCTGGACGATTTGGGTAGTTCGGCTTCGGTGTCGGCGTCAAAGAAGGTGGACGCGGTGCGGATGAACATGGCCCGGCGGGCGTTAGCCGAGCTGAAAAAGGGCGATGTGGTTAACCTGGGCATTGGCATTCCGACCTTAGTGGCCGACCTTATTTCAGAGGAACAGGGCATTATTCTGCATACCGAAAATGGGATGCTGGGCGTTGGCCCGGTGCCTGTCGATGGGGGAGGAGCGATGGATTACCCGGTCAATGCCGGTAAAATTCCGGTTACGGCCTTAGCCGGTAGCAGCTATTTCGACAGTGCCGATTCGTTTGCCATGATTCGGGGCGGGCACGTCGACGTTGCGATTATGGGTGGTCTGGAGGTAGACGAAGCGGCCAACTTAGCGAACTGGGCCGTTCCCGGAAAACCGTTGTTAGGCGTTGGGGGCGCAATGGATTTAGCGAAGGGAGCCAAACGGCTGATTATTACCATGACGCACGTCAACCCCGACGGCTCATCCAAAATTGTTCCGCAATGTACTCTACCCTTAACGGCAACGGGCGTTGTGGACATGATTATCACCGATTTAGCCGTGTTTGCTTACCCCGACGGTCAGTTAACCTTGCTGGAACTGATGCCGGGGGCTACGCTGGCCGATGTACGGGCGAAGACCAGTGCGAAGTTTTTAAAGAGCGAAAGAGTGAAAGAGCCAAAGAGTGGCTAACGCGAAATTTGCTGACGCGTCAGCCACTCTTTCACTCATTCGCTCTTTCACTCTTTAATTTATGAACGCATACATCATTGATGCCATCCGCACCCCGATTGGCAGTTTCGGGGGCCGCCTTTCACCTGTGCGGGCCGACGACCTGGCCGCGCTGCCCATTATCGAATTACTGAAACGAAACCCTTCGCTGCCGCCCGACGCCATCGACGATGTGATACTGGGATGCCATAATCAGGCGGGCGAAGACAACCGGAACGTAGCCCGGATGGCACTGTTGCTGGCTGGTTTGCCCCCGTCGGTCCCTGGCGAAACGGTTAACCGGCTCTGTTCGTCGGGTATGTCGGCTGTCATTCATGCCAATCGGGCCATCAAAGCGGGCGATGGCGACTTGTTTATTGCCGGTGGTATGGAACACATGACGCGTGGCCCGTGGGTCATGTCAAAATCCGCTAAACCGTTCGGCAGCGATGTTCAGTTGTTCGATTCCAGCTTTGGATGGCGGTTTATCAACCCTAAAATGCAGGCCCTGTATGGCACGGATGCGATGGGAATAACGGCTGAGAATCTGGCCGAACTGTACCACATCAGCCGGGAGGATCAGGATTTATTTGCGTATAATTCCCAGCAAAAAGCCACGAACGCGCAACAATCCGGGCGGTTTGTCGGGGAAATTATCGGCGTAGAAATTCCGGCAAAGAAAGGTCCTGCTACGGTTTTTGAGACCGACGAATTCGTGAAACCGCAAACGTCGCTGGATGTACTGGCCAGCCTGAAGCCAGCTTTTAAAAAAGACGGGAGCGTAACGGCGGGCAACTCCGCCGGGTTGAATGACGGCGCGGCTGCGATGGTAATCGCCAGTGAAGCGGCTATACATCGCTTCCAGTTAACACCCAGAGCAAGGATTGTAGCCTCCGCCGTTGTGGGCGTAGAGCCGCGCATTATGGGCATTGGACCCGTTCCGGCCACGCAAAAAGTACTGCAAAAAGCCGGTTTGCGGCTGGACGACATCGACGTGATTGAACTCAACGAAGCCTTTGCCGCCCAGTCGCTGGCCTGTATCCGGCAACTCGGCATGGATGATAATGACCCCCGCATCAACCCAAACGGTGGTGCCATTGCGCTGGGCCATCCGCTGGGCATGTCTGGAACGCGGCTGCTGCAAACGCTGGCTCTGGAGCTACAGCATCAACAGAAGCGGTACGGATTAGCGACCATGTGTGTTGGCGTAGGACAGGGCTATGCGGTCGTTATTGAACGCATTGAGTAGCTGCCCGACTGAGTTATAAAGTCAACGAATGCACAACGCATTTATAGCAAGCGTGCCGGGTTTTTACCTGATTTACGGCGCAGGCGGCAGATACGGTGTAGGCAACACCTTTGATACTCTCGACAAAGCTAATCAGGTCATTCCACGAGTTCTGCGCGTTACTGAGGGTGGCATTCGAAATGGACTGCTCCGATATCCATGTACAATACGTTTGTATCGTTTGAACAAACTGGACATACGACTGCGATGCCGGACTTGCCTCATTAACGGCATCGAGGACAATATTCTTCATAGCGTACCGGTAGTGGGTGCAGCAGTGTGTTTCCCGAAACAGGGCAGAAAACGGGTAGTAAACGGGTGTTGGCGACGGGTAAACGAAATGGGCAGCTATTGCTGCGTATCTACAAACGCTGCTCGCTTAGTCTGAGGTACCGATGCCTTTTTGGGGAGAGGCCAGGCATTCATAACCGGTATTGGTATGGCAAGAGCGTAGTAATCAGATGGTTCGTAAATAAACCCTATTTATTACTGATTGGTAAATTGAGGATATTAAGCGTTATTTATATTTATCTATCGGTAGCATAAAAAGGACTTAATGATACCAAAAATATAAATATATGTACGGGTAGGACGTTCGCGCAGAGCCGTGCCACGGTTAATAGGAACTGATATAGTAACCGTGGCACGGCTCTGCGCGAACGTCCCAACGGCAACAGGCTGTCTTATTTCTTAATGGACTTTGCTTCATGCTCCCGCCGGTATTGCAGAGGGGATCGCTGGGTGATAAGCTGGAACTGCCGGTAAAAGTTGGATACATTGGTAAAACCGCAGGCATCGGCAATATCACTGATGGGCTGAGGTGTTTCGATAAGTAATTTATGGGCGTAGCCGATGCGTAACTCGTTGACAAAGCCAATAACGGTCTTGTTTGTCCGGCTTTTGAAATACCGGCAAAAGGCCGTGGGTGCCATATTGGCCAGCGATGCAATGTCGTTTAGCCGGATTGGACTACGAAACTCGCTCATCAGGTAATCCAGCACTTTATTGAGCCGTAGCATATCCCCCGCCTGCATCGCCTGGCTGTAGCCAATACTGGAGAGCAGCCTGAATTCCTGGCTCATCGCCAGCTCATGCAGAATATCGACGAAGGTAAGAAACCGCCTGACGCCCTGTTGCGCGTATGCCTGTACGATTTTACTGCCTACCATCTGCATCGTTTTACCATGAAAGACGATGCCCCGATGGGCACGCTCGAACAGTGCCTGAATGGGCTGCATCTCCGGTGTATGAAAGAAGGCTGAGCCGAAACAATCCTCCCGAAACAGAATGACCCGTGCTTTTGCCCGCAGATTCGTTTCTGCCTCATAATGGCGGGCACTATTCTTCCAGACATGGGAGAGACCCGTGCCAACCATGACCAAATCGCCTGCTTCAAACCGCTCAATACTGTCGCCCACGAAACGGGTGCCCTCGCCCTCCATCACCAGCATGATCTCGATTTCGGGATGTACGTGCCAGGGTACGACAAAAAACGACCGGTCAACTTTAATCACATTGTAAGATTGATTCTCCGCCAGATGGATGCGCTGGAATAAAGGTTCATGCATGATATGTCCGGTATATTATTGGAAACAGAGGTCAGATTGTCAACTTGTTGCTAAAATAGTAGAATAATAGGAAAAAAATGGTGAAGTACTTCCCTAATAGCAACTTGTACTTTTGTTGGGCAGAACCTAATTTTTTATAGGAATAAGCCTACTTGGTTTTACCTGCCCATTGTTCACTCTTTCGCTAACTAATGTGATCATCCAGAGCGCAAAAGTCGTCGTCTGCTCACCGGGCCGAAATTTCGTTACCGTCGTAATCCATACCGACGAGGGAGTCTATGGAATTGGCGACGCTACCCTCAACGGGCGCGAACTGGCCGTAGTAGCCTACCTCGAAGACCACCTGCTGCCCTGCCTGATTGGCCGTAACCCGTTCAACACCGAAGACATCTGGCAATACAGCTACCGCAGTCCCTACTGGCGACGCGGCCCGGTTACGATGGCGGCCATCGGAGCTATTGATATGGCACTGTGGGATATTAAAGGCAAAGCCCTCAACACGCCCGTTTATAACCTGATAGGCGGGCGGAGCCGACACAAAATTCTGGCTTACACCCATGCCAACGGAACCACCATCGGCGATACGCTCGAAAAAGTAGCGCAGGAAGTGGAACGTGGCTACCGGGCCATACGGGTGCAGAGCGGGGTGCCGGGTCTTGATTCTGTATATGGGGTGTCAACGACCAAAGAAGCCTACGAACCCGCCATCCGGGGCGGTTTGCCCACCGAAGAAGTCTGGGACACCGCCAAATACCTGAATTTCGTGCCGAAACTGTTTGCGGAGGTTCGCGCCCGGTTTGGCGAGGGCCTGCATCTGCTGCACGACGCGCACCACCGCCTGACGCCCAACGAAGCCGCCCGGCTCGGAAAAGAACTCGAACCGTTTCATCTGTTCTGGCTCGAAGATACCGTAACGGGCGAACTCCAGGAAGGTTTTCGGCACATTCGGCAACACACCACCACGCCACTGGCCGTAGGCGAAGTATTTAACTCGATTTATGACTGCACCACGCTCTTGACCGAACAACTGATCGATTACCTGCGTATAACGGTCTCGCACGGGGGCGGATTGACACCTCTGCTCAAGATTGCGGCAATGGCCGATGTGTATCATGTCCGAATGGGGTGTCACGGAGCTACCGATATGTCGCCCATTTGCCTGGCTGCGGCTCTGCACGTCGATACGGCTATTCACAACTTCGGGATTCAGGAACATATGCGCCACAACGACCTCACGAACGAGGTGTTTCCGCACGATTATTATTTCGAGGACGGCTATCTGTACGTAACCGACAAACCCGGTCTGGGCGTGGACTTCAACGAAGAATTGGCGGCTAACTATCCCTATCAACGCGCCTACCTGCCCGTCAATCGGCTGACAGACGGCACATTAACAAACTGGTAATGATGCAGACAGAACGTAAAGTTGCCCTGATTACGGGGGGCGCAAAGGGAATTGGCCGGGCTACCGCCGAGATTTTCGTTCGCGAAGGCGTTGACGTCATCCTGGTGGATACCGACCAGGAAGCGGGCCGCGAGGTGCAGGAACGACTACAGCCCCATGCCTTGTATCTGAACGCTGATGTGACGAATGCCGAAGCGATCCGGCAGGCTGTTCAAACGGGCGCGGCTCATTTTGGCCGGCTGGATTACCTCGTCAACAATGCCGGCATTATCCGCTATGCAACGGCCACAACCTGCGCCGAAGCCGAGTGGGATCAGGTGATGAACACGAACCTGAAAGCCGCGTTTCTGTGCGCTAAATATGCTATTCCGATGATCCAGCAACAGAACGGGGGGGTAATCATCAACGTGGCGAGTGCGCAATCGTTTATCAGTTCGGCCAACATGGTCCATTATACAACGGCAAAAACCGCCCTGCTGGGTCTCACCCGCAGTTTAGCCATTGATTTTGCCCCCCATATCCGCACCATTGCCGTATGCCCCGGCACCGTCGATACGCCGATGGCCCGCAATGCCTGGGCCACCGCCGACGACCCTGAAGCGGTGCATCGGGAAAGTATCTGGATGCACCCGCTGCAACGCATTGCCAGGCCCCAGGAGGTGGGCGAACTGATTGTGTTTTTATGTGGCGACAAAGCCGCGTTCATTACGGGCCAGGCCATTCGGATTGATGGTGGTTTGGGTATTGCGGTGCCGGGCAGTGTAAACGAATCGACGTATGAAAGCTAACGCGCTGTTCATCAGTCTCGTCGCTGCCTGTGGCGGATTGCTGTTCGGGTTCGACACGGCCGTTATTGCCGGCGTTACGCCGTTCATCAAACCGGTTTTTGCGCTGGATGATTTTGGGTTGGGCTGGGCCGTAAGCTGTGTGCTGGTGGGTTGCGGCATCGGGACGCAGTTAGCCGGTGGACCGAGCGAACGGATCGGCCGAAAAAAGATGCTGATGGTGACGGCCGTGCTGTTTTTTGCCGGGGCGTTGGGCAGTGCTTTAGCCGATACATTCACTGTTTTCATCGCCTTCCGAATGCTGGGGGGCGTGGCCGTTGGGGCCGCTTCGGCCCTGTCGCCGGTGTACATTGCCGAACTGGCTCCCCCCGCCGACCGGGGCCGCCTGGTATCGGTCAATCAGTTGGCCTTGGTCATTGGCATTCTGCTGGCTTTCTTCTCCAATTATTTCTTGGTCAATACCGGGGCCGACAACTGGAGGTGGATGCTGGGCGTGGGAGCCGTACCCGCGACTTTATTTTTGATCTGCCTGGTCTTTGTTCCCGAAAGCCCACGCTGGCTGCTGGGCAGAGGCCGCCGGGCCGAAGCCTTAGCCGCCCTGAACCGTGTGGTTTCTGCGCCAGAAGCCAACATCGAACTGGCGCAGATCGAGCAGTCATTTCATCAAACGTCGTCGGGTCGTTTCAGCGAGTTGTTTGATACCCGCTACAAACGGCTATTGCTGATTGGCGTCGTCCTGGCCGTGTTGCAGCAGGCAACCGGCATCAACGCCATTTTATACTACGCGCCGGTCATCTTCGAGAAAGCCGGGGCGGGGGAGTCCGTTGCTCTCCTCCAAACCATTGCCGTTGGGCTGGTCAATCTGGTGTTCACATTAGTTGCGATGGTGACCATCGACCGGGCCGGTCGGCGACCGTTGCTGAAGGGCGGTTTTATCAGCATGGGTGTTTTTCTGCTGTTGCTATCGGGTCTGTTCTTCGCCGGAAAGCTCGAAGGCTACGGTGTGCTGCTCTTTATTCTGGGATTTATTGCCGCCTTCGCCGTTTCGTCCGGCCCTGTTACCTGGGTACTTATCTCGGAGATTTACCCCAATCAGATTCGTGGTCTGGCCGTTTCGGTGGCTACGCTCGCCCTGTGGGTTGCCAACTTTCTGGTATCCTACACCTTTCCGGTACTGCTGGCGCGACTCGACGGAGGCTATACCTTCCTGATTTATGCCGGTATCAATTTGCTTGGGTTCGGGTTTGTGTGGGTCTTTGTTCCCGAAACCAAAGGCAAATCGCTCGAAGAATTAGAAACGATGCTGGCTACGACCTAACCTACCTTGCTGATGCATACCGTAACACCACGTTTTGATGTCGTTGCCGAACACGGCGAAGGGCCGCTCTGGGACCCGGTCTCGCAAACCCTGTACTGGGTTGATTTGTTGCAGGGCCTGTTTTTTACCGTCCGGCCTGGATCGGCTGACCCGCCCACCGAATCCGTTGTTAAACGGTCGATGGGAAAACCGCTGGGCGTACTGGCCCTGCGCGAGCAGGGCGGCTTTGTGATGGCTCTCGGGGATGGCTTTGCACTGTACAATGAAACAACGAATGAGCTGACCTGGCTGCACCGCCCCGAAACGAGTCAGTCTGATGTGGCCCCAACGCGCTTCAACGATGGAGCCGTTGATCCGGCCGGGCGGTTTCTGGCCGGTACGATGGTCGTTGATGGCAGTCAGAACATCGGCAATCTATACAGTCTGGATACGGAGCGGAATCTGACAAGACTCGAACAGAATTTATACATACCCAATGGCATGAACTGGAGCCTCGATGAGAAAACGTTTTTTCTGACCGACACCGGCGACCATGTTATCTACGCCTACGACTATGATCGTTCGTCGGGGCATATCGCCAATCGGAGGACGTTTATCCGCTTCAACGACGATGAGTTTCCCGACGGCATGACGGCCGATACAACGGGCGGATTTTGGGTAGCCATGTGGAGTGGCGGCTGTATCCGCCGGTTCGATGCGTCGGGCAAGCCGCTGGAAACCATTGCGTTGCCCGTAACGCACCCGACAAGTTGCTGCTTTGGCGGCAAAGACCTGAACGAACTTTTTATCACCACCTCCCGGCTGGCGTTGAGCGGGGCCGAACGGGCAGCACAGCCGCTGGCGGGCCGTATGCTCCATCTGGTAACGAATGTGACCGGGCAGGTACAGCGACGGTATCGGGGGTAAGTTCCCACTCTTACGGCACTGGCCGCTTAACTCGAAATAAGGGGGAAGGCCGTTTACCCCGCTCCGGCAAAGACAACCTAATCACCCAAAATAAATAAGGTTAATCTGAAAAATCATGCGTAAACAACCACTACTCATTCTCTGTCTGCTTTTACTAACCCTTCAGGCTGTGGCCGGTCCTGTACGCGACACCCTGATGTTAAACGGCACCTGGCAATTTGACCAGACCGAGAAAGCTTTTCCGCCTGCCCGCTTCACCCGAACCATTCCGGTGCCGGGCCTGATTCACCTTGCCGAGCCTAAAATTGTGGATTATGATGTGTTTTTCCGTAAGCCCGAAGGGGTGGCTTTCGTGGAGCAGCACAATGTCGAAAACCAGAATTATACGCCCAAATACAGTTGGTACCGCCGGACGTTTACCGTTTCAAAGCAACAGGAACAGGCGCAGGCTGTCCTTACGATTCGCAAAAGTCAGTACGTAACGCGGTTGTTCATCAACGGGATGGAGGTTGGCTCCTCGATGGAGTGTTTTACGCCTATCGAGTTCCCAATTACAAAATACCTGAAAGCCGGTCAGGAAAACGAAGTGCTCATTCAGGTGGGCGACCGGGCGTGGCTGCCGAGTCAGGCGGCTGGCGGAACCGACAAGGAAAAGATTCAATACCTGCCCGGCATCTGGGACGATGTATTCATTACGTTTACCCAAAAATTCCGCGTTAACCGAATGCTGATGCTGCCGAATCTGGCGCAGAAAAAGGTAACGGCCAAACTCCTCATTCGCAGCTTTTATCCCTCCCAGTTGCTATACGGCGTGTCGATGTACGATACCTGCACCGTAGTGGTTGACATCAGCGAAGCCAAATCGGGCCGGAAAATAGCCAGTGCCCGGCGCACGCTCTCGGTTAAAGGCGATAACCTGACGGAGTTAGCCATCGACATTCCGATAAGCGATGCCCACCTCTGGACGCCCGACGACCCGTTTCTGTACACCGCTACCGTGCGGTTGTCGGATAAAAGCAAGCCCAGCGACGAAGCCATCAAACGGTTCGGAATGCGCGAGTTTGGCAAACAGGGAAAACAGTACACGCTCAACGGCAAACGGATTATTCTGCGCGGCTCGAACATTACGTTGCACCGTTTTTTTGAAGACCCCGAATGCCGCGCTCTGCCCTGGGATCGGGCCTGGGTCACGAAACTGCTGGCCGAACTGCCCAAACAGGCGCATTGGAACGCCATGCGAATCTGCGTGGGATTGGTGCCGGATTTCTGGTATGATATTGCCGATGAAAATGGGCTGATGCTCCAAAATGAGTGGATGTATTGGCAAAATCACGGCTGGGATGACCAGATTCGGCAGGAATATACCAACTGGGTCTGGACCGACGGGAACCACCCCAGCATCGTGATCTGGGATGCTATCAACGAAAACTGGGATACCTATATTGGCCTGCATCTGATTCCCGAACTGAAAAAGCTGGACCCTACCCGCATCTGGGATTCCGGTTATCAGACCACGAAAGACCTGGGTGATTTAGACGACATGGATGAGCCACACCCCTACGTCACCATTTCTACCGTCGAAAACTATGCGGCCTTCCGCGATAAAAATCCCTATCCACTGGGGAAACTGGATCACCCGGCAGGCGAGTGGCAGGCCACGTTCCGCACCAGTACGGTGCCGCAATTAGTGAACGAATACGGCTGGATGTGGCTCTGGCGCGACGGAACCCCCTCCAAACTCACCGTCAGGAACTACGATTATTACCTCGGCCCCAGTGCCACAAACGCCCAGCGTCAGGAATTGCAGGCCTATTGGCTCCAGTTAGAAACCGAGTGGCTGCGGGCCGAGCGGTCGCTGGCGGGCATCCTGCATTTCTGTTACCTGACCAACAATTACGGCTTCACCGGCGACGATTTTACCGGCCCGATTGCCGAACTGCGTCCGGCCCCTATTTTTAACTGGCTTCGGCATTGCTTTGCGCCAACGGCGGTGTTTATCAACCTGACCGATGAACGCTACATGAAGAACGTTTCGTCCCATGCGCCCGGCTCAACGCTCGCGTTCGATCTCATGGGTGTTACGGACAACAGCGTAGCCACAAAGGGACAGGTAACGGTTCGGCTGCTGAATTCGCGGGGGAAAGAAGTGCAGAAGAAACAGCTTGGCATTGATATACCGGCCTACGGCCAAAAAGAACTGCCAGTCACATTAAAGCTCCCTGCGCAGGCCGATGGCTATCTGTTGCTGGCCGAATTCAGACCCGAAGGCCAGCCGACGGCGAAGCCCATACTGAGTCGCCGGTACATAAAAGTAGGTCAGCAGGGCCAGCCGTCCCCGTTTTATGAACTGACCGGTAAAGACAATCTGTAACTCCGACGTTATTTATTATAATAAGCTATAAAAAAACAACGGTAAAAAATTGACAGGCAAATTTTTATTGTCTTTTTTGTATGACTTATTATAATAAAATTTTTAACTTAAAACAGATTGTATTTACATGTAGCGTATTGACGAATAAGTGCTGATTTTGATCTGTAAGGCTTCACCTTTAACCAATTAACTTTTATGAAAGCAACAATGTACAGGTTTTGGCAGACTATCCTGATCGGAACGGGTCTGCTGCTCTGGAGCCTGAATGCACAGGCACAGGATAGCCGGGTAACGGGTAAGGTGTCTGGGCCGGACGGCCCCATTCCCGGCGCCAACGTCTTGCTGAAAGGAACCGCAACGGGTACCTCCACCGATGCCGCCGGTACGTTTTCCATCGCCGTTCGGGGGGCAAATCCCGTGCTGGTGATTTCATCGATTGGCACTAAAACGCAGGAAGTACCCGTTGGAAACCGCTCAACCATTAATGTGACCCTCGAAGACGACGCCACGGCTCTGAACGAAGTGATCGTAACGGGGTACACGACCGATAGCCGCAAAGACAATACGGGGGCCGTTTCGACGGTGAAAGCCCGCGATATCACCGCAACACCTACCGGTAACGTAGAACAGGTATTTCAGGGGCGCGTGTCGGGCGTCACGGTCATTTCGAGCGGGCAACCCGGCACCAACAGCATTGTGCGGATTCGGGGCTTTGGCTCGTTCGGCAACAATCAGCCGCTGTATGTGGTGGATGGGGTGCCCGTCAGCGACCAGTTCAACGGCATCAATTTTCTTAGCCCCGATGATATCGAATCGACAACGGTGCTTAAAGATGCGGCTACCGCATCGATCTACGGTGCCCGGGCAGCGGGTGGGGTCATTGTGATTACAACGAAACGGGGCAACAGAAAAGCGGGTAAACTAACGGTCACCTACGACGGTCTGTTTGGTATCACCACACCCGGACATGGCCAGAAAATGCTCAACCCCCAGCAACAGGCCGACTGGACGTGGCAGTCTCGCCGAAACGATATTTTCGAGGCCGGTGGCACGGTTGGCCCCGACAGCTTTACGGGGCTGGGGGGCGGTCAGTATGGAGCCGGTCAAACGCCGGTGCTGCCCGATTACCTCAACGTAGGCGGTACGCCGGGCGTGGTGGGAACGATTGATTTGGTGGCGGCTAAAGCCCTGTATAATATCAACCCGGCGGCTGGCCCTATTTATCAGGTCGTGCGGGCCAACAAAGTGGGCGACGGCACCGACTGGTACGGGGCTGTTACGCGCAACGCACCCTTAGCCCGCAACACGCTGGGCATTTCGGGCGGGTCTGAACACAGTCGCTTTTATTTTGGCTTTAGTGCGCAGAATCAGGCGGGAGTGCTTAAGTACAATCAGTTCAACCGGTACACCTTTCGGGTCAATTCGGAGTTTGACCTGCTGAAAAACCTGCGGCTGGGCCAAAACCTTCAGCTCACCTACCGGCAGCAACTGGGGCAGGTCGGTAACACCAACGGCCAGAGCACACCCCAGGACGAGAATGTTATTTTACAGGCGTTCCAGATTAACCCCATCATTCCGATTTACGACGAATTTGGCGGGTATGCCGGTACGGCGGCCAAAGGCTTCAACGGCTCACAGAACCCAGTGGCTACGCTCGATGGCATCCGCAATAACAGAAGCTTTCTGGCCAGTGCGTTTGGTAACGTTTATCTGGAATATGACCCCATTCCGGGCCTTACCCTGCGAAGCAGCCTGGGTGGTCAGTATGGTAACTTTTTCTCCAATGCCTACAACCGGGCCACCTACGAAACGGCCCAGAACAACAGCACCTTCAGCTATACGGAAAATTATGGCTACAGCCTGAACTGGACGCTAAGCAATACGGCCAATTATAAACGGCAGTTCGGGCTGCACAGTGTCGATGTGCTGGCCGGACAGGAAGCCTTAAACACAGGATCGGGCCGGAATGCCACCGGGTCTGGTATCAACCCCTTCTCCACCAATCCGAACTATGTTACGCTCAGTTCGACATCGGGTACGGGGCGGCAATTGGGTGGTAATTATGGGTTAGGCATCAACTTCTATTCGTTGTTCGGCAGGCTACAGTATACTTATAATGACAAATATACGCTGACGGGCGTGGTTCGGCGGGATGGGTCGTCGCGGTTCGGTGCCAATAGCCGCTATGGCGTTTTTCCGGCTGTCTCGGCGGGCTGGACCATCTCCAACGAGTCATTTCTGAAGAATGTACCGGGTATTTCGTACCTGCGACTGCACGCGGGCTATGGCACGATGGGCAACTCCAACAATGTGGACCCCAACAACCAATTTAACCTCTACACCCAAAGCATTAACCGCAGTTACGACATCGCTACCACCAAGAACAGCGTAGCGTCTGGCTTTGCCCGCAGTCAGATTGGCAACCCCGACGCCCGCTGGGAAACGGCTGTAACGACCGATATTGGCCTGGACGCTTCCCTGTTCAACGGCAAATTGGATGTGCAGTTCGACATCTGGCGCAAAGACACGCGTGACCTGCTTTTTCAGGTGCCGCTGCCCGCCGTGGTGGGCGACAATGCCAATGCGCCAGCCGTCAACATTGCCAAAATGCGTAATCAGGGCATCGACCTGCAACTCACTAACCGGGGTACGATCAGCCGCGATCTGCGCTATGAGGTCATCGTGAATGGGAGTTTTCTCTCGAATGTAGTGCAGGCACTGGCACCGGGCGTATCGAACTTTCAGCCCGCTAACTTCCGCAACATCAGCCCCATCCAGATTCAGCCCGACCTGCCCATTGCTGCCTTTTATGGCTACAAGGTGCTCGGCCTGTTCAACTCCAAAGAAGAAGTTGCCGCTGCGCCCACGCAGGACGGGGCCGGGCCGGGTCGTTTCCGCTATGCTGATGTAAATGGCGATAAGAAAATCGACGCGGCAGACCGGACCTATTTAGGAAGCCCGGTGCCCAAATTTACGGGTGGCTTAACGTTTACGCTCCGCTACAAAGGCTTTGATATGAGTACGTATGCGTACACTTCGCTGGGCGGGAAAATCTATAATTTCTCGAAGTGGTACATCGACTTCTACCCCTCCTTTACGGGGCAGGCCGTTAGTGCGCGGGTGCTGAATTCCTGGACACCCCAGAACACCAATACCGACCAGCCCATTTTTGAGAACACCTCAAATTTCAGCACCAACACCCAATCGAACTCATTTTATGTGGAGAACGGCTCCTACCTGCGGCTACAGAATCTGACTCTGGGCTACACCCTGCCGCCTTCGTTGTTAGACAAGGCCCATATCCAGCGACTGCGGATATTCGTGCAGACCACTAACCTGTTTACGATCAGCAAGTACAAAGGCCTTGATCCGGGTGTGGGCGGCACGGCGGATACCAATTTCGGGATTGACATCGGTAACTATCCGGTAACGCGCGGCTTCAATGCGGGCATTGGCTTCACCTTTTGATTGGTTTTTCTACCTGCCGGTGATGAACAAACATCGCTGGCTTTAACGCTACAATCGACATGAAAACAACATATAAAAAGAGACTGACAATCGGGTTTGCTTCGCTGCTGCTGGTTGCCGTTGGGGTTGCCTGTAAGGATAGTTTTCTGGACCAGCCACCCACGGGAACGCTCAGCAGCGACGAGATTACCAGCAACGCGGGGCTACAGTCGACGCTGATTGGTGCCTATGCGGAACTGAACGGGCGGGATTATGGCTGGTTCGGTTCCAGTTTCAACTGGCTGTGGGGGTCGGTAACGGGGGGCGATGCCAACAAAGGCTCCAACGCAGGTGACCAAAGTACCGCTGTGTTTATCCAGAATTTCACGGTTATTCCGTCGGCGGGTCCGATTAACGATAAATACCGGGCCATGTACGAAGGCATCAGCCGGGCCAATACGGTGTTGCGCGTATTGAAAGCACCCGGCCCCGATGTCACACCAGCCATTGCCACCAATCTGGGGGCGCAGGCCCGTTTTCTGCGGGGTCATTATTACTTCGAGCTAAAACGGACGTATAACAACACGCCTTATGTCGATGAAACACTCGATTACAGCACGGGCGTGACGAAGGTGACCAACGAAGCGGATCTATGGCCGAAGATTGAAGCGGATTTTAAATATGCCTACGATAATCTGCCCGAAACGCAGGACGCCAACGGGCGGGCCAATAAGTGGGCAGCCGCATCGTATCTGGCTAAGACCTATTTGTATCAGAAGAAGTACGCTGAAGCGAAAACGTTGTTCGATCTCATCATTGCCAATGGAAAAACGGCCAGCGGGCAGAAATACGCGCTGGTCGATGATTTTACGACGCTCTTCAATGCCGCCAACAGCATCAACCCGGAAGCTATTTTTGCCATTCAGAATGCGGTCAATACCGGGAGTGTTGCCAACGCCAACCCCGACAACGTGCTGAACTTTCCGTTCTCGGGCGGGCCGGGCAGTTGCTGCGGCTTTTTTCAGCCTTCGTTTGAGATGGCTAATTCGTTTCGTACCAATGCCAATGGTTTGCCCTTGCTCGATGGGTCGTATAATGCAGGAGCCAACCAGATAAAAACCGATCAGGGGCTGTCTTCTGCCGATCCGTTCACGCCCGATGCCGGACCGCTCGACCCCCGCATTGACTACTCGGTGGGTCGGCGGGGGATTCCGTATCTGGATTGGGGACCCCATCCGGGTGCCAACTGGATTCGGGATCAGGTGTATGGCGGGCCGTTTGCGCCGAAAAAGTTTGTCTATCCGAAATCCCAGGAAGGCACTTTACAGGACGGAACAGGCTGGACGCCGGGCTATACGGCCATCAATTATAACATTATCCGGTATGCCGATGTGCTGTTGATGGCTGCCGAAGCCGAGGTTGAAGCCGGTAGCTTAGAGAAAGCCCGTGGCTATGTTAATCAGATACGGGCGCGGGCGGCTAACCCGGCCGTATTTGTAAAAGGGACGGATGGTAAACCGGTAGCCAACTATGTCATCAGTCAATATGCAACGCCCTGGACGAGTCAGGCAACGGCCCGCGATGCCGTCCGATTCGAGCGCAAACTCGAACTGTCGGGCGAGGGCCACCGGTTCTTCGATCTGGTGCGCTGGGGTATTGCCGAAAAAGCCGTTAATGCGTTTCTGACTTACGAGAGTTCCAAACTGCCCGGTACGTATGCGGGGGCCAAATTCACCGCCAACAAAAATGAGTACATGCCGATTCCGCAACAACAGATTGACCTTCAGGGAACGGCTGTTCTGAAGCAGAACGCAGGTTATTAATCCATAGTAGTAGCCACTACAAAAATACGCATGACAAGTGCATTATAGGTTGGTTTCATATCCTCTGTTGGCGTTGCCGGTAGAGGATATTTATTTTTATCCGCTTCCCTGACCATGAATGAAGCGTTTCAGTTAGCTTTGCGCCCTTTTATCCATTAAAGTCGTGTTCTCCGCTCTTATTTAGTCGTATCGCTTTACGACTTGAGCGAACGGTGGCACGATGAAAACTGAGACAGGGATGCCCATACTCTCTTGCGGAATCGACTTTGGTACATCAAATTCAAGCGTAGCCATTGCTACTGACGATAAAATCAGCTTAGTTCCGGTTGAAAACGATCATATAACCATTCCGAGTGCCCTTTTCTTTCCGCGCGTCGATAACAAAGCGGTCTATGGCAGAATGGCCGTCAATTCCTTCTTCGAGCGGCAGCAAGGTCGGTTTATGCGGAGTTTAAAGCGGGTGCTGGGCACGTCGCTGATGCGACAGGGCACCCTCGTAAACGGCACGTCCATGAGTTTCGCCACGATCATTGCTTCTTTTTTAACCCACATCAAAGACAAAGCAGATGCGGTGGCTGGTCAGGAAATTGACCATGTGGTCATGGGCCGCCCCGTTCATTTTGTCGATAATGACCCGGAGGCTGATAGTCGGGCACAGGCTGAACTGCTGGCCATTGCGCAACGGATTGGTTTCAAACACATCGACTTTCAATTTGAACCCATTGCGGCTGCCTTTGCTCATGAAGCCCGTTTAAGTGGTGAGAAACTGGCCATTGTGGCTGATCTGGGTGGAGGAACGTCCGATTTTACCGTGATTAAGCTATCGAATCGATACATTCACAAACCGGATCGTTCCTCCGATATTTTAGCCAATACCGGCATTCGGGTTGGCGGCAATGATTTCGATAAAGCGTTAAGTCTGGCCGCCATTATGCCCGAACTGGGGTATCGGACAACGTATGGTGAGAAGAATCTGGATGTGCCGTTAAAGCCGTATCATGACCTTTCGGAATGGAGTAAGGTCAACTTTCTGTATACGCCCAAAATACTAATGCAAGTCCGGCAGTTGCTCCATCAATCACATGACAAAAAACGGTACAGCCGACTGTTAAAGGTGCTTGAAGAGGAAACCGGACATACGCTTCTGGCGGTTGCAGAAGAGGCAAAAATTGCGCTGTCGGGACAGGAAGCCTATAATGCTGCGGTTGACTTTCTCGAAGATGATTTTTTCATAGCGATCAGGCGGGCTGTTTTTGAAGAGGCAATACAGGATGACGTCGAAAAAATAGCAGCCTCGGCCCGGCAATGTCTTCGGGAGGCTGGCGTTAAAAAAGAAGCCATTGAACTGGTCATTCTCACCGGCGGTTCAACCGAAGTCAATGCTGTACGAGCCGTCTTCAAAACCCTTTTTCCGAATGCCGCCATCGCGGAGGAAAATAAACTCTCCAGCGTGGGTCTTGGTCTGGCCTACGATAGTCAGTATAAATTCGGTCAGCGTAGTAAACCAGTCAGGTTTTAAGTAAAAACGCAGGAGTACCTTATCAACCTAAAAACTCACCGGATAGAGTGTCTGTCCCTAAAAAACGGGTTGAATTTTAATAAAGCCCGGCCCACCTTACTACTCAGTAATTGGAGTAAGCGTACTGTAAAGGCGTATTTGGGCGCAGATGCAACAACAGGGGTATCCAAACCAGTCTTCTTAGGCCTGGTTTGATACTGTTTCAGGTTTTTTGTGCCAGCCGTAATTGATTTCATAAGCAAGCCAATTCAGTGGGTAGGGTACTGAAATTTAAGAGCTTACGTATCGTGTGTCAGTTAAGATTTTCCCACCCGGTTATTGGCAGCCGCTATTTATTAAACGGAAAAAACGCTTGCTGGCGAGGGTACGTTTGGGCTTGTGGCCCCGCTCTACAGATGTCATCTTTCCGATTCGGTGTCCAGAAAAGATGACATCTGTAGAGCGGGGCCACAAGCCCAAACGCACCCACTGGCGATCCGTACAACCACCGGCGCACCCCGCCGAAGAAAATCAACTTATCCGGGCATCCGTTGTATCTTGGTCTCGCGAAATTTACACGAACGAAGTATAGTAAACCGGGGCCATACTGCCGTTTTACCAGAATATGAAGCAAAACATCGTTAAAACCCGGCTCAAAAACAGCCAGCCCGTGCTGGGCGTTTTGTCCAATAGCACCGACCCGACCGTAGCCGAACTGTGTGGCTTCTCGGGACTGGATTTCTACATGATCGACGGAGAGCACAGCCCCGTCACGACCGCTCAGGTACAGGACATTGTGCGGGCCTGCGAACTAAGCGGCATCACACCCTTAGCCCGCGTTCGGAGCAACGACCCGAAGTTGATTTTACAGTTTCTGGATGCGGGCGTAATGGGCATTATGATGCCCGGTGTCAGCACCGTTGCCGACGCCGAAGCACTGGTACAGGCCGTCACGTATCCGCCTATGGGTACACGCGGGTTCGGTCCGGTTCGGGCCAACGATTACCTGCTGGGTAACATGAATCAGGGCGAATATGTGGCCTTTGCCAATGAGCAACTGCTGATTCTGCCCCAGATTGAAGACAAAGAAGCCATTGATAATCTGGATGATCTGCTGGCTGTTGCGGGCATCGACGGGTTCGTCATCGGCCCGCGCGATTTAGCCATGAGCATGGGATTCCACGACGGCCCCGGCCATGACGAAGTGAAGCGAACGATTGCGGGCGTTGTTGAAAAAATCAGGAAAGCCGGATTGATTGCGGGCACCACAGCCGCCACCGGCGATCAGGCGCGGGCATTAATCGACCGGGGCGTCTTGTTTTGCATGAACTCGTTTGCCGGACTGCTGAAAACCGCTTCCGCCGATTTCATGAAAGGCCGAGGGTGAAAAAATATCGGATTTCGGATGTAACAGTATTCTGACGATTTAAATCCGAAATCATACATCCAAAATCCGATATTTTTCCTACCTTTGCACCCTCATTTCCAATTTCATACACAACACATGTACGCAATCGTAGAGATCGCAGGGCAGCAATTCAAGATCCAGAAGGGTCGCTTCATCTATACCCACCGGTTAGAGGGCGATGTGGACGCTGCACTTGCCTCCGACAAGGTGAAGGTTCTCCTTGTTGACAACGAAGGGAGCATCAGCATCGGTGCCCCAACTGTCGCAGGAGCGACGGTATCCGCCACAATCCTCGAACACTTGAAAGGTGAAAAAGTCATCATCTTCAAGAAGAAGCGTCGGAAAGGGTATAAAAAGAAAAACGGCCACCGTCAGTATTTGACGAAGCTCATGATTGAAGACATAACTCTATAAGTCATAAGTTGTAAGTAGTAGGTGGTAAGTAGCTTACGAATGACGTTCTCTTACCACTTATTCACTTACTACTTACTAACTCCTTTAAAGAAAATGGCACACAAAAAAGGTGTAGGTAGTTCCAGAAACGGCCGCGATTCGCACAGCAAACGGCTGGGTGTGAAGTTGTTCGGTGGTCAGTCGGCTATTCCCGGCAACATCATTGTCCGCCAGCGCGGCACCAAGCACCACCCCGGCAAAAACGTTGGTTGTGGTAAAGATTATACCCTGTTCGCGCTGGTAGCGGGCACGGTAAAATTCCGCCCGGGTCGCGATAGCCGCTCGTACGTAGACATCATCCCGGCTGGTCTGTCGACGGTTGCGGCCGCTCCTGTAGCGTCTGCCCCAGCCGAAGCGGTAGCCGCATAGTTCAAGCATAGTCTCCATAAAAACCCGTTCGACAACCGTTGAACGGGTTTTTTGCGTGTGAAATGATTTCCGAGTAGAATGAATTACACTGGGTTGAAACCTGGTGCAAGTCAGTATTAACTGCACTATATCATTTGCGCCGGGTTTCAACCCGGTGTAAATCGATGTTAAGTAACACCGGGATTTATCCCGCTGTGGCCCGACAAAACTAAAAAAACGGCTGGGCTGTTACGCTTGTATTACTACCGGTAAACAGAAAACATTCTCGATCATGAATCCTACGCTAAGCCGTCCCGTATCCATCTTCACGGAAGGAAGTCCCAACCCGAACTCCATGAAGTTTGTGGTTAATTTTGAACTTGTGCCTTCCGGCCTTTCGTTCGACTACGCCACACCGGGCGACGCCCTCCTCGATGGAAAAGCATCACCACTGGCCGTCGCACTGTTTGGCTTTGAGTTTGTGCGCCGGGTGTTTATCTCGGCCAATTTTGTGACCATCACTAAAGACGATGAGACCGATTGGGACGAGGTTATGTTTGAGGTAAAACTCTTCCTGAAAGACTATTTCGGCGATCAGAAGCCTGTTTTTTCTCAGCGTACTGTTGATACCAACACGACAAAAGTCGATATGGATTCGGAGACTGTGCAAAAGATCAAGGCCGTACTGGACCAGTATATAAAACCGGCGGTTGAGTCGGATGGGGGAGCGATTAGCTTTTATTCGTTCGATGAGCCGAGCGGCACCGTAAAAGTGCTGTTGCAGGGTTCTTGCAGCGGTTGCCCCTCATCGACGCTTACGCTCAAAGCGGGCATCGAAAACTTACTCACCCGTCTGGTTCCCGAAGTGAAATTAGTGGAAGCAGAAGGCGTTTGATGTGAGCCGGAAGCGGGAACGCCCGTTTTATAGCTGACCACTTACTCGAAATATATCCGCCATTGGGTAAACCCCGATGGCGGTTTTGCGTTCTTTTAAAGAACGCTTTTTCATTCATCTATTCACTGCATGAAGCATCTGCCCATTTTTGCCTTATTTTTTCTTGCTTCCACAGCCGGGATTGCCCAAAATCTTCTTGGCATTTCAACCAGCCGATACGGCGGAACAAACCGGCTTTACATCAATCCGGCTTTAGCGGCTGATTCTCCGTCCAAATTTTACCTGAACGTTTTCACGGGTAACGGGCATGTCGATAACAACTACGTTCGCTATCAGGCCCCGTTTTCACTGCTTCGCTTGATTACGGGCAATGTACCGGCTCAATACAAAAGTGCCGATGGCTCGATTCGGTTTGAAACCGACTACACCCGCGAAACACTCAATGGCCGTCCGAAAAACGGGACGATCTCGGGCGAAGTGCGGGGACCGTCGTTTCTGATGCGCACGGGCGAACGCAGTGCCCTTGCCATAACGACGCGGTTTCGGGCCGTTGGGCAGGTGGTTGGCGCGTCGGAGCCACTGCTGTCGTCGTTTCGGGCGAGTTTAAACGATGGCGGGTTGTACAGCATTCCGAGCAGCGACAATAAATTTAGTGCCAATACCAATACTTACGCCGAACTGGGGCTTACCTATGCCGGAACGCTGTGGGAGGGCGATGGCCAAAAACTTCTGTTGGGAGCCACCGGTAAATTGCTGCTGGGATATAACGCCCAGCAACTCATCAACCGGGGGCTGAGCTACCGCATTGGTACTGACCCGAACAATCCGAATCAGGCGTCTCTGGAAGTGAACAAGTTAGATGCCACGCTTGCGTACACGACGTTTCTGCAAAACCGAAGCCTGACACCCCGCACCCTGTTTAGCACACAGGCGCCCGGCAAAGGCATCGGCGTCGATATTGGGCTTACCTACATTAGCCAGTATGACGCCGACAGCCCGGCCCTTCAACTGGGGCTGGCCGTAACGGATATTGGGGGCCTAACGTATACCGGACCAGAATACAATTATACGGATATGGGTACAAATCCGGCTCGTTTCACAGGCCGCGATTTTGACGGCATCAACGGCCCACAGGCCATTGCGCAGGTTATCCAGAACAAACTCAATACGGGTCGTGCTGCCGACCGGCAGTCGTTCAGGGCGGGGCTGCCTACCTCGCTCAACCTCTCTGCCGACTACCAATTGCCCGGTGGGCTGGGTATCAATCTGACGTATTTACAGGACGTTCGGTCGGTGCAGGCAAGGGCCATTCATCAGCCTTCGCTGCTGGCCATTACACCCCGATATGATGCCCGCTGGCTCAGTCTGGCCGTTCCGCTGGCTTATCTGAACGGAGGGTTTACGGCGGGAGCGTCGGCTCGGATTGGTCCGGGCTGGATTGGCACCGATAATCTGCTGGGATTGCTCGGCAACAGTTCAAACGGGATTCAGCCGCGTGGATTGGATCTATACCTGGGCGTCGCTTTTGGTATCGGGCGGGTGGACGAGTGAGTTAACGCGCACGTCATCCGGCTCAGTACTGCCAATCGCATTTTCGATAGAAATGTGTAATTTTGGTCAATTCAGGCCGGGTTTGGATGAACCGGGGCAATTCAGGCGAAACCAAATCCGGCCTCTGTACATTAAGAATCTGCCGGTTCACGCATGACCGAACGAGCCACATTTTTCGATACACCCCTTCTCTACCTTAAAGGACTGGGGCCGCAGCGGACAGAAATGCTCAACAAAGAGCTGAACCTGTTCACCTACGGCGACCTGATTCAATATTACCCCTTTCGCTACGACGACCGGACACGCTACTACACCATCGGCGAACTGATGGAGTCGATGCCGTCGGCGCAGGTGCGGGGCCGAATCCGCGACTGGTATCTGGAAGGCGAAGGCCCTAAAAAACGACTCGTCGCTACCTTTGCCGACGCCACCGGCTCCATGAGTCTGGTCTGGTTTCAGGGCATTACGTACATGGAGAAAATTCTCCGGCGCGAGGGCGAATACATCGCCTACGGAAAGCCGCAATCGTTTAACGGTCAGTTCAGTATCGTTCATCCCGAACTCGAAAACAGTAACTCCGCGTCGGAAAATGAACCAGGCTTTTTTCCGGTCTATAACCTCACTGATAAACTCCGCAAACGCCACCTCGACAGCAAAGCCATCGGGAAAGCCATGCGCATATTGCTTGAACAGTCGTGGCCGCACATCCGCGAAACCCTGCCCGAATCGCTCGTGCAGCAGTACCGGCTCATTGGCAAGCGCGAAGCCATGTGGAATATCCACCTGCCCCAAAATCAAGGGTGGCTGAAACAGGCAATCCGGCGGCTGAAGTTTGAAGAACTATTTTACAATCAATTGCGGCTGATTAAGAATAAACTGCTTCAGAAAGAGGAGTTTCCGGGGCAGATTTTCCGGGATACATCGCTGATGAAGCATTTTTATAATGAGCTGTTACCTTTTGAGTTAACGGGTGCCCAACAGCGCGTTATCAAAGAAATCTACGCCGATTTCCTGACCGGCAAGCAGATGAATCGGCTGTTGCAGGGCGATGTGGGCAGCGGTAAAACCATCGTGGCGTTTATTGCGTGTCTGATGGCCATTGGCAACGGCGCACAGGCCTGCCTGATGGCTCCCACCGAAATTTTGGCCGACCAGCATTATAACGGTCTCAAACCCTTTGCCGACGCGATGGGCCTGAACCTCGGTATTCTGACCGGCTCGACCAATAAAAAACGCCGGGTTGTGCTGCACGACGAACTGCAATCGGGTAAAATGCACATTCTGGTTGGAACGCATGCCCTGCTCGAAGATGTGGTGCAGTACAAAAACCTCGGCCTGTGCATCATCGACGAGCAGCACCGGTTTGGCGTGGCGCAGCGGGCTAAACTGTGGCGAAAAAATGAAACCGTACCGCCCCATATTCTGGTCATGACGGCCACGCCCATTCCGCGAACGCTCGCCATGACGCTCTACGGTAACCTCGACGTATCGGTCATTGATGAGTTGCCAAAGGGTCGAAAGCCCATCAAAACGGTGCATAAATACGACAAGCACCGGGCCGAAGTGTTCGGGTTTATGCGTCAGCAGATTGAACTCGGTCGGCAGATTTATGTGGTTTATCCGCTCATCGAGGAATCGGAAAAGCTGGATTACAAAGACCTGATGGACGGTTTTGAGAGTATGCAGCGGGCCTTTCCGAGACCGAAATACGAAATCGGGATGCTGCACGGCAAGATGCTGCCGTACGAAAAAGATGATGAGATGAAGCGGTTTCTGAAGCAGGAAACCCACATTATGGTCGCCACAACGGTTATCGAGGTGGGCGTAAACGTACCGAATGCCAGCGTGATGGTCATCGAAAGCGCCGAGCGGTTCGGCCTGTCGCAGTTGCATCAGTTGCGTGGTCGGGTAGGGCGGGGCGCCGACCAGTCGTACTGCGTGATGATGACGGGCTATAAACTCAGCAGCGATACCCGCACCCGGCTTGAAACCATGATTCGTACCAACAACGGGTTCGAGATTGCCGACGTAGACCTGCAACTGCGCGGCCCCGGCGACCTGACCGGTACGCAACAAAGTGGGGTAATGGATTTGATGATTGCCGATCTGGCCAAAGACGGAGCCATTCTGACAGCCGCCCGCGAATCGGCGCAGGCTATACTAATGGAAGACCCCGAACTTGTGCTGCCGCAGCACGCACCCATCCGAAATCACGTCGACAGCATTAAACAAACCGACAGCAACTGGGGCCGGATTTCGTGAGCCGTTTAGTTATCGTCGAAGAAGTTAGTGAAGCCTAAACTTACGAGGTGAATCTTAAGGGTTTCGTCTTTTGACCACAGGCTGGCATTCAATTCTAAGGCTAATGCAATGAAAGGCGTATCATTTTCATCGACATCTTTACACAGGCGATGGCCCTCCGTATAATTTGCTAATGAGATGAATTCATTGCTGACAAATTTGATGCGCTGAATAATATCATCCAGAAATTCATAAACTTCTTCGGGCGGTACTTTCGCTTTGGAGATAATACGCTCCTTGTGCTCAAAAATTTCAACGATTATAAACTTGGGCGCGAAAAACTCAATATCATCTCTATACAGGGTTTGGCGAGTCTTTGATGGGCCGAACGTAATGCTGAAAAGAAAATATTGGTGTTAATAACTACCGGCGACTTCATTCCTGAATAAACCGGCTTTTATTCCGCTGCCACCAGGAACGTTTTATTTCTGCACCTATATCTTCGATGGATTCGTCAAAATCAATCCGTTGTGCAAGGTATTCCATACGGAAATAATCAACGGTTTCGCGGAGAAACGCGTCGTCAAAGAATCGTTTATCTAACGTGATTTGAAGCGATTCAGTCGTGTTCTTAATCTCTACCGGATTCATAGCCTGTCGTTTTTCAAATATACATTAATTTGACCAGAGCACGTAACGAATAGCGTGTTAATCATAAGGTATACAGTTATAGGACGCACCCATCCGGAACCACCTTGACAGCATTAAACAAACTGCAAGCAACTGGGGGCGGATTTCGTAAATAGTGACATACAGTATATAGTAGCGACATAATGGTAATATGACTATTAAGAGATTAAATTAAAATATTGTTAAAATAAAGTGTGTTTTGAGTAAAATTGGATAGGTAAATAGGCCTAAGTAATGGGCTTTATGCTGTGTTAGCTACAGTTAAACAGAATAAAGCTTATGCAAAAACAATGTACACACCCGAAGGCCATCTCCTCACGAGAAGGAACCTTCCCGACAAACGCGGTTTGGTCCCGTCGAATCGCGTTCTGTTCCCTATTTCTGTTGAGTATGTGTTGCTCAATTGGTGCATTTGCCCAATCGAAAGTGTCTGGAAAAGTGCTTGATGCGCAGGGCTTGTCATTGCCCGGTGTCAGTATTGTGGTAAAAGGGACAACGACCGGCACAGTCACATCAGCGCAGGGCGATTATACCCTTAATCTGGCACGCGGCAACGAAACACTGGTCTTTTCATACATCGGCTACATCAGCCAGGAAGTGGCTGTTAGCAACCGCAACACCGTTAACATCACGCTGGCTTCTGATGATAAGATGTTGAGTGAAGTTGTTGTTGTGGGGTATGGTGAGCAAAAGAAAGAAACTGTAACCGGTGCTGTTGCCACGGTAAAAGGTACAGATCTGATAAAATCACCAGCCGTAAACCTGAGTAACTCCATTGCGGGTCGGATGCCGGGCGTTATTGCAACAAACGCCAGTGGTGAGCCGGGCTATGACGGAGCGGCCATCCGTATTCGGGGGTCTAATACGCTCGGGAACAATGATGCCCTGATCGTAATTGATGGTGTGCCTGCTCGGGCCGGGGGTATTGACCGGCTGAATCCGGCTGATATTGAGAGCATGTCTGTCCTGAAAGATGCGTCGGCAGCTATCTATGGTTCGCGGGCGGCCAATGGCGTTATTCTGGTGACAACCAAACGCGGTAAAACGGGTAAACCCGAACTATCGTACAGTTTTAACCAGGGTTTTGGTCAACCAACGGTCATTCCAAAAATGGCGACTGCTGCTGAATATGCCCAGTTGAACAATGAAATCAACCTGTACAATCTGCCTGCCCAATACTGGAAGGATGCCAATGTAGCCTTTAATACTACGGGTTCATACACCCGGCCCGACAATGGGTCCATTGCCAAGGCGGCTTTCACGCCCGACGATATCAAGAAATTCAACGATGGGTCGGACCCCTGGGGGCATCCCAATACCGACTGGTTCGGCGCGGCTCTGAAAACGTGGTCGCCCCAGGTGCGGCACACGTTGCAAGTGGTGGGTGGTTCGGAAAACATCAAGTACCTGACGTCGGTCAACTACCAGAATCAGGACGCCTACTACAAAAATTCGGCAACGGGGTATAAGCAGTATGACTTCCGCCTGAACCTGGACGCTAAAATCAGCAAGTACATCAATTTGGTGACGGGCGTAGTAGGTCGCCAGGAAAATCGGTTCTTCCCAACGGTGGGTGCCGGAGCCATTTTCCGAATGCTGGCACGGGGTTATCCCAATAAACCCGCTTTCTGGCCTAATGGCCTGCCGGCTCCCGACATCGAGAATGGACAGCAGCCCGTACTGGTTACTACCAGTGCCACCGGGTATGATCGGGATACCCGCTATTATCTGCAAAGTAATGCCAGCTTAAATATCACCAATCCCTGGATACCGGGCTTGAAGCTGACCGCCAGCGTGGCTCTGGATAAATACATTCAACAGGGAAAAACGTGGCAGACTCCCTGGTTCGTGTATAGCTGGGATTATACTTCCTACGACCCAACATCGAAGGAACCCCTTCTCCAGCGCGTGCAGAAAGGACCGGCTCAATCTACGCTCAATCAGTACACCAACGACCAGTTCAACTCGCTGCTGTCGGGTATCCTATCCTACGACCATACCTTCGGTGCCAGTCATGCGATTACGTTGCTGGCGGGTATCACGAAAGAGCAGTCCAATTCAAACGGATTCCAGGGTTCTCGCCAGTACTTTAACTCGACGGCTATTGATCAGTTGTTTGCCGGGGGCAGTTCCCAGCAGGTTGCCACCAATGATCCCAGCAGAACACCAATCTGGCAACGGGCTCGTATGAGTTACTTTGGTCGGGCCGCATACAACTACAAAGAGAAATATTTAGCCGAATTCTTGTGGCGGTACGATGGTTCGTATATGTTCCCGGCAGCCAGTCGTTGGGGTTTCTTCCCCGGTGTAACGGCGGGCTGGCGTATTTCAGAAGAGGATTTCTTCAAGAAAGCCCTGCCAGCGGTTAGCTCGCTGAAACTTCGGGCATCCTGGGGTCAGTTGGGTAACGACCAGGTGTATTTCAACGGGGCTTTACGGGAGTACGATTACCTGCCAACGTATGCCTATGGCGACCGCGTCAACTCAAACTGGGGCTATGTTATAAATAATCAGGTCTCGCAAACACTGTATGAAAATGGCGTTCCGAATACCAAGTTAACCTGGGAAGTTGCCAACAACGCTGACATTGGTCTGGAAGGATCATTGCTGAACGGAAAGGTTTTCTTTGAATTCGATGTCTTCCAGAACAAACGGTCGAATATCCTGTGGCGCCAAAGTGCTTCGATTCCACAAACGACAGGGGCTACGTTGCCCGCTACCAACATAGGTAGAGTGACCAATAAAGGCTATGAATTCCGGGTTGGTTATAATGGTCAGGCTGGTGATTTTAAGTACAGTGTGAGTGTGAATGGTGGCTATGCCAAAAACACCATTACATTCTGGGATGAAGTACCGGGTGCTCCTGACTGGCAGCGTTCAACGGGTAAGCCTATCCCAAGCGACGTGAACAACCCGAACAATGCGAATGGTACGCTTCTGTATCAATATGACGGTATCTTCTCTACACAAGCTGACATCGACGCCAATAAGCTTGATTATAGCGGTGTGGGAGCCAGCCTGCTGCGACCCGGCGATATGAAACTCAAAGATATCGATGGCAATGGTAAAATCGACGGCAATGACCGTGTACGGGCCGACCGCAACAATCAGCCTCGTTTTCAGGGTGGGTTAAACGCCAGTGTCCGCTACAAAAACTTCGACCTGAGCATTCTGTTCCAGGGATCAGCCGGTGGTCAGATCTTCCTTCAAACGGAGTCGGGTACCATTGGTAACTTCCTGCAATACAGCTACGATCACCGCTGGACGGTGGATAATCCAAGCACTGTTGACCCCCGCATAGTGGACCGCAGCAATCAGTACTTCTCCAACGGTACGAGCTACTGGCTGAAAAGCACAGACTACGTTCGTCTGAAAAACCTGGAGTTGGGCTATACCCTGCCGGGTAATATCGGGAGCAAGATTGGTCTTAATAACCTGCGGGTGTACGTAAACGGCTTAAATCTGGCCACCTACGCACCGGCCATGAAAGGCATATACGATCCCGAATCCACGAATAGTGCGGGACAGTATTACCCACAGGCGCGAGTGATCAACACGGGCGTAACAGTTAGTTTCTAACCGATTAATCAGACAAGTATGAATTATATAGCAAAGTGTTTGTCGTTTTGCCTGGTTTTGGGCACCACGATGATAGCCTGTAACAATGATTTTCTGAACACCCAGCCCCTCGACAAGGTATCAGGGGACGCTGTTTGGGCCGACCGTTCCCTCTCCGAAGCGTTTGTGACGGACGTGTATAACGGTATTCGGGATGGCCTGCTGGATCAGATGAGTTTTGATTGCCAGACCGATAACGCCCTGTATAGCTTTGGCAAGCAGGACGTGAACGAAGCGAACGTTAGCCCATCTAACTTGGGTACGATTAAAAGTTCGATGGAATGGCAGGAAATGTACGCCCGAATTCGGTCGGCTAACATCGCCTTGTCGAAACTCGCCAAGCCCACCTTTGACAACAGCGGTGACCTGGCCGGGCGGATGCGCGGAGAGATGTACTTTATGCGTGCTTACCTCTACAATCAGTTGCTGCGCTACTACGGGGCCATTCCTATTATCAAAACGCCCTACTCATTGAGTGAGCCGGACTTCACCGTTGCCCGCAACACCTATGAAGAGTGCGTTAACGCCATTGTTACCGATCTGGACTCAGCCTCCGCGTTGCTAAAGGGCCGGAGCATGGCCGCTGGCCGGGCCACAATGGGTGCTTCTATGGCACTTAAAGCGCGGGTACTGCTGTATGCCGCCAGTGATCTGCATGACATCCCAACGGCTAAAGCCAAGTCGAGTGTGATTGCCGGTTTTACCAACCCGGAACTGCTGGGTTACGTTAGTGGCGACCGGGTTGCCCGCTGGAAAAAGGCACAGGATGCTGCTAAAGCCGTTATAGACCTGAATCTGTACGGCTACAAACTGAATCTGGCGGCACCGGTTACGGCGGCCGAAGGGCAGCAGAATTACGTGAATCTGTCGTTGTCGCAGAACGGGGGTGAACTTGATGGGATTTTCCTCAAATATTACATTCGGGCATCCAACGACGACTGGGGTTCCTGGTATCCACGTAACAACGGTCCGAACGGGTATCATGGCTGGACATCGAGCGAACCGACCCAGCAAATGGTAGATAACTACGAGATGATGGACGGTACGAAATTCGACTGGAAGAACCCAACTCATGCCGCAGCACCATACGAAAACCGTGATCCTCGTTTCTATGCCTCTATTTTGTATGACGGTGCACAGTGGAAACCCCGCACGCCCGACGGCGCCGGGATTGACCCCGCTGGCCAGATTCAAATGGGCGAGTACGAAGTGGGTACCTCAGCCGCGCCAACCAAATTTTCGGGCTTGGACACCCGAAACAGCACCATCGAAAACTGGAACGGCACCTGGACGGGCTACGCGATTCGTAAGTTCTTTAACACGGATGTTTCCATCGTGGATCAGAATATCCGTCAGGAAATTCCATCCATCCAGATTCGGTTTACGGAAGTCGTTCTGAATTACGCCGAAACCTGTCTGATGCTGGGGCAGGAAGCCGAAGCCAAAAAATGGATCAATGCTGTTCGCTTTCGGGTAGGTATGCCCGCCATTACCGAAACGGGAGCCGCGTTGATGGCGCGTTACCAGAATGAGCGAAACGTTGAAATGTTCCTGGAAGATCAGCGTTTCTACGACGTTCGCCGGTGGATGATTGCGCCAGCCGTACTCGGTCAGCAAGCCCGGATTATTGTGATTACGGGTAAGCTCAAACCCGGCAAATCCGTCACAACGTACAAGTATAGCAAGGATAACTACACGTATACCTATAATGTACAGGACTTAGGTACGGGTAAGGAAAACCGGAAGTGGGCTGATAAAATCTATTTCCTGCCGATCAGCCGGGATGAAATAAACCGGAATAGTAAACTGATTCAGAATCCAGGTTATTAAAAGAGGTTTAGTACCTGCTTCACCAAAAAATGCCAGTGCTTTCGGTACTGGCATTTTTTTGGTTTATTTTTAGATGATTTTCCTATAAAAACCGGACTACGTGAAATCGATTACGCGTTTGTTTTTTCTTGTCGGCCTTATTTCGCTGGTCAGTTGTACTCATTCGGAACCGGACGAGAAAACACCCGAAGCGGCCGGCCCCCCGTTGTTTACTCTGCTCTCGCCCGACCAAACCGGCGTTACGTTTGCCAATAACCTGACCGAGGGGCTAAACACAAACGTGTTGATGTACGAATACTTCTACAACGGCGGGGGCGTTGCTGTTGGCGACCTCAACGGCGATGGGCTGGACGATGTTTTTTTTAGTGGCAACATGGTCCCCAACCAGTTGTACCTCAACCGGGGCGGCATGAAATTTACGGACATCACGGCCGCAGCGGGCGTGGCCGGACGCGATGGCCCCTGGCGAACGGGTGTGTCGATGGCCGATGTCAACGGCGATGGTCGGCTGGACTTATTTGTCTGTTATTCAGGGAGTTTACCGCCACAAAAACGCATTCCCCAATTGTTTATCAACGATGGCCCCGATGCGCAGGGTGTTCCTCATTTTACCGAACAAACCGCCCAATATGGATTAGCCCAGCCGGGACAAAGTACGCAGGGTGTCTTTTTCGATTACGACCGCGACGGCGACCTTGACCTGTTTCTGCTCAACCACAACCCCCGTTTGCTGCCTATTCTGGACCCAACGGCAACAGCCGCGCTGCTTAACGAAGGCAACCCCGAAATTGGCGTTCGGCTGTTCAATAATTCCGGGAATCGCTTTACTGACATTACGGCCCGGTCGGGTCTGAGCAGTTCGGTACTGAGTTATGGACTGGGTATTGGCGTGTCGGATTTGAACGACGATGGCTGGCCCGATCTATATATTTCCAATGATTATACCATTCCCGACTACCTCTATATCAACAATCAGGGCGGTCGGTCGGGCGGTCCGGTATTTACGAACCAGTTGGCGGCTGGCATTCGGCACACGTCCCACTTTTCGATGGGTAACGACGTAGCCGACGTAAATAACGACGCCCGCCCCGACATTCTGACGCTCGACATGCTGCCCGAAGATAACCGGCGGCAGAAACTGCTGATGGCTCCCGATAACTACGAAAAATTTGACCTCGCCGTGCGTTCGGGTTTTCACTACCAGCACATGCGGAATATGCTTCAGATGAATGAAGGCGTGGAGAATAGGGGGCGGGGCGATAAGGGAAACGCATCGAAAGCATCGGTTCCAATGTTCGATGAAATCGGGCAGTTGGCCGGTATCTCCAATACAGACTGGAGTTGGTCGCCCCTGCTGGCCGACTACGACAACGACGGATGGAAAGACCTCTACGTGACCAATGGCTACGTTCGGGACTATACCAACCAGGATTTTTTGAAGTACATGACCGATTTTATGCAGAACCGCCCGGCCAATTTCAGCCGCGAAGATGTGCTGGAACTGGTCCACCGAATTCCCTCCTCGAACGTCATGAATTACATGTTCCGCAATCGCGGGGGGGAGCAGGCAACGACCGTAACGTTTGCCAATGTCGGGGCTGCCTGGGGCTTGAATCAGCACTCGAACAGCACCGGAGCTGCCTACGCCGATCTGGATAATGACGGCGATTTAGACCTCATTGTGAACAATACGAATCAACCCGCATTCATTTTTCAGAACGAAACCAGTAAGGAACGCAACCACCATTACCTCAGCATAAAACTGGCCGGGGCCGGACTAAACACGCAGGGCACAGGCGCAAAAGTCACGCTGTATAGCAAGGGGAAACAGCAGTATCTTGAGCAGATGCCCACGCGCGGCTACCAGTCGAGCATGTCGCCCCGAATGCATTTTGGCTTGGGCAAAGACGCAGTAATCGATTCGGTACGAGTTGTTTGGGTGTCGGGAAAGCAACAGTTGCTTGACAATGTAAAAGCAGATCAACTTCTGACTGTACAGGAAAAAGACGCCCGCTCCATGTACCGCAGCCCGACACAGCAACCCGCTCTTTTTCGGGAAGTGAAAACACCGGTAGCGTTTACCGACCCCATCAATATAACCAACGATTTCAAGCGGCAAACGCTGTTGGTCAACGCGCAGTCGTTCAATGGGCCGTGTTTATCCAAAGCCGATGTGAACGGCGACGGGCTGGAAGACGTGTATACGGGCGGGAGTATGGCGCAGGCGGGAGCCTTATTTGTTCAGCAGAAATCAGGAGCGTTCAGCCGAAAAGCCCAACCCGCTTTTGACGCTGATAAAGCCAGCAACGATGCCGATGCGGTTTTTTTCGATGCTAACGCCGACGGTTTTCCTGATCTCTACGTGTGTAGCGGTGGCTATGGTGATTTGGTACCCGATGATGCACGTATGCAGGACCGGCTTTACCTGAATGATGGTAAGGGGAATTTTACTAAAACTTCAGGCGCACTGCCCGCCATGCAAACCAGCGCGGCCTGTGTACGGGTGGCCGATGTCAACGGCGACGGTCGGTCTGATTTGTTCGTGGGCGGGCGCGTCGTGCCGGGCCGCTATCCTGAAACGCCAAAAAGTTTTCTGCTCATTAACGAGAGTAAAGTGCGGGGTGGTCAGCCAGCGTTCACGGACCAGACAGCCCGGTTGGCCCCGATGCTGTCTACGCTGGGGATGGTAACCGACGCGGCCTGGGTTGACCTCAACGCCGACCGCAAACCTGAGTTAGTCGTTGTGGGTGAGTGGATGCCCGTAACGGTGCTGAGCATGGTCAATAATCAGATGGTTGACCAGACAAAAACGTATTTCGATAAAGAACAGCGCGGCTGGTGGAATAAACTTTTAGTTGACGATTTCAACGGCGACGGTCGGCCAGATCTGGTCATTGGCAATCAGGGACTGAACACGCAATGCCGTGCCAGCGATAAAGAACCCGCCGAACTGATTTATAAGGACTTCGACAAAAACGGTAAAATAGACCCGATTCTTTGCCTATATGTGCAGGGAAAACCGTATCCGCACGCCACCCGCGACGAACTGCTGGAGCAGGTAGGAATGCTGCGCCATCGGTTCATCAATTACGACAGCTACTCAAACGCTACGCTCACCGACGTGTTCAAGCCGGAGGAATTGAAGGATGCAGCGAAACTGACGGCTAACCAATTACAAACCACTTTCTTCGCCAGTACATCGACGGGAAAACTGGTCGAAAAACCACTGCCATTAGCCGCACAGATATCGCCAATCTTCACGCTGACTGCTCTGGATTACGATCACGACGGTCATAAAGACCTGTTGCTGTGTGGCAATACGACACAGGCCCGCCTGCGTTTCGGTCGGTCGGATGCCAATTCAGGCTTGCTGCTTCGGGGCGATGGGCGGGGAAATTTCTCGGCAGTTTCGCAGCAACAGTCTGGATTTCAGATTATTGGCGATGTTCGGAGCGTGCTGCCTGTTGGTAATACATTGCTGTTTGGTATTAACCAGCAGGTCGTGCGGGCATATCAATTAAAGTAAATGATCACGCAAATTTAGATTAAACTGTTTTCATCATCTGGTTTGACCCCGTTGGGGTCAGATGTTTATAGAATTCGGACATTAGCTATAAACATCTGACCCCAACGGGGTCAAACTATACTGACTGAATTGGATAAGGAACGCTAATTCTATCCTACTACTCAAGCATGACCACGATAATTTCCGTTTCTGAAAATGGCCTGATCGGTAGTGCGGATCAGTGGGCCGAACCACCACCGGGAGGAATCCTCGTGCCGGATGCGGTTTTTCAGGCACTGCGTCAGCTTTTTTTTGCCGATGAGAAAGTCGAGGGATTGCTGACTTTCAGCATACAGAAAAGCCGCGAAATTATCCGTATTCGTAACTACGTCGGTTTGTTACCACTGAACAGCCGCACGCAACTCGAAATCCTGCCCAAAATTGGTGACGGACAACAAGCGAGGGCATTGCTGCTTTGTATGCTTCGGTGCCTGCGGCAAAGCCCGTTTCGGATGCTCCCGGCCGCCCATACACAAGCGATACAATTGCCGTTATGGGATGTATTTATCACGGCTTTCCTCGATACGGTGGAGCCGTTGGTTCGCCAGGGTGTTCAGCATGATTACGTCTCGCTCGACCGAAATGAACGTTTCTGGAAGGGTAAGTTTCAGGCTGTCCGGCAGCAGCGGGAAAATGCGCAACACGCTGAACGATTGGCTGTTGTATACGATGTGCGGACCAGCGATACGCCCCCGAACCGCATCCTGAAAACGGCTTTAGCGTATCTGAAACAGGAAACAACCCATCCGGCAAGCCAACGCCGGATAGGCCAGTTAATGGCGGCATTAGCCGATGTGCCCACCTCCGAATCGCTGCCAGACGACATGCGGGCCATCCGGCGGTCGAGTCGGCTGTTTACGCGTTATGAACCGGCCCTGCGCTGGGCCGTTGCACTGCTTCAGGGGCGGGGGTTTGGCGTCAAAGCAGGGCACACACCGAGTTTATCGTTGTTGTTTCCGATGGAGCGGATTTTTGAAGCGTATGTTTCCCATGGTATTCGCACGTACTGGCCCCATAGTGACGATGTGCGGGTGCAGGAATCATCGGCGCATCTGGTGGATGAACACATTGGAACGCCCAAATTTAAACTCCGCCCCGATGTTGTTGTTCGTCATAACGACCGGACGTTTGTGCTCGACATGAAATGGAAGGCCATACAGGATAATGAATCGGGGACGGGCAATTATGGCATCGAGCAGGCGGACCTGTACCAGCTTTACGCGTATGGGAAAAAATACGCAGCCGACGACCTCTTTCTAATCTATCCGGCTAATGAAACCTTCCATAGACCATTGCCCGTATTTGGCTACGACGCTACCACACGCCTGCATGTTGTGCCGTTCGACGTGACCAGGCCGCTGGCGAATGAAGTAGAAAAATTGGCCGGTTACGCTTTATCGTTTCACTAACTGTTTTTTAAACACGGAGAAAACGGAGGATCACACGGAGTACACAGAAATATACTCTTTTTACTCCGTGTGATCCTCCGTTTTCTCCGTGTTTAGACCTCCCATCCCCTCGTAACACCATGCCCCTAATCCTAACCTTAATCGGTATTCTGACGCTTGTTGTTTTAGTTGCTTTTGTTCGGTTAGATACGTTCATTTCCTTCGTTATTGTTGCCCTCGGCATTGGGCTGGCATCGGGAATGGATGTGAGTGCAGTGGGTAAATCCATCCAAACCGGCATTGGCGGAACCCTCGGCGATCTGGTGCTGATTATTGGGTTTGGGGCTATGCTGGGCCGGTTAGTAGCCGAAAGCGGAGCCGCCCGACGCATCACAAATTCGCTCATTGGGCTGTTTGGGATAAAAAATATTCGGTGGGGAATGGCTCTGGCAGGCTTTGTCGTGGGGATTCCGTTGTTCTATAATGCCGGATTTATCATTGTTGTGCCCCTCATTTTTACCATTGCCGCATCGACCCGCCTGCCGCTCCTATCAATCGCCATTCCCATGCTGTCGGCCCTGTCGGTGGCGCACGGCTATTTGCCTCCGCACCCGTCGCCCTCGGCGGTGGCGGGTCAGCTTCACGCCAATATCGGGCAAACGCTCATTTACGGCATCATCATCTCCATTCCCGCTATCGTTATTGCGGGGCCGCTGTTTGGCAAAACCCTCGTCAACATCAAAGCCATCCCTAACCGCGAACTGTTCGACATCCGCGAGGTGCCCGATACCGATTTGCCGGGTGCTGGCGTCAGTTTTTTTGTTGCCCTGCTGCCAGTCATTCTGCTCACAACGTTTGGTCCTCTGAAAACAGCCCTGCCCGACAGTTCACCCCTGAAACCGGTCATGACGCTCCTGGCCGAACCATTTATCGGGATGCTTGTATCGGTGCTGACGGCTATTTACGCGCTGGGTCTCCGGCGCGGCATGTCGATGAAAGCGGTGACGAAAGACCTGGAAGAATCCGTGAAAGCTATTGCGCCAATTTTATTGATTATTGCCGGAGCGGGTGCGCTGAAGCAGATTTTTAGTGATAGCGGTACGAGCAAATACATTGGCAGTCTGCTGGCTGATGCCAACATTCCGCCCCTGATCCTGGCCTGGGGCATTGCCGCGTTCATTCGCGTGTGTGTGGGTTCGGCAACGGTGGCGGGCCTGACAACCGTTGGTATTATTCTGCCGTTGATTCAGAGTCAGGCAATCAAGCCGGAACTGATGGTGCTGGCCATTGGGTCGGGCAGCCTTATGTTTTCGCACATCAACGACGCGGCATTCTGGCTTTATAAAGAGTATTTTAACCTGAGTATCGGCCAAACCATCCGAACATGGTCGGTGATGGAAACGCTCGTGTCTATTATTGGCTTGCTTGGCGTGCTGGCTCTTGACCTGGTGGTATAAAGGAGATATTTTTAGGATTTGGCTATATGACAGAAATTCTATTATAAGATTTCCTTTTTTACCAGTGTGATTGTGACGAATGTATTTCGCTCATTTTTTCTTAATCATATACAAAACGAATTTATCGTTTTCTTTTTTGTGATAATACAACGTTGCTTGATCCGGGGCAATTGTGGGTGCTTCTGCGAAACCGGTTATGTTTTTAATTTTTGATGGTTTTCTGAAGGAATCCTGTATGCTTTTTCTTGTTGAAACTAAAATTTCGGGGGATGAATTGGCCGTAAAAGGCACCACTACTCTTGTAAAATATAGTTCAAGCTGGTTGGCAGAAATACAGGCTGCATAGTCAAGTGCATCCGTATTGATATTCGCTAATAGTTCACTGCTGTTGGCTAACCGTTTAAAACCTGAACCATTTTTCTGAGCGATCACTAAATCGGCGGTTAAAGGAGTACCTGTTTTGTCAAATTGGGCATCGACGAAGTAAAGTGAATTGCCGTCGGCACTTACCTCTACATCAAAATTTACGATACCGGCCTGTAATTTTGAAACACCTTCGGGTAAGTGAATCGTAGTGGCTATACCGTTAGAAAAATTACTTTGATATATTGTCGAAAGCGTATTCGCATAATTTCGATTGGAAACAAAATATAAATTACCAGAACTGTCTAACGTTGGGACACCTTCTAAATCGACGGTGTTTACACCGGCAATTTCACCCTGATAATAAAAAGTAGTATCATTAACTTTAGTTGCCCAATGCAGGTTTGTATTTTCTGGAGGACTGTTTAGATTATTAAAAAGTAAAATAGTGCCATCTCTCGATAAAAATGGCTCCATACTATTTCCGTCATACCCATTTATTTTAACGCTAACGGGCTGATTAAAATCAATCTCCTGACTTATATTTTCTGTAGTATCAGTAGGGGTGCAACCGTACACCACTACCGACACGAAGAATAGGCATACGATTTCCATGACATTGTTTTTTATGCATCGTCCAGCGTATTACGGCTTGCGAAAGTAGATAAAATACGGACGGATTTCAGATCAGGTATTGTTACGGTTAATTCTGAACGCTACAACCAACGAATGGCTTACTGTTTCTTTTTTATCGTCCAATCAGCACATTATAGGCTGTTGGTATGGCAACGCCATTAAAATGATTGGTCAATCCATAAAAAATTAAGCCGGTAAATAGAAACCCTGTTATTAAAATCAGCTTCGATTGGTTATCTGGTGTCAGACCAAAAATAGTCTGGTTCATTTTACGGGCATGAATCGAGGCTATGTGCCCGAATACAGCCATAATAGCAAGCCCATAGTATGGAATAAAAAACAAGTTAAGCGGAAACGTATTTAAACCGGCAACACCAAAATAAAAGTTTGTATCGAGGTGCAAATACAGCCGCCCCGTAAACACAGCCGTTAGGTGAATTATGAGGAAAATAGCTAAATAAAGTCCCGTCCAAATCTGTAACTTTTCAAAGGCAGCCTTAACTTTTTTTCTTTTTTCGACAAAGAGCCGAAGCCCCGAACTGATTTGTACAAACACGGTGATTAAAATAACTGTTTCGAAAAAACTTGTACGGTAAAAATTACGCAATATGTTCATTAGTTCAATATGCCTGCCTGCTCCGAAAATGCTGTAAAAGTGGTTTGTCAAATGAAGACCGATGAAAATAGAAAGCGTCAGCCCCGAAATGTAGTGTATTCTTTTTACAGTCATATGCGTTGCTTCCTTATTGTTTTAGAGTATACTGCCGGACAACACAAAAATAAATAGAAACTTATTTAGCCTATTAGTTACGCACTGCCTTTTTCACGATACCGTTACTAACAACATTCAGTTTTTAGCTTGTTTGTAACGTTTTATTCTGCCAAAATTACAAATTGCCGGACGCATTATAAAGTAAAGTCAGATGGTCAACAGCCTGTTTTACACCACTCGCTTTCTATACAAATGAGTAATGCCCAATACCTTACTGCTTTAGTGAACATGACTACATTTTCCCGACTTCTGTCCTTCCTACTGGTAATCGGTTTGCTCGCCATGAGCGCGGCTAAACCGACCCGCGTCGTTTTCTTTGGCGACTCCATCACCCAGGCCGGGGTTAATCCCGGTGGCTACATCGACCGGCTCAAAAAGACGCTCCCCGCCGACCAGTTTGAACTCATGGGCGCGGGCATCGGGGGCAATAAAATTTACGATCTGTTCCTGCGCATGGACGAGGACGTGCTGGCCAAACAGCCCGATGTGGTGGTGATTTGGGTGGGCGTGAACGACGTCTGGCACAAGGCTACGTCGGGTACGGGCACCGACCCCGATAAGTTTGTGAAATTCTACGATGCCGTTGTGAAGAAACTGAAAGCGGCCAATATCCGCGTTGTGCTGTGTACACCAGCGGCTATCGGCGAGAAAACGGACATGACCAATCAGCAGGATGGCGATTTGAACCAATACAGCCAGTTTATCCGCGACCTCGCCAAACAGCAGAATTTGCCCTTAGTCGATTTGCGCAAAGCGTTTCAGGAATACGATTTGAAAAACAACCCTGAAAACAAAGACCGGGGCATTCTCACCACCGACCGCGTTCACCTCAACGAAGCCGGTAACCAGTTTGTAGCCGATCAGATGAAGGCCGTTCTAATGCCCAATGGAAAGTAAAATTGGTGTTACACCCATGACCTATTTCCGTCTAATGATCCGAATGTCAGTCCTGTTGCTGCTGGTTCATCTGGCTGCAAAGGCGCAGGTAAATCGCCTGGACGGTAAACGAAATCTGCCCGGCCATCCGCGAATTCTGCTGCTGAAAGGAGAGGAGGAAGCACTGAAACGGACCATCAACGCCGATAAAACCTGGTCCAGTCTGCATCAGGCCATCCTGACCGAATGCGACGCGATGCTGCCCCTGCCGGTTCTGGAACGGATTCAAATTGGACGACGGCTGCTCGATAAATCCAGAGAAGGGTTGCGCCGGGTGTTTTATTTAGCCTACGCCTGGCGCATGACCCGGCAGGAGAAATACCTGAAACGGGCCGAAAAAGAACTGCTTGCGGTATCCGCGTTTTCGGACTGGAATCCGTCGCACTTTCTGGACGTGGCCGAAATGACAATGGGGGTGTCCATTGGCTACGACTGGCTGTACAACGACTTGCCTGAATCATCGCGGAGGGCGATCAAAGAAGCGATTCTGAAAAAAGGAATTGAGCCGTCGATGGACCCCAAATATAACGGCTGGCTCAAGAGCAGCAACAACTGGAATCAAGTCTGCAACGCGGGCATTACCTATGGCGCACTGGCTATTTACGAGGATCAGCCCGACCAGTCTAACGCGTTGATTAACCGGGCTATCGAGTCCATCGTTCTGCCCATGGGCGATTATAGCCCAAACGGAGCCTACCCCGAAGGCTATGCCTATTGGGGCTATGGAACAAGTTTTAATGTGCTGTTTATCAGTGTACTGGATAAATTGTTTGGTCAGGATTTCGGGCTTTCTCAACAGCCCGGTTTTCTGAAAACAGCCGGGTATCTGGAGAACATGACGGGGCCGTCGGGCAACGCCTATAACTACTCCGATTCGGGGCTGAAGGGCGAGTTGCAACCGGCCATGTTCTGGTTTTCGCAGCGGTTGAAAGACCCTTCTCTGCTGTGGGTGGAGCGAAGCCGCCTGATGAATAGCGACCCGAAACGGCACATCAAAAACCGGCTGCTGCCCGCTGCGCTGCTGTGGAGCAATGGCGTTGGGGTAAGTCAGATTGCCGCGCCAAACGCCACGATGTGGGTAGGAGAAGGCAAAACACCCGTTGCGCTGATGCGTACGTCGTGGTCCGATTCGTCGGCTATTTACGTTGGCGTAAAGGGCGGAAGTCCGTCGTCGAGCCACGCGCACATGGATGTCGGGTCGTTTATTATGGAAGCCGACGGTGTTCGCTGGGCAATGGATTTCGGGATGCAGGAGTACGAATCGTTGGAATCGAAAGGCGTTGATTTATGGAATATGCGCCAGAATTCGCAACGCTGGCAGGTATTTCGGTATAATAACTTTGTGCATAACACCCTCACCATCAATGATCAATTGCAGCAGGTGACCGGCAAAGCCCCCATGACGAGTCATTCGGATAATCCATCCTTTATGAATGCCCAATTCGATCTGACGGGTGTTTACGGTGAGTCGCTGGTGAAGGCGAACCGGGGCGTTGCCATCGTGAATAAAGCGTATGTAGTCGTTCGGGATGAACTCGAAACGCCGTCAGCCCAAACTACCGTCCGATGGGTCATGCTCACCCCGGCCAACGTAACGCTGACAGAGACCAACAAAGCCGAACTGAAAAAAGACGGCAAAACGTTGACGCTTCAGATCGATGAACCCGCCGGTGTAACCCTGAAAACCTGGCCCACCGACCCAACTCATGACTACGACACGCCCAATCCGGGCACGGTGCTGGTTGGGTTTGAGGTGAGCTACCCGACAATCACTAAAACGGCCATTACCGTAACGCTCACGCCCGCATCATCGGCGAAGCAGGCCCACAAATCGGTGCTGCCGCTAGCGCAGTGGCCGCGTTGATAAGTCACTCTCTTCATGTTCCAGTTTATTCGCTTCGCCACCATACACACCATTTAAAAGTTTATTTCTACCTTTTAATAAATAGTATACTACTTTGCTAATCAGTAGTTTATATAGTTTTATATTGCCTACAGCTTATCGGCTTTAGTAATGGATTGGTTACCACAGATTTAAGCTTTATGGTATCTTGAAAACACTATGTATGCAAATAAGTGTTTTTGGGTCTTTTGTATCTGTTTTTGATAATTTTTCTCTGATCCTGCGCTGATCGTCGCCCCGAACCGCTCATAACGGTAACCTGCACCTGGCACGAATTCAGTTGACGCGTTTATCTGCGTACAGCTCTAATCGGCTGCCTAATACACAAACCCTCTGCCAATCACTAAGAAGATGAAATCAACGCTTTTTTTTTTCTCATTTCGGCAGGCAGTGTTTTAGCGCAAAACCGATCCATATACTTTAAGCTCAAGGACGTACAAACCGACACCGTCAAAAAACAAATCATATTTCATTACCGGCTTGGCAATATTGCCCCGAAAGATTCGCTGGGAATCGCCATCAGGCGAGCCGATGGAAAAGTCGTTAAGCTAAGTGCCGTCTATGGCGATGTGGGGACAACGTTAACCGACGGGAGACGGAAAACAATAGTCTGGAATCCAATTGCCGACCGTCAGAAATTTGATGAAGATGTGGCTATCCTGTTCACCATAAAAACGGATAGCACGCAGGGAATTACCAGAAAGCAATTCGTTGATTTGGGGCGATGGACAGTAAGTGCCGCCTTACTTGGATACACCGTTTTGGATGGGTTGAGTATTCTTAACAAGGTTCGTACCTACAACAGTGCTCAGGCACCAATCAATATTTCTGAAAAAGCCAGCTTAGATACGGAAATGGATGCTATTGTGCATCGCCAGGAGCAGTTCTATAAAATAGCGGCCATCTCAGCAGCGGCTTTGCTGGCCAATGGTATTATATCGCTGATTCAGTCGAAATACAAGCTTAGACCGGATAAGTTCAGGTTGACCGGCAGCCCGTGTTGTGTTGGCATAGCCTACAAATTCTAAGCACCATCCCTATGAAAAATGCTGTACTTCTTTGGCTGATTCTGCTGCCGGTTGTTGGTCATGCACAGGGCAGTGTTTTTAAAAAGCTCGTCGGTCTTACCCGCCACACGAAGGGTGCCGGACCAGATGTGGCATGCGTGTGTCAGCACCTGAATACGGCCGTACTTTTCCCGAAGCCGCCGGAGTTTTTTTCTCTGACCCATACACCCGTCATCGCATCGACCTTTACCGTAAATGCCTGCATCAAAAACCTGAAATCGGCTGACGGTATCCGGTTAACCCTGAATGGAGAAGAGCAACCCATTCGCCAGCAGACGCCAGCTATGGATAAAGATGCGGTTTGTCCGAATGGGTTGCTCTTCAGCTATACAATCACCCAGTCTGCGTCGGCTGCCCGCAATACCATCAGTCTGGAGGCTCGTAATGAGGGAGGGGCAACCATACGGTATCTGGACGTTCCGGCCATCAACTAAACAGATTCATTTCAGTTTGTGGCCCCGATGGACAGATGTCATCTTTACGTTTAAATGCCCTAAAAGATGACATCTGTCCATCGGGGCCACAAACTGAAACGAACCCAACTAAACGCACCAATAGTAGTCATGGGACAACCATTAATCGTTATTGCCTACGCCAATAATTCGGAGCATCCGCTGCCGGGCCTGCGCGAAGAAGACGATCAGGTGCACCAGTACCTGCAAAGTCGCTCGGCCATTCAGCCGTTTCGGATCATCCGCGAATCGTTTGCCACCCGCCAACGGCTGGTAGCTATGCTGACAACGCCCGAAGACCGGGATGCTCTGTTGCTGTTTTCCTACAGTGGTCATGCGGCCGGAGATCGACTGATTACTGAAGATGAAACAACGAACGCCAGCGGGTTGTCCAATCTGCTCAGTCAATGCGCCAACCTGAAATTGGTGGTGCTCAATGGCTGTTCTACGGTCGGTCAGGTTAAGCTGCTGCTGGCTGCCTTTGCCAAACAAAACCGACCGGCACCGGTCATCGTGGCCACATCGGCGACCATTGGCGACGGGGCCGCGAAAGATTTTGGCATTACATTTTTCCGGCAGTTGTTCCTCTACAACAGTTCGCTGGAGCGGGCCTTCGATACGGCTCTGGGTGCCGCCCAGACCCAGATGGCCGGTCATGAAATAACCGTCGATAAAGGCAATGGGCGGGGAGCATTCGAGCTTTCGGTTGATGATGGACCTGTCTGGAACATATATCCGACGCCCACTGACCCCGAAAATTCGCTGAACTGGACGTTAAGCCGGGAACTCTCACCCCAAACAGCCGTTGCGTATGAGCCTAACCGGGAGTTGTTCAGGAGCCTCATCATCACCTTACGTAAATCCAATCCCAGAATACAGGAAATCTGGGACAATGAGCAGGGTATGATCAATGATTTTTCGCCCTACGACGATGACTTGCTAAAGAGTTTTCCGCACCCCATCAGCGTTCAGCTTCGGAAACTCCGCGCCATCCGGGGCCGGAACGATGGCGAGGATATGAAATTCTATAATCAGGTGGGCCGGGACCGGCTCTGGCAGTTATTACGGACCTATCAGACGACCATAAATATTCTGATGGCTATTCTACAGGCTGAGTTGTGGAACAGTCTGAGCAGTTCACCGGCAGCAGCATCCCTGTCGGTTGATGCCGTCGGTCTCTCGGGTTACGGTCAGCGGCCCAAGCATGAGTTTGCGAGTCAACTGGCGGATAAACTCCGGGAGCATAAAACGACCCTGTTTGTGACGGAGCTAATGAGCAATGAAGGGCTGTTCGCACAGATTGCCAAATCGGGCGTTTATTTTGATGGCTTAGTATCGGGCATCGAGCGAATGTCGGAGCCGGAAGCGAGTGGCGGCTGTCAGCTTGCCGAAAAACATTTATCCGAACTGCTTAAAAATGTGGCGTTTCTGACCCAGTACAAGCTGATTTCGGTCAAAAACATTTCCATTGTTAAAAACAGAGTGGCTACCCAGCCCCGCTACAACCACCGAATCTACCAGTATTGGCAGACTTATCTTGACCCCATCCTCCGCAATACAACCTCCGATTATTTCTTGGACAACACATCGGTATTGCTTCAAAAAAAGACCGGAAGCCCCAGCGAATTTTTGAATCTGTCGCCCTTTTTGATCGACGAAAACACCTTTCAGGAAAAAGCGACCTTATCGAATCTGTTTGCCTGGCAGGTCATCCGGCGCAATGGCGAGGAGTTGGTGTATGAGCATTTGCTGCGCTACGACGGCCCCCGCCTGACGCTGTGCGAGGTCGACCCGGCCATTGCTTCTGATGAGGAGCAACAGCGGAACCTCCTGTATTTCGAAATGAAAAAGCAGTTGGATGCCTACTTCGGCTTAAAACAACCCCAAACGTCGGCCCCAGCATGAAAAGCCCCTTCAAATTTCTGGATGCCTATACTCTGGCCGACAAAGCCGTGTTTTTTGGGCGGGTTCGGGAAAGTAAAGCCCTTTACCAGCACGTACATGCCACCTCGCTGGTGCTGGTGTATGGCTTGTCGGGCACGGGCAAAACCAGTCTGGTTCAGTGCGGTTTATCCCAGCGTTTCGACGGACCGGACTGGTATCCGTTCTTTATTCGGCGGGGGGATAATATCAACGAGTCGACGGTGGATGCGCTCAGCAAAGCCTTAGTCCGGCCAGCCGATGCCACTGATTTGCCCACGCTGGTTAATTCGATTTTTCGCTATTATTTACGGCCCGTCTACCTGATTTTTGACCAGTTTGAAGAATTGTTTACCGTTAAAAATTTCGCTTCGGACGAGGGTGAACCGAGTATAGATGCCAAAAAAGAGCAGGAACAGTTTTTCGAGTCCTTACACGCGTTGCTGAGCCGCCCGGAGGTTCCCTGTAAAATCCTGCTTATCATGCGGGAGGAGTTTATTGGCCAATTGTATGCCTATGAACGGATTGTACCCACCCTGTTCGACTTTCGGCTTCGGGTAGAGCCGATGAACGCGGGCACCATTCAGCAGGTGGTCGAAAAAACGTTTGCGCAATTTACCATCACGAGTGAGCCTGCCGTAACGGAAGCGATAACGAAGAACCTCTTGCAGGGGCAGGCAACCAGCCAACTCGCTTATCTTCAGGTGTATATGGACCGGCTCTGGCGTGAAGCTCAGCAGCAGGCTGTTGAACGCGGGAATATACCAACGGCCGATGAGCCGGTGCGCATCAGCGAAACAACGCTAACCCAAACGGGGGATGTCAGTAACGTGCTGAACCGCTATTTAAACGAGCAGGAAACCGACATTCAGACGAAACTCAGTTTGCCGGACGATGCCATTATGAAGGTGCTGGATTACTTTGTAACGGCGGAGGGCACCAAGCAACCCATCGCTTACAAACTGACCAGCGACCAGTTAATGGTGGGTAAGATTGAAGTGCCCGGCCTCGCAGGACAACTGCTCAGTGACTGCCTCCTCGAACTGGAAAAAGCGCGGCTGGTTCGTCGGGACGATGGCTTTCTGGAACTGGCTCACGACTCGCTGGCGGGTATTATCGACCAGAAACGAACCGCAGAACAGCGATTGCTGAACAACCTGATTCAAAGCTTTAAAGTCAATTATGAATTGTATACCCGGCAGGGTGGGGTTCTGAACGAGCAACAGGTTGCGCTTTATGACCAGTTTGGGCAAAAACTGGTTCTGGAGCCGACCGTGGTTGACTACATTGAGCAAAGCCGGGCCGAGAACAAACGGGAAGCCGATATACTCCGAACAACGAACAATAAGTTAAAGCGGCAAGCCCGGATGTTGACTGGCTTTGTGGTTGCCGTGTCGGGCTTATTGATCTGGAGTTTTATTCTGTTTAATAACGCAACGGATGCTAAAGGAATAGCAAAAAAAGCGCAGGAACGGGCCGAAAAAAACCTTGTCGATTTTAAAAACCAAAAAGCAGGCTTACTCCTGATTGATGCGGAAACGTACGTGAAAAGTGACGACGACTCAGTGGCTAAAGACAATCTGGACGAAGCAAAGCGGTTAGTGAGTACTGAAAATGATACGATACGAAAAAAGATTTTTGCATTGGAACGTACCATCGACCTACACGGACAAAATAAAGGCCATGAAACTCTTAATTAAAACCGTACTTCTGGTCGCTTTTATTCACGGCTCATCGACTGCGCAGAACAGGAAGGCCGACCCTTGTCCTTTGTTAATTATATTGCTGAAACAGGCCGATAATTTTGAAGCCCGTAAAGAATTTATTAAGTCTTTAAATAAACTCTATTCGGCGCGGGTGGCCGCAAGGAATTGTAAAGACGGCGATGTAAATAAAGTTGATGACCAGATAGCGAAAGTCAACAATAAAATTATTGATTTAAAAACAGAGGCCGATGCGGCACGAAGCGTAGCCATTATAGAGAGAAAAATTGCCGTGAATGAGCGCAACAAAGCTCAGCAGGCCGAACGGGCTGCGAAAAGTGCCGCCGAACGGGCAGAAAAATCAGCGTCTGAAGCACTCGAAGCCAAAAACAAAGCCGACAGGGCAGCCCAAAAAGCAGATAGTTCAGCCCGCATCACCGAAGCGTCCCGCCTGACAACATTAGCCATGCAGGTTAAAGAAGATGATCCCACGCTGGCGTTACAACTCATCAAAAAAGCCTGTGATACGTCTTATTTCAATTACAGGTATGCTGTAGAGATGCTCCACGCCATCCTGGCAGCCACTCCGCCCGCTTCCTATTACCTGAAAAAGATTGAGAATGAGGATGCCGATTTTAGCAGCGCAGCAATGGCTGACAAAGGTCAATACCTGATTGCGGGTAGTTATTCTGGCTCCATAAGTGTCTGGAACATAGCTAAAACGGCGGAGCCGGGAGTTGGCAAACCGGCTGCTTTTGTAGCGGGCCATAAAGGAGCCGTGTTGAGCCTGGCCGCATCACCAGATGGCGAAATAGTCGTTAGTGGCGGTATCGACGGGGCTGTTTACCGGTGGGACAGTACCCTGAAAAATCCCCCCGTTTCCCTGGCTATGCCTGCTGATACGAGTGCGGTTCTGAGTCTTGCTATTTCCGCCGACAAACGTTTCCTCGTCGGCAGCGGGGAAAATAAAGTGGTAAACGTTTGGAATTTGACGACCGGCATGCTGGAAAAAAAACTGCCCTTACTGTACGGTAATGCCATACAGGTCTGTTTTTCGCCGGATGGGAAGTACATCGGTATGGCCGGAAACGATGAAACCGTTCGGGTATGGGACTGGCAGCCTGGAAACATAATCGCCACGCTTGAAGGCCATCTGGGTGCCGTACGGAGCGTCGCTTTTTCTGCTGATGGAAACTACATTGTGAGTGGTGGCGACGACAAAACGGTTAAGGTGTGGGATTGGAAGAAGAGCGCAATCATACACACGTTACAGGGACATCTGGGACCCGTTATGAGCGTTGCCTTTTCATCAGATCAGGCGTATGTTGTAAGTGCCAGCCAGGATAACACCATAAAAGTCTGGGATTTACGCAACAACCGTGTGTACCGCGAATTACGGGGCCATCAGAAGCCGGTTTTTGCGGCAGGATTTTATGGAGACGACCGCCATATCTATAGCGGAAGTTATGACCGTACGGTTAAGCTTTGGGACTGGCAGCAGGATTACATGGTGAACCCACCTGTCAACACGAGGAATCAACAAAAAGGCCAATTTCCTAAAAATAATCTGGCTTTTACAAAGAAAGACTTTGCGCAAAGTGACACGACATTATTCAGCCACTATGTCGTTACGCAGGGGTCTGATAAAACGATATGGCTGTGGGATTCTACGTCTACCTCAAAACCATTATTCATCGTTTATGATCAGGATAATCACGATCAGGACACTAACAACTCCTTACAGGTATCTCCTGACATTGCTGTGATTAATTCCAGAGAATTATATCAGGATTTCTATCAAAAAATAGCGAGGACAAATGGGAAATTGATTCCGGTCATGACCCATAAAGATCGGTCTGGATTTTTCAGCAATTCTCAATAGATCACTGCTTACGGCGTTTCTCCTAACTCGTTAGAAAAATTACAGGTTAATTAATCCACCTAAAAAACACAGTCACGCCATGCACAAATATTGTTATAATTTTCTTTTATTTTCTGGCCTGGCATTGCTGTTGATCAATTGCTCTGAGTGGAAGATTTATCCCTTTGATATTGCTTACCCGGTTGTATTTATTGGTGCTACGAACGGTAAAGTATATGCGCTGAATGCCAATACGGGTGAAAAAGAGTGGGAATTCCTCTCCAGTGAGCCGATAACGGCCAGTCCTTTCTACAGTGATGGGGTACTTTATGTCGTAAATCATGAGGGTAAAGTCTATGCGCTGGATGCTAAAACGGGTACACAAAAATGGATCACCGCTACGGGTGTAAATAGTTATTGCAGCCCGCTGGTAGCCGGAGGAATACTATATGTGGGAAGTTCGGACTATAAGATGTATGCCTTAGATGCCTTGACCGGGGCAAAAAAGTGGGCATTCCCAACGGGTGGAGGGATAAGGTCTAATCCGGCCCTATTCGACGGCAAAATTTATTTCGGTAGCTACGACAGTACCTTTTATGCACTCGATGCAAAAACAGGCAGTAAAGTTTGGAGCGTTAAGACAGGTAGCACAATCTGGTCGTCACCGGATATTTCCGTAGGGCCCGGTTTAGTGTATGTTGGTGGAGCCGATCATAATATATATGCATTCGAAACGGACACGGGAAAACAACGCTGGGTCTTTACCGCAGATTGGAAAGTTGACTCAAGTCCCTTTGTGGCGTTGAATGGGAAGGTATACATCGGTAGCCGCGACCACAATGTGTATGCCTTAAATATGTATAGTGGTAAACAGGAGGGGATGTATAGAGCCAACGCCGAATTTTATTCGAGTCCAATAGTTGCGAACGGAGTTCTGTATGTAGGCAATGACGATAAACGGGTTTACGCGCTTAATGCCGAGAACCTGAACGAGGAAAAATGGGAATTTCCAGTGGGTGCGGAAGTCAGTGCCAGCCCTGTCGTTGCAAACGGACTTCTATATATAGGGAACTGGGATAGAAACTTCTATGCACTGGACCCGGTAACGGGAAAGGTTAAATGGCAATTCAACGACGTGAAAGATGGTCCGCCTAACGTACAGGTAGATGGTGCGGCTATTGTTGTGCAGGGTGGGAAAGTCATTGGTTTTTATCCATCCACCACGGGTATACAGAATAAATAAAACTACACGTGGTCATAATGAAGTACTGATGTACTAAACAGCCCCTGCCCGGCTGCTGATTTTAAGTCCCCAGACCTGCATTATCAGTCAGGCAGGCCACATAAACGGTGCTGCCGTTGGCGCAGTGGCCGCGCTGACCGAAGTGACTCTCCCCAATTTTCCAGTTCATTCGCTACTTATTCCTGTTGAAGCCTTGCTTTTGACAGTTGGAAGAAAACTGCGTTCTTCAGGCCCGGTTTGTCGGCCAATTTTGTATCAACAAACCGGAACAACCCGGCAAAAAACCTTCCTCTTATCTCAAAACATACCAATTACCATGAAAACACTTGTTTCTTTCCGTCTGCCAGTTTTGCTCCTGCTGCTGGTCATTGCGTCACTAACCGGTTGTAAAAAAGGAGACAACACCGAGCCCGCTCCCGATGTAGCCGCCCGCGTATCCGGTCAGTACTCCTTTTCAGAATTAGCCACTGGTGGGAAAACCTACCCGGCCAGTCAGACCAACCTGAAAGGTACCATTACCGTAACCCGGCAAACCGCCACTACGGTGTCTATGCAGTTGAATATCAGGCTGAAATCGACAAACGAAGCCTACGCCGATGAGTCGGCCGAGGGCGTTACCGTGAGCGAAACAGGCAGTGGAAATGTTGAGTATCAACTCGATGGAACCGTAATTGCGCGGGGCAGTGGCAACAAAATAAGCATCGAAGGCGAAGGCGACGACGGCGTTGCGTTTACGCTCACGGCCACTAAGTAATTGATGGGATTGCGTTACCCCACCCCCAACCCCTCCCCTAAAAAAAGGGGAGGGGCGACGTGATAGGAAACCACTCTTCTAAAGGCAAGCCTAATTCAAAACTTTATAGTCGGTGAGTCTCCCCTCCCCTTTTTTTAGGGGAGGGGCCGGGGGTGGGGTAAATCTACATTACCACTGATGCCGCCCGGTAAGTGGGGTAGCTCCGGGTGCGGGTGGTTCGGCCAGCCGTTTTAATTGAGGAGCCAGGTCTTTTTGGGGAATAACCACGTCGACCAATGCCGGTACATTTGTCAATCTCTGCACCTGCGTCAGTACGTTTTGCAACTCCGCCACCGTTTGTACCCGATAGCCCTGTGCGCCGAATGCCGTTGCCAGAGCCAGGTAATCCCAGGTCGGTAAAATGTCGAACGGGGCAAATTCGCCATTGGGTTCAAAGGCGGTGATGTCCACAAAGGCTTGCTCGATGGCGTATACCTGATTGCTCATCACAAAGATGACAGCGTTGCACTGCTGACGAACTAAGCTGGATATTTCCTGACAGATCATCATAAAACCACCGTCGCCGGCCACTACGAACGGCCGCTTTCCACTACCCAGTGCCACACCTAACGCGCAGCCCGTTTCGTGCCCCAGCGATCCCCAGGCCGCCTGCGCGACGAAGCCATTCGGCGGTAATCCGAACAGATTCCCGAACACGTACAGCGACGTACTTTCGCCCAGCACAAGCGCAATACTGTCGGTTAACTGCTTCTCTTTCAGGAACGTACTGATTTCAGCGAAGAATAAATTATACGTAAGCAAATCCTCTGCCGCGCTTATGGTCGGGTCATCATCGGAAACAACGGGCAGTGCGTACTGCCGAATCGGGGTTTTACAGGCCTGATACCGAGCCAGTAATCCGTGCAGAAAATCGCTTAGCGTTACCTGATGATAGTACGCATAACCGATTCGGGTTTCTTCGTCCGTCACCTCAATCATCTGCCCAAAATCAGACTGCATAATGTCAAGGTAATCGTCGGTGATAATCGTTCCCAGCGCAACCGGGCAATCGGTTTGAGCCATCACCGCGCGGGTGATTGCGGGCGACGCCGGACCGGCATACGTACCGACAAAGTGCGGCTGGCTTTCGTCCAGCACGGTTTTGCCGAGGCTGGTGGTCGTAAAATAAAGGCCGCTGATGTCGATCAGTTGTTGAAGCGTATCCTGAAGACCGTACCGCTGAATCTCTACGCCCACCCACAACACGGGCAGTTTGGCCGACTGAATTCGCTCCCAAACACGGTCGAGAGCCGCAGTCAGAGCATCGGGATTACTGGAAATGGTTAGCGGAGCCAGCGTACCAACGGGCAGCGAACACGTCTTCGTCCAGACATCATTCAAACCTTCGAGGTAGATCGGTCGGCGGTGGGTGAGCATGGCCGTGATGGCCCGGTCAATCTGAACGGGTGCTTCATTCGCATCGTGCAGAATTTCCGACGCTACCGTAACGTGCTGAAAAACAAGCTGATCGGCCCGGAGATTTCCCGTACTGTGGTGAAACAGAATGCCCTGTTCACGTTCTAATTGGCGGTCGGATTTTTTGGGACTGGCCGAAATGACCACCACCGGAACCCGCTCGACAAACGAACCGGCGGTGCAATTGAGCAGACTGAACGTGCCCACGCCATATTGCACACAGGCCGCGCCAATGCCCCGATACCGGGCGTAGCCATCAGCCGCATAGCCCGCGCCAAGTTCGTTGATGGTCGGAACGCGGGTGATGCCGGGCGTGGCATCCAGTATTTTCAGGAAAGGACCGGCATAGTCGCCGGGAACGGTGAAAATATGCTCCAGACCGGCCTGTTTCAACCGGGTTATGAGGTAGGCAGCAACGGTTGTCGTGGTCATACGTCACGCTTAGCTGATGGGTGTGGGGGCAAAACAGTTGGGCGTGATGCTATCCAGATTCTGCACACAGTCGGGGCATTCGACGCAGCCCGTCAGGTCGCCACAACCCGGACACGGATTGGGCATCAACGCATACGTTTCGGGAAGCCAGCGCGGTCCTTCTAGTCCGAAAAATTCCTGCAAGGTCGATTCGGCGGTGGTTAGTGCGCCCTCAACCCAACCCTGCCCGTAGGAGTACGCTTCGCCCACGATATGAATGTCCTGATCGCCAACAGGTTTACGCATCCGGCACATGATTTCATCCAGTCGGTAATTCGCTTTCCATTCGTGCCATCCCCCGCCATACGGGTCTTCGTTCCAGGTATGATAAACCGCCGAGTAGGGCATCGGAAGCTCCGGCAGGGCGTGTACTTCGGCCACCTGCCGGTTGGCCACCTGCACCATCTCATCAGTAGCAGCAAATTCGGTTTTGGGAATTACGTTCTCCACGCCCGGTTCTAAACAGGCCGGTCGGTAGCCGGGATAGGGTTCGCCCTGTTCAAGCCCTTTCCAGAACGGCACCGTGCTGATGTCGTTATAGCTCGCCATCAGCAGCGAGTTCATGTTGGGCAGTCCGCCTTTTTGCTCGCCTTCCGTACCGAAATAATAGACTTGACGGATGGGCAAATCCGTGACAGAACGACCCGCCACCAAGCCCAACGCCCGCCACCACGGACGCTCATACGCCAGAAAAAGCTTGAACGCGCTCTGAATCAATACCGACCCGATGTTCACCTTCAGCCATGGATCATCGAAAAACCGGCTTTTAATCAACTCCAGCGACCGGCGCGGCATCGCCAGAATAATCTTCTTCGCCCGTACTTTAATCACCGATTCATCCGGCTTCACCGCCGTTTTGTTCTCCGTCGTTACGGTCGGCTCGAAAAGGAGCGTGTACGGATACTCGCCCGAACCGATCTCAATCTCGGCCAGCCGGTGATTCATAAACACCCGATTACCCGCTGGCAGCACACCGGGCAGCGTATCGTTAAATTGCTTTACCAACGTAATGGGCAACTGGTCGTAGCCGTCGCGCAGGGTCAGAAACTCGGTTTTGTCGCTGTATTCGGTGGCGGGAAGCTGGGTTACGGCGTTTGCGTTCGCTACGTTGGCATCGTAGCCGCCCGCATCTTTCATAAACTGGTATCCTTCGTTGCTCAACACCCGGTACATCAGATTCCAGAAGCCGAATTTCCAGAGAGGCTGGTTAAATACCTGCACCTTCATCTGGTCGCACAGACTCAGATTGCCGAGATTCGGATAGACGCTGTTCATGACCTGCACCTGTAGATTTGTCGGCCCAAGTCCGCGCTCGGACCAGGCCAGATTATACGGCACTTTGGCGGGGTCGGCCAGTTCGTGCAGCCGCAGGTGTTTCCCGCGCAGATAGAACAGGTTGCAGTTAGCCCCAACCGGAGCCGGTGCGCCCATCGGGAAATCTTTCGTTGGCAGTTGCAGGTGGTCAATGAGCGTAGCCACCATAATGTGCTGATCGGGAATGTAGCGCATACCGCCCACTTCCGCCTTCACGTGGGGCATTCCGGGAATGGTGATGGTGTAGAGCCGTCCGCCAATCCGGTCGCTGTATTCAAACAGGCCAATGCGTTCGGTGTTTCCTTTTTCCTGCTGAAGGCGCCAGGCACTATAAGCCCCGGAAACACCTCCGCCAACAACCGCTACATCGAGATTCATGGAGTTGAAGGGATAAGTGGGTGAGTGGTAAGTGGGTAAGTCAGTAGTTAGTCAGTTAATAACCATTCACTTACTACGCATTGGCTGGGCGTGCTGGTCAGTGTGTAGAACTGAATCAATCGCAGGCAGAATCACGACCAGACAGACGGCAACGGGTAGTTTTTTCATGGGTAGGAGCGGAGATTAAGTCAGTAAGGCACAGTATCGAACAGCCCGCTTATCTTGTTGGTAACGGCTTTAATCGCCTATTATATGAACTAAAACAAATGTAGCTTTACCCGAATACCATGAAATCAATATCTACTGAATGGTAGTTCTATTAACTAAATTTACAAACAGTATACCATATGTGAAATTTGTAGACTTGAGTCTATTTAGGACTTGACCTCGTAGCCGTGGTCTAAGTTGTCGCTGAAAATTATTAGCCCGGAGCACATTAGCCTACGGCTACGCGGGCTGAAGCATCACGCTACAACCACCCGCCCGACACCACCGAAAAAATCCTGTAATCCTGTCAAAACCCTTTACGCATCCTATATGCTTGTCGAAGAAAAATAAACTTGTCCTGCACCCTCCGAAACTCCTGCGGTATATTTGCATAGTTTTTACGTGCTCTTTCCAATGTTTACGCTCACTACTCTGCTCCGTCCGCATATCCTGACCCTGACGCCCTACTCCTCCGCCCGCGATGAGTACACCGGCACTGAAGGCGTATTTTTAGATGCCAACGAGAACCCATACGGCTCCACCGTCGGAAACTACAACCGCTATCCCGACCCCCATCAGGGGGCCATCAAGCAGCGGCTGGCGCCCATCAAAGGCGTTCGGCCACAGCAGATTTTTCTGGGTAACGGCTCCGACGAACCCATCGACCTGCTCGTTCGGGCTACCTGCACACCGGGCGGTAAAGATGCCATACTGATAATGCCGCCAACCTACGGTATGTACGAAGTGTCGGCCAGTATCAACGATGTTGAGATTATCAAAGTCCCGCTAACCCCTGATTTTCAGGTGGATACGAATGCAGTGTTGGCGGCTGTTACGAATCAAACAAAACTTATCTGGCTCTGTTCGCCCAATAATCCGTCGGGAAATCTGCTTCGCGAAGAGAGCATTCGCACGATTCTCGACGCATCCCAGCACTCGTTGGTCATTGTGGATGAAGCGTATATTGACTTTTCCGGTAGCCGTTCGTGGACAAGTGAACTGGATAAGTACCCCAACTTAGTCGTGCTGCAAACCTTCTCGAAAGCCTGGGGCCTGGCGGCTTTGCGGCTTGGCATGTGCTTCGCGTCGGAGGAATTGATCAGCGTGTTGAATAAAATCAAACCGCCTTATAATATCTCGGCACCCACACAGGCCCTCGCTTTGGAAGCTCTCAATCACGAAGCCGAAAAGAACGAAATGGTGACGCAATTAATCGCTGAGCGGCACGTATTAGCCGAAGCGTTGCGGTCGTTACCATCCGTTCAGGTGGTGCATCCGTCGGATGCTAACTTTCTGCTGGTGAAGTTTACCGACGCAAAATCCGTGTTTGAACACCTCATTGCGCAACAGGTAATTGTGCGCGACCGCTCGAACGTGAAACTATGTGACGGTTGTCTGCGTATTTCGGTGGGGACATCGGCCGAAAATAAACGATTGCTAACGGTGATTGGGGAGATGAACAATACGCCGTTGCCAGCAAATTTGCCACTCGGAACCGGCAACGAAGCGACCAAACCGGAACTTGTTTCCAACGCCTGACTTTTCTGTGGACTCGTATGCAGGAGCATTTAATCGGTTACGCTGACCGGAACATACCGTCTAAGAAAAGCTAAATTTCACTTTATGAGAAAATCATTTTTAATTACATCGCTGGCTGTGTTGGGTTGGTTAACGGGTCCAACCATTGCGTCGGCACAGTACAATAACTGGGCAGTGGGCGTGCGCATAGGTGAACCGTCGGGCCTGAACGTTCGTAAATATTTCGGTACGAACCACGCCTTCGACCTGAACATTGGCACGTATGGCGGGTTGTACGGTACTAAACGGGGCTATCGCTCCGGCGACTACAAAAGCGTTGGACTGACCATTCAGGGGCATTTTTTGTGGCATACCGCCCTGACAAAAAGCGAAAGTATCCGCGCTTATTACGGGTTTGGCGGGCAAATCAACAACCGACGGTATTATCCGCCCCGGCTCAATGGCGAATACGAAAACGCACTGTCGCTGGGTGGGTCGGGCGTGGCTGGACTTGAGGTATTCCCGGTTGGCAAACCCTATTCGATTTTCCTGGAAAGCGGTCTCTATGTTGAACTGCTTCAGGCTCCATTTTTCCTGAGCCTGAACACAGGGCTGGGGTTGCGGTATAATTTTTAATAGAGGAGTGAGGGGAAGAAAGGGAGGAGCGGGACGAAAGGGAAAGCAAGAATGCCAGTTGTTTCTTCCTCCCTCTCTTCCCCTTCCTCCCTTTCTTCCCTTTCCTCCTTATGTTCAAAATCTATAGTTCTTCGGCGGGGTCGGGCAAGACGTACACGCTTACCAAAGAGTACCTCAAACTGGCCCTGCGACCGGGAGGAGCAGACGACTATTTTCGGCATATTCTGGCGGTGACGTTTACCAACGCAGCCGCCAACGAAATGAAGAACCGGATTCTGAAAAACCTGTCCGACATAGCCGGTACGAAGGAATCCCCATTGCTCAATGAACTGGTTTTTGACCTCTATGGCGGTACGCCGGGCACGGATTCGTTTGCCATCAACAAAACCGATTTGCGGAAGAAAGCATCGTCTGTTTTCAGAACGATTCTGCACAAATACGCCGATTTTAGCGTAACGACCATCGACTCGTTTACGCAGCGCGTGGTGATGGCCTTTACCGATGAACTGGGGCTGCCGTATTCGTTCGAGGTTGAATTGGATACCGATGAAGTGCTGGAATTGGCCATCGACAACCTGATCGAAAAAGCCGGTACCGACGAAATGGAGGACATTACCACCATTTTGAGCGAGTATTATAACCAGACCGCCACCGACGGTAAAAGCTGGAATCAACTGCCCGAATTGCTCAAAGAATTTGGCCGAAACCTCACTTCCGATCAATTTTATGAAGCCGTCAATGCCGCGCAAGCGTTGTCGCCGGGGGCGTTGCGAACCATCCGAACCCAGTTGCTGACGCACAATCAGCAGGTTGAAACCAACATTATTGACCACGGAAAGCGGGCCTGGACACTCATTACAAGTGCGGGTTTAGACGAGCGTGATTTTAGTTACGGTCTTGCCGGGGTAGGGGGATTTATCAAAGCGGTTGCCGAAGGAAATGCCCTGAAAGAAGCGGGTGTACGGGTCAGCAATGCCATCAATAACGGCGATTGGTATGGTAAAAAAACACCCCTGCCCGTTCAGGCGATGATTGACAGCATGGCTGCTGACCTGACCGATTGCCTGACGCAAATCAACAGCATTCGCGATGAAAACAGCCAGCAGATTGCCCTGTTCAACTGCCTGTTGCCCCACTTGCAGAAACTGGCCCTGCTCAAGCAAATGCGCGTGGAGTTTGACGACCTGCTCCGAAAAGACGGGCGGGTTCATATCTCCGAATTCAACAAAAAAATTCTCAGTATCGTAGCGTCCGAGCCGGTGCCGTTTCTGTACGAGCGACTCGGCAATAAGTTTAACCACATCCTGATTGATGAGTTTCAGGATACGTCGCGGCTACAGTTTGCCAACCTGTTGCCGCTCATCGAAAACGCCCTCGGTGCCGAGCATTTCAACCTCGCCGTGGGCGATGGAAAACAGGCTATATACCGATTTCGGGGGGGCGACATGGACCAGATTGTAGCCCTGCACCGGAAAGATTTGGACGGGCTGAAACAGGCGCATAATCCCGGCTCGTGGACCGCCGACCGCATCGACATGCTCGACGGGCATCTGGAACCCGAAATGCTGAATACCAACTGGCGCAGTGCCGAACCCATCGTTCGGTTCAACAATGATTTTTTTGACTTTACGGCCCGCAAATTTGAAATACAGTTTCCGAAATTAGCCGAGGTATTCGACCCAAAACAGGCCTTTCACCAGATTGCCCAGCCCAACGCCCACATTGCCGGGCATGTGCAGATCGACTTTGTGGCGAAGACGGGGGCAAAAACCGGGTCAATAGCAGTGCCCGAACCCGACGAAACGGATAAAGACCTCACGGCGCGGATGCTCGAAAAAACCATTGAGCATATTGATAAAGCCCTTGCTGAGGGCTACCAGTACGGCGACATCGCCATTTTGTGCCGCAAAAAAGCACACGCCAAAGCGTTAGCCAACGAGTTGAATGCCCGTCAGATTCCGCTCGTTTCGGCGGATTCGCTGTCGCTTGAATTTTCGGACCCGGTCAAGTGGCTCATCACGCTCATGCAGCTTCTGCAACGGCCCGACCAGCGATTGCTTCGGTATGAGTTGCTGTACCTGTTTCATCGCGTGGTGCGGGGTATTTTCCCGGACGATGCGCTCACAGGCAGGCTCCGAACGGTGGTTGAAGGTGATATTTCGGCTACGTACGCGTACCTCACCGCCGAGGGATACCCGCTTGATCCGCACGCGCTTGGGCAACTGAATCCGTACGAACTGGCTGAACGGCTAACGGCTCAATTCGGTCTGTTCAACCAGGCGGAACACAACCCGTTTCTGTTCCGGTTTCTGGATGAAGTGTTGGCCTTTAACCAGAAACGCAGCGGTCATTTGAGCGACTTTTTGCTGTATTGGGAGGGCGTTCGGCAGAAGATTTCGGTGGAGGGCAACGACCGCAATGCCGTGAGTATCCAGACCGTTCATAAATCGAAAGGGCTGGAGTTTCCGGTGGTTATTATCCCGTTTGCCAACTGGCGCGTCGAAACCATCAACGACAGCACCATCTGGCTCGATCTGGCCGGTATCCGAACCGACGCGCTGACGCATGAGAGCGGGTCAGGGCAGCTTAGTCGGCTGCTATCCGCACCGGCCAATACAACCAGCAAACTGCGCGGTACGCCCAAAATTATTGCCGATCAATACGAGGAGGAACTGACCCGAACGTTCCTCGAAAACATGAACCTGCTCTATGTGGCTTTCACCCGCCCTACTGACCGGCTCTATATCATCAGTGAGTTAAAAGACTTTACAAAAGGACAGCAAAACACCATCAGTCACTGGCTTCATGCGTTTCTGCGCGACAGCGATGTGGCCCGTATGTGCGGCTGTGCGTGGCAGGAGGGCCAGTCGTCGTACGAAATCAGCCTGTGCGCCGACGCCCATTCCCACCAGAAAATGGACGAAATGCTCGACGAAATTTTCTTAGACGACATCGTGAGCGGGAATCGGGGGCAGGATTTGCAGTTGCGCCGACAGGCCACCCGCATGTTCGACGTCGCGACGTTTGAGCGCACCCGCGAATGGGACCGTAAGCTCTGTGCGGCACTAAGTTTGATAAAATGCGCCGATAATATTGACAACGTACTGCGGCAGCTCGTGGGCGAGGGGCTGGTACGCATGACCGAGTGCAATGAGTTGAAAATCAGCTTACTTTCTATTGTTTCGCACCCGGATTTATCCCCACTGTTCGATGCTACGCTTCGGATTGATACCGACCGGAGCATTTTGAGCAGCAAACGAATGCATGGCGCACCGCACCGGGTTGTACACTACCCCGACGGACGCATCGTTCTGGTTCAGTACGAATCGGCACCGGGCGTCGATTCGCCGGGCGTCGGTTCGCCGGGCGTTGAAACGCTGGAAATTATATCTGCATCTGCTAACCCCGCCGATTCGCTGAAATACTTTACCAATTTATACCGCGAAATGGGCTTTCCTGAAGTAGAAGGGCGGCTCGTGTACCTAACCGATGAACCAACAGTGGTGCGCGTGGTGTAGTCAATTATGAATAATAAATTAAGAATGATGAATAAACGAACTGCCCCAAAATTGCTAAAACGTAGAAATAGTCTGTTGCTGTTATTTGTTTTTTATCATTCATCGTTCATTACTCCGGCATCTGCTCAGTCGCCTTATGCGTTAAAGACCGGGCGCGAACTAACCTGGCTGGGCATAGGCGTCGCATCGGTGGGTGCATCGGCAGCCTTAAACGCGTCGGTCGAGCCGCTTACGAAAGCAGAAATTACCTCCCTTATCCGGGCCGATATCAATGCTTTTGACCGGGGAGCAACGCATAAATTCTCGACCGCTGCCGGTCCATTGAGTGACGTTACGCTGGTCGGGAATATTAGTCTGCTGGGGTTGGTTACGTTCGCTGCGAAGCCGGTGCGGCAGGATGTTAAAACGGTGGGCGTCATGTACCTCGAAACCCTGTTGATTGCAAGTGGCGTTGAGGGGACGGTAAAGGCACTTACGCAACGCTCCCGCCCATTTGTTTATAACCCTGACGTGGCCATAGACGAGAAACTTAGCCGCTATGCCCGCCAATCGTTCTTTTCGGGCCATGCCACCAATGCCTTTGCGACGGCGGTTTTTACGGGCGAGGTTTTTCGGCACTACTTTCCGCACTCCCGCCTGAAACCCTTCATCTGGGTAGGTGGGCTGGGGCTGGCAACGGCTACATCGGTGTTGCGCTACGAAGCCGGAAAACATTACCCGACGGATTTGCTGGCCGGGGCCGCGTTTGGCTCGTTGGTCGGCTGGGGCATTCCGAAACTGCATGAAGTGAAAAATAAAAGCGAAATGGGCCGCCGGCTCGACGTACAACCCTGGAGTAACGGGTCGGCAAACGGAATTTACATGCGGCTGGCGGTGTTTTCCCGTTAACTTTGGCCCCTTATTGTCGGGCGTTCTTAATTCGGCAAGCGTTTCCCTGACTGATGACTAAAATTACCGATCACATCAAAGCCGCCAACGGCAAACCCATTTTTTCGATTGAAGTCATCCCGCCCATCAAAGGCGATAATCTGAAGAGTCTGCTCGACAATATCGAGCCGCTGATGGAGTTCAAGCCGCCGTTTATCGACGTGACGTACCACCGCGAAGAATACATCGAACGGCCCCTTCCCGACGGCACGATTCAGAAAATTGTTACCCGAAAACGGCCCGGCACCGTCGGCATTTGCTCCGCCATCATGCACCGGTTTGGCGTCGATGCGGTGCCGCACGTACTTTGTGGGGGCTTCTCCCGCGAAGAAACTGAAGATTTCCTGATCGACCTGCATTACCTCGGCATCGACAACGCGCTCGTGCTCCGGGGCGATCCGGCCAAGCCGTTCACGACCTTTAAAGCCAAAGAAAACGGCTATATGTACGCGAGCGAACTGGTGGAACAGGTGGCGAATATGAACCGGGGCGTTTATCTGCATGAGGAAGATACGGCCCTGGCACCCAGCAACTTCTGCATCGGTGTAGCGGCTTATCCCGAAAAACATTTTGAAGCCGCCGACCATGACATCGACTTTCAGTACCTGAAACAGAAAATTGATAAAGGCGCGGATTACATCGTTACGCAGATGTTTTTCGACAATAAAAAGTACCTGGATTTTGTCGAACGCTGTCGGCAGGAGGGCATTACCGTACCGATTATTCCGGGCTTGAAACCCCTGAGTACCCGCAAACAACTTCAGATTCTGCCCAAATTATTTCACCTCGACATGCCCAACGACCTCGTGCGGGCGGTAGAAGCCTGCGAGAACGATCAACAGGCCCGGCAGGTAGGGGTGGAGTGGTGCATTCAGCAAGGCCGCGAACTGATAGCCGCCGGTGCGCCCGTACTGCATTTCTACACGATGGGCAAAGCCGATAACGTCATGAAAATCGCGAAAGAGGTGTTTTGACGAAAAGCAACCGGGGAATTTTCAACCCACAAATTTATTTGTGGGTTACAAAAGGTAGCCCATAATTGATGGTAACGGTTTTAACCGTTTTGCTGTGCACACCAACCCATGTCGTTAAAACGACAAACGGAAATCATTGTCGTCATTTGATTACCCACAAATTTATTTGTGGGCTATAATTTAATCCATTTCATTTTCTCTACGCAGCTAAATAATTTCCAATTCCGACAACGACTGTTGATAATACGACCAGCAGGATACCCATCGAAATGGTGCGCATGGTTTTTGCGTTAGCCCCGCGCCACTCGTGCAGATACAGCCCCCAGAAACTGCTGAACGCAATGATAAACGCCATGTGGAGCGTCCAGCCCGAAAACCGGTATTCGCCCATTTGGCTATCGCCCATGCCGTAGAAAAAGAACTGGAAATACCACGTAAACCCGGCTAAGGCGCAAAAAATAACATTGGTCAGGATAGGGGTCGAGATGTTGGAATAGTCCGTATAGGTACGGTTGCGGATGTTCAGGTAGATGGTCCAGATGGCGTTGGTGGTCAGGCCACCAAGCAGGATAATGACCAGCGCGGCATTGTTCATGTAGAGCGGGTCAGTACCGTTTTCAACGGCCAGTTTGGAAATGGGTTGTCCGGCGGTGAGTCCGAAGGAGAAACACGCACTCATGATGCCCGAAAAAACCGCCACCACCAAGCCCGTCCGAATGTCGAATTCGGCAATGACAGCTTTCTTCTGTTCAGTAGTCAATGATCGCTCTTTCATCATACCGGCAATGCCGCAGACGGAGATCCCCAGCACACAAACGCCCAGACCCAGCATAATGACCTGCCCGGATGTGGTGCTGACTAACGTACCAAACTGCCCCTGCCAGATGGGTGGCACCAGCGTTCCGAAAACGGCACACAGCCCAAGCGTAACGGCCATACCGAGCGAGAGGCCCAGATAACGCATCGCCAAACCGAAGGTCAATCCGCCGAAACCCCACAAAACGCCCCAGAAATACGTCCAGAGCAGGGTATCTTTGGGGGCCTGTCCGAGCACGCCAAACAGGTCGTTGACTGTAAGCGAACCGAGAATTAATGGAGCCGCTAACCAGGAGAACAAACCGCCTACAAGCCAGTAGCTTTCCCAGGCCCAGCCTTTTACTTTTTTGTACGGTAGATAAAAACTGCCGGAAGCAAATCCTCCCAGCGCATGTAGAACAACACCCCAGATTACAGCCACTTTCTTCTTTTTTTACAAATATATCCTGCCTTCCTTCTGAAACTTACCTATTCTTTCCTACCGCTCTCGGGTTAGTTGATTAACTTCGTATGAAAAACTGCTCTATGCATTTTTATCACTATAATAGGAAAGTATAGGAAGCAGGAGAAAACAAATTCAACGTCCTTTGTTTAAAACAAGGTTTCGGACGGATACTACTTACCAAACACATATGAATACGACGCAAGCGTTCAACTACGTTAGCTACCTCTGGGATGAACAGAAAGCGGCAGAACTGGCCGGTGATGAAGTCGCCCTGTTTATCTATCGCTCCAACCTGCTCGGTGCCGATCTGCGCCTGACCAACTATGCTGGCGGCAACACATCCGTTAAGGTCCAGGAAACCAACCCACTAACCGGCGAACCTGTCGAAGTGATGTGGGTCAAAGGCTCCGGGGGCGACATTGGCACACTCACCAAAAAAGGATGCGCGAATCTGTACGTCGAACGATTGCACGCTCTGAAAAACCGATACCGGGGGCTGGAATTTGAGGACGAAATGGTTGGCCTTTTCGACCACTGCCTCTTCGATCCAAAATGTGCGGCTCCGTCTATTGACACACCGCTGCATGGCCTGTTGCCCTTTAAACACATCGACCACCTGCACCCCGACGCGCTGATTGCCATTGCCGCCAGCCGCGATGGGGAAGCCATTATGCACCAAATTTGGGGCGACCAACTGGCTTGGCTTCCGTGGCAGCGGCCCGGCTTCGACCTCGGCCTTAAATTAGAACAGACCGTTCGCGAAAATCCGAACCTTCGCGGTGTCATTCTGGGCGGGCATGGGCTGTTCACCTGGGGCGATACATCTTACGAATCGTATATCAATACGCTCGAAGTCATTGAACAGGCATCGGAGTTTTTGAACCAGAATTACGGCAAAAAGCGGCCCGTTTTTGGTGGCCCGGCCCGTGAAAATACGGATGCCGATACGCGCAAAAAACAGGCGGCTTCGCTGATTCCTGTACTGCGCGGTCTGGCATCGGGACACCGCCGGATGATCGGGCACTTTACCGATGATGAGCGCGTGCTGGAGTTCGTCAACGCCCACGACCTGCCCCGGCTGGCCCGGTTAGGCACCAGTTGCCCCGATCACTTCCTGCGTACCAAAATTCGCCCGCTCGTCCTCGATCCCATTCAACTGTCTGGTGTTGAGAGTAATGCGTATTTAGAAAAAGCGTTTGCCGATTACCGCGCCGACTACACGGCCTATTACGAACGTTCCAGGCACCCGAACAGCCCCGCCATCCGCGACCCAAATCCGGTCGTGATTCTGTGGCCGGGTGTGGGCATGTTCACCTTCGCCAAAGACAAGCAAACGGCGCGGGTGGCGGCTGAATTTTATACCAACGCCATCAACGTAATGAAGGGCGCCGAAGCCGTTTCGGACTACGTTGGCCTGCCCGAACAGGAAGCATTCGACATTGAATACTGGCTCCTCGAAGAAGCTAAACTCCAGCGGATGCCGAAGCCGAAACCCTTGTCGGGGAAGATCGCGCTCATTACGGGCAGCGCGGGCGGTATCGGCAAAGCCATTGCCAAAACATTTCTGGCCGAAGGGGCTGTGGTCGTCATCAATGACAACGACGCCGACCGGCTGGCGGGTGCGAAGGAAGAATTTATGAGCCAATATGGTAAAGATGCCTACGCAGCCGATCAGTTGGATGTGACAAAAGCCGACACCATTGCCGCTACCTTCGATACGGCTGCGCTGGCTTTTGGCGGGGTCGATATTGTGGTCAATTGTGCCGGCTTGAGCATTTCAAAGCCCATCGAAGAACATACCGAACAGGACTGGGATTTGTTGTACGATGTATTGGTAAAAGGTCAGTTTCTGGTTACGCAGCAGGCCGTTGCGATCATGCGAAAGCAGAAATTAGGGGGCGATGTACTCAATATCGTCAGCAAAAACGCTTTAGTATCAGGGCCGAACAACGCGGGCTACGGTTCGGCGAAAGCGGCCCAATTACACCTGAGCCGCCTGAATGCTGCCGAATTGGGTAAAGACCACATTCGTGTAAACGTTGTGAACCCCGACGCCGTTATTTCCGACTCAAAAATCTGGGCGGGTGCCTGGGCCGAAGGTCGCGCCAAAGCCTACGGCGTAACGGTTGAGGAACTGCCGGGTTACTACGCTAAACGCACGCTCCTGAACGAGGTCATCTTGCCCGATGACATCGCCAATGCCTGTTTAGCGTTCGTCAACGGGTTATTAGCCAAATCGACCGGCAACGTCCTGAACGTCGATGGTGGCGTAGCGATGGCATTTGTCCGGTAAAGATGGTTTATGGTTTGAGGTTTACGGTTGGCTGACGCGCGAGTGTTGCTTTTGCCGTGGTCCGGCATTCCGGTCCGCCGGTGCGGTTAGTCCCGGCGGGGAACCGCAACCGTAAACTTCAAACCCTAAAACACGCCAGCCGGTGGTTGTTATCAGCCCACAAATTTATTTGTGGGTTCAATAAACATATTTCGCATTGTTTCTAACCGTTTCAACGGTTTGTCAGGTTAATCAATATCATCGGCTGACAATCCATAATGAATCATAAAACGTCGATATTCCTCCGTAAACGTCAATTTTCGGTGATGTTCCTCTTGATTATGAATATAGGCCCGAACGCGTGGTACGTGTGATTCACTAATCGAAAACGCGCCGTAGCCAATTTGCTAGGCGAAAGGCATTGCTGTCAATGTAGCCTGATTAAACGCATGAGAACTGCCGCCTTTGATTTGTTTCACTACGTCGGCCATTGATTTTTTCGGATTGAGTAAAAATAACAAATGCACATGGTCGGCCACACCACCGATGCAATCCACAAAACAGTCCATCTTAACAAGTTGACGCTGTAATTCGTCATGCACCGTTTGTCGGATTGTTGTATGAATCAAGGGTTGCCGATTTTTGGTCGAAAAGATAAGGTGAACCCAAATTTTGGACTTTGAATGACTCATTTGGGTAGCAGGCTTAAAACCGCTGAAGCGGTTGAATGAAAAATGAATTTGGTTTTGTGAACCCACAAATAAATTTATTCGGACCCACAAATAAATTTGTGGGCTGATAGTTAGACAGAACGTCCATAAAATGGATACGTGAAAAACCTAAACCCGTATGAATCTCGAACCTGATCATATCGCTGATTTTAACCAGAGCCAACTGGAAAACCACCAGCGCAAACTGTCGTACTGGACGCAGGAAGTAGCTACGGCTGAGCCGATTATCCAGAAATTAATGGATTTTCAAATTGCGATTCCAAGCTGGGCACTCGGCACGGGCGGTACGCGCTTCGGGCGGTTTCCGGGTGGGGGAGAGCCGCGTTCGCTGGAAGAGAAAATTGCCGATGTGGGCCTGCTGCACGCACTCAATCGCGCCAGCGGAGCCATTTCGCTGCACATTCCGTGGGACATTCCATCCGATCCGCAGGCCATTAAAGAATTAGCCGACTGGCATAAACTGCGGTTCGATGCGGTGAACTCCAATACGTTTCAGGATCAGCCGGATGCTCCGCTAAGCTACAAATTCGGGTCGCTGCAACACACCGATCCCGCCGTTCGTCGGCAGGCCATCGACCATAACATCGAGGTAATCCGGCATGGCGTGGCGTTGGGGTCCGATGCACTCACGGTCTGGTTATCAGATGGTTCGTGTTTTCCCGGCCAGCTTAATTTCCGCAAAGCATTCGACCGGACACTGGCCAGTCTGGAGGAAATTTACGTGGCCCTGCCCGACAACTGGAAGCTGTTCGTTGAGTACAAAGCCTTTGAGCCGAACTTCTATTCGATGACCGTTGGCGACTGGGGCAGCAGCTTTCTATACGCCAATAAACTCGGACCGAAAGCGTATACGCTGGTTGATTTGGGCCACCATCTGCCCAATGCCAACATCGAGCAGATCGTGGCAATCCTGCTGCATCAGGGTAAACTCGGCGGGTTCCATTTCAACGACTCCAAATACGGCGACGACGACCTCACGGCGGGCAGCATCAAGCCCTACCAACTGTTCCTGATTTTTGTGGAACTGGTCGACGGCATGGACGCTCGCGGCATGAATCATGCCAGCAGTTTGGGTTGGATGATCGACGCCAGCCACAACGTGAAAGACCCGCTCGAAGACCTGCTACAGTCCGTCGAAGCGATTCAATTAGCGTATGCTCAGGCACTATTGGTCGACCGCGTCGCGCTCGAAGAAGCCCGCGAAGCTAACGATCCGGTTCGGGCGCAGGAAATTCTGCAGGATGCCTTTCGGACCGACGTGCGACCATTGGTTGCCGAAGCCCAGCGACGGGCGGGCGGTGCGCTCAATCCATTAGCCCTGTACCGACACCTCAACATCCGCCAGCAACTCATCGGCGAGCGCGGCACGAAAACCGTTGCCACGGGACTGTAAATTTGATGATTGGTTAACTGGTTAAATAGCTGACGCAAATCCCTATTCAACCAATTAACTAATCAACCAATTAACCATTGCCTATGAACGCTATCGCCATTTTTGACATCGGTAAGACGAATAAAAAACTGTTTCTTTTCGATGAGCGGTATCAGATTGTCTGGGAGAAGTCGGAGCAGTTTGCTGAAATTCTGGATGAGGACGGCGACCTGTGCGAAGACCTGAACCGGCTGATAACGTGGGTGAACGCATCGCTGATCGAAGCAATGGCGTTGCCGGAATTTGACGTTCAGGCAGTTAATTTCTCGACGTACGGAGCCAGTTTAGTGAATATCGACCGGGCCGGACAACCGATTGGGCCATTAGTTAACTACCTCAAGCCCTATCCGGCCGCGCTCTTGCAGCAATTTTTCGATGATTACGGCCCTCAAATCGACCTGACCCGGCAAACGGCGTCGCCTTTATTGGGAAGTCTGAATTCTGGTTTGCAAGTGTACCGGCTCAAGCATGAGCAACCCCGTTTGTTCGCCCAACTGGCGTTTTCGTTGCATTTGCCTCAGTTTGTAAGTCACCTGATCAGCCAATGGCCCGTTTCTGAACTGACCAGCATCGGGTGTCATACCATGCTGTGGGATTTCGACCGGCAGGACTACCACAAATGGGTTGAGAACGAGCAACTTCTTGCGCGATTAGCGCCCATTGTGCCGGCAGATTCAGCGCGTTTGACTGCTATTGGTGATAAATCCGTTCCCGTAGGTGTGGGATTGCACGACAGCTCGGCGGCTCTGATTCCGTATTTAGCCTCGTTTACGGAACCGTTTGCATTGATTTCGACCGGTACGTGGTGTGTGAGCATGAACCCGTTCAATAACCGCCCGCTAACGCCGGAAGAACTACAGTATGACTGCCTGAACTTCATTCATTACAAAGGTCAGCCCGTAAAAGCGTCGCGTTTGTTTGCGGGTTATGAGCATGAGCAGCAGGTAAAACGGCTCGCTGAGTATTTTCAGGTGCCTGTCGATCAGTATGTTAAGGTTAGCTATAGTGCTGACTTGATCGAGCAGCTACGCGAAAAAGTAAGTCAGGTAACAACAGAGAAGGATGCGAAAGGCCAGCAAATGATTTCGATGCAGGGGTCCTTGTTTGGTGAGCGAAGCCTGGCGGAGTTCGCTACGTACGACGAAGCCTATCATCAACTGATGCTCGATATTATTTCCCAGCAGTTGATTTCGACGCATCTTGTCCTTGCCAATTCCCCGGTCCAGCGAATCTTTGTGGACGGGGGGTTCGGTAAAAACCCGATTTATATGAACCTGCTGGCTACGGCTTTTCCCGATATTGACGTCTATGCGGCTTCGGTGGCGCAGGCGTCGGCCCTCGGCGCGGCATTAGCGATTCATCACCACTGGAACACTGAACCGCTACCCGCCGATTGTGTTGAACTCAAAAAATATACGGCTTAAATAGTTTACGGTTTGTGGTTCAAGGTGAGTAACAACGCGTATTTTGTCATTCCGAGGAACGAGGAATCTCAAGCTTGACTAATACCGAAGCTTGAGATTCCTCGTTCCTCGGAATGACAAAATACGGAATATTGACACTGAAATAGAATCAACTAAAACATGACAACCCGCCGACTTCTTGCCATCTTTCTTCTGGGCATTACGCTGACCACACAGGCGCAGAAACTGCCGCCCAAAAAAGAAATTCTGGCAACGATGACGCTGGCAAATACCTACTTTATGGCGGCATGGCCCGACCCCGGCAAAGAAATCGTAACCAACAAAACCCGCCCCAGCCATATCTGGACGCGGGCTGTTTATTACGAAGGGCTAATGGCCCTGCACGGCATCGACCCGAAGAAAACATACCTCGATTATGCCGTTGACTGGGCCGAAAAGCACCACTGGGGACTGCGAAGTGGCATAAATACCCGAAATGCCGATGACCAGTGTTGCGGACAAACCTACCTCGATTTATACCGTATCAGCACACAGCCTGAACGCATTCACGACATCAAAGCCTCCATCGACGCGATGGTGACGAGCGACAAAATTGACGACTGGACCTGGATTGATGCCCTGCAAATGGCCATGCCGGTGTTTGCCAAACTCGGTGTGCTGGAAAACCCCCACAGTTCCGAAGCAACGGCTTATTTCGAGAAGATGTACCAGATGTATATGTATTCAAAAACCAAACAGGGTGGTAATGGACTGTATAACCCCGAAGACCATTTGTGGTGGCGCGATAAAGATTTTGTGCCGCCCTACAAAGAGCCAAACGGGCAGGATTGTTACTGGTCGCGGGGGAACGGCTGGGTCGTGGCGGCTCTGGTGCGGGTGCTCGACATACTGCCGAAAGACGCGCCCCACCGGGACGAATACGAAAAAACCTACCTCGACATGATGCGTGTATTGCCACCACTTCAGCGACCCGATGGGTTCTGGAACGTGAGCTTACATGACCCCACAAATTTTGGCGGCAAAGAACTCACCGGCACGGCCCTGTTTGCGTATGGCATGGCGTGGGGAATTAATCACGGGTTGCTCGACGGAAAAATCTATCGCCCAATTATCATAAAAGCCTGGAACGCGATGGCAACCGACTGTGTGCATCCGAATGGTTTTCTGGGTTACGTGCAGGGAACGGGCAAAGAACCTAAAGACAGCCAGCCTGTTACGTACACGAGCAAGCCCGATTTTGAGGACTATGGCTTGGGCTGTTTGCTGCTGACGGGTGTGGAGTTGTGTAAGATGAAGTAGTTTGATGTTTGTCGTTGCCTGACCGCACCGGCGGTGATGCGGCATTCCGACCGTGCGAAAGTGTTACTTCTGCGTCAGCCAACGACAAACATCAAACGACAAACTTTTAACTATGGAAGAAATAGCCTTTACCATGAAGCTGAAGCCGGGCGTAGCGGCTGAATACCAACGCCGTCACGACGAAATCTGGCCGGAATTGTCGGCGGCTTTGACCGACGCGGGCGTTCGTGACTACTCGATTTTTCTTGACCATGCAACGAACACACTTTTTGCGGTTCAGAAACGTACCGTTGGTCATACAGCGGATATGTTGCCGGGGTTGTCCGTTGTACAGCGGTGGTGGGAATACATGGCCGATTTAATGGAAACCAACCCCAATAATTCGCCGGTTACTGGCCCGTTGAGCCGCGTGTTTCATCTGGATTAGCCCCGATTTTCCGACACTATTGGGGCGTATAGGTCAATTGAACGACAAGGCCCTGTTCGCCATCTGCGTTAGACCGTCGCCAGCCAATTGCCAGCGGCAGATGCTTCAGTAAGTACAGTTCGGTACCCACCACCAATTGCCCATATCCGTGCGTTCCGGTGGCCCAGTCGCCCATTAGATGCACTTTCTCATACCAGATACCCGCGTCGAACCCGGCGTGGAAACCCACCGTCGAGCCGTCGGCTAAATAGCGGTTATTGCCCGCATATCCACCCACTACGACTTTATAGTGGTCGTCGGCGAAGCTGGCAGCCAGATTCGCGTACCCCCAGCCAACCCATTTACTTTTTTGGGTCGGAAAAATATTGATTCCCGTTTGCCCGCCTATATCGAAGTGTAGTTTCTTCTCGATCAACTCGAACGCTTTCTGGGTATTAATCAGCAACAGAGGGGCATAGGGCATTTGGGTAGTCGTGTCATTTCGCAGCCATGAACGGTCGCCAGGGAGGTAGTTGAGGTTATACAAATTCACGCCTATCTCCCAATCGTGCCCCAGCCCGTAGTCGATTGTGGTTGTTGCCCGCACCTGCTCGTTGTTGATGTCCACCTGCTGCTGAATCATCACTTTGCGCTTTGGAATTATGTCGGAAGAGGGTACGCTGAAAAAGGTTTGCTGGGCCAGTGCGCTCAACTGACAACCCACTAAGCCAAGAAGCAGAAGAATTTTTTTCACGTTGATTATCAGTCTATTTCTTACTCTCCTCCACTTTCTTGCCAGTTGGAATCGTGGCAACATCGAGTTCACGTTCAGTCTGTTCCACATACACGGCATGGTCGGCCGGGGCAATCCTAACACCGAAATGATTGGCATACGCCAGCGTAAATTCGGCCCCGAAATAGAGAATGGCCGCCGTGTAATAAATCCAGGTCAAAATAACGATCAGCGACCCGGCGGCTCCGTAGGCTGAACTGGTGCCGGTCGTTTCGATGTAAAAACCAATTACGGAGCGACCGATCATGAATAAGATGGCGGTGAAAAAAGCTCCCCAGCGTACATCTTTCCAGGAGATTTTCGCATCGGGCAATACTTTGAAAATTATGGCGAACAGGGCCGTAACGACGGCCATGCTGAGCAGGAAATTAAATACCATGATGATATAAACGCCTACGCCGGGTATGAATCGGGTAATTACATCGCTTAACGCCAGCACCAGTCCATTGACCATCAGCGAAACCAACAGTAAAAAGCCCAGACTAACGACCAGCGACGAGGACAGCAGCCGGTCTTTAACGAGTTTCAGCCAGCCTTGCTTCGGCTTGGCTTTAACACGCCAGATCAGGTTGACGGAGTCCTGAATCTCAACAAAAATACTCGTCGCGCCAATCAGCAGCGTAACGATACCGATGGCTAAAGCGGTATTGGTTTTGCCCGATAGCCCAACATTTTTAATCATATCCTGAATTTGTTTAGCGGCTTCGTTACCCACCAGCCCGTTGATCTGCGAAAAGAGCTGCCCCTGAATGGCTTCCTGTCCCAGAAAAATACTAACCACCGAAATGATCAGCACCAGCAGTGGAGCCAGTGAAAAAACGGTGTAGTAGGCCAGAGCCGCGCTTAACTTCAGGCATCGGTCATCCAGAAAGCCGGAGAAGGCATCCTTAAGCACAATCCAGGCGTTGGCAAAAAAACCCTTATTTGCACTGGCACTCTTCGGCTTGGCACCCCCGTCAGGGGGCGTCTCAGCACGGGTCGTATCCGCGTTACTCGTCTTGTCAGGCATGGGTATGGAGTTGGCGAATAAGTTCCTGTATAACCGCTTTAATAAATCCATCATATGGGTATTCGTTGTGATAACAACTGAAGCATTTTCAATCCATTGAGATAACCTGAATCAAGGCAAGTTGTTACCAGATGGTCTGAAATGTGCTTTTCTGGGATCACTAAGGTGTTGATTATCCATTCGGGCCTTTTTTTGAACAACTCGCATACCCAATGGTTCGGAGAATAGAAATGACTTACACTAAACCGTTATGATCTCTGCTGTTGAATCGCCCCCTCTTTCCCGACGGTCTCCTGTGCTACCGCCCATTCACACGGTAAAACTGACCGTTAATGGCACCGAAACTGAATGGCAACTTGCCCCCTGGACATCCCTGCTCGATGCCTTGCGTGAGTATATGCACCTGACGGGCACCAAGAAAGGCTGCGATCACGGGCAGTGCGGAGCCTGCACGGTGCTGGTCAACGGTAAACGCATCAACGCCTGCCTGACGCTCGCGATCATGCAGGAAGGTGCTCAGATTACTACTATTGAAGGAATCGCCCAGACGCACACAGACACGCCGAATGGTCTCCATCCGCTGCAAACGGCGTTTATTGAGCGAGATGCGTTCCAGTGTGGCTACTGCACACCGGGTCAGATCTGCTCGGCGGTGGGGTTGATGAACGAGGGGAAAGCCAAAACAACAGCCGATATACGGGAACTGATGAGCGGTAACATCTGCCGATGCGGTGCCTATACCAACATTGTCGATGCGATTGAGGACGTAATGAATCAGAATCCCGCATGAACAGCTTCACCTACTCACGCGCCGACGCCGTCGATATCGCCATCGACGAGCGGGCATCCGACCAGACCGCCAAATTTATTGCAGGGGGCACCAACCTCATCGACCTGATGAAGGAAAATGTGGAACGCCCCAATCGCCTGATCGACATTACGCGCCTGCCGTTGAATTCCATAACCGAAACGGTTGCCGGTGGACTGCGGTTGGGTGCGCTCGTTACCAACGCCGATACCGCTTATAATGAGCAGGTTATCCGGCGGTATCCGTTGCTCTCGCAAACGATTCTGGCGGGCGCTTCGCCCCAGTTGAGGAACATGGCGACCGATGGCGGTAACCTGCTGCAACGGACGCGCTGCTATTATTTCTATGATCTGGCAACGCCCTGCAACAAGCGCGAACCCGGAAGCGGCTGTTCGGCACTCAACGGCTACAACCGAATTCATGCCATTCTGGGAACCGGGTCGCCACACCAAACGCCCACCTGCATTGCTACCCACCCGTCGGATATGTGCGTGGCGTTGGCGGCTCTCGAAGCCGAAGTACGTGTAACGGGGGTCAATGGCGAACGTACCATCCCCTTTGCCGAGTTTCACCGGCTCCCCGGCGATACGCCCCACATCGACAACACGCTCCAGCCCGACGAACTGATTACAGCCATCGACCTGCCTGTCAAAGGATTTCCAGAGTATTTTATGTACCTGAAACTCCGCGACCGGGCCTCGTATGCGTTCGCCTTAGTATCGGTAGCGGTAGGGCTGGAAATGGACGGGAACACCATAACGACCGCCCGAATTGCCCTCGGCGGGGTGGCTCACAAGCCCTGGCGGAAGCCCGAAGCCGAAGCATCGCTGGTTGGCAAACCCGCCACAAAAGAAAGTTTCCAGACTGCCGCCGAACTATTACTGGCTGGTGCTCAGGGATTTGGTCATAACACATTTAAAATCGAACTGGCAAAACGCGCCATTGTCCGGGCGTTGGGTCAGGCCGCTAAACTCGAACCAATCGCATGAGTGCGCCAACTATAACAACTTCAATCGGGAAGCCCATCAGCCGTGTCGATGGCGTCGATAAAGTGACCGGCAAAGCCAAATATGCCGCTGAGTTCAGCGCACCGGATTTGGCGCATGGCGTTGTGGTATCCAGTGCCATTGCCAAAGGAAAAATCAAAAAAATAGATGCCAGCGATGCCCTAAGTCTCGACGGTGTTTTACAGGTTTTTACGCACGAAAATCGTCCGAAACTGGCCTGGTTCGACATGAGCTACAAAGACCAGGATGCCCCGCCGGGTTCACCGTTTCGGCCTTTGGACAACGCAACGATCAAGTACAGCGGGCAACCCATCGCGCTGGTCGTGGCCGAAACGTTTGAACTGGCCCGGTATGCCGCGTCATTGGTGCGGGTTGAGTATGAAGAAGTTACCCACGAAACTGATCTGGAAGCGAATCTGCACAAAGCCCGCACCCCAAAACATGGCGTTGCCGATCTGTTGAAACCCCCACCGCCTAAACCGCGTGGTGACTTCGAGAAGGCCTTTGCCGACGCACCCGTTACCATGAACGGACGCTACGTTCACGCGGCTGAGCACCACAATCCAATGGAAATGTTTGCCACCACGGTGGTGTATGAGAAGGGCGGTAACTTAACCATTTACGACAAAACGCAGGGCGTAACCAACAGCATCCTGTATGTTTCACAGGTGTTTAACATTCCCTTCAAAAACCTGCGCGTCGTTTCTCCCTACATGGGTGGTGGTTTTGGGTCAGGCTTGCGGCCTCAATATCAGCTATTTATGTCCGTCATGGCGGCTCGCGAACTGAAACGGTCCGTGCGGGTATCGCTCACGCGCCAGCAAATGTTCACCTTTGGCCATCGCCCGGCAACGGTGCAGAATGTGGCCCTCGGTGCGTTGCCCGACGGAACCATGAACGCCCTCTACCACGACGCTATATCCGAAACGTCGCAATTTGAAGATTATACCGAAGTGGTCGTTAGCTGGGGCGGAATGGTTTACCCGACCGAGAACGTGAAAATGGACTATAAATTGGTGCCGTTAGACGTCTATACCCCGCTCGACATGCGGGCACCGGGGGGCGTAACGGGTATGCACGCGCTGGAGGTGGCTATGGATGAACTGGCCTATAATCTCGGCATGGACCCGGTTCAGTTACGCCTGAAAAACTACACGGCTCTGGACCACAACGAACAACGACCGTTTTCGAGCAAAGAACTCCGCGAATGTTTTCGGCAGGGAGCCGAGCGGTTTGGCTGGGGCAGTCGAAACCCCGAACCGCGTTCGATGCGCAAAGACCATAACCTGATTGGCTGGGGCATGGCAACCGGCGTTTGGGAGGCTAACCAGATGCCCGCCCGCGCCGAAGCCGTATTGATGGTGAACGGAAAACTGCGCGTGAGCAGTGCCACCGCCGATATTGGCACCGGTACGTACACGATCATGACCCAAATTGCCGCCGATACACTCGGATTGCCCATCAGCGATGTGCTGTTCAAATTGGGGGATACCGATTTTCCGGTGGCTCCCATTTCGGGCGGCTCCTGGACGGCGGCTTCTATTGGAACAGCGGTACAGTCTGCCTGTCAGGCCGTTGGAAAAACGCTGCTCAAACTGGCGAAAAAGATGCCCGGTTCGCCGTTTAAAAGCGCGAAATGGGACAATGTTGAATTTGCTGATAAGCACCTTCGCTTAAAAAATGATTCGTCGGTAGCGGTTTCGCTGCAAACACTCGTCGATCAGAATGGTGGCAAAGCGGTTCGGGAAGTGACGGGTGCATTGCCAAACGCGCTGAAACAGAAAAACTACACCCGAAGCACACACTCGGCGGTGTTCGTTGAAGTGATGGTCGATGAGGAGCTTGGTACGGTAAAGGTAACGCGGGCCGTGACAGCCGTTGCCGCCGGACGCATCCTGAATCCGAAAACGGCCCGCAGCCAGATTCTGGGCGGAATGGTGTGGGGCATCAGCAAAGCCCTTCACGAAGAAAGTGTTTTAGATCACACGTTCGGGCGGTTTATGAACCACAATCTGGCTGAGTACCACGTATCGGTCAACGCTGACATTCATGACCTCGACGTTATTTTCGTAGACGAACACGACGACATTGTGAATCCGCTGGGCATAAAAGGATTGGGGGAAATCGGCATTGTCGGGATGCCGGCCGCCGTTGCCAACGCCATTTTCCACGCCACCGGAAAGCGCGTTAGGGATTTGCCCATTACACTGGATAAACTGCTTTGACGAGATTTATAGAACGCAGATTGGTATGATTTTTAAGATGAGCTATGATTTTTTTTCAGCGTAATAATATCAATTATAAAAATCAGCGTTCTAGTGTTCGGCGTAGTCTCAGACTACGCCGGAGCGTTATCCGGTCTCCGACCGGTAATTAAAGGTAAGTTACTCCGGTCAGAGACCGGCCATCACCAGAGCGTAGTCTACGACTACGCTCAACATCAGTAACCGCTCAACATCTGCAAATCATATCAATCATAAAAATCCGCGTTCTATTTTTCATCTAAAAAAACAATAACCTTTTTCGTCTATACAGCTTGGGTAAGTCGGTTTCAAACAGGGTATACGGGTCATTGTAAAACCGTAAAAAGTCCGGCACGCTGGCCTGACCCGGATACGGCGCGTAAAAATGCGTTGGACTTCGGGCATCATTCCGCCAAACCAGCACATACGCCAGTTCTATCTTTTCGGCCCTTAGCGACTTCAGCAGGGAGTTTGTCCACCAGGTCGTGTCGGGAATCGACTCTAAGCCGGTCTCGGTGAAGGCTGCGAGCTTGCCCGCTTTTTTGGCATAGTCCGATACAATTTTGAGTTTGGCAATACCTGCCGGGAGGTTGTAGCGGCCATTTCGCCCAAAATCTGCGTAATCATCCATGCCTACCATGTCTACGTAGGCATCGCCGGGGTAGCGGTCCAAGTAATCGGCTTCGGTTTTGAACAGGCAATCCGGCGAAAAGGTGTAAATAAAATTATGCACCTGTAAACTATCGCGCAGGTAGGTAACGGTGAATTGCCAGAGTGCTGTAAAATCTTCGCGTGTGCAGTGCGGCTTCCCCCACCAGAACCAGCCCCCGTCGAACTCGTGATACGGGCGAAACAGCATCGGAGCCAGCTTGCCGTCTTTGCCCCGCACCGCCCCGGCCAGACTACCCACCGTTCGCAGAATCGCTTTGTACTGTTCATGGTGCGACCCGCCCGGAATGAGGTTAGGAACCGCCGGTGCCGACACGGAATCTTTCCAGTAGAAACCCGTTTGGGGCGTCACCGGATTGGAAAAATGCCAGGCTACCGTCGTGATACCGCCCCGGTCATACGTATCAACAATCTGTTTCCGCAGCGTTTCTTTCGTTCGCTCGATCATCTCCGGCGGGCGTCCCGACAATCCACTAAAATCAACGCCGATAACGGCCGGGTGCGACCCGCTTACCGACTTAACATCCGAACGACCCGAATCCCGGCTCCAGCCGTGTCCGTATTCGGTTGCGTGCTGGTGCCCAAACAGGATATGCTTTTTGGCAAGTTTGTGCAGATTGTGATAGAGTGCTTTGGTTTCTTTTGTAGCCTTCCGGTCAATTAATTGGGGTTTAGGAGCAGCATGAACGGTAGTCGTCAGCAATAAACCAATCAACAAACCTGTCCAGATGAATGGCAAAAAGCGGGAATTTGTGAACATATTATAGTCGATGATAAGGAAATATTTGACGTGATTTCTGGCATTCCGACGACAGCGAAGCGGCCCGTGCCGAGGAATCTCTAACTTGACTACTACCGAAGCTTAGGGCTTTCTTATAAAACCCAGGCTGCCAGCCATTGGCCCTGTAGTGCCGAAGCTCCAGCTTCGGTAGTCACAGAACGAAGCATTTGGACTACTACCGAAGCTGGAGCTTCGGCACTACACAGGGTGAACGTTGTAAAAAACAGCGAACTTACTTTTTATAAGAAAGCCCTGTACCGAAGTTTGAGATTCCTCGTTCCTCGGAATGACAAAAAACGCTTATAAAATGCTGTTAAATTTCAATCAATTACCCACAGCCGGTGGGGTAGAACCCCCTTTTTTGACTAATATCCAATCCAGTGCCATCAGGTTTTTGTCTTTAACGTCGTCATTGCGGAAAACAAAATACAGATCATTCAGGCTGGTGGTGTTGGCTATCGGGGCTGTAACCGTTTGCCAAACCAAGCCTCTTCGACCACCACCCGACGGAGGAGCAGCGGGCGTTACGGTTGCTGTGCCAATGAGTTTGCCCGTTAACGATCCGGTACGAATTTCGATGCGTCCCCCGCGCGAGGGTAGGGCGGCTGCATTGAACGTTACCTCGTTGATGCCCGTCAGATCGAGGCTCCTGAAGCCGATAGACGACCCATCTTTAATGTCGCCAACCCAGCTTTGGTCGCTGCCGTCCTGGTGTTTCCGGTCTACGCCCGTACCCACTTCATAGGTTTCGGCCTGTAGGCGCGGGTTACGCAGAATCAGCATCGTGCGGCCCGTCAGCGGACCCGTAACCGGATTGCCTTTGTCGGTATAACTGGCCGTAACGACGTAGCTGCCGGTTTCTTTGCCACCCTCATGCTGGGTCAGCGGATACGACCCCTGCAACGGCAAACTTTTTGGGCTGTCGGCGGCAAGCGACAGAATATACCGCACCATCTCGCCGGTTTCCTGTTCGGTATGCTGCGGGTGGGCCGACATTACGTTTTTGCCCCAGTTGCCATTTCCGCCCGTAATCACTTTCGTAGCCAGCATCGGCACGGCCCCTTCCCCGGCGGGTTTATACCGTTTCGCTACGTCCATCCAGGCTGGCCCAATAGACTTGACGTTCAGGGCATGACACGACTTGCAGTCACTGTTGGTGAGCAATGCCCTGCCCTGTAAGTATTTGGCCGATATGTCGCTGGTGTTCTGGCTGTTGGAGGTCAGCAGGGCGAGGTCTTTGCCTTCGGCGAGGTAATCGACCGCAAACCGGACTCGCCGGGGCTGAATCCCTTTGTTTAGCGTTCCGTCTTCCTTGTCGCGCACCGAAACCGTATAGAGCAATGGCGTTTTGTCGAAGTAAAAACTGCGGTTTCCTTTGATGGCTACGTTGACTTGGGGCATTTCATTCCCCACTTTCAGGACCAGTTCAGTCGTTGCTTTCTGGCCTTCGGCATCTGTCACGGTTAGTTTCGTCCGATAAACGCCGGGCTTCGCATACGTAAAGGACGGCTCTATGGCTGTCGATTTCTGTCCATTTCCCGACTCCCACAGATACGTAATTTTGTCGCCCCGGTCATAATCGAACGACTCTTTTGCCGAGAACTTCGCTGTTAGCGGGGCGGCTCCCACGGTTTTCGATGCACTAACTTTGGCAATCGGGCGTCGGTTTCCTTCGGCATACTCGATGCGGAGTAACTGCGAATCGGGGTTTCGGGCGAAATAATTAGCTCCGTAGGCCAACACGTACATGGCCCCATCCCGGCCAAATTTCATGTCGATGGGTTTGGATATGAACGTCGTCGGCATGAACGGTTCAATCTGCCGCAAATCACCGGATTCGTTGAACGTCAGCACTTTAACCCAGTTACGCGCCCATTCGTAAATGAACATTTTGTTATCGTAGTACTTAGGAAACCGCGCATCCGATTTTTTGTAGTCGTTCATGTAATAGAACGGCCCGGCCATTGCACTCCGCGACCCTACGCCCAGCATCGGAAACTCCACCGACTTGTCGTAGGGATACCAGATCATGGCTGTCTGCGCCGGGGGCAGTACTTTGGCACCCGTGTTGTTGGGCGACTCATTTACTGGCCGTTCGGGACTGAAAAGCGGACCGATTTTGTTCGTGGCGAAATCGAAATCGGCATACGGCTTGTTATTTCCGACGAAATACGGCCAGCCGAAATTGCCCGGTTTGCGGGCCTGATTCCACTCGTCCTGACTCTTGGGGCCGCGTTCGTTCGCAACACCGCCATCAGGCCCAACGTCGCCCCAGTATAGAAATCCGCGTTTATCGACCCAGATGCGGTACGGATTCCGGGCACCCATTACGTAGATTTCGGGCTTGCCCTGCGAACCGTCTTTCGGAAACAGATTGCCGTTGGGAATGGTGTAGGAACCATCTGCTTCAACGTGGATTCGGAGAATTTTGCCCCGCAAATCATTCGCATTGCCCGACGATTTCTGAGAGTCGAACGGAGCGCGGCCCGGTCGTTCGTCTAAGGGCGAAAATCCATCCGATTCTTTGGAACTGGTGTTGTCGCCGGTAGAAAGATACAGGTGTCCGTCGGGTCCGAAATAAACGTTACCCGCTGAGTGACAGCAGGTTTCGCGCTGAACCGGCACCTGCATGACAATTTTTTCGGATGCCAATTGCAGACTATCGCCGGTGAACAAAAAGCGGGAGAGATTCTGAACGGGCTTCGTCCCAACAGGTGAATAATATAGGTAAACGTAGTGGTTTTGCTCAAATTTGGGGTCCAGTTCCATCCCCAGCAAGCCGTCTTCGTAGTTGCCCGTAATATGAACCGGCAGTTTATTGATCGTTTTAGTCGCTTTAGCAATCGGGTCATAGAGTTTGATGGCTCCTTTGCGCTCGACGAACAGCACCCGGCCATCGTCCATGATTTCCATCTCAATTGGCTCGTCCATGAACGATTCCAGCACGATGGACGTAAAGCGGTTTTCTTCGGGCATCCGGGCCGTGTGCGCGTTCCGATAATCCGGAGCAGGGCCTTCCAGCACCGACTTCAGGCCATCCAGCACAGGTTTCGCCAGGTCTACATTGTCCAGATTGCCGCCCGCATTTCCCATCGCCACGTAAAAAACCCGTCCGCCATCGAACGTCCGGGAGAACGAAACCGACGTCTGACCCGTTGCGGGCTGCGCCGGATTTGCGCCCAGCATGTCCTGATACCAGGGCCACTGGTAGGGCGTAAAGCCAGCGGCATTGACCAGTGCGAGACCTCCTCCCGCCTGAACAAACCGCTCAACGTCAATCTGCTGGCTTGTGCCCAGTATGTCCTGCGAGGTGTTCAGGAAGACAAGGGCGCGGTAGTTTTTCAGCGAATCTTCGGCGATGTACGCACTGTTCGTTGTCGTATCCACCTCAATACCAGCCTGTTGCGCCAATGTCATGAACGCCCTCGCAGCCGTAGCCGCCGACGGCTGATTATCGACGTTCCTGGAAAAAACGAGCACTTTGTCTTCTTTGCGACTGCTCCAGCCAACCAACAACAGCAACAGCAGTCCACTGAAAGCCGGAGCCAGCAGCGAACGAAACGAATTCTTGAGCGACATGATTTTGATGTTAAAGAGTATTTGTTTCGTAAGCGTGATGGTATGATAACCCGGTGGCGTTCATTTGGTTAAGGTATTACCCCACCCCAACCCCTCCCCTTGAAATAAGGGGAGGGGCTATTGCCGAGGCTTCACCCCTCCCCTGGTTTTCAGGGGAGGGGCCGGGGGTGGGGTAATTACCATCAAAGCTTGATAACCCTAAACGTACTTGATGCACCCTGACTACTAACCTGTAGGAAATAGACTCCTGTTTCTACCCGAAGCGGCAATTCATACTGTGTTATCGGGGAGGTGGGCAGGGCCGTTTGTTCGAGCCGCTGGCGTCCCGTTACGTCCGTCAGGCGGAGGGTGAGCGGTTGGTTTTCGGCTCCCTGGATCTGTAGTTTAAGCCTGTCGCTGCCCGTCGGGTTGCCCAGCAGGGTTAGTTGAAACGGAGGTTCCACGCCCGTAACGACTGCCGGAGCCAACTTGCGCCAGTCGGGGAGTTCGTCGCGGGTGATCACATCGGCATCTAAGAAAATCGCTTTTAACTGGTCGACGGGTTGTTTTTTGATGTAATCCGTACCCGTCCAGACCGAAAACCACGACCACCACGTAGCCAGACCCCGAACCGCATCGGGTAGGGGCAGGTTGCCCGTTTCCGACAGGGTAACGAGTTTTTTGCCGTTAAACTGAGCCAGTGTATTATCCCAGTTGCCGCTCAGCGTGGCGGCAGGCGTCGCATAAATATCCAGCCCGACCACATCCACGTACCCATCGCCGGGATACCAGTCCGGGTTGATTGTATCGGTGCCGGTATAAACCCAAATCAGGTTGTGCAACTTGTGGTAGTTCGTGAGCCGGTCGTAGAGCAGCCGCCAGAGTTCCTTAAACGGTGTAGCTCCTTTGGCGCCCCACCAGAACCACCCGCCGGGGGCTTCGTGCAGAGGTCGCCACAGGATAGGCACATCGGCCGCCTGAAATTTCTTCAATTCTACGGCAATCACGTCGATGTCGCTTAGCAGAAGTTGATACCGCTGACTGTTTTTATCGGCGAGGACAGCGGCCAGGTCGAAGGTAGTGGCGTCGGTATAGAAGCCGCGCCACCAGAGTTTGTCGGGTGCCTGATTGATAAGGTCGGTAGGGGCGTTCCAGTGCCACATCAGGCTGATGATGCCACGTCCTTCCCCTTTTTTGGCCCACTGAATGCAGGCTTCACTCGTCCTGACCGGCTTCGACCCGTTCTGTACCCGCGATGGCGAATAGTCGATCAGGTCGAAGGAGCCAATGGCGGGTTCTTTGCCGGTTTTTTCCAGCACGTACTCCACGTCGTCCTGCTGTCCCGATATAACTTTGCGGCCATACTGGTCAACGAGATATGAGAACAGCCCAACGGTAGAGGGCGTGGCCGATGCGTCGGTCAATTGTTTGGGTGGTGTAGCCGGGAGTTGCACGGTGGCGGGAGTCAGCACAATGTAATCAATGTCGAAATAACCCCATCCCCGGTAAATAGTTAGGGTTGTTTGTCCCTCTTTCAGCAGAAATTTCCCGCCGGAAAACGTAACGAACCCAGTGCCCGTTTGCTTCAGCATTCCCGTGCCTTTCGCATCATTGAGTTGGAAATCAATGCCTTTGTCGCCGAAAGGGGAGCGGTAGCCAATGGTCAGTTCATACAGGCCCGCCGGAGCGGTGAGCGTCAGACTAAGCTGGTCGGTGTCATTGTCGAATCCGGTTACATAGCCCGTTCCCGAGAAACCCGCTACCACCGTGGCGATGTCGACCCCCGACAGTACACCCGATTCCGCTTCGACCTTAATCGGCGCAGCGGCAAAACCCGATAGACTGCCCAGCATTAGCCCGATAGCCAGCGCAAACGTAGCGGGATGCCATCGGTAGAAGCGCGTGTTATGTGTTAGGGGCAAAAGGTAGAAACGTATCATAACGAGAGTAAGAAAGTATTTCTTAATAATTCGCCTGAAAACCCCTAAAGGGCAGGGCTGTTAAGTGCTAATCCCGTAGGGATGAAATGTTAATAGAAACCCAATAAATGGCCCATTTTTGAACCCCGTAGGGGTGATATGATATCACCCCTACGGGGTTTTCAATTCGTTTGAGCGTCTTTTTACTAGTAACATTCCACACCTACGGTGTTAAAAAAGAAGAACTTAACAGCCCTGCCCTTCAGCGGATTTAGGGGTTTTCAGGTGAGCAAAAACTGATTTTCAGATAGTTTATCAGGAATATAGGAGGAATCATCACGGGCAGATACATTCCGCCCGTGATGACTTCCAAAGCGGCCATTACTTCACCAGCATAATGTCATCAAAATAGAACGTTTCGTCCTGCTTATCCGGCCCCTTGATGCGGAAACCAACCTGATTCAGCGTTTTGCCCGGTTGCCAGAAATCAATGTCCGACAGTTTGAGCTTGAAATATGTCCACGTACCGGCTTTCACGTCAATCCGGTTCTTTTCGTCAGTACCGCCAAAACCGCCCTTGCTGGCATCTGTGGTCAGGTACAGCGAATAGTCGGCTGAGGCTCCCTTAATCCAGCCGGTCACGTAGGTGTAGTCCGGCGAGTAGGCAATGGCCGACGCCGACCAGTTGGCAAAATTAATCAGGTGCCAGTTGCCTTTCTGGTAGGTCTTGCCGACCGATGCTGTGCCTGACCGGAACTCTTTGGTCGATACGGCTCCGGCATCACCCCACGAGCCATCCTGAAAGCCCGTGCCATAGGAGTCGGTAAAGATTTTGTACGCTTTATCGACATTCACGAACTCCTGCTTTGTGCGAATGCGGCCCGTACCGTTGGTGATAGCCAGGGTAGCCCGGTCCAGCGTGGAGGCTGGCATCTGAATAACCAACTGCTTTTTCTCTTTCGAGATGATGGTAGCCGCGTCCGAAACACCTTTCACCGAATCCGCTACGGCAACCGCCGTTACGTCGTCTAAGTTGTTGCCCGTGATGGTAATAACCGTGCCTTTCGTGAAGTTATAATTCGACACGTCGCTAACTGTTGGATAGGCCAGCACCTTGAACGGCACCGATATCGACTGTCCGGCACTGTTGGTAAACGTAACGTTCTGTACACCGCCCGATGCCTCCGAAGGAACCCGGAAGATAAGCGCGTTTTCGGTGTTCAGTGTGGTCTGAAAACTGGCCGGTACACCCTGCTTTTCAAACATAATCGTCCGAATGTCGCCCAAACCGGTTCCGGTCAGCGTAACGGCGGCTCCACCCGCAGCCGAGTCGGGCATGAGTTTGGCGGCAACGGGCGTGCCGGGGGCAATCTGCGGGCTGCCGTCCGTATCTTTTTGGCAGGAACTGATGGCTAATCCCGACAAAAGAGTCAGCAAGGACAGTCCTGCTACGTGAAATACGCTATTGATTTTCATTGGTGAATGTCAGTTTATAGTTTATGGTTTGTCGTTACGGGTTGAAACCCGGTAGCTGGCGTAACACCGGGATAAATCCCGGTGCAAATGATTTGCACAGTGAATAATGACTTGCACCGGGATTTATCCCGGTGTTGACGATAGCTATTTATTCAAACTACAAACTCATTTATAATAAGGAATGGCCTCTTTACCCAATGCCGGGTCCTGTACAATCTCACCCGCCGGGATGGGTAAAAACATCTTATCCTCGGTGAAGGTGGTGAGGTAGGTAGCCCCCGTTACAGTGCCCCGGTTTTGCTTCTCGATGATGGCTTTCGCTTTGGCAAATCCCTGCCGCTGAATGTCGTACCAGTAATCGCCCTCGAAGGCAAATTCAACCCGACGCTCGTGCAGAATGTCATCGTTGGTAATCGACGTCTTCGCTGACAGACCGGCCCGACTTCTTACTTTGTTGAGTGCGTCTAAGGCTTTGGCATCCGTGGTTGAAGCGGCACCGGCCAGCGTGGCTTCGGCGTAAATCAGCAGAATATCGGCGTAGCGCAGCAACACCACGTTGTTCCCCGAATTCTGACCCAGCACCGGGTCACCGCCAAAACTCTTGCCCGGACCGGCGAAGTATTTGGTAATGTTCGAGCGCGTTGGGCTTAGGCTCCCTCCGTCGGCGGTTGGCTGAATCGTGTCATATTTGAAGCCGTTGGCCATGAACGCGTTATACTTGGGCGCATTGGCCCGCTGGGGTTTCCAGTTCGGATTTGTCCAGCCGTGTTCCATCACCGACCACTTCCGGCGCAGATCGCCAAATTCATATTCTTTCAGCATGTCCAGCGATGGCACGTACATTTCCCAGGCATCGGCTTCGGCGGTACGGAGGGCACCGGCTCCCCGGTCGGGGTTTTTGATATTGCCCGTTCCCCAGGGGTCCTGCGCAAACTGGTGCTGAATCGAGAAAAGCGACTCGGCATTGTTGTTCATGCTCATTTTGGTGAACATGCCGTTGTAATCGCTCACCAGCGTGTATTTGCCGGAGTTGATAACTTCTCCCGCTTTGGCTTTCGCGTTGGCGTAGTCTTTCGTGTACAGATACAACTTCGACATCATGCCTTTCGCTACGTATTTCGTTACCCGGCCCGGCACGTCCGATTCGGGCAGAGCCGTTTCGGCCATCTGTAACTCTTCCAGCGCGAAACGAAGCACATCTTTCTGGATATAGCGGGGAATGTTGAAGTCGCCGGAGAGGGCCGTTGCGCCCGGATCGGTAATGATCGGTGCGGCTCCCCAGGTGCGGGCAATGAAGAAATACAACATTCCCCGAATGAAGTGGCACTCGGCAATGGCGGGATCTAAATAACTGGCATCCCCACCGGCGGCCTTTTTCTCTTCAAACGTTTTGATCATCACGTTGGCATAGCCGATGATTTTGTAAAACGCGCCCCACGAGGCTCCAATCCGCTCCGACGCCGACGATACCGAGAAATTCAGGTACTCTACGTCGGTATAGGTGAACATGTTGCCGCCCATCACGTCGCCGATGGCATCCTGCGCCCGGCTTTCGTAGTTGCGCCAGGGCAACCCGCTGTAGAGCGTACTGGTGGCGGCCCGAACCTCGTCCGCATTGTTGTAATAGTTTCCGGTTGTGGTGCCCGACAGCGAGGGTCGCTCGATGAAGTTTTCTTTGCAGGCCGACAGCAGCATCGGAACCAGCAGGGCGGCATATATGATTTTCCGTTTCATGATTTTTTGGGAAATGATTGAATGATTAAGTGATAGAATGATTGAATAGGCTGTGCAGAATCGTTTGCAAGGGCAAGCGCATGTATGAAAGAGCACCCACAGGGACTTATTCAATCACTCAATCATTCTATCATTCAATCTATTTTTAGAATTGCAGATTCGCGCCAACGGTAAATGTGCGGGGATTCGGGTAGTGGCCCGTGTCGACGTTCATGAGCTTGATGCTGTTGTTGAAGGCACCAATTTCGGGGTCGTAGCCGGAGTAGTTCGTGAACGTTTTCAGGTTCTGAATCGACCCGTAAATCCGCAGATTCGCTACTTTGACTTTGCTTAACAGCGATGTTGGGAGCCGGTAGCCGAGCGTAATGTTCTGAATCCGGGCATACGATGCATCTTCGATATACCGGTCCGACATGGCCGTGTTGTTCTTGTTGGTGTTCGTAAACCGGGGCAGCGAACCGTTCGGATTGGCTTCTGTATAGCGGTCATTTACGGTCTTCATCTGGTTGGTGTAGGCGTTGCTCAGTCCTTCCAATTGCCAGCGCAGGAAATTATACGCCTTGCCGCCCTGACTGCCCTGCAAAAACAGTGAGAAATCGAAACCCTTGAAGCTGAGTGAGTTGGTGAAGCCCCAGGAGAAATTTGGGAGCGGGCTGCCAATAAAGGTCAGGTCCTGCGCATCAATTTTGCCGTCGCCGTTGATGTCTTTGTAGCGCACATCGCCCAGCCAGGTTTCGGTCTGATTGACTTTGTAGCCAAACTGCGGCAAGCTCGCATCCAGCTCGCCCTGCGTGCGGAACAACCCATCCGTAACCAATCCCCAGAACGAACCAACGGGTCGGCCCGGCGTGGTGTGCGTAATCAGGAAGTTGTTGTAATACACTTTACCATCCAATGCCGACGCTGCCGAAGCCGCCCGGTCGTAGCTGTTGGTGAACTGCGTAAACACGACATTGGTCTTCCAGGTAAAATCGTTCTTCCGAATGTTGGTCGTTGTCAGGCCAATATCAATACCCGTGTTGGTCATCTGGCCGGCATTGCCCAGCGGAGCTTTCAAATCGTCCCACTGGTCGCCCACGCCAATCAGGTTCGGGCCGGTCAGGAAGATAATCATGTCGGACGTCACCTTTTTATACACATCAATCGTTGCGTCGATGCGGCCATTCAGGAAGCCTAAGTCAACCCCGACATTGGTCGTTTTTACGGATTCCCATTTCAGATTCGGGTTCGGAATGCCGTTAATCATGTTCGACGAACCGAAACCCACCGGACCCGAAAAGAACTGCACGGCACCGACATACGCCGGGTTTGGCGCACCGCCCGGAAAATTCTGGTTTCCGACCGCACCGTAGCCCGCCCGTACTTTGGCGTAACTCAGCACATTGGCAATAGGCCCTTTCATGAACTTCTCGTTCGATACCGTCCAGCCTGCCGATACGCCGGGGAACGAACCCCAGCGGTTGTTCGGGCCGAAGTTTGAGGAGCCATCGGTTCGGAAACTGGCCGATAATGAAAAGCGGTCATCGTAGGTGTAGTTGGCGCGGGCAAACCAGGATTCCATCGCCCACTGGCCTTTTCCACCACTCAATCCCCAGGTTGTCTGGTCGGCACTGCCGGTGTTCAGGTCGAAGATATTGGCCTGCAAATCCACTTTCGTGCCCGAAATGGCCTGGTAAAACGAGTTCTGCGCCTGATGGCCGACCGTTGCCTGAATACCGTGTTTTTTGATATTCTTATTGTAACTCAGGTAGTTCGTCAGCGACCAGTAGTAGCTATCCGAGCGCGAGTCGATCAGTTTGCTGCGGAACGACGTACTGCCCACATTGCCGCCTTTCTGGTACGCTTCGTTGTTGTTCTGGCCCAGCGAATACGACAGTTCATTGCGTATCGACAGGTCTTTCATCAGTTGAAACTCGGCGTACAGGCTCCCGAAAATGTTGTTCGTGGTTTTGGTGTTGCCCCGGAACTGGCTGTTACCCACTAAGTTAGACCCGTAGTACTGCACACCACCTACCGTTTGGCCGCCACCCCACGTTCCGTCGATGTTTTTCACCGGCGTCAGTGGGCTTGTCGACGCGCCCCACCAGATCGTCCCTTCGGCAGCATCGGCCAGCGATACGTTCTGAATGCTGCGCGAGATGTTGGCACTCACGCCAACTTTAGCCCAGCTTTTCAACTGGTTGTCAAGGCTGAACCGGGTCGAATACCGTTTGAAATCCGATCCGAGCAGAATGCCTTTGTTGTCGAAATAATTGAGTGAGAGGTAATACGTCGTTTTTTCGCGACCGCCCGAAAAGCTCAACTGGTGGTTATTAATCGTTCCGCGCTGGAACATCGCTTCCTGCCAGTCGGTGCCTTTGCCCAGCAAATCAGGGTTCTTAAATTCATCGGCTACCGGGTTGCCAATAATCGGCAGCACTTCGTTCTGGTAGCGGGCAAAGTCACGCAAGTCCATCAGCTTCAGTCGCTTAGCTACTTCCGAGACGCCGGTGTACATCTCGTAATTGATTTTGCCCTCACCCTGTTTGCCTTTTTTGGTGGTAATTAAAATTACCCCGTTGGCCGCCTGCGAGCCGTAAATAGCCTGCGCCGATGCGTCTTTCAGTACGTCGATGCTCTCGATGTCGTTGGGGTTCAGCATGGCCATTACGCTGTTTCCGGTCTGACCGTCGCCACCGCCCAGACCCGCATAGCCCGTGCTGGATGAGGTGTTGCCCCCCACAAACGGCACCCCGTCAATCACGAACAACGGGTCGTTGCTGTTGATGGACGTAACGCCACGCACCTTAACGGATACGCCACCGCCCGGCTGTCCGCCGTTGCTGGTTACGGTCACCCCGGCTGCTTTGCCCTGCAACAACTGGTCGATACCAGCCGCCGGAATGTCTTTCAGATCAGCCGCTTTTACGGTGGTGATCGAGGACGTAACATCGGAGCGTTTGGCCGTTCCGTACCCAATCACGACGACCTCGTCCAGCGATTGATCGGCGGATAACAGTGTGATGTTCAGCGTTGTGCGCGTACCGACCTCCACTTCCTGCGTTTTCATGCCGATGAAGGAGATCACCAAAGCCTTCGCACCGGTGGGCATATTGATTGAAAACGCGCCGTTAACATCCGTTGTGGTGCCCAACTGCGTACCTTTCACGGATACCGTTGCGCCGGGGAGCGTGTTGCCCCGCTCGTCTGACACGACGCCTTTCACAACAGCTTTTATGTCGGACTGCGGGCCGGTGGCCGTCCGTTTTTGTGATGCCGATGCAACCCGGTTTTGCGCCGGATTTGCGCTGGCAGTGGCCCTGTCCTGAGCCTGGAGACTTACCCAGCAACTCAGAAGGAAACATCCCGAAAGCACATGTTTAATCATAAGCGGTATGAATTGGTTATAATAGTTAGGCAATAGATTTAGTAGATAATCTACACAGGCAGATCACCGGTTTTGGTTAAAAGCGGCCTGGTTATCAGGCCATGACTGGTTGGGGTTTGATTAGCTTTTGGATGGGCAGCGAGATCATTACGGAAGTTCCCCGTCCCGGTTCGCTCTGCCAGATGACCTGCCCGCCGAGGTACGAAATTCGGGACTTGATATTGGCTATGCCGTTGCCTCTCAGTGGTTTATCGGGGAATTCGCCCCCCTGTCCGTCATCATCCACGCTGATATGAGCGGTCTCGTCATTCGCGATTAGCTGCACCGTAATGGTACGGGCATGGGCGTGCTTGAGTGCGTTGTTCAATAATTCCTGCACCACCCGGTAAATCATCACCGAGGCTTCGTCGCCCCAGTCCGGTCCATCACCGTAATGTTCCAGCGTCAGCTTTGTCTCACTCACCAGATTCAGTTTCTGCACCAAATCTTCGAGTGCCGGAATGAGGCCAAACGTTGAGAGTGCATAGGGGCGCAAGTCATTGGAAATCAGCCGGGTCTCGGTACAGGCTTCGTCCAGAAACTGGTTCAGCGGGTCTTTAACCGAGGCTGGTAACAGGTCCTGATGCGCTTCGACAAACAGCTTAATTCGCGATAACTGAATCCCCAGGCCATCGTGCAAATCGCGGGCAATCCGGCTCCGTTCGCTTTCCTGCCCCTCAATCATGGCTTGCAGCGACTTTAGTTCCAGTTGCCGAATTTGCTGACTGGCAATGACAGACTGTTGGTGGGCAATTAACTTTTGCTGCCTCCGCAGAAAGACCAGTGCCAGTACGCCTAATATGCTGATAATGAGCACAACCAACAGGGCTGAATTGAGTAGTTGCTGATTGCGGCTCTGCTCTTCGGCTAATTGTTTTTCAACGGCCAGCGTCTTGATCTGACTGTCTAACTCCTGCAACCGAATACTTTTTGTCTGTTCGGAGCGGTAAAACTGGTTTGCCAGACCCAGTGCTTTCAACGACGATGCGTACGCTTGTTTGAAGTTGCCCGTGCGGGAATAACTTTCGGCGGAGTGTCGGGCCAGTTCCTGCAACATGGACAGGTTATTTTCTGATTCGGCAATCCGGTAGCTTCTGTCATAGGCTTCGATGGCGGCTTGATGATGGTTTTTGAACTGTTCGACAATGCCCAGATAAAAGTAATTGAGCGCAATTAACCAGTTGATTTTCAGTTGCTGAGCCAGCACTAAACTCCGGCTGGCAAAGTATTGTGCTGAGTCGGGCTTTTTGGCACGCGAATAGGTGTTGGCCAGCAGATTTAGCGCATACGCCTGCGAAGACGTCTGTTTGTACTGCGCACTCAGCCGCTCCGTTTCCCGCAGGTCCGTTACCAAACCGGCGGGCATCGGGTCTTTTCGCTGGGCTATGTTGGCCAAACCGAGCCGACACTCAATCACTTTGGGCATATTCCGGGTCCGCATAAAAAAGGTATAGGCTTTCTGCAAATATTTTCCGGCGTACGGCTGCATGAAATCATCGTGCGTGTAGTAATCACCGATAATAATGTGCGCATTGTAATAGCCCGGCAAATCGCCGGTCAGGTTATAGTATTTCAGCGCGTTGAAATAAGAATCCATCGTGTACTTATTGTACCCATATTGCTGGTGATAAAGCCATCCCAACCGTTCATACAATTTGGCGGCCTGTCCGTAGTTCCGGTGCAGTATTAACTGCCTGATGTTCCGCTTCACGCTGTCAACGGGGGGGGCGTCCGTTTCGGCCGCCCTGAGCTGCATCGGGCTATTTAGCCCAAGAATCAGGAAAAACAACGCGTAGGCTTTCATCAGCTAAGACGTGTGGGGTACGGCGGCAACGGTCAATCAATGCACTGCATCTCCATGGCTGTCTTAATCAGCAGTGCTGTGTTCGGAACACCGAATTTCATGAGCAGGCTGCTGCGGTGAAATTCAACCGCTTTTGCACTCACAAACAACTGATTCGCTATATGCTGGGTTGTTAGTCCCTGCGCAATAAGGGCCAATACTTCGGCTTCGCGAGGGGTCAGGTTTGGCTTTAAACCCCCGCCCATCATGGCCCGTTTTGCTCGAGGCTCATCGTTCAGCAAAATGTGCATGATGGTCTCATTGAAATACTGCTTTCCCTGATTCACGGTTCGGATGGCCTGCAACAACTCAATTTTGGTCGTGTTTTTCAACAAATACCCTTTTGCGCCTTTCTTCACCACCCGCTTAATCAGGCTGGCGTCATCGTGCATGGTCAGGGCTATCACGTTGATGTGTGGATACGTTCGGGCAATCTGCTCACACAAACCAAGGCCGTTGTCGATCTGGGGAAACGAAATATCGAGTAAAACGACATCGATTGGTATCTGCCGCAACGACTCCATAACAGCAGGTGCGTTATAGCATCGCTGACTCACTTCAATCTCTGACGAACCCGAAATAAGGGATTCGATGCCTTCAACAAAAACATTATGATCGTCGGCGATCAGTACGCGTATCATGCCGTGAATTTCCTGTTAAAAAGCTGTAACGTACCGGTCATTGTGCTGAACAAGCAGTTATGTCTCGTAGAAAGTGCTGAAATAAGGCTGTTTCTACTTTGGTGGCTAACGTTAATTCTGAATTAAATTAATTGACTCCGTTCCCTGTATCAAACAATTTAATAGAATAATGTTTAGCAAAATTAGGACTAACTGTATAATAAAAAGAATAGTGAAAACCCGATTTTATTAAATTTAGGGTTTACCCTAACCCCACAACGACTACGTTGTTAGCCATCAGGAAGATCGATACGACGGTGCGGGTGGGTGCTTGTGTCGTTCAACCAAACCGGCTCACGATTCAGAATCGTGAGCCGGTTTGGTTGACCAATACGTATCGAAGCGCGGATTCAGCAGCAGTGGCTGAACGGCGTAACAGACAAAATTTCTTACGTTGTCTGTTAAACTATATCAACGGCTTACATCATCTGCAACTATCGACCATTAAGCGTGCTACGTCTTTCATTCGATGGGTAGCCTGCCAGCCTAATTTTGTTTTAGCTTTGGTAGGATTGGCGTGCCCCTCCGCAATATCTGTGGGCCTGAAAAAAGCCGTATCAATACGGACATACTCCTCCCAATTTAAATTGAATTGCGCAAAAACCGTCTGAATAAAATCGCGCAGCTTATACGTCTTACCCGTAGCAATAACATAATCGTCGGCTTGTTCCTGTTGTAGCATAAGCCACATCGCTTCTACATAATCGGGTGCCCAGCCCCAGTCACGGGCAACGTCAATGTTACCCAGCGTTAGCGTTTCTTGACTACCGTTAGCGATACGACAGGCCGCAGCTACGATTTTTTGTGTCACAAAACGCTCAGGCCGCAGGGGCGATTCATGATTAAAAAGAATACCCGTGCTGGCGTGTAAATTATACGCTTCACGATAATTGGCTACCTGCCAAAAAGCGGCTGCCTTTGCTACACCATACGGACTGCGCGGGCGAAAGGGTGTCAGTTCATTCGCGCGTTTTTGTCCTGTGTCGCCAAAACATTCGCTTGAACCGGCATTATAGAAACTGATGGATCGACCCGTAAATCGAATGGCTTCCAGTAGGTTAAGCGTACCGACACTAATACTTTCTAATGTTTCAACGGGCTGTTCAAACGATAAGCCTACCGAACTTTGTCCGGCTAAGTTGTATATCTCGTCGGGCTGTGTGCGTTGCAGGGTTTGCAGTACGGAACGAAAGTCATTGATATTAATTGAAACAGGGTCAATATCTTCCCGAATGCCCAATCGTTTAAGATTCGCAAATGAAGACATTTGGGCATCGCGGGAGCCACCGAAGACCTTATACCCTTTTTCAAGTAAAAGCTTAGCCAGATACCCTCCATCCTGACCTGATACACCACATAATAAGGCTGTTTTCATCATAAGTTTTATAGGGTATGTAAAGATAGGGCTGGTCTGCAATTTTGTACCATGCGTTGTAATGAGATTACCGATCAACCGCTCCTTTGCTGCCGGGCAAAGTCGGTGATATAGGCCGTTCAGCCGTCAATAATCGGTTGTTTATGAACTGGCTATCTGTGGATCGCCCGGACTGGTTTCTTCAAGCGTGAACTGCCCGATAAGGGTACATAGCGGCAAAAATTTCGTAGTTTTAAACATGAATGTACTCAACATCGACCAGCCAGTACCCATCTATTCGTTAGAGCAAGACCCAATAATAGGCGGAAAATTATTCAGCATGGTTCGGTTCGACGGGGCGTTAACTCACCAGTCTGATTTGCTGATACCCCATCGAAAGGACTACTACTTACTTGTTTTTGCCCGGCGCGGTAACGGCCGTCATTGGGTGGACATGACGCCCTATGTCCTTAAAGACAATACGTTTTATTTCTTCGGCCCGAACCAGCTTATCGTAAAAGAGGAGCCGAAGCCGATGTGGGGCACTGCCTTTGCGTTTACAAATGAGTTTCTGGCCTTACAGGCGAATGCTTCCTTAAGTGAACTTCCGCTGATCCAGAATCCGCACAACGGGCACGAATTGCTGCTTACGGATGCTGATGTGACCTTTGTCGAGGATACGCTGGGGAAGATACACGCCGAGTACACTAATCCCGGCGAGTGGCAGCAACGCATGTTGACCGCTTACCTGACGGTGCTACTTACTTACCTGAGCCGACTGTACACCGAGCAGTTTGAGCGCAATCCGTTTTCGACTGACAAGCTTTTGCTGAAAAAATACCACGCCAGCATTGACGAACACTTTCGCGAACTGCATCAGGTGAGTGAGTATGCTTCTATGCTCAATGTGTCGGCGGGGTACTTGAGCGAGGTGGTGAAAGCCCAGAGTGGCAAACCGGCCATCACGCATATCCATGAACGCTTAACGCTGGAAGCCCGGCGCCTGCTGTTTCATACCCAACATTCGCTCAAGGAAATCGCTTTTGATCTTGGTTTTTCGGATGCTTCCTACTTTAACCGTTTCTTCAAGCGCGAAACGGACCTGACACCGGCCGACTATCGGGCCACCATCCGTGAAATGTACCAGTAATACCGCTGGATGTGTTTCAACTGCCAGTAGGGAAGGCCGTACTTTTGCCCCATACTCAAGCACATAGAAATGAAAACAGCACTTATTACCGGAGCCAACAAAAGCATCGGATACGAAGCAACAAAGCAGTTAATACAAAAAGGATACTACGTGTATCTGGGTAGTCGTGATCAGCAAAAAGGCCGGCAGGCCGTCGATCAACTGAAGTCAGAAGGGTTGACTAACGTCGAGCCACTAACGATTGACGTAGACAACATTGACTCCATAAAAGCTGCCCGCGAGACACTTGGTCAGAAAACCAGTGTACTCGATGTATTGATCAACAATGCGGGCATCAGTGGTGGTATTCCGCAAACGGCACTCGATACGGACATCAGCGTATTCAGGCAGGTGTTTGAGACCAACGTTTTTGGGGTGATCGAAACAACACAGGCCTTCATAGACCTGCTGAAACAATCAGCGGAACCAAGAATTGTCAACGTGACGTCGGGACTGGGTTCGCTTACGCTGCATAGTGATCCTACATGGAAATATTATCCGTTTAAGGCCGCGTGTTACGTTTCGTCAAAAGCTTCGCTGAATGCCTACACCATTGTGCTGGCCTACGAACTGCGCGATACGCCGTTCAAAGTGAACGCCGTTGATCCGGGTTATACCGCTACCGATTTCAATCACCATAGCGGTCCCGGTACTGTGCCCGATGCCGCTGCCCGCCTGGTAAAAGCAGCTATGTTAGGCCCGGATGGCCCAACGGGACAGTTCTTCAGCGATGACAACGCGCCTGACACAGGGATAAGCCCATGGTAAGAGAGAATGCCCCGTTTAACACGATGGGATTTCTGCCCTGATAATCATCAAGTTTATAAACTCGGTGATTATCAGGGCATTTTTTCAATTTTTCTATCAATTCAGGCTACTGCCTTACCGTCCAGAACGGGTCGCTTGTCTTTTGTTTTGTTGAGGATGCTCAGGCTGCTTTGGAATTCGACCTGCACACCATCCTGACCAAACCGGCAGGTGACGGTGTCGTAGTGCGCCGTTTCGATAAATCGCCAGATCATCACGAACGTGTTTGGGTCCTGCCAACTGCCGCTTCCCGCTACTTTGCGCGTGTCGCCACCGGGAACAATCGTTGGCGTCAGCGTGAGCGGGGCGACCGAAAAGGTAGTGGTGCCGATTATCCAGCGATTGATTCCGCAATTGACCTGATGCGAACCCCGGTCGTCCTGGAGTTTAAAAATACACCCGTCTTTGCCAAACGTTAGCGAAACGTCTTTTACGTGCAATGGGTTATCGGGTATGGCATAGGTTTTTCCGCTGATTTGCGACGCCACAGACGAGGCCGGTTGGCTAACCGCCGGGAGTAACGTTAACGTACTTAGTTTTTGCGTCAGCGCAGCCTGCTTGATTTTTTCGGCCGGTAGCCCAATACCCCGAAGCGCGGGCAGAATATGCGTCCAGACGGCATCGAGAATACCCTGCATATTGCCTGTTTCGGAGGTGATCGCTATAACGGCATCTTCTTTTGGGAGAACAATGCAGTACTGACCAAATGCCCCGTCGCCCCGGTAGGCATCGTTGCGGCACCGCCAGAACTGATACCCGTACCCCTGAATCCAGTCGTTTACATCGGCATCGCCTTTGCCGCCCTTCGACGGAACTTCGGCACGGGTAGCGTCGGCAATCCACGATTCAGCGATCAACCGTTTGCCATTCCAGATACCTTTTTGCAGATACAGTTGACCGAATTTAGCGATGTCTTCGGTACGCAGACGAAGGCCCCAGCCGCCGGTATTAATGCCGTTGGGGTCAACTTCCCAATCTTCTCCTTCGATACCCAGCGGGCCAAACAAACGGGGTTTCAGGTACTCCAGCACGGTTTGGCCGGTGAGTTTCTGCACAATGGCCGAGAGCATGTAGGTTGCCCCGCTGTTATAGACAAAGAACGTACCCGGCTTATGGTCAACGGGTTGCGCCAAAAATGATTTTATCCAGTTCGTGTCTTTTCCGCCCCGCAACGAAGGCGTCGTGTCTTTGTCGTGCCCGGTCGACATGGTCAGCAAATCCTTCACGCGCATGGCCGCCAGATTTTCGCTAATGGTTTCGGGGGCATCGCTGCGAAAGAACGAAACAACTTTATCCTCGACAGTCAGCCGTTTTTCGGCCACCGCCATACCAACCGCCGTCGACGTAAAACTTTTGCTCAGCGAGTAGAGCGTATGGTCGAACTGGGGCGCGTAAGGTGCCCACCAGCCCTCGGCCACCACCTGTCCATGCCGAAGCACCATAACGCTGTGGACATTGAGTTTCCGGGCTTCGATGGTGTTGACAAAATCCAGCAAACCACCCGGTGCCACGCCCTGCGTTTCGGGCAGGCTGCGGGGGAGTTTACCCGATTTGGTTGGGAATGTCCAGGCGGCTGTCGGCAGGGTAGCGGCCACGGTCAGGCCAGCGGCACCGAAGCCGAGTTGCCGGAGAAAATCTCTGCGATTGAGGTTCATGGTTTCTGGTCAGGAATTTAGAAGAATAAACGCAAGTACGGAATTTGTTCGGGTAAGGTCAACGGTAAAATCGAACTGCTGGATTTAAAAAGAACCCTGTATTAACTGACGCCGTATCAACTGACGCAAGGCAGAAATGTGGGCCAGCAGGACAAGCGGAACGACGACGGAGGGCAACCAGACAAACGGAAAATAGAGGATAGCTACGTTGGGCTGCTCAAAGGCGATCTGCTGAAACGGCGACGGCGCGGCCAGAACGGCTGTCAGTACGATGTTAATGAGGAGTACCAAACAGAGTAGATTCCAGACAATCAGTAGCTTACGCGGTAGGTTGTTCTTGACGAAGCCAAAATAATAAACGACCGGCGCGGTAAGGCCGGATAAAATATCGAGGTTTCGTCCCTCAAACGTCATCGCCTGTGGAACGGCTTTGTGCAGGAACAGCCAGAGTAATACGATTTCAACGGGAATCCGCACAATGTGCAACAGCGTCAACTGGTCGAGCCGCAGGGTGTCGATAAATCGGCGTCCCCCGCGCGTCGCCAGCAGGCCAACCAACAACAGAACAGCCGGAAGCCCCAATACCGGAAAGCGGGGCGGAAACGCATTTGTTTTCAGGTAATAGCCGGATAAACCGAGCACCATCTGAACCAAAAGCCAGACGACTAACACGGCCAGCGCGCGCCCGGATTGATGGGTAGCGCGATAGAAAAACCAGACGGTTAGCAGCGTTGTCAAGCCAAACAAAGCACTGACATAAATGGGTAAGTCAGGAATCATTCCGGTAATTGTTTAGTAGGCTCGAAACCTTACATATTCCGCCTATACTGCCCGCCAACGGCGTAGAGCGCGTTCGATAATTGCCCCAGCGAACACACTTTGGTCGCTTCCATCAGACTCTCGAACACGTTGCCGTTGGCTAAGGCCGTAGCCTGTAGATTTGCCAGCGCAAGTTCGGCTTCGGCGCGGTTCCGCTCCTGAAACGCCCGGCACGAATCAACGGCATACCGTTTTTCGTCGTCGGTGGAGCGGATTACTTCGGAGGGAATGACTGTGGGCGAACCGGCCGGGTCCAGAAACGTATTGACGCCAATGATGGGCAAATCGCCGTTGTGTTTCAGCGTTTCGTAATACATCGACTCTTCCTGAATTTTGCTGCGCTGGTACATGCGTTCCATCGCACCCAGCACCCCCCCGCGCTCGTTAATCGCCAGAAATTCCTGATAGACAGCCTCTTCGACCAGATCTGTTAACTCCTCCACCACAAACGCGCCCTGCAACGGATTCTCGTTTTTCGTGAGGCCAAACTCCCTATTGATAATTAACTGAATCGCCATCGCCCGCCGGACGGATTCTTCGGTAGGGGTGGTGATGGCTTCGTCATACGCATTGGTATGCAGCGAGTTACAGTTGTCGTAAACGGCCAGCAGGGCCTGTAGCGTGGTGCGAATATCGTTGAAGCCAATCTCCTGTGCGTGTAAACTCCGCCCCGATGTCTGAATGTGGTATTTGAGTTTCTGCGAACGGTCGCTGGCCTTGTATTTATTCCGCATCGCCTTTGCCCAAATCCGACGCGCCACCCGGCCCAGCACGGTATATTCCGGGTCCATGCCATTCGAGAAAAAGAACGACAGATTGGGCGCGAACGCATCGACATCCATACCCCGGCTGAGGTAATATTCGACAAACGTAAACCCGTTGGAAAGCGTAAACGCCAGTTGCGAAATGGGGTTGGCCCCGGCTTCGGCAATATGATAACCCGAAATCGAAACGGAATAAAAGTTCTGCACCCGGTTGTCGATGAAATACTGCTGGATATCGCCCATCATTTTGAGCGCGAATTCGGTCGAGAAAATGCAGGTATTCTGGGCCTGGTCTTCCTTCAGAATATCGGCCTGCACCGTGCCGCGCACTTTCCGCAGCGTATCGGCTTTGATCTGCTCATACACGTCGCGCGGCAGTACCTTATCGCCCGTTGTGCCGAGCAGCATCAGGCCCAGCCCGTCGTTGCCGTCGGGTAGGGGGCCGTTGTAAGAAGGGGGGAGAGGAGAGGAAGAAACGCCTAACTCCCTTTTTTTCTCTCCTTCTTTTTCCCGTTCCTTCAACCATTTCTCGCACTGCTGGTCGATGGCTGCGTTCAGGAAAAAGCCCAGCAGCATGGGCGCGGGGCCGTTTATGGTCATGGATACCGACGTGGCGGGGTCGCAGAGGTCGAAGCCGGAGTAGAGTTTCTTAGCGTCGTCGAGGGTGCAGATGCTCACGCCTGAGTTACCCACTTTACCAAAAATGTCGGGGCGCAGGGCCGGGTCTTCGCCATAAAGCGTGACCGAGTCGAAAGCGGTCGACAGGCGTTTGGCGGGTAGCCCTTTCGAGACGTAGTGAAACCGGCGGTTGGTGCGCTCCGGGCCACCTTCGCCCGCAAACATCCGCGTGGGGTCTTCGCCTTCGCGTTTGAGCGGGAAAACACCCGCCGTATACGGAAATTCGCCCGGCACGTTCTCGGTCAATAACCAGCGCAGAATATCACCCCAGTCATGGTATTTCGGTAGGCTGACTTTCGGGATTTTCAGGTGGGAAAGTGTCTCAGAATAAAGCGGTTGCCGGATTATTTTATCGCGAACAGTAAACTCATAAAACTCCGCCGTGTAGCGTTTCTGCATACCGGGCCATTGCTGGAGCAGAGCGCGGCAATCGGCGTAGAATCGTCTGTCACGGTCGGCATATAGCGTTTGTAATTCGTCTTTTAACGGTCCATCAGCGATGATTTTCAACGTACCATCAAGCTGATACAACTGATTTGCCAGTTCCGTTTGATCCTTTACAAACAGGTCATATCGGCGGCTTTCTTCCACAATTTCGGCCAGATACCGCACCCGATCGGCGGGAATAATGGCACTGACAGGCTCCCGGCTGTCAGTAGTATTCTTGCTGACAGCCGGGAGCCTGTCAGTGCCTAATATATTCATCAGCCGGTCGAACAGGGCATTCATACCGGCATCGTTAAACAGCGACGCGATTGTGCCCAGAATGGGCAGTTCATCGTCCGGCGTATCCCATAAATTATGATTACGCCGGTACTGTTTTCGCACGTCGCGCAGGGCGTCTAACGAACCGCGTTTATCGAATTTGTTGATGGCGATGACATCGGCGAAGTCGAGCATGTCGATTTTCTCTAACTGCGTGGCGGCTCCGTATTCCGCTGTCATAACGTAAAGCGTTTTGTCGGCATGATCGGTAATCTCAGTATCCGATTGCCCAATGCCCGACGTTTCCACGATAATCAGGTCAAACTGAGCGGCTTTGCACACATCAATGGCATCCTGCACGTGGCGGCTCAGGGCCAGATTCGACTGCCGCGTTGCCAGCGAACGCATATACACCCGCGACGGCGCACCAGCCGGGGGCGTGATGGCGTTCATCCGAATCCGGTCGCCGAGGAGCGCACCGCCCGTTTTTCGCTTCGATGGGTCAACAGAAATAATGGCCAGCGTTTTATCAGGAAACGTTCGCAAAAAGCGCAGCACCAGTTCATCGACCAGCGACGATTTTCCCGCGCCCCCCGTGCCGGTAATGCCGAGGACTTTTGGCGAAAGAGTGAAAGAGTGAAAGAGTGAAAGATGGTCCGTCAGTTTGAGAAATTTATTCGAGTCGTTTTCAGCAGTGGTAATCAGGCTGGCGATTGTGTTGGTATCCTTCGGGAATAGATTTTCCCCCTCCCCTGATTTCAGGGCCGGGGCCGGGGGTGGGGTAAAATCGCACTGGCGCAGCAAATCGTCAATCATGCCCTGCAAACCCATCGCCCGTCCATCGTCGGGCGAGTAAATCCGGGCGATTCCGTAGGCGTGAAGTTCCTCGATTTCGGCGGGTAGAATCGTGCCTCCACCCCCGCCAAAAAGTTTGATATGACCGGCTCCCTGCTCCTGCAACAGGTCGTACATGTACTTGAAAAACTCCAGATGCCCGCCCTGATAACTCGTTACGGCAATGCCCTGAACATCTTCCTGAATGGCGCAGTTGACAATGTCGGCCACGGAGCGGTTGTGGCCGAGGTGTATCACTTCTGCCCCCGACGCCTGCATCAACCGACGCATCAGGTTAATGGCCGCATCGTGCCCATCGAACAGCGAAGCCGCCGTAACGATACGGATTTTATGCGTGAACGCGTTTTGCTGTGACGGGGCGGCTTTCGGTTGCTGAGCAATCATAATTAAAAGGAGTAAAGGAAATAAGGGGAGGAAAGAAGGATGGACAAAAGGGTAAGAAGCTGTTTGAGTTGAGGGCGTTGAGCATAGTTTATGTTGAGCGTAGTCTCAGACTACGCTCCGGCGTTATCCGGTCTTTGACCGGCGAGTAATAATACTACATTGAGCATAGTTAAAAACTTCGCCGAACCGTCTCAGAAAAGCTGATTCAAACATTTTAAAAATAGTCTCTGGCAGTCCTCATTTCCTTTCCAAAGTTACGAAGCATTTGGGAATGCCGTTTCATCCCAAACCGGTCGCCGTTCGTCACATGATAGCGTGGTTTGTTCCCATTTTATTGCATCTGTGTACCAGACAGCCATAGCTTTACAGGAACCGAAAATAAAACGAGTACGAACTTCATGAACAAACAATTAATTGCCGGTCTGTTATTGGCCGGTTCGCTCGCCGGAACGGTTGGCGCACAGGACAACGCATTGCTCTACGAAGTGACCGGGCCGGGTTTGACCCAACCTTCCTATCTGTACGGTACGTTTCATCTGGTCTGCCCCGCCGATCTGCAAATTACCGACGGCATAAAAAAGGCGGTCGGCAATGCTCAGCAGGTGTATCTGGAACTCGACATGGACGATCCTGCCATGATGGGAAGTATGCAGAAAGCCATGATGATGCCCAACGGCCAAACAGTGAAAGACCTGCTCAAACCCGATGATTATACGGTGCTGGATACTTACCTGAAGCAGAAAATGAACATGGGTCTGGCGCAGGTCGGGATGCTGAAACCCATCGGCCTGATGTCGATGATGTACATGACGATGCTGCCCTGCCAGCCCGCTTCCTACGACATGACCTTTGCCCAGATGGCCGCAACGGACAAAAAAGAAGTGTTGGGGCTTGAATCCCTTGAGGCTGAACTGGCCGCATTAGACAAAATTCCGATGGCCGAACAACTGAAAGGATTGGTCGATATGGCAAGAAAACCGGACGAAGCCAAAAAAGAATTTACGGACCTGATTGCGCTCTACAAAAGCCACGACATCGCTAAATTAATGAACTTCATGAAAACCAGTCAGTTCAGCGGGGGCGACTTTTCGCAGTATGAGGAAAGTCTGCTTGGCGAACGGAACACCAACTGGATTCCGGTCATCGAGAAAGCGGCCAAAGAAAAGCCGACGTTTTTCGCGTTCGGAGCCGGGCATCTGGGCAATGAAAAAGGCGTAATCAATCTGCTCAGAAAGAAAGGGTATACCGTCAAACCGCTGGAATAAATCGGTGTACATTATATCAGAAACACAAGTAATCAGGCAAGACCAAATTTCATCATCTTATTTGACCCCGTCGGGGTCGGATGTTTATAGTTAATGCCCCACTCTATAAACATCTGACCCCGACGGGGTCAAACAAGATGATGAGAACAGTTCAATTAATTTGCATGATTACTTACAACCGTACCAGCAGAAACCGGGTCTGTTGAATGGTTCCTGATTATATTGACTCAACGCTGCATGAATGCTATCTACCGCTACAATCAGTCTGCGTATTTCGGGCGTCTTTTTAAACGGTTTATGGTCGCAATCCTGCTCGGCGGCTGGCTCTGTATACCCGCCCATGCACAGGCGACCAAAAACTACACGAACTGGTATTTTGGTACTGGTGCTGGCCTGACACTCAATAGCGGAACTCCGCAGACCCTGACGGATGGGCAACTTCAAACCGACGAAGGCTGTGCGGCCATTTCGGATGCCAGCGGGCAGTTGCTTTTCTATACCGACGGTCGTACAATCTGGAACCGGAACCACGACATCATGCCCGGTGCGACTGAACTTGGAGGCAGTAATACCAGCACCCAATCGGCCCTGATTGTGCCTTATCAGAATAGTGCGGCCCGGTTTTATATTTTTTCGGTGGCCGATGAAACCGGGCAAACCGGCGTTCAGTACGCCATTGTCAACATGACGATGAACGGAGGACTGGGCGGTCTGGAAACGAAAAACAAGCTGGTTGTGGCGTCGGCTACCGAAAAAATCACCGTCATCAATCACTGCAACAACCTGAATCACTGGATTATCACCCACGAAAAAGGCAATAATACATTTCGGGTTAACCTGTTGAATGATAACGGCTTGATTCCGGCAGCTACCTCATATCGGGTTGGCAGCGTACACGCGCAGAACAAAGGGTATATGAAACCTTCGCACGATGGGCGTAAACTGGCCGTAGCGGTTTCGGGTGGGGCAGGGACCGCCGGGTTTGTGGAGGTGTTTGATTTTGATAACAAAACCGGGGCCATCAGCAATCCGGTAAAACTGGCCGGACCGGAAACCGATGGGGTGTATGGTATTGAGTTTTCGCCCGATAACAAACTCCTCTATCTCTCGTCGTTATCCACTAAAAAAATCCAGCAAATCAGCGTCGATGGCCTGACCATTAACGCGACACTAACGACTCAAAGCCAGCGCAATGCGTCGGTTGGGGTTGGTGCGTTGCAACTTGGCCCGGACGGAAAAATTTACGGAAGCCAGCCCGGCGAGGACTACCTTATAACGATAAGCCAGCCCAATCAGGCCGGAGCCGGTTGCGGGCTGGTGTCGCAGGGGGTTTACTTAGGCGGGAAAACGAGTCGCTATGGCCTGCCGTTTGTGCTCGACGAAATCCCGTTTCTGCCGCCCAGCCTGACTATTTCGCTTAGCAAATTAGCTGGCTGTAATGCATTTGTTCTTGAGTCGCACCCGGTCAATCTGGACCCGAATTATCTGGCCTACGAATGGTATGTTGGGGGCGTTGCGGTGAAAGACGCGAGCGGCCCGACGCTCCGGCCCGTCAAATCGGGGACGTACAGCCTGAAAGTGCGGGAAACGAAATGCCGGGATGTGCAGGAATTTTCCAACGAAATTCCGGTGGTGCTCGTTGAAGCAAACCCGGCCCTAACGGCTGTTCCCGACTCCTGCGGCACCTTTCGGCTAACGGCACACGCCACCGGTGGACTTATTCAATGGACCGGAACGGGTGTTGGCCCAGACCGCGCCAGCCTCGATTCCATTGTGGTATCGGGCATCAGCGGCACCCAAACGTATCAGGTGCGCGTGACCAGCCCGACTGATGCAACCTGCTTTTCTCAAAAAGACGTAACGGTTTCGTTTACCGCGCCACCGCCCTTCCAATTTACGCCAGCTAAGCGCACTGCCTGCGGGGACACGCTCCGGCTAAACGCCATCCCGACACCCGACTGGAACACATTTCGCTGGCAGTTGCCCAACGGCAGCAATGCAACCGGAACTGCCCTTGTTGCGCGGCAAAGCGGACTGTATCGCCTTACCGCGCTCAGCACCGCTACGGGCTGCAAAAGCGAAACGGCTGTAACGGTGACCCTGAATCCCAACCCCGTTTTGCAATTGACTACCCGTCGGATCGACACTTGCTTCGCCAATTCCACCGGCAGTTCTCTCGAACTGGATGCCGGTATGGTGCCGGATGGCGTTTTTGCCTGGACAAAAGACCGGAAAACACTCGGCAGCGATCAGCAACAGACGGTGCGTGAATATGGCTTATTTCACGTGACAGTTCGCACCGCTGCGGGGTGTTCGGCCAGCGATTCGGTCCGTATCGTTTCGTCCTGCCCGCCCTTGCCGCCGAATTTAAGTATGCCCGACGCCTTTACGCCAAACGGCGATGGCCTGAACGAAAAGTTGGTGCTCTATGCCACCGGTATTGAGGAGGTGCGCTTGTCAATTTACAACCGCTGGGGCGAGGTGGTTTACGCCATTTCGGGCACGCCCCCCGACCAGTCTGGCTGGGAAACCTGGGACGGAACCTGCCGGGGACAGCCCGTTGCCAGTGGCTCGTATACTTACCGGCTGGAGATGAAAAATGCAACGCTCTCCGCTCCGTTCGTCCGGCGGGGTATTGTTCAGGTCGTTCGGTAGTGTTTTGGGGGATAAGCCCCGGCGAGAATGAAAAATAAAGGCGATTTTGAACCCGACCTGAAGGCCGGGGGTACGTATAAACGCACTTTATTCAGTACCCATTAACGATTTTCGGTTGCCGACGGTTAGACCTTATCGCCTTGCTGCTTTGAGTAACATGTGGGCTTCTGCTTGCTTTGCTGACTCAAACTGCATTGAACTAACTGCGCAATCGTCATGATTTCTTTGTTTAACGTTTTCTCGATAGGAGGGGCTTTAGTCGCCCTACTAAGCCTATTCGGTAGCCTGACGGGTACAATCGGCCCCGGTAATCCGGTCATTAAGCCAAAAACCACCACCGTCGATGCCGTTACGGCACCGGAAGAAAATCGGTTCACCAAAACGGTCTTATCCAACGACCTCAACGAGCCGATGGAACTGGCCGTAGCACCCGATGGCCGCGTGTTTTTTGTGGAACGGGCCGGAAAGTTCTACATGTATGACCCGGTTCAGAAGAAGACCCGGCTGCTGTACGATTTTCCGGTGAAAGCCGTCGAAAAATACCTGAACGGCCTGCTGGGTATGACCATCGACCCGAATTTCAAACAGAATCACTACCTGTACTTTTTCTATACCATTCAGGATAAGGAACAGACCAAACAGCGCATTGCCCGATTCGTTATCAACAACGACAACACACTGGATTTAGCCAGCGAAAAACCCATTATCGAATTCCCGATTGACCTCGAAGTGAGTGCCCACACGGGCGGCTCGATGACTTGGGATACGCACGGCAATCTCTTTATTTCGACCGGCGATAACACCGTTCCGTTCGAGTCAAACGGGTTTGCACCCATCGACCAGCGGCCGGGGCGGCTTACGTTCGATGCGGAGCGGTCGGCGGGAAACCCGAACGATTTGCGGGGTAAAATTCTCCGCATTCATGTCCAGCCCGACGGTTCCTATACCATTCCCGACGGCAACCTGTTTCCGAAAGGAACCGCCGGGACACGCCCGGAGATTTACGTGATGGGCTGCCGGAATCCGTACCGCATCTCGGTCGATCCGGCCACCTCGATTGTGTACTGGGGCGAAATCGGCCCCGATTCCGGCACCGACGGTGTACAGGGACCGCGTGGCTACGACGAGTTCAATCAGGCCAAAAAGGCGGGCAACTACGGCTGGCCGTATTTCGTGGGCGACAGCAAGCCGTATTTTCAGTACGATTTCGCGACCAAGAACGTCGGCCCGCTTTTCGACCCGGCGGCTCCCGTCAATAACTCACCCAACAATACGGGTGCGAAACAACTGCCGCCAACTACCAAAGCGATGGTCTGGTATCCGTATAACAAGTCCGACGAATTCCCGGATCTGGGCGTTGGCGGACGCTGCGCGATGGGTGGCCCGGTCTATCACTTCGATGAAAAATTAGCCTCGGCAACCAAAATTCCGGCCTACTACGACAAAGCCCTGTTCATGTACGACTGGATGCGAAACTGGGTCTTTGCGGTGCGCTTAGACGACCAGCAGAATTTCAAGTCGATGGAGCGGTTCATGCCGGCGCGGGGTGATTTCCGGCGTCCGGTCGATATGGAAATCGGGCCGGAAGGGTCGTTTTATATGCTCGAATACGGCTCGGTATATGGCATCGACAACGAAGATGCCCGCTTGGTTCGGATTGATTTCAACCCCGGCAACCGCGCTCCTGTGGCGCAGGTGACCGCCAATGATACAATCGGGGTAGCCCCGCTGACGGTGGCGTTTGGCAACGGCAGCTACGATTACGACAAAACGGATGCGCTGCGCTACAAATGGCAGTTTGAGGGCAACACGGTGGCATCGACAGACGCGAAACCCACGTACACCTTCCGAAAAAATGGCATTTACAAAGCCCGTCTGACTGTAACTGACCCCGCCGGTAAGTCCAGCACGGATATTCTGACAATTCGGGTGGGTAACACCATGCCGCAGGTCGCGATTGCTACGCCGGACAACAGCACATTCTTTTTGCCGAACCAAACGTCGTTGCGGTATGCGGTGGCGGTGGCCGATAAAGAAGACAAACTGATTGATAAGAAAAAGGTAAATGTGGCCCTGACGTACATTCCGAAAGTAGCGGGAAATGACCAGCAAATGGGTCATCAGCAGATTTCGGCGTCGTTTAACCTCGGCAAATCATTGATTGCCGGAAGCGACTGCAAAGCCTGCCATCAGGTAGCGGCCAAGTCGGTTGGACCGTCGTTTACGGAGGTCGCTAAAAAGTACCATGACGACAAAACCGCCACGGCCAAACTGGCGAACAAAATCATTATCGGGGGCGGGGGCGTCTGGGGCGAACATGCCATGAGCGCGCACCCGCAACTCTCGCGCGAGGAAACGACCGAAATGGTGAAGTACATCTTCTCGCTGGCCAATCCGCCCACCGACAACCGGCTCCCGCAACAGGGAAATCTGGTGCTGAAAGACCATGTCGGTAACGACGAATCGAGCCGGTATATCCTGACGGCCTCTTACACCGACAAGGGGAGCGTAGGTACGCCACAACCCAAACTGGCCCTGACAAAAAGCGATGTACTGGTGCTTCGCCCAACGAAGGTGCAGGCTACCGAAGCGGACTCGCTGTACAAAATTGACCGGCAGGGCAAGCGGTTGGGCAACATTAAGCATCAGTCGTATTTCGTTCTGAAAGCCATTGATTTAAAGGACATTGATAAGCTTACGTACCATTACGCATCGAAAGACCAGGCTGCGGCCATTACGGTGCATACCGATTCGCCAACGGGTCCGGTCATCAGCACCGTGAGTTACGCGGCAACGGGCGACGGGCGGACGTATGCCGATGTGAGTGCGCCGGTTCAGAATCCGGGCGGCAAGCACGATTTATACTTCGTTTTTGAGAAGGCCGACGCGGGCGACAAGACGCTCGGTTCGCTGAACTGGGTTGTTTTCCAACCTAAAGAAGCTGTTGCCGGACAACCCGCCAAGCAATCGGGTAAGTAAGATTTATTCCAGTTTGATTAAGAATGGAACGCGGATGACACTGATTGTTAGGATCAACACAGATGAAAAAATCTTTTTAAATCCTAATAATCAGTGTTATCCGCGTTCCATTCTTCATTTAAAAAGCCCTGATCCCAACTCATGCCCAACTCATTTTTCTCAGTCTCCTGCCTGCTTACTTCGTTGCTTCTGGTGAACGGTGTGCGGGCGTACCACCCTGCTGATGCGCCCGCGCCACCAGCCCGGATTGTCAGGAAAGCCATCACCCCATCAGACGTTAAACTCCCGGCTGGCTTTTCGGCTGCTGTCGTTGCGCAGGAGTTGGGAGCCGCCCGACATATAGCCATCACTAAAACCGGTGACATTTATGTAAAACTCGCTAAACTGAAGGACGGGAAAGGCATTTATCGCCTGCGCGACACCAACAACGATGGCGTTGTCGATGAGCAAACAGGCTTCGGTGATTATCCCGGCACCGGCATTTTTATCCGGGATGGGTATTTGTACACGTCCTCGAACAGCAGCATTTATCGCTACAAACTCAATGATAAACAGGACGTAATCAACCCTGACCAGCCCGAATTGCTGGTGTCAGGCTTGCGGGAAAAAGATCGCGATAAATCCAAGTCGATAGCGGTTGATAATCAAGGAAATATCTATGTGAATATCGCGTCCGACAACGATGCGTGCCGCGAAAAAGGCACCGGAAAAGGACAAATGCCCTGCACCCTGCTCGACTCGGCGGCTGGTATCTGGCGGTTCAAAGCCGACGCGCTCAATCAGACCTACGCCAACGGTACGCGCTATGCAACGGGTCTGAAAAATGTAGTCGGGTTAGACTGGAACAGCAAGACCAATTCGCTGTTTGTGATGCAGCATGGTCGGGGAAAGTTCGATGATTTTTACCCGCAATACTATACGCCGAAGCAAAGTGCCGAACTGCCCGCCGAAACCATGTATGAAGTGCATCAGGGCGATGATGCCGGTTGGCCATATGTGTATTACGACCAGTTTCAGAAAAAGAAAATTCTGGCACCGGAGTACGGGGGCGACGGTAAGAAAATGGGTGGCGAAAAGACCATCAATCCGGTGGTGGCTTTCCCGGCGCACATGGGACCAAACGGGCTGCTGTTTTATACCGGAACGGCATTTCCGGCCAAGTACCGGAATGGTGCGTTCATTGCCTTTCATGCACAGTCGCAGGAGTTGCACAAAGGCTATCTGATTGGTTTTGTGCCGTTTAAGAACGGAAAGCCGTCGGGAGCGTGGGAAATCTTCGCGGATAATTTTGCGGGTACCGACCTCGTAAAACCAACGGGGCCGGTTCAGCACCGTCCCTGCGGGCTGGCGCAGGGACCCGATGGCGCATTGTATATTACCGATGACCTGAACGGAACGCTGTTCAAAATATCGTACCAGTCTGCATCACCGGGCCGGAAAGAAACGACTTCCCGGACGAAGTAAAACTGCAACCAATTTTAATGAAACAAATAATCGTTGCTCTGCTTTTGGGCGTGCTCAGTTTTGTTGCTGCTAACGCGCAGGTGCTCACTGATTCGTTATTGATTGACGGGCATTACCGGACATTTCATGTTAACAAGCCCCCTGAATCGCTCCATCGGCCCAGCCTGATTTTTGTGCTGCATGGGTCGGGGGGCGATGGTCGGGGTATGATGAAATCGGCGGTTAAGATGGAGCAACAGGCCCAAACGGACAATGCGCTGGTGGTTTATCCCGACGGGTATAAGCGGTTCTGGAACGAGTGCCGCAAAGCTTCTCCGGCTCAGGCAAATCTGGAAAATATCAATGAGCAGGCCTTTTTCGACGGTATGATTCAGTATTTCAGAAAGCAGTACACTATCGACGAGAAACAGGTGTTTGCGGTAGGTACATCCGGTGGCGGGCACATGGCCTATAAACTGGCACTGACCATGCCCGGTAAATTTAGAGCCATCACGGCTATCATCGCCAATCTGCCCGATACAACCAACCTGGATTGCGTGAGTTCGGGTAAGCCGGTGGCGATGATGATTGTCAACGGAACGGAAGATCCGATAAATCCGTACAACGGCGGCATGGTCGTTCTGGGTAAAAACATGAACATGGGTGCCGTACGCTCCACCGACCGAACGCTGGCTTACTGGGCGGATCTGGCTCATTATCAAGGCAAACCAACTCAGGAGAAACTGCCGGATGTAGACCCGAACGACGGAAAAACAATTGAGCGATACACCTATCAGGAGAAAGGAAAACCCGAAATTGTTTTATTGAAAGTCATCGGCGGTAAACACGATTACCCAAATGACATTGACGTACACACCGAAGCACTCGCCTTTTTTATGCGGCAAATCAGGTGAACATGGTAGCCATCTGGTAGCCATCTACATAGAGGACCGGTCAGCGGTTTCAATCAGCCTGCGTACCCTTATTGCTACCGCATCGACCGAAATGTCGTTCAAACAGGCCAGGTCGCCCCGCCAGCACGGTTTGTCGCCGAATACGGAGCAGGGACGGCAGGTGAGCACATCGGTCGAAACCTGAAGGATGGCTTCGTTGCCTTGCCCCCAGGGGCCGAAACCGGCGTTGGGGTGGGTGGCTCCCCAGATCGACAGCACCGGCACACCGCTCAACGCTGCGAGGTGCATATTGCCCGAATCCATGCAGAGCATTCCGGTCAGTTGGCTGATTAATGCCAGTTCGGCGGCCAGAGAAAGCTGCCCCGCTACCAGAATTGCCTGTGGAAATTGGTGCCGTACCGTTTCGAGTTGGGCAGTTTCGGCGGCACCACCCCCAAACAGGAAAATCGTAATCGGTTGATTGGTAAGTAGTTGCTCCAGCAAGGGCGCGAATCGGGTAAACGGCCACATCTTTTGAGCGTGTTGGGCAAACGGCGCGATACCGAGCCAGGGCGCGTCGGAAGCGATGGACTGTCGGCTTAGAAATTTGGTGAGTTCGGCTTCGGCGGAGGTAAATCGTGGAAACGTGAACAAATCGTTGGGCTGAAGCGCGAAACCAGCCCGTGTAAACGCACAGGCGTATCGCTCCACCGTATGCGGCAATGGTCGACGCACTTTGTTTTCATTCCGGGTCAATGCTTTTTTCTCCGCCCGGCCCTTGTCAATCGTTACTGACGGAACACCCACCAATCGGAACAGGGTTTTCAACACACCCGACCGCAGATTCTGGTGTTCATCGACGACCATAGAAAACGGCCCCAGTTGCCGCAGTTCGGCAAACAACCGGAACAGGCCATTTACTCCTTTATGCTGCCCGTCGAAATCGGCCCCGACGACGCGGACGTTTGGTATTTGCTCAAAAAAAACGGCGAATTTCTGCCGCGTTACCAGCGTAATCGCCACATCGGGGTAGCGTTGCGTAAAAGCCTGTACGACGGGAGTCAGCAGGGCCACATCGCCCATTGCCGAAAACCGAAGAAGGAGCAACTGCTTCATAATTTTGTCAGGGGTTGTCAAGAAGTGGTCAGGTGGATGGTCAAGAATGGTCAATTGTGGTCCGTTTCATTCCTTGACTAATCCTGACTACACTTGACCAGTTCTGACCACCTTTGACTACTTCTGACCAGCGTAAAGCACCGGGTTCAGCGTAGGGTCGTTGTACATTTTCATCTGCCGATAGACCTTCATATACCGGTCGCCGTTGCGGATATCGGTCAGCAACTCGTCGAAACACTCCGCCAGATCACCCTCCTGTTCAAGTAGTACGGCCAGTTTTTGATGTGCCCGCTGCCGATGCTCATCTGACACAGAATCCCGGTCAACCTGCTCGCGAAAGTGATAGATTTTGAGTTGCAGAATCGACATCCGATCTAAGAGCCAGGCCGGAGTTTCGGAGTTTAATCGAGCCGCTGGTTTAGGGGTAACGCTCTGAAATTGAGAGAAAAACCAGCCGTCTATCTGCTCAACGGTATCGGTTCGGTCCTGATTTGATTGGTCAATCCGGCGTTTGATGGCAACCAACTCATCGGGCCGGATGGCCGGGCTGCGGATCAGGTCTTCGAGGTGCCACTGAACCGTGTCGATCCAGTTTTTCTGATACAACAGAAACGCAATATCGGCGGTCGGGTAGGGGTTGTTGACGGGCGTATCGACATTGTCGGTCAGGTGATAATTACTGATGCTCCGGCGAAAAATGTCGTTGGCAAAGGTGGCGTTCATAAGCAGTTAATCAACCGCAAAGGTACGGCTTTTCAGGATATGGCCCATATTGGTAAGAAGGGGCGGGAGGTAGAACAGGTTGCCAGCCCATTGCTTTAGCTGTGGGTTAAGATGAAAATTGACAGGTTTCCTGCTAACCGTTTCAACGGTTTTTGCCGCTAAACCGTTGAAACGGTTAGCCGAAATAAATCTTCACTATCATAGGACTTTCGCTTCGAGCCGTGCCACGGTTACTATTTATGCACTTACGAACCGTGGCACGGCTCGAAGCGAAAGTCCTATATCAATCCCCCACAGCTAAAGCAGTAGGCTGAAAATTGCTCTCAATACCTACACGATACGTCAAAAATTCCGCCTTTTTTGTGTAAAATGGTATTTTTATGCACAATAATTTTCATTTATAAAGAATTTAAACGTTTGTTTAAAAAAACTATTTGAAATGTTTGGACGTTACTTAAGTACAACATACTTTTGAGACGTTAAATGAAAAAGAACATGGATTGTCTGCCATCGAAGTCAACCGAAGAACGTATCAGGGAAGCCGCTAAGCGGGTATTCCTTGAGAAGGGATTCGATGGGGCCACATCGCGGGACATTGCCGAAGCTGCCAGCATCAATATCGCGCTGACGAATTATTATTTCCGTAGCAAAGAGAAACTGTTCATTAGCATTTTTGAGGAAATGCTTCAGTTGTTTTTCTTCGGAATGGTTGAGATCATGAATAAACCGATTAGCCTGCGCGATAAAATCATTGCGTTGATTGAGCATGATTTTCAGCTACTTAAAAACAATCCCAGCCTGTCGAACTTCATCATGAACGAAATTCACCGCAACCCGGATCGTATGGTAGGTTGTATGGGCATGATGAAACAGATTCATCATTCCATGTTCGAGGAACAACTTCAGAAAGAGGTTGAGCGAGGTAATATCCGGCCTATAAAAGCGGATCATATTATGCCGATGATCTTCTCGAATATCCAGTTTCTGTTCATCGGTAAAGCGATGCACATGAAAATGTGGCAAATGAATGAGGCTGAATTTGATGCATTTGCAAATACACATAAACAGTTAGTCATTGACATGATTACGAACTATCTGTTCGAGTACGAAAAGGTCTGACCTTTTTTTTGCACTATTTTTAAACAAACTTTTAAAATAAACGATTACAATCAGTGTTTAAAACAAAATATTCACCACAGCTATGAAAACCTTCCGATGGTACTTCTTCACATCTTTAGTGCTCACTGGCTCGTTAGCCAACGCGCAGGATGTTACGCTCGATCAGTTGATTGCCAAAGCATTAACCGGAAACTACAGCGTTCAGGCAGCCCGCTTAGACGAACTCAAAACCGAATCCCAGATTGCCGAAGTAAGAGCCGGAGCACGTCCGCAGGTGAACCTCTCCGGCGATTATAAACGCTACCTTAAAATTCCGGGACAGGTGGTTCCCAGTTCGGCGTTTGGCGGGCCGGAAGGGTCGTATTCGGTGCTGGCGTTTGGACTTCCCTACAACCTCTCAACGAGCGTACAGGCCACCCAGGCGTTGTATAACCAGTCGCTGCTGATTGCTACGAAGGTGGCTAAAACCAGCCGGGATTTGTCGGCCCTGCAAACACAGAAAACCAAAGAAGATGTGGCCTACAATGTGTCGGCAACGTACTACAACCTGCAAACGACTGCCCAGCAAATTGCTTTTTTAGAGAAAAATTTAGCGGCAACCGAACGGCTTATTCAAATTACGGACCTCCTGCGGCAGAACAAATTAGCCCAGGGCATTGATGTTGACCGGTTGCAACTGAGCAAAACGTCGTCGCAAACGCAGATCGAATCCCTACAGGCAACCTACAATCAACTGCTGAATACACTAAAATTTTTGACCGGCACACCCCAGGCTGATTCGCTTTCGGTTCGGACGGCCATCGACGAAAGCGTGCCCGTAACGCCCGCTAACGAATACACGATTAACCGCACCGATCTGCAACTGCTCGACCGTCAGAAAGACCTGAACGGTCTGGAACAGAGGAATATAAAAGCGGGTTTCGCGCCAACGGTTTCGGCCTACGGAACAGCCAACAGCACGGTTTATGCCATTGGGGGCGACAACTCGTACATCAAAAATGTACCGGGTTACTGGCTGGGTATTCAACTGAACTGGAACCTGTTCGACGGGCTGGCCCGAAAAGCCAAAATGAGCCAGAAACGCATCGAAGACCAGAAATTGGATGTGCAACTCCGTCAAACGCGCGAGTCGATCAGCATGGACATTGCCAACTCAAGAAACCAGTTTCTGGTACAGCAGCAGAATCTGGCGACCAACCGGGGGCAGGTCACACTGGCCGAAAAGGTGTACACCCAAACGCAGCTTCAGTTTAAAGAAGGCACCGTTGACATTACCGACGTTGTGCAGGCCGAAAACGCCCTTCGCGATGCACAAAACAACTTCCTGAACACATTGGTCAGTCTGCGTACCGCCGAATTAGACTGGAAAAAGGCAACCGGCAGTTTAATCAGCCGATGAAGATAAACGGGTTTACGGTTTGTGGTTTGTCGTTAGCTGACGCATGAACCAGGAACGCGTCAGCTAACGACAAACCACAAACCGAATACCGTAAACCGAATACCATAAACCAAACATCAACCTGTATTTTTTGAAAAAGCTATGAAACGGATTCTCACAGTACTCGCGCTTGTTGCCACCTTAGGCCTGACTGCCTGGACGCTGGTTAACAACAAAAAAGAAGTCGAAGAAAAAATATATAAGCCAAATCCCGACCAGAAAGTCGGCGTTCGCACGGCAGTTGCCGCCTTGCGTAATCTATCGCAGGAAACGGAGTTTTTAGGCTCGTTTTCGCCCAACCGGGAAATCGAAATCCGGCCACAGGCGGGTGGACAAATCATTTCGTTACCCATTCAGGAAGGGCAGACCGTTGGCGCGGGTCGGTTAATTGCCAAATTAGACGACGACCAACTGCGCTATCAGGTCGAAGCCGCACAGGTAACACTGGAAGGGTATCAGAACGACCTCAAACGCTACGAAGTGCTGGTGAAGGGCGATGCCACACCGGCCATCAACCTGGAACGGACGCAATTGAGCATTCGCTCGACGCAGGCGCAGATCAAACAACTCCAGAAACAAATTGCCAATACGACCATTACGGCTCCGTTTTCGGGCATTGTGACCGAGAAACTGGCCGAAAAAGGATCGGTGGTTTCGGTCGGGTCGCCCATTGCTAAAATCACGGATATAGCTTCGCTGAAATTAATGGTCGATGTTCCCGAAAAAGCCATCAATCAGTTCCGCGTTGGTCAGTCCATTTCGATCAGCACAGAGGTCTATCCTGATGCCCGCTTCACGGGTCGGATCACGATGATCAGTGCCGAAGGCGATGCGGCCCATAATTACCCGGTTCAGATTACGGTAAGCAACTCCAGCACCAATCCGCTGCGAGCAGGTATGTACGGCTCCATTGCCAACACCAACAAACTGAAAACGCAAACGCTGGCAGTACCCCGTCAGGCCATTCTGGGGTCAGCTAAAGAACCGCAGATCTACGTCGTTAAAAACGGCAAAGCGGTGCTCAAATCGGTCGGAATTGGCACGACCACCAACGAGTATTATGAAATTACGAAAGGACTGAAAGCGGGTGACCAGGTCGTTACAAGTGGTCAGATCAACCTGCAAAACGGCACACCGGTCATTGCTCAATAAATTCAAAGAGCGAAAGGGCGAAAGAGTGAAAGAGCGGATTGCTGACGCATACGGTTTTTCGACTCAGAGTCTTTTATCACGATAGGCGGTAATCGCTCTTTCGCTCATTCACTCTTTCGCTCTTTAAAAAATGAATTTTGTAGAAACCATCATCAAACGCCCCTCTATCATTATTGTGCTATTTGCAATATTGAGTATTGGTGGCCTGTTTAGTTATAATTTGCTGAGTTATGAACTGCTGCCGGAATTTTCGGTGCCAACCATTACCATCACAACGGTGTATCCGGGGGCGGCTCCGGGCGAGGTAGAAAACGAAGTCAGCAAAAAGATCGAGGATGCTGTGTCGGGCCTTGATAATCTGGACGATGTGAAATCCAATTCATTTGAAAACGCATCGGTTCTGGTTGTTACGTTTAAGGCCGGTACCGACATCGACCTGGCCATGCAGGATGCTCAGCGGGAGATCAACAAAATGCAAAGTGATCTGCCCGACGATGCCGAGACGCCATCACTGGCGAAAATATCGCCCAGCGATGCGCCGATTATGCAATTGCTGGCTACCTCGACCCTGCCCAACGAAGTGTTCTATCAACAGATGGAAGACAAATACCTGCCTCAGCTTCAGCAAATTAAAGGCGTAGCTGAGATCACGATGGTGGGGGGCGATAAGCGTGAAATCCGCATTAATGTGGACGATGACAAACTGAATTATTACGGCTTGTCGCTGTTGCAGGTGAGTCAGGCCATCAACCAGGCGAACCTGGATTTTCCGACGGGAAAAGTAAAAAATACGAAAGAAAACATGACGCTGCGGCTGGCAGGTAAATTTACCTCGCTGGATGATATTCGGAAACTGGTGGTGGCGACTCCCCCAAACGGTAGCCCCATTCGCGTGAGTGATGTAGCCGACGTAACGGATGGATTGATCGAACCGACCAGCATCAGCCGCTACAACGGACAGAATGGCATTGGTCTGTTTATCAAAAAACAGTCCGATGCCAACGCGGTAGAAATCAGTCGGATCGTACAGGAAAAACTGGCTGTCATCTCAAAAGAGAACGCCAAAGACCACGTTACGTTCGCGCTGGCCTACGACAGCAGCGTGTCGACTCTGGCTTCGGTTGAAGCGGTTACGCACGATTTGATTCTGGCCGTTTTGCTGGTGGCGGTTGTGATGCTGCTCTTCCTGCACAGTATCCGAAATGCGTTTATCGTGATGGTATCAGTACCGGCTTCGCTGATTTCGGCTTTTCTGTTCATGTACGTCATGGGCTATTCGCTCAACCTGATGACCCTGCTGGCACTCTCGCTGGTAATCGGGATTCTGGTCGATGACTCGATTGTGGTACTTGAAAATATTCAGCGACACCTCGAAATGGACGGTCCAACGGGTCGGAAAAACCGCTGGCAGGCTACCATCGACGGGGTAAAGGAAATTGGCTTTGCTGCTGTAGCGATTACGTTAGTGATTGTGGTGGTGTTCGTTCCGATTACGTTTGCCAATTCGGTTATTGCCGATCTGCTGCGTCAGTTTTCGTTAACCGTTGCCTTTGCCACAATGATTAGTCTGGTGGCGAGTTTTACGCTGACGCCCTGGATGACCTCACGGATGGCGAAACTGGAGCATCTGAACCCAAAAAACCCGTTTCAGGCTTTTCTGATCTGGTTTGAAAAAGGATTGACAAGCCTCACCACGTGGTATCACGGTAGTTTAGAGTGGGTTTTGAGCCATAAACTGGCATTCACGGGTATTCTGGTCGCTATTTTTGCCGCTACTGGCTGGATGATGAGCCTGGGAATTATTGGCTCAGAATTCGTGGCACAGGGCGATCAGGGCAAGTTTCTGCTGACCCTGAAAATCGACAAGAGTGGTTCACTGCAACAGAATAACCTGACTGCCCGGAACATCGAAGAGTATCTGCGTAAAAAGCCGGAAGTGCAGACCATTTTCGCCAACGTAGGCGGGGCCAGTACGGGTTTGAACAGTACCGGCCAGGGTGAAACCAACCGTACTGAGCTAACCGTGCAATTAGCCGACGCAGCCGAACGGCCCGGTCATAAACTAACCGAGCAGTACATGATTGATCTTCGGAAAGAACTGGAGTCCAAATTTCCGGCCATCGAGTTCAATTCGTCGGTGATAGGCATGGTCGCCACGGGAACGGCTCCCGTTGAGATATTCCTGAGCAGCGAAGACGTTAACAAAAACCTGGCAGCCGCCAACGAACTGGCCGACCGAATTCGGAAAACACCCGGTGCCAATGACGTGAACGTGTCGGTAGAATCGGGAAACCCCGAAGTTCGGGTAGACATCGACCGCGAGAAAATGGCGAAACTGGGCCTGAACATCCAGACCGTGGGCGGTACGTTGCAGAACGCGTTTGCCGGTAACGACGACTCGAAATTCCGGGATAATGGCGAAGATTACGACATCCGTGTGATGCTCGATGCCTTCGACCGCAAAAACCCCGACGATGTGAAGAACATCAACTTCTTCAGTCCATCGGCCAACCGCCCGGTGCGTTTAGCCGAGTTTGCCAATGTGTCCTTCAGCAATGGTCCCTCGCTGCTGGAACGCAAAAACCGGCGGTCGGCGGTTACGGTCACGGCCAACGTGCTGGGAACCGGATCGGGTACGCTGACCACCGCCATTCAGACTGATTTGGCAAAAAATCCGCTGCCTGCCGGTGTCACGGTAAGTTGGGGGGGCGATGCCAAGAACCAGAGCGAAGGATTTGGTTCGCTGGGTCTGGCCATGCTGATTGGTATCATGCTGGCCTATTTCATCATGGTCTTGCTCTACGACAGTTTCATCTACCCCGTGGTGGTTATGTTTTCGGTGCCGGTGGCGGTTATTGGTGCCCTGCTGGTATTGGCCCTGACTAAATCGTCCATCGGTATCTTCTCGCTGCTCGGTTTCCTGATGCTGATTGGTCTGGTCATTAAAAACGCCATTCTGATTGTCGACTTTGCCAACCAGCAGAAAGCAAACGGCACTCATTTCCGGGCGGCTATTCTTCACGCCGGCGAAGAGCGTCTGCGCCCGATTCTGATGACGACCATTGCGATGGTGATTGGTATGATTCCGATTGCTACCGCCAGCGGTGCCGGTGCCGAATGGAAAAACTCGCTGGCCTGGGTACTGATTGGCGGTCTGAGCAGTTCGATGATCCTGACCATTTATCTGGTGCCAATGGTGTATTACGTTGTTGACCGAATTGGTGAAAAATGGACGGACTTCCGGGCGAAGAAAACCGTTGCCGAGCCGGTAGCCGTTGCTGAACCGGTTCAGTAAAATAGAAATAGTGGCGATCAAACACCACAGAGACCCGGAGAGAACAAAGCTGTAACCTGCTTGTCTGGAGACGATTAGCTCTTTGTGTGCTCCGTGTCTCTGTGGTAAAAAACTTTATTTCGTCCCGTATCAACGGTTCATCCATGAGTACGTACCAGCACTTGACAAACTTAATTCTGGCGCAGGGTATTGCCCGAGAGCCGGACATCCATCCGGGGGCTGACCTGGTTGATGATCTGGGATACGACCACCACGATATTGCCGAATTAGCCCGAATGGTTCAGCAGACATTTCAGGTTCAGATCGAACCGGACGAGTACACGTCCTTTACAACCGTGAAAGCCATTGTGTCGCTGCTGAATAACAGGCACCGCTATACCCTCACCGAATCGTTTTCCGATTATTCCTCGCTGGGATAAGTCGCTATATCGTGTGCTCAACTGCATACTAACCTCGATAAACCATAAACTACTCAAGCCATGACACTTCATCAACTAAATGACCGATTGCAGGAGGTGTTTACCGACATCGGTATCAGCCGGACTGCCCTCACCGACGAGGCTAATTTCAGCCGCGATTTGGGTCTCGATTCACTGGATGTTACGGATTTGCTGCTTCAGGTCGAAATGTACTTCGGCATTCGGATTCCCGATGAAGACTGGTGGGAACTGCAAACCATTGGGCAACTAAAAGCCTATCTCGCCAAAGAAGTGCTGGTTGGGACGGGTTCGCTGGCTGCGTAAGTTACTCGCAGCCCGTTCGCATTTGTGGTACGGGCTTGTGTACTGCCCATCTTAACCGCTAACAGGCCTACTAATCACCTGTCTACGAACTATGAACGGGCGGCTGTTGTTCCGAAAACAAGCCAAGCCTCTCCGGTTTAATTTTGCTTTTACTGAGGTTCGGTAGCCGGGCGCATTCTCATACCCGGTTGGCAACCTACCGTTCTTTATCAGGATATTAGCCCCGTAAAGTATAGGTGTTGCCCGTAATGATAAAATGTATGGAAACACTTTTTACTCCTCCTCAAACAGACGATTTATCGCACCAATTCCGGCTGTCATTTCGGCCCTTTGTCGCGTTTTTGAAAGCCCAGCAGCAGAGTCGCCCATCCTCCGACGGGATGAATGCGTTATATACCTACCTGATCGACACCTTTACCTCGGCAAATACCCTCATCGACGGGCAGAACAAGCCCATTGATGCAAAGCAGGTCGATACGCTGTTTCAACTGGCAACGGTAGCCGTACTGCCGCTGAATCATACGGAACGCGATAGGCTGTACGCGTTTGGCCTGCCGGTTCCGTTCACCCTGTTTCATTACTCAGCGGCTTTTGAACAGTTCTTTACGGAGTCGCCCGATTTTCTGATCGACCTGCCCCGGCAGATCAAACCTGAGGATAAAAAACGGTTTCTGTATAAGCTTATTCTGGAAAAGTGCTATGGTGTGCCGATGATTTCCAAAGCCTGTTTTTCGTTTCAGTTTCAGAAAAAACAGGATGGTCTGGTAAAATACTACCGGTTAGACATCAATGGGTCATTCATTGACCCGCATACGGAGCAGCCACTTCCGCCCCTGAAACCCGCCTGGGTTGACTTCGTGAACGGCTCCGCACCACTGCCCGACGATGTGGAACCGTTGCCGATAGATGCGTTTACGTTCGAGGGTTTTTCGTTTTTTCAGATGGAAGACGTAACGGAAGCCGAAACCATTCAGCAGTTGCAGGATGTGTTTGTCCATCTGCATTCCGACACGGAACCCATTATTTACCATCGCTTCGAGTCGGCCCTGCGGAACCTGTGCGGCCAGCCCGATCTTCAGATTGGCATTATTCCGATGCCGCAGGTGAATGGCAATTTCGTTTTCCATCCCGACAGCAAAAGCCGGAGTGTTTTCCTGCGCCATGCGGGCGGTAGTCCGTCGGACAGCTACAAAAACGCAGCGACTCAACAGATGATTACGCATTTGTTCGAGAACCCGTCTCCGCATATTTTTCCTGATCTGGATGGGTTACCCGAATCAAAACGGCAGATTTTCCGCCAGCAGGGCATTCGCAGTTTTTTGGTCTACCCCATTTCAGCCGCCGGTGAGGTGCTGGGCATATTGGAAATGAGCAGCCCCCGGCCCGACGCCTTCAGCAATGACGTACTGGCCAACATCGAACGAATTATTCCGCTCGTTCAGGAATTACTGCGGTATCAACTCAATCAGTTCAACAACAACTTAGAACAGCTTATTCGGAAACGCTTTACGTCACTGCAACCCTCGGTCGAGTGGAAATTTTATGAAGCGGCCTGGGACTATTTAAGCCGGGGCCAGAAAGAATCGACGGGTAATGAGTCGATTCCCGTACGCTTTCCGCAGGTGTATCCGCTCTATGGAGCCGTCGATATTCGGAACTCATCGGTAGAGCGACACAAGGCCGTACAGCAGGATTTGGCGGCTCAACTGGCGGCTGTTGACCAACTCTTCTGCAACGCCGATTTTCCGTCGAGTTGGGACAGACCCGAACAACTCAGGGAGGAGGGTTACCAGTGTCAGCATAAACTGATAGCCGGACTGTTGCCCGATGATGAGCAGGATGTAGCTATTTTTCTGACTGATGAGGTCAATAAGTACCTGCGTTACCTGTTGGTTCATCAGCCCGCGCTGGAAACGGCCATCCAGCAGTATTTCGCGCAGACCGACCCGGCAAACGGGTTATTTAACCAAGCCTTGAAACGATATGAGCGAAGTATCGACTGGCTCAATGCCGCCGTGAACGAATACATCGACGAAGAAGAAAAGAAACTGCAAACCATTTATCCGCATTACTTCGAGCGGTATCGAACCGATGGCACCGAATATACAATCTATGTCGGCCAGTCGATTGCACCCGGAAAGCCCTTTGAACCGGAAGTAAGACAGCGGCTGTTTCAGTGGCAGTTAACGTCGATGGTCGAGATGGCCCGCCTAACGAACCGGCTGCTGCCTTACCTGCCGCTTCCGTTGCAAACGACCCAGTTGATTTTGGCGCACGCGCACCCGGTCGATATTAGTTTCCGGCAGGATGAGCGTCGGTTCGACGTAGAAGGATCGTACAGCATTCGCTACGAAGTGCTGAAAAAACGGATCGATAAAGCCCGCATCGAAGGGACACAGGAACGATTGACGCAGCCTGATTCCATTGCATTAGTCTACAATCATCTGTCGGAAGTGGCTGATTATTTGCCTTTTATCCGGAAAATGCAGGCCGATGGACAGTTGCAGCCGAACCTCGAATACCTCGATCTCGAACCCATGCAGGGCGTTACTAATTTAAAGGCTTTACGGGTTGGTATTACCTATACCGACTCCTCACAGGCATGAGCACGATTGGAAAAATAAGCGGCTGGGTGGGGTGGCTGATAAGCAGTTTTTACGTGCTGGCCGCTGTATCGGCGCAGTCTGTTCCGGCCGATTCTGTCCGGCACCGGGTCGTTCTCATTGGCGATGCCGGGCGGCTGCGGAACGGCAAAAATCCGGTGGTCGATGCCGTACGTGCCCGTTACGATTTCAACAATCCACGCACTACGCTGCTCTACCTCGGCGACAACGTTTATCCGCACGGACTATCGGACGAAAGCAGTCGCGACCACGATTCTTTAGCGGCAATCTTGCGGTATCAGGTACGGCCCGGACTGGATGGTTCTGGATTGGCCCGGCCCGGGCCCGGACTGGGAAAGAAGTCAAACATACTGTTCATACCCGGTAATCACGATTGGGGAAAAGGCCGTCCTGATGGCTGGGAACGTATAAAACGGCAGGGCCGATGGGTAGACAGCCTGAACGCACCAAATATTCAGCTACTACCCGCCAACGGTTGCCCCGGCCCCGAAGAAATTCATCTGAGCGACAAGGTAGTGCTGGTCATTGTAGATACGCAATGGTGGCTGCACCCCTACGATAAGCCCCGCACCGATTCAGATTGCGCCTGTAAAAGCGAGGCCGACGTGATTGCCCGGCTCTCGGATATAGCGTATCGAAACAAGGGCAAAGGCATTATTCTGGCAACGCACCACCCGTTTCGGAGCTACGGCATTCACGGCGGCTATTACAAACTCAAGCAGCACATTTTCCCCCTGACCGAATTTTCGCCGGGTTTATACATCCCCCTGCCGGTCATTGGCTCACTGTATCCGCTGGTTCGGGGCGTATTCGGCAACATTCAGGATTTGCCCCATCCAACGTATCGGCAGATGGTTAAGGTGATGGAAAAAGCCGTTTCGCCAGCCCCCAACGTCGTATTTGTGTCGGGCCACGACCACGCCATACAGCACATTTTGGACGGCTCCCGGAATTATATTGTCAGTGGCGCGGGCATCAACCGCGAGCGGGTGAAAAATGGGAAATTAGCCAGATTCGTGAGCGGTGAGTGGGGCTATGTCGTTTTGGATGAGTTGGTTAGCGGAAAAATGAACGCTACGTTCTATACCGTCGATGAAGCCGCCACCGCCACCGAGCGGCATACGGCTACGCTGTTCACAATTCCATCTACTGCCGATTCAGTAACCGCCAGTCCATCCCGCCCCACTTTCCCCGATAGTATGCGACTGGCTATTGCGCCCGCTTATGACAGCGTGGGGCGGGTGCATCGCTGGCTATTCGGTACGAACTACCGCAGCGAATGGGCCACACCCGTTACGCTGCCCGTGTTCAACCTGACCCGCACTAATGGCGGGTTCAGGATTCTTCAGCGGGGTGGCGGTCAGCAAACAAAATCATTGCGACTCGAAGATGCCAGCGGTCGGGAGTGGGTGCTGCGAAGCATCCAGAAAGACCCGGCTAACGCGTTGCCGGTGGTGCTGCGCGAAAGCATTGCCAAAGCCGTATTGCAGGACCAGATTTCGGCGGGTTATCCCTACGCACCGTTGGTGGTCCCTGCACTGGCGCAGGCTGCCGGGGTGCCTCACGCCAACCCCGTTCTGATGTACGTACCTGATGACCCGGCATTAGGTATTTATCAATCCGATTTTGGGCAAACGGTTTGTTTGCTCGAAGAACGCAGTCCGGGCGATGGTAAATCCATCAGCACCGCCAAAGTGATGGACGCGCTCGAAAAAGATAACGATAACCGCATCGACCAGCGGGCTATGCTGCGGGCCAGAATGCTCGATCTGTTCATTGGCGACTGGGACCGCCACGAAGACCAGTGGCGTTGGGGAAGCCGAAAAACAGCCACCGGAAAAGAGTTTTACCCCATTCCCCGCGACCGCGATCAAACTTTTTTTCGGACCGGCGGGTTGTTCCCGTCCATTGCTTCACTGCCCTGGATACAGCCTAAGTTTCAGGGCTTTGGGGCTAAGCTTGCCAATGTAAATGGCTCCATGTTCAATGCGCGGTACGTTGACCGGATGTTTTTACAAGGCCTCGACGGACAGCAATGGGTAGCCGAAATTACCAGCCTGCGCGATTCGCTGACGGACGACGTGCTGCAACGCGCCATCAATCAATTGCCTGATACGATACGGCACGAATCGGGCACCCGGCTACTGGAAATACTCAAAATCCGGCGCGGCTGGCTGTTGGAAAAAGGCATGGAGTATTACCGTTTTTTAGCGAAAGCGGTGGATGTTCCCGGCTCCGATAAAAAAGAATTATTCCGCATCGAGCACCGGAATGACGATCAGGTGGCGGTTTCGGTGTTTAAAATTGCCAAAGATGGCTCCATCGCGCAGCCGTTGTATAACCGCGTATTCGATGCGTCGGTGACGAACGAAATTCGGCTGTATGGGCAGGCAGGAGATGACAAATTTGAAACGATTGGCCCCGAAGCGGCACACATCACGGTTCGGCTCATTGGCGGTAAAGGCGAAGACGTGTTCAGCGTGGAGGGCAATCCCGGTAAGCCGGTTATTTACGATTTGAGCACAGAAGAGAATACACTTCCCGCTGAAAATCAGGCCCATATGCGCCTGTCTGCCGAAAAATCCGTGAATGACTACGATCCCCACGCGTTCAAATACGACAAGCTGGCTCCGTTGGCAACGGCTGGCTATAATTTAGACGACGGCCTGTTGCTGGGCGTTGGCGTTCAGTGGACAAAACAGGGATTTCGGAAAGCACCGTATGCGTCGATGAACCGCCTGATGATTAGCCGTGCGCTGGCTACGGAAGCCATTTCTATTAAATACGACGGCATTTTCACCCATCTGATTGGTAAGAATGACTTGTGGATCAACGCGTTCGTGAAGGCCCCCGACAACGTAACGAACTTTTTCGGACCGGGCAACGAAACGGTCTTCGAGAAAGAACGGGGCATTCGCTATTACCGAACCCGGTATAATCTGATCAATATCGCAGCTTTGCTGAAGCGAAATATGGGTGCGCACATGAACATATCGGTGGGGCCGGTTTTTCAGCATTTTAGCCTGAACGGCGACGGCAATCGGGGTCGGTTCATCGAACAGTATCTGTCGCAATTACCTGATAACGAACGGTTTTTGCGCCGGGAAAGTTACGGGGGTGCACAGGCGGGCATCATCATCGACAACCGGAACAGCCCCCTTCAGCCGTCCAGAGGAGTCTACTGGAACACGACGCTGCTGGGCCTTCAGGGGTTAAGCGAACGAAGCAATCACTTCACGCAGCTTCGTTCGGAGATGGCGGTATATACCAGTTTTAGCCAGGGGGCCCGGCTCGTGCTTGTCAACCGCATCGGTGGCGGACTAACCTACGGCGATCCGGCCTTTTATCAGTTGCTGTATCTGGGCGGTCAGGATAACCTGCGCGGTTTCCGAACGTACCGTTTCGCTGGCGATCACTTGTTTTATTATAACCTGGAAGCGCGGCTCAAACTGATTGATTTTCAGTCGTTTCTGTTTCCGGGTAGCGTTGGCTTACTGGTATTCAACGACCTGGGGCGGGTGTGGCTCAGGGGCGAACCGTCCAAACGATGGCACGATGGCTACGGGGCTGGCCTGTACGTAACCCCGGCAAGCCTGCTGGTGGTAACGGCCTCGGTCGGCTTTTCCGACGAAGGTGCGTTGCCGTACATGTCGCTGGGTTACCGATTTTGACGAAGTTGTATATTAGCCCACAACTGAAGTTGTGGGCTGAAATAACCGGACAATTTATAACCGTTTCAACGGTTTGTGCTGATTGAAAAAACCGTTGAAACGGTTACTGGAGATTTATTTTACTTTACCCGGAACCACAACTGAAGTTGTGGGCTGATACAGGACTCTTTTCTGCCTTTTACATCTGCCTGAATGACTACTACGACACGACTATTCCAAATCGAAGCCCACGTTATCCAGTACTTCAACGACCACCTCCGGCCTGACCTCATCTATCATAATTTCGCGCATACGCAGGAGGTTGTTAAAGCGGCTCAGCAACTGGTTCATCATTATAAACTGGATGAAGCAGACGAACTGGCGGTGCTGGCTGCGGCCTGGTTTCATGATCTGGGCTATCTGAATGGACCATCAGAGCAACACGAAGAAAAAAGTGCTGAACTGGCCGCCGATTTTCTGCGTCAACTGGCTGTGGAACCAGCCGTAATCAAGCAGGTGCAGGGCTGCATTCGGGCCACAAAAATGCCACAGTCACCACAAAATCTGTCTGAAGAAATTCTTTGCGATGCCGACTTTTTTCACTTAGCCAGCGACGATTATAAAGACAAACAGAAACTGCTTCGGAAAGAGCGGGAGAAACTGACGGGAACCACTATTTCGGGCAGCGACTGGCGTCAGCAAAACATCGCCCTGCTGCAAACACACCAGTATTTTACCAAATACGCACAGAAACTCTTAAAAAAAGGACAGGCCGATAACCTTCAGCGATTAATTGAGAAGCAAGCCGAAAAAAACGGCGATGACAAGCCGGAAATAATCCGGCCCGAACCAGTTGCCGATCTGGCTGCTTCATCGAACGAAAAAGAAAAAAAGAAAGACAACCGGCCAGACCGGGGCGTGGAAACCATGTTCAGGACCACCTCATCGAATCACCTTCGGCTGAGCGAAATTGCTGACAGCAAAGCCAACATCATGATTTCGGTCAACTCCATTATGGTGTCTATTCTGGTCTCCATCCTGCCGCGCCGGATTGAAGAAAACCCCCACCTGATGGGGCCAACGGCCCTGTTTTTGACCACCGCCGTGCTGACCATCGTATTTGCCATACTCGCCACCCGGCCCAATGTAACGCAGGGCACGTTTAGCCATGAGGACATTCAGCAAAAAAAAGGGAATCTGCTGTTCTTCGGCAATTTTCACCGGATGAGTCTGGGCGAGTACGAGTGGGGCGTTCAGGAATTAATGCGCGACAGTGCGTACCTCTACATCACCATGACCCGCGATATTTATTACTTAGGGCTTGTACTGGCCAGGAAGTACAAACTCCTGCGGATCGCCTACAACATCTTCATGTTCGGCTTCGTCATCTCGATTCTTGCCTTCTTGGTCGTCTTTGTCTTTTTTACGAAGTGAGTTGATCTGAAACAGGACTGTTTCAAAACTATTACCCCTTCGTTCCCCAAACCCGAAACGCTTCGCCCGAACCGAATTCAGTACGTTCGACGGGTAGTTCCATAAATCCGTCGGCGGTGAGCAGGTTGGCGAAGTCGGCGGAGCCGGAACCGGGCAGCGGATGCGCCAATGTCCGACCGTCGGGTTCGGAGATGAGTTGCACGGGAAGGAAATACGTGATGGCTGGTTTGAACACAAACGGCGCGGCTAATTGGGCGTATTGCGCGGGCGCGGGCGGCAGTCCCAGCGATGCCCGCAAATAAGGAATCACGTAGCGATAGGCACACAAAACCGTTGAAACGGGGTTTCCCGGCAGCGCAAAAACGGTCCGACCTGGACCCTCCAGTCCGGGATTTGTTTTGACTGGACCGGCTGGTTCTGATGCAGTGCCGAACCAGAGGGGTTTGCCGGGTCGTTGTTCGACCTTATGAAAGTGTTTCTGAACACCTAACCGCGCCAATACATCCGGTACGAAATCAGCTTTCCCCGCCGATACGCCACCGCTCAGGATTAGTAAATCGTTGTTGGTCAATAAGTTGAATAGTTCTTTTTGCAATACATTTTCATCGTCAATGATATGGTGCAGGGTAGCCGTAATGCCCAGCGACGCCAAAGCCGCCCGAAGCATGTAGGTATTCGACCGTCGAATCTGGTAGGGCAGGGGCGTGTCGGCAACATCAACCAATTCATCGCCGGTCGAGATGAGGGCCACGCGCGGCAGGGTCGTAACGGACAGCGTGGCCCGGCCCACCGATGCCGCTACGGCAATGGCCGATGGACCCAGCAACGTACCGATGGGCAGCAGTTCGTCGCCCGTCCGGCGGTCGGTGGCGCAGTGATGAATGTGTTGCCCCAATTGAACATCGTCAATGGTAATCGTCGCCTGTCCGTCAGTTATCGTTACGTCTTCATAGCGGATAACCGTATCGGCGCCGATGGGCAGCATGGCCCCGGTCATCACTTCCAGACAGGCCGGTACATCGGTCGGAGTTAGGTGCGGCAACGTGCATTGGGGTTGCCCGGCAAACTGCTGACCTGTTATCAAAAATGTTCGTTGCCCCGCTTCATAATCCGAAAAACGAATGCCAATGCCATCCATCGCCACCCGGTCGAAGGGCGGAAAATCGCGGTCGGCGCGAACGGATTCGCGCAGCACGCGACCCGCTGCATCGGCAAGCGAAACGGTTTCGGCGGGTAATGTCAGCAAATGGTGTTGCGTAATCGAGAAGGCGTCGGTAACGGAAAGCATATGAAAAATGATGAATAAATTGCTGTTGGAAACGGTTCGTCGTTCTGAATGTAGGACGAAAAAACGCACGTTGCAAACGGGTGCGTTTCAGCCTGCCTAAACAGATGTCATCTTTACATTTCGATGCCCAAAAAAAGATGACATCTGTTTAGGCAGGCTGAAACGCACCCCTACAAACGAATGGGTATCTTTACCCGGTCATTTACCCTGATTCGTTCTATCTTTGTTCGTCACCCGCTTCTGCGTTATGCAAAACTTAAAAATTGCGACCGCCCAATTTGAAAATGCCAGTGGCGATAAAGCCTATAATCTACAGGTTATTAGTCAGTTATCGGCCAGGGCTGCTCAACAGGGTGCTCGGGTTATCGCTTTCCACGAGTGTTCGATTACCGGCTACACCTTTGCCCGGCATTTATCCAAAGAGCAGATGCTCGACCTGGCCGAACACATCCCGGAAGGCGACAGTATTCAGCAACTCAGGCAAATTGCTCAGGCCAATGACATTGTTATTCTGGCCGGTCTGTTCGAGAAAGACCATCAGGATCAGCTCTTTAAAGCGTACGTGTGCGTCGATAAAACGGGCTTAGTCGCCAAATACCGCAAACTCCATCCGTTCATCAATCCCCATTTAACACCGGGCGATGCGTATGTTGTGTTCGATTTATTCGGCTGGAAATGTGGTATTCTAATCTGCTACGACAATAACATCGTTGAAAATGTTCGGGCAACGGCCCTGCTGGGAGCCGACATTCTGTTTATGCCCCACGTAACGATGCTGACGCCTTCTACCCGGCCCGGCGCGGGTTTTGCCGACCCCGCTCTCTGGCACAACCGCGTGGCCGATCCAACTTCCCTGCGGCTGGAGTTCGATGGTATGAAAGGTCGGGCCTGGCTGATGAAATGGTTACCCGCAAGGGCTTATGATAATGGTATTTACGTCGTATTCGCCAACCCAATCGGGATGGATGATGACCAGCTAAAAAATGGGTGCTCTATGATTCTCGATCCCTTCGGCGATGTTATTGCCGAGTGTCGCGAATTGGGTGACGACATCGCGCTGGCAACCTGTACACCCGAAAAGTTACAGCAGGCGGGCGGCTACCGATACCGCAAAGCCCGACGCCCCGATCTATACAAAGCCATTTTGGGACAGGACCACACGCCCGAGCAGAAAGTAGTGTGGCTAAACCCTGATTCTGATTCGGTCTAAGTTTGAGTAATGATAGAATGACCTTTTTGGTTATTCCCGCACTGCGTTGAGCATAGTTTTAACTATGTTCGGGTGTTATCCGGTCTTAGACCGGCGTTATTTCTCAGTTGTACGCCGGTCTAAGACCGGATAACACCCCGGCTAAGTTTGTGGGCACCCATCAGGAGTACGACAAAATCAAAGACATTCAGACAATATAAAGCCAATGGAAAGTCAGAAAATAACGATTAAGCCCTGGTAGCCTGAAATCTATGAGTACATTTTCTCACCTCAACGAAGCCGGCAACCCCGCAATGGTCGACGTTGGTACCAAGGCCGTTTCGCGCCGGACCGCCCGCGCCCGGAGCATCGTCGCGCTCGGTTCCGACATTATGCAGCACCTCGTCGGACAGGATATTGCTACCAAAAAAGGCCCGGTTTTTCAGACGGCCATCATTGCCGGTACGATGGCCGCCAAACGTACCGACGACCTGATTCCACTCTGTCATTCGCTCGGTTTGGACAATTGCCAGATCACCATCACGACCGAAGGAGCCGATGCCATTGTGGACTGCTTCGTCTCGACCGAAGGCAAGACGGGCGTCGAAATGGAAGCGTTGGTAGGCGCGTCGGTGGCTGCTCTGACCATCTACGACATGTGCAAAGCGTTTTCGCACGACATCGTGATTAAAGAAACGAAACTGATGGAAAAAACGGGCGGTAAACGGGACTTTCGGCGCGATGAGTAAGTTGCTCAACGGCCTGATTCTCACCGGCGGACGGAGTATTCGCATGGGGCGGGATAAATCCCTGCTGACGTATCACAACAAACCCCAGCGCGAACACCTGACCGAACTACTAAACCCTTTTTGCGATACCGTTTTCTGGTCGATAAACGCGGAACAGGCTACCATATTGGAACGTAACGACCAGCCCGTTATCGTTGATGCGTTTGATATAGTGGGGCCGCTCAACGGAATTTTATCGGCTTTTCAGCACAACCCAAACGTGGCCTGGCTCGTGGTTGCCTGCGATATGCCGCTGCTTACCAGTCAATCGCTCGATGTGCTGGTGAAGGGACGTAATCCCGAAAAACCGGCGACGGCCTTTTACGATTCCGACGGTCGATTTCCCGAACCGCTGCTGAGCATCTGGGAACCCGCCATCGAACCTGTTTTGCAGAACGCACTGGCGTTAGGCAATCAATCGCCCCGCCGGATACTGATGCTTGCCGACTGTGCGTTGCTGACCGCGCCAAACGTGCAGGAATTACTGAATATAAACGACCCCGCCGAACAAAAGGCACTCAAACATCGCACCTGATTTGGGCGTTCATGCATCAAATGCGTCTGTATGAATGTCTGTAAAACCTTTCTTTTTGCCGCTGTTTCCATGTTTTCAATAAGCAATGCCCTTGCGCAGCGCGTAACGCCCTCGCCCGAACTGCACGAATTCAGCGAACAGCGCATCCGCCATCAGAAAACGCTTGGGTTGGCTTTGGGAAGCTTCGCGTTGGCGAATATTGCCGTCGGGGCCATCGCGTCCGGGCAAACGACCGGCGAAACGAAGCAGTTTCACAAAATGAATGTCTATTGGAACCTGTTCAATCTGGGCATTGCCGGGGCGGGTTTGCTGGGTTCGCGTAACCGAAACGCTAACGGTGAAACGCTGGCCGATGCCGTTCGGCAGCACGAGAATATGAAGCAGATTCTGTTGATCAATGCCGGGTTAGATGTGGCCTACGTAGTGGGCGGAGCGTATCTGCGGGAACGCGCTGATACCCACCCCGACAAGGCCGACCAATTGCGGGGCTACGGAAAATCCATTCTGTTTCAGGGCGGTTTTCTATTCGCGTTCGATCTGGCCAACTACTTCATTTTCAAAAACCGGGGCGACAAACAGGAGAAACTTCTGCTCTCCGCAACGCCCAACGGCGTCGGTTTTGTCGTGCCCCTTCGGTAGTTTTGGCGCAAACAGGCTCCGGCTGTTTGTTTAATTAACCCCAAACAAACAGCCGGAGCCTGTTTGCGCCAAAACTGCCGAACCAATCTGCTTTCTGGATCGTTGCGCGATAATTTACCAACCGTACCGGCGAACCGGAGTAATGAAGCATGCAAGCCCATTTACAGCCCTTCGAATCATTCATTTCCAAAGCCATTGAGTTTGTTCAGCACGATTCCGATGTAGTCGGTTTAGCGGCTGGTGGGTCGTGGGCATCGGGCGAAGTAGATGCGTATTCCGACCTTGATCTGGTGCTGGTTACGAACCGAACAATTGCCCCTGATCTTCGGCAGATGCAGGCATACGCGGCTAATTTCGGGACGCTGTTAGCTTCTTTTCGGGGAGACCACGTAGGCGAACCCCGGCTACTCATTGCATTGTATGAATCATCGCTGCTGCACGTCGACATCAAGTTTTTAACTCCCGACGAGTTTCACCATCGTGTTGAAGACCCGATTGTTTTGTGGGAGCGCGATGAGGCCCTGACGGAAATTATCCGGCAGTCAACGGCCCAGTATCCACCCTTCGATTTCCAGTGGGCCGAAGATCGTTTCTGGATTTGGGCACACTATGCAGCCCTCAAACTTGGACGCGGAGAGTTTTTTGAAGCGATTGATTTTCTGGCTTTCGTACGTAATGCCGTGCTGGGGCCAATGCTGCACCTCAAAAATTCGCAACTGCCACGTGGAGTCCGGCGGGCCGAAACGTCGTTTGGCGTATCGGACCTCACGCAACTACGCAAAACTGTGGCAACCCACGACCGGGCCGTTCTGCTCAGTAGTTTGTGGGAGGTAATGTATCTCTACGAATCCCTGCGCGACGTACTGGCTCCGGCCCCTTTCCAGAAAAATAGTGCAGCCCAGTTGGCCGTCACACGCTACGTGGCTGCTCTTTGATTGGTTAATTGGTTAATTGGTTAATTGGTTAATTGGTTAATTGGTTGATTAGTTGTCGTGCATAGTGATTGATGAACAATCAACTAATCAACCAATCAACCAATCAACCAATCAACCAATTAACCAATGAATACTCCAGTATGACAAATCAGGACGATGTTTTTTTGCGCGAGGCTATCCGGTTAGCCCGCGAAGGCATGACCACCGGAGAGGGCGGGCCATTTGGCTGTGTCATCGTACGAAATGGCGAAATCGTTGGGCGGGGGTGTAATCGGGTCACGTCCACGAACGACCCGACGGCCCATGCCGAAGTGGTTGCTATTCGCGATGCCTGCCGGAATCTGGGTACGTTTCAGTTGGATGGCTGCACCCTTTATGCCTCCTGCGAACCGTGCCCCATGTGTCTGGGAGCTATTTATTGGGCGCGACCCAGCCGGATTGTGTATGGCGCGTTCCATTCCGACGCGGCTGGTGCCGGTTTCGACGATCAGTTTATTTACGAAGAACTCGACAAACCCCGCGAGCAACGGCACATTCCGATGCAGCAACTGCTGCGCGACGAAGCGAATGCCGTTTTTCGGGAGTGGGTCATGTTGGGAAAACGGATTCCGTACTAAACCGAAAAGCTGTACTTTTGTAATTATAAAAGCTGGGACACAGACCGGGCCGCCGGAGCGGATTCGCAGAGAGAACAAGAGTTACACAAAGTTGTAACGCCAAATAGTAGTTGTTTTTCTCTGTGTAACTCTTGTTCTCTCTGCGAATCCGCTCCGGCGGCCCGGTCTGTGTAACAATCCTTAAAAAGACAACGTCATGCCAGGAATGGAATTTTTTGGAGCCGATGAGCGCAACGAGATCAACGATGTGCTCGAAACCGGTATCCTGTTTCGATACAATCACGAAGCGCAGCGTAATAATATCTACAAAGCCCGCGAGTTTGAAGCGGAAGTTGCCCAATTAGTTGGGGCCAAATATGCCCATGCCGTATCGAGCGGTTCGACGGCGGCTTTGTGTGCAATGGTAGCCGCCGGCATCGGTGCGGGCGATGAAGTTATCGTGCCGCCATTTACCTACATCGCCACCATCGAAGCGGTGTTAATGGTGGGTGCATTGCCCGTTTTTGCCGACATTGACGATACGCTTTGTTTGAGTGCAGACGGTATTCGCCGGGCCATTACGCCCCGCACAAAGGGCGTTTGTCTGGTACATATGTGCGGGCAAATGGCTGATATGGAAGCCATTATGGCCGTTATTCAGGAACATAACTTAGTGCTGGTCGAAGATGCCGGACAGGCAATGGGCGCGAGTTACAACGGCGTTTCGACGGGTTTGTGGGGTAAAACCGGTGCCTATTCGTTCGACTTTTTCAAGATTGCTACGGCAGGCGAAGGCGGCATTATGGTCACCAACGACGAAACCGCTTATAAACACGCCGATTCGTATTCCGACCACGGCCACGACCACATCGGCAGCAACCGGGGGATGGAACAGCACCCGATTCTGGGCTTCAACTACCGCATCAGCGAACTCCACGCGGCTGTCGGGCTGGTGCAAACGCGCCGGGTGCCGGAAATTATCAAGAACAACAACAGTCATAAGCAGGAGTTGATGAACGCGTTAGGTCAGGTGCCGGGCGTATCGTTTGCGCGTATCCCCGATACCAACGGTGATTCGGCTACGTTCCTGAACATGCTCCTTCCCGACACCGAAGCAGCCGGGCGTGTGGTGGCCGAACTGAACGCGGCTGGCGTGGGCGGTTTCAACTACTGGTTCACGAACATGTACCACTTCATCAACCAGTGGGATCACATTAAACAGATGCGGACGGCTTCGGCTCTGCCCATCGAAAAATTTGGTGCCCCACAGGATTACAACAACCTCGACATTCCGAACGCGCAGGCCGTTATTGGCCGACTGATTTCGTTCGGCATCCGGGCAACCTGGACCACCGACGAAGTAGCTGCATTAGCCGCAAATATCGAAGCCGCCGTTCGGAAAGCGACATTAGTCGAAGCGTAATTCTATAATCCTAAAACGTATGTCAACGACAGCCTTATTGACTGAAATAACAGCCCTTCCGCCTGAACTACGTCGGGAAGTCGAAGACTTCGTTGCTTTTTTACACACTAAGAAATTGCGAAGTAAAGTAATAAAGGAGCGGGAATTCGGGTACGCAAAGGGTAAAGTGCGGTTGTCAGAAGACTTTGATACGTCGTTAGACGATTTTAAGGAATATATGTAATGCAACTATTGCTTGATACCCACACGTTGCTCTGGTTTTATGGAGGTGATGAAGCGTTACCAATCAATCTTAAAGAGTTTATTCGTAATCCAGCTAATATTTGCTATATAAGTGTGGCAAGTTTGTGGGAAATAACCATTAAAATCGGCTTAGGAAAACTGGAAATTGGTACACCGATACAGGAACTGTTTGGTTTTCTGGAGCGTAATCAGTTTTGGATAATGCCAATTGAGTTTGACCATCTACTACGCCTTCAGCAACTTCCTCATCAGCATAAGGACCCATTCGACCAATTGATTATTGCTCAGGCATTGGTAGAAAATTTACCCGTTGCCACAAAAGATTTATTATTCAGCCAATACGGCTTGACAACACAATGGTAGCTACGCAAACACAAACCACGCATAAAAATTTTAAGGGGGTTGAAAAAACCGTTTACGGACGGGGCAGCTTCGATCAGCTCGACAGTATTCTGGCTCCGCACCGGGCCGACAACAAAGGCTATTTTGTCTTTCTGGTCGATAAGTATTTTGAGGATAAACCGCTGAGAAATCGCGTTCCGGCTCATGCCGAAGACCTGACGTATTACATCAGCGTTGAAGAACACGAACCCACCACCGATCAGATCGACCAACTCCGCGACGAGATTCTGGCCCAAAAAGGATTGCCGTCGGGCGTGGTTGGCATTGGGGGCGGCAGCATTATGGACATCGCCAAAGCCCTGTCGCTGATGCTAACCAACGAGGGTCCGTCAACGCTGTATCAAGGGGTGGATTTGATTAAAAAACCGGGCGTTTATCACGTTGGCGTACCCACCATTTCCGGTACGGGAGCCGAGGTATCCATGACTGCCGTACTGACCGGACCGGTCAAAAAATTAGGCCTGAAGTGCGAATGGACGGTATTTAATCAAATCGTACTCGACCCCGAACTCATTGCCAGCGTACCGCGCAACTGGTGGTTCTATACCGGCATGGACACGTACATTCACTGCATCGAGTCGGAAAACGGACGGCTGAACAACGCCTATTCACATGCCTACGCCGAGCAGTCCATGAAACTTTGCCGGGAGGTTTATTTAGGCGAAAACTCTGGTCAGACACCGGAAAACGACGATAAACTGATGGTCGCGTCGATGATGGGCGGGTTAAGCCTGACCTACTCCGAAGTAGGCGTTTGCCACGCGCTGAGTTACGGCCTGTCGAAGATTCTGGGAATGCGCCACTGCTACGCCAACTGTCTGATAATGAACCACCTCGATGATTACTATCCTGAAGGGGTGGCTGAGTTTAAGCAGATGGTTGCCTATCATCAAATTGATTTGCCGCAGGGCTTAGCCAACGATTGGGACGACAATATCCTTACGCAAATGGCGCATATATCGTATGGCCTGACGCACATGTGGCTGCACGCCATCGGCGACAATTGGAAGGAAGTTATTACGATTGATGTACTGAAGGATTTGTTCCGGCGGTTGTAAACTATTGAAACACAGAGATAACGGAGGTTTACACAGAGGTAACATAAACTCTTTGCTCTCTGTGTAAACCTCCGTTACCTCTGTGTTTAAACTTTCTTACTATTATGTCTCAGAAAATCGTTCGCGTTGGCGACATCGAATGCGGGTCAGATGAGTTGTTTCTCATCAGCGGTCCCTGCGTGATTGAAGATGAAAAAATTATGATGACCGTTGCCGAAAAGCTCCGCGAAATTCAGGAGAGGGTCGGTATCAAAATCATCTATAAATCATCATTTCAGAAGGATAACCGCTCCAGTCTGAACTACTATACGGGTCCGGGTCTCGAAAAAGGCATTCAGATTTTGGCGAAAGTGAAGGAGCAGTTCGGCTTCCCGCTTCTGACCGATGTGCATTACCCGGATCAGTGTGCACCCGTTGCCGAGGTTGTCGATGTGCTCCAAATTCCGGCCTACCTGTGTATGCAAACCACGCTGACGGTTGCCGCTGCCAAAACGGGCCGCGTTGTCAATGTGAAGCACGGGCAGTTTCTGGCTCCCGAAAACATGAAACACCCGGTCAAAAAAATTGAAGATTCGGGTAACGATCAGATTATCCTCACCGAGCGCGGCTTTACCTTCGGCTACAATGATTTAGTAGTTGATCCGCGTGCTTTCTACCACATGGCCCGAACCAATTATCCAATCGTTTTCGACGTAACGCACGCCATTCGCAAATACGGTATTCCATCGGCTGATGCGAAAGGCGGAGCGCGGGAATACCTGCCCGTACTGGCTCGTGCGGGTGTAGCGTCGGGCGTCGATGGCCTGTTTGTGGAAGCCCACACCTGCCCATCCGAAGCTCTTTGCGATGCCGCCAGTCAACTGGATATCAAGTATTTAGAAGAATTTTTGAAGCCCCTGCTCGAACTCCACGCGGTGGAAGTAAAATACCGGAATACCCTGCCGGAATTGGCGTAATGATATAAACCTATAAGGTTTCTAAAACCTTATAGGTTTACAATTTTATGACGGAAACCGAACAAACCTTCACCGCCCTCGGCGGGCAATTTGTAACACCTGTTGACATACTAACCGAAAAACTGCGATCCGTTCGGGCCATTGTGTTCGATTGGGATGGCGTTTTTAACGACGGTGTCAAGACCGAAGCGGGCAGCAGTTCCTTTAGCGAAGTCGATTCGATGGGGACCAACCTGCTCCGGTTTGGGTTCTGGCTCCATCTCGGCGGACAACTGCCTGCTGTAGCCATCGTAACGGGCGTGACCAATAATCTGGCCGATGCGCTTGTGCGCCGGGAACATTTCCACGCCTGCTATTCGCAGGCCAAGCACAAGGTTGAGGTACTGGCGCATTTTCTGGATGAACACAACCTACAGCCGCAGGAGGTTGCTTTTTTCTTCGATGACGCGCTTGATCTGTCGGTGGCTGAAATTGCTGGAGTACGGATTATGGTTCGCCGGAATGCTAACCCGTTGTTCACAAATTATGTGATAAAAAACGGGCTGGCGGATTACGTAACGGGTAGCCAAAGTGGGCAGTTTGCCGTGCGCGAAGGCTGCGAACTGATGCTGGGTTTGCTCGGCCAGTTCGACACAGTCATGGTCGAACGGTTGCGCTACCGGCCTGTGTATGACCAGTATTACCAGCAACGGCAAGCCATCGAACCCAGCTATTGGACGGTAGGGCCGAACGGCCCGGAAGCAAAGGTAGGGTAACACAGAGATGCACGGAGGAGAAACGGAGAGGCACAGAGGGTTTTATTATTTTTCTCTGTGCCTCTCCGTTTCTCCTCCGTGCATCTCTGTGTTACAATTTTTTAACTCATTCATACACCATGATAATCGGTATCATTCCCGCCCGCTACGGCTCTACTCGTTTTCCGGGAAAACCGTTGGCTGATATTGGCGGAAAATCCATGATTCAGCGAGTACTGGAACAGGCCAAACAGGCAACGTACTTGTCGAAAGTAGTCGTCGCTACGGACGATGAGCGCATTGCTGACGCTGTTCGGCAATTGGGCGAAGAAGCCGTAATGACCCGTACGGACCACCCCAGCGGCACCGACCGTTGCTGGGAAGCCTACGACCGGCTGGTTTCCGATACGCTGATTTCAGGGAGTTCATCCGACTACATCCTGAATATTCAGGGTGACGAGCCGTTTATCGACCCCGCCCAGATTGATGAACTGGCTGTGATTCTGGACGGGATGGTTGAACTGGCAACGCAGATGGCTTCGGTCGAGTCGGCACAGATGCTGCACGACCCGAAAGAGGCAAAAATTGTTATTAACGACCAGAACGAAGCCCTGTACTTTAGTCGTTCAGCCATCCCATATTTGTGGGGTGTTGAACCCGACCAATGGCATGCGCACCATGCGTATCATCGGCATGTGGGCCTATATGCGTACCGCGCCGACGTGCTGAAAAAAATCACGCAGCTACCGCCTTCTCCGCTCGAACGGGCCGAATCGCTGGAGCAACTGCGCTGGATTGAAGCCGGTTATCGCATTAAACTCGTTGCCACAACCTATCAGACGCCCAGCGTGGACAGCCCCGCTGATATTGAGAAAATTATTCGCGGTTTATAGTTCGTTGTTTGTGGTTCCTGCGGCCAGTCCGCCAACGATAAATGACGAACAACAAACCACAAACTGTTTCAACTAACCATGTCTTCCCACCACATCGTCCGCGACAAACAGGAACCCGCGCTTCTCATCGCCAACGGCGAAGCCTGTAATCCCGAACTCCTCGGCCAGCTTCTGGAATGGAGTCCAACGGTGGTGGTGCTCGATAGTGCTATTTGGCGGGTGCTCGATCTGGGCATAAAAGTCGACGTACTTTTGGGCGATTTCGACCGGAACTTAGACCTCGACAGCATCCGGGCGCAACAGTATCCGCTTGACATTGTGCATACGCCCGACCAGAATAAAACCGACCTCGACAAAGGCATTGAGTACCTCATCGAACGCGGTTATCCGGCGGTCAATATCGTGTGGGCCACCGGTCGCCGAGCCGACCATAGCCTGACGAACATGACCAACATCGTACGGTATAAAAACCGGATTCGGATTGTCATGATTGACGACCATTCCAAAATTTTCCCGCTTGTTGGGCAGTTCGAAAAATGGTACGAAGCCGGAACGCCCATTTCACTAATACCGGTCGGAACCGTAACGGGTTTTACCTCGGAAGGACTGAAATATAACCTACACGACGCCACGCTGACACTCGGTTATTACACCAGCAGCAGCAACGAAGTCGCCGAAGATGGCTTCGTGCGTATCGACGCCCAAACCGGCGATTTATTGATTATGGAGTGCTGGGATTGATGGGTACGTGATGTCGGGTACTTCTACCCGACATTGAGCGATTTTACCGGGAATCGATCCTGGAATCTGTTTAAACTTTCCAAATTCAGCTAAAACTGGATCGTTTTTTTGTCATTTCGACGCAGGAGAAATCTCAACATTGCGTATTAATCAAGCTTGAGATTTCTCCTGCGTCGAAATGACAAAAAGCAGCCCAATATTTTCTATGAAAGGGAAAGTTTAAACAAGTTTCTGAATAGCAACTATGGGTTTTCAAAACTAAATAATCTGATTGGACCAGATGCTTAGTAGAATTCTGCTCATTTGCCATTTCCTGTTTTATATCCGAACGGTAATGTTATGCGCTTCGTCCTTCTCTTTCTGTTAACAACCCTGTTAATACCAGTCACTGCCCAAACCGTTGCCTGGAAACGGGCGAATCGCTTGGGTCTGGGTATGAACCTGTCGTATCTGGAAGGGTATTGGAACGGTACGAAAGCGGTGCATTTCAGCGATTTTGTTAAGCTGAATCAGGTGCAGGCCCGAAAGCAGGAAATGGCCGAGATCGCCAAAGTGGGTTTCAAAACGGTACGTATCCCGGTCTGTTTTGGCGCGTGGGCCAGCATTAATTCGCCGTATCGGTGGGAAACGCCCGAGTTTCTGGCCGCGCCCGATTCGCTCATTAGCTGGGCGTTAGCCAATAACCTGAACGTTCTGATCGACCTGCATCATGTTGAGTTTGATGGCTCCATCAGCGGAGCCGATTCGGTGGGCCGCGTAGTGTGGTTGTGGCAGCAAATTGCCCGGCGATATAAAAATACCGATCCCGAACGAGTGCTGTTTGAACTCCGTAACGAACCGCACGACATGACCGCTGCCGCCTGGCGAACGCAGGCTACTCAACTGATCCAGACGGTTCGGGCAATTGCCCCAAATCATACGCTCGTGGTGGGTTTTCATGACTGGAACGGGCGCGACGCCTTAGTGAAATCGGAACCGTTTGCCGACCCGAATATTCTGTATACGTTTCATTTTTACGATCCGTTTATCTTCACCCATCAGGGTGCAACCTGGGCCGGTTCGGGTCTGCCCGACCTGAAAGGCGTTCCGTTTCCGGCCAATTCTGCAACGAAAATCACGGTGCCAACGGCTGCCAAAGGAACCTGGATTGAGGGAGCTATAAATAATTACGCAAGCGAGGCTACGTACGACGTCATCTACCGAAATCTGGAGACAGCCAAAAACTGGTCGGTAGCCAAAAATGTCCCGATTTTTCTGGGTGAATTTGGTTCATACAACCTCAATGCCGATGCCGACAGCCGTTGCCGACATGCCGAAGCCATTTATGTGGCATTGGGCAAACTCCAGATTCCGTCGGCCTGGTGGGAGTGGGATGGCGGGTTCTCGATGTTTAGCAAGAGTACGACTCAACTGATGCCGTGCATGAAGGAGGCTCTCAATACCTACACGACGGGTCAGCTTAAAGTACTCGGCACAGAGCCGGAGAAACAGGGTGCTTTACAGATTTACCCGAATCCGGCGCGTGATGCCCTTCATCTTAAAGTGTCTGGTCAAACGGCGGTCTCGGTTGGCATTTCGGACTCGGGTGGGCGAATTGTCTATCAGGCCGATTTAGTGCGGAACGAATTGTCTGTCAGTTGGTTACAGGCGGGTCTGTACGTACTGACTGCCTATGACAAGCAGGGCGACGTTGTGTGTACGAAGCGGTTTTTGAAGTGGTAATGCGCGGCTAATCAATGCATTGCTAAACTGCACAGTGCGCTAAAACGCTGCTTATGCAGCCGAGAAATAGCGTTGCAAAGGCTTTTCTACGAAACTGTATAATCCATGCGCCAGCAGTACCAGCAAAGCGAACAGCAACCACAAGTTCGTTATGCCCGCTCGTTGTAAGCCGCCAGCCACCACGCCAACATGAATCAGGTAGAATGCATACGAACTTCGTCCCAGCGACTGCATGATGGGGCGGGCGAGGAAGGGTTTCAGGCAGGATTTTTCGCGAAGTAAACTCACAAATAACAGCACAATACCCATTGGTAAAACAGTGTTATAAACGATAACTTCGCTAAAGAGCAACCCACTTGGACCGGTTAAAAATTGGGTTATTGACGCTTGCCAGAGAACGCAGCTACTCATGAGAATCAGGCCGACACCTGTGGTATGCCGAATCATTGGTAATTGATTTTTCTGCCAGCGACGAGCCAGCCAAATACCTGCTACAAACTCAAACGCACGCCCGAAAAATGTGTAAAAAAAGATAAATGGTAACCCTCCTGTAAAGCTATATCCTGCTAATTCCGCCATCGCAACCCAACCTAATACGCCCGCAATGACCAGCCCGATTGTAAGCGCAAGCCCGCCCCGGCGTCGGAGCATGGCGAAGAGCAGCGGGGCTGATAGATAGAAGCAAAGTTCGACCGTCAGGCTCCAGCTTTGGGCAATTCCACTGAATTTGTAGGCGTCAAAAAGCCCTTTGAACAGGCTGATATTTAGCACAAACTTCGACCAGCTCATCGCGCGGCCCATAACCGAATCGACACCGACCGTGACAATAAGAAGCAGCGCGTAGAGCGGAAAAATGCGGGCAAACCGGTTCTGTAAATAGCGTCGCCACGACCAGATTTTTCCTTCCAGGTATGCATCGGCGTAGCGGTGATAAATCAAAAAACCGCTCAGTACAAAAAAGATACATACGCCAACATACCCCTGTGCCAATAACCGATTGGCGACTGTATTTGGCAATGCCGGATTGTAATGGTGAAGAAAAACAAGGTAAGCCGCAACGGCCCGCAAGCCCGTTAGTGCCGGGATGTGTTGATCTGTTTTTGTTAGATAAGTAGCTGGTGGTGAGTGGTTTGTTTTGTTCATCTGCATCAGCGGTTCAGAATAATTCGACCGCTTGGCTGCTCGTTCTGGCTACCGAAAATGGGCCAGGAAACAATATCCGTACCAGTAAACGTAAGTTTGTAAAGGTACACACCCGCCGGTAGTGAATGCCCTGACTCATCGCGCCCGTCCCATGTCCATTCGTTCAGGCCGATGCGGGCCGATGGGTGAAGCTGACGTACCACATGCCCGGGCAGGTCTGTTAATATAAGCGTCAACGAGTCAGGAGCCTGCTCGCCCGTGAGGTGAAACGAAAACCGAATCTGCTGATGAAACGGGTTCGGATAAACGGTCAGGTCAGTTAGTTTTTGTTCGGTCATCACCCGAAAACGAACCGAATAGGGCACGGCTAAATTGCCGACAGCATTGCGGGCCGTAACGAGCAACTGATACGTTCCCGCAACCAGTTTTTGCAGTGGATATACGATCCGAAACACATTATCTGCACCAGTTCGCTGAGTTGCATTTCGCCAGTTAAGCCGCTCAAAAGGAGCGTTTTTGCCGGGTCGTTGCAGAAATAAATCAAGTCCGGTTGTATCATGCCGGATCAACGAGCGATTGTTATCGGCAACCAGCACCTCAATAACGGGCCGCGCCGATACCACCTCATCGTCGGTAATTCGTGCGCCATCAACTACCACGTCGAGCAGTGGCCCGGACGTGTCAGGCTGGACAAAACAAAGTAAATCGAGGGTGTTATTCAGGTATGATGATTCCGGTTGAAGGCGTGGATTAACCGTGATAACAACCCGATTGAGGCCAGGCAGTTTTTCGGTAGAAACGTGCGTGGTAAACTGTACGGTGTCCGCTCCAGCCGGTGCTTTCATCCGCCATTGCGCCGTTTGCGGATTGGCTAAGCCAGCCGCGTAAATCGTTTGCAGAACAAATAGAGAATCCGAAAATAAATACGGACTCAAGTTCGTGACTTGCACCCGAATTGGGACAACATCACCCTGCTGAACATCGGTCGGTAGGGGAGCGGCCAGCCGTATTTGCCCTTCCGGTAAACCCATTGCCCGACTGTCCGGCGCATACATAAATGAACTTGTTGCCCAGGCTGTAGAATCGCTTGTTTTGTTCACCAGCCGGACGCGCCAGTAATACATTGTGTTGGCTCGGTTAAGCAATGTCGCCGGATAGCTAATACTACCTGTCGCCGTTAGCTGCGTCATGTATTTAACAGGGCTATTAAAGTGAGCCGTCGTGTCGAGTTCGAGGTCGAATAGATGCGAACCTTCCGCAAAATAAATGGCTGTTAGCCGAACCGTCGCGGTTTTTATAATGCCCGCTTGGGGCGGATAAATCAGGACGGGTTTTTGGCCCGCTATGGCTATTTCGCTCGTAGCCAGGTTGTTGGCGTGATTTGTCTCCGGACCGCTTTCGGGCGAATCAATGGGGTTAATCGTTACGGTAAACTGATTTTGTCCGTCAGCGTTCCGATCATTCGAGAAGGTCATCGTCAGTGTATCGCGGTAGGCAACGGTGTTCGGCAGGATTCGATTGAATACGCCCGATTCCTGCCCGTTTACAACCCGGCGCACCCGAACCGGAAGTTTCCCGTGTTGGTATAGTCCCACATTCTGAACAACGGCCCGAATCTGTACCGAATCGCTTTGTGTTGTCAGAGTTTGTCCATACGTGTCCTGAATGGTTAGCCCACCGGACGTCAACAGGTAATCAGGTGTTTCAAATGGAAATAGTCGGATGGCCGGATCACCCTGCAAAACCATCTGCTGACAATTCGCCAGAGCGCGTCCGTCGGGCGTTTGTGCCAGCACGCGCCGAATGATTTCCTGTTGCAGTTGCCCGATGGGTTTGTGTAGAAACGTGCTGTCGGTCAGAAGGTTATAAAACGTTGTTGTGTAGAAATGCATCACATCGGGGTAGCCGAGGTGACTTTGAGCAATGGCCGCAATGGCGCCCCGGTCAGGTGTTAGAACCCAGTCGGTGGTTAGCGTCGGGCGACCAAAAAAGAAGTTACCGATAGCACAGCCATTGATAAGTAGAAGCGGATACTTGCCTTTATTCTGATAACCAAGGACGTCGTTTGAGCAGAAACCAATGTCTACATCGGTCACGTCCAGGCTTGAATGACCAAAAAAAGTCATCAGCCCAACTCCTTCGTTGACCAATTTCGACACGTTCATTGGCTCAACCAGCGCATCGGTTTGTTTCGTAATTGTTGTTACCCGCGCCCCCAGCGATGGCCCCATAGCCTGGGTTTTGTAACTGTCTGTCAGTTGACTGAACAAGACCCGTTCGCCCGGCGTTTGCCCACCGCTCAGGTGCAGCAGGTTTTTTCGCCAGCTATGATCGGCGGTCTGATTTTCATATTCTTTCACTTTGTTCAAATAATCCATCACTTGCCGGGGCGTTCCGGCGTTGATGCGACCCGTTGGCATAGCTGGACTGGCTGGTTCTTTATTACTTAGTCCAACGCTAAACAACACATCTGAGCCGGGGAAGCCAGCGGTCATAACCATGTCGAGCGTCGATTGAGCCGGGTCATGCCGAATGCCGGGTGTGCTTCGGCTTTGTCCAATTAGCAGGAGATAACTCAGTGCGTTTTTGCTTTGCCGAAGCATCTGTTGCGCAAATCGCCGGATAGCCAGCGGATGCCGTTCGCCATAGCTGTACTGGTCGATTAGTTGCTGCATCGTAACCGTCAGCGTATCGTAGCCGCCACCCGCCACCGACGCCCGGTAAGCCGCATACGCCTGAATCACATTCGTCGCGCCATTCGCCGTTATTATTGGTTTTGTCAGGGCTTCGTGATTGATAATTAGGTAATTTGCTTTTCTCGTGCTCCAGTCCGTAAACGTGACGGGCCGGATAGCCGACACGCTTTTGGGCTGATGAGTGCTTAGCAAAATCCGACTGGTATCAGTGTCGCGTATGAGTAGTTGAACTGAACCGGGTGCGGCTGTTGCGGAGCCAATCTGGATGGGTGCCGTTGGGTCTGTAATGTCCCAAAAGCGGGCGGCAGCCGGTACGTTGGTCAGGTTAATCAGCGAACGCCCGGCGGGATTTGGAACCAACCGAAACGTCTGCGATGATTGCCCGTTGCCCACAAACGCCTGCGGATACCGAAGCCGGATGTACGACACTGAATAGGCATCGGTCGCTAAATTTTCGCCCCGCGAAACCGTCGAAACGAACAACTGTCCGTCTGCACTAACATCAGACCAGCCTACAGCAGGTTGAAGATGCGCATTGTCATACATCGAAAAACGAACCGAATCGGCCAGCCGCTGCCGGTCTGGTGTTGTCCCAACCCAGCCATCAACCTGGTGATTGCTGTAAGCTCTACCGACCAGCAGTATGTCTATTTGTGGCGCAGGGCCTGTCTGGACACGATTCGTGAGCAGAAACGCTGTTTGATACGGTTTGTCTTTTTGCTGAATCAGGCCCGTGTAGCCCTCGCTCGCTTCGTAATGACTGTACTCGATTTTAGGTGGTATACCCCCCGCCCAACCGGGATAATTGTCGGTGAACAGCCGCAGGTCTTCGGCCCAGTGAAAGGCGTCGGGTGTGAGGTTCGCGGTATTTGTGTCGGCGTATGAGGCTATCCGTTTGCCGGGTTTACCATCGCGTCGCCACGTCAGAAAATAAGCGGTTGTGTCGTTAAAAAGACTGTAATAGGTGTGAGGCTGCGCACTTGTTGGCCGGTACAGGGCGGAGTCGGGAACGCCGTCGTTGCCGCGCCCGTAGAACTCCAGAAAGTCGCCCGTATCGAGATGCGTATCCGCTTCACCCGCCACAAAGACAGCCTGTTCAACACCTCTATGAAACAGTTGTATCGTTCGGGGGTCAAGTTGCCCAACCGGAACGCCCGCCTGCCGCAGTTCAGCGGTTGAGATGCGGTAAATGCCGTTTGCCGCAATTGGTATTTTGTAATAGGCCTGCGAATAATTGATCCAGCGCGTCGGGTCGTTGTCGTTGCTAAGTGATTGCGCGTCAATAGATAACGCATTACTTGCCAGTAAAATAAATAGCAGACGGGCGAATAGTTGGGGCATACATCCGTTGTCGAACAGGGCACATCTCAGCCCCATGCGCTTAAGACGGATAATGCTCAGGTTAGGTACATAGCAAGGGTGGTTAGAGGTGGTCAGGGAGTGGTCAAAGATGGTCAAGTTTTGCTCTTACAACACTTGACCATCTTTGACCACCCCCTAACTACACTTGACTCTTATTCACCACTTCGCCTTTGACATACAGCAGTTGGGTGCTGTTTTCCGCGTTCGACTCAACAGTTACCGATTTGTTGAACGCACCCGTCACAGCCGCATTAAATGTTGCTTTGATCGTACCCGACTGCCCCGGCAGAACCGGATCTTTTGGGTACTCAACGCCCGTGCAGCCGCAGGAACCTTTGGCCTGACTAATCACAAGCGGCAACTCACCTTTGTTAATAAACGTAAACACGGCTGTAACGGGTTTACCCTGGCCGATGCGCCCGAAATCATGTACAGTACTGCGCCAGTTGGCTAAAGCGGCTGGGGGAGTACTGTGCGGGGCAGTCATGGCTACCGACGTCATAAGTACGATCAGTGCCCCAAAAAACAACATACGTTTCATGAAAAAATGGATTGATAAGGTTTGATTTACCGCTCACTCAAGCGACAGCACAAACCTACCGTCTCCGCCCGTAAGTCTCTGTTAAGCAGTTGCCAACATTTGTTAATGAGATGTTAACGAGCCAGCCGTAGTTGAGCGAACCGGCAAATAACCCGTACTTTGCAGTCAGCAGTGTATAACTTTTCAGTAATCAACTATGCCCCGTCTTCGGTTGCTGGTCGCGCTTTCGGTTCTGTCCATTATCGGCATTCTGCTCGTACAGGCGGTATGGGTACGGAATGCCTACGCCCTGCGCGAGCGGCAGTTTCGGCAATCGGCTTTCATCGCTTTGCAGGATGTGGCCGACGAAGTAGCGCGGCTCAATCAGTTCACAATCAACCGCTATGCCGTAACGCAACTCTCCGCCGACTATTTCATCGTCAATACCGACGCGCCCATCGACCCGGTTACGCTCGAACAATTTATCCAGAACTCGTTGCAGGCGCACCACATCATTACCGATTACGAATATGGGATTTACAATTGCGAAACCGACCGGATGGTCTATGGGGCGTATGTCAGTACGAGCGGCCCGGCACTGGCAAAAGGAACTGCCGAGACTAAAAACTTACCCAAATTTCCGCGATACACGTATTATTTCGGCATTCGCTTTCCGAACCAGACGAGTTTTGTGGCCGGTCAGTTGAGTGGCTGGGTGTGGTCAACGGCGGTCGTACTGCTGGTGGTTGTATTTTTTGGCTATACGCTGAGCGTCGTGCTGAAACAACGGCGGCTGACGGAGGTGCAGCGTGACTTTATCAACAACATCACGCATGAACTCCAGACGCCCGTTTCGACCATTCGGATTGCCGCCGATGTGTTGCAGTCCGACGACATTAGCCAGCAACCCGACCGGCTGAAAAAGTATGCCCGCATTATGAGCGAAGAAAGTCGGCGGCTACAAAAACAGATCAATAGCGTACTGCAACTGGCTCAGTCTGAACGTAAAGGGTTTGTAGTGGAGCCAGCCGATGTCGATTTGCATGAGGTTATGCAAACGGCGTCTATTGCGTTTGCACCCCACGTACAACTCGACCTGACTGCCCCGTCTGCTCTACTCCGGGCTGACCGCTATGCGCTCGAAACGGCCCTGAATAACCTGATCGACAATGCGTTGAAATACTGCGACAAGCCGCCCTGCGTGGTGCTTCATACCCGGATTGAACAGGGTCGGTTAATCTGGTCCGTAAGCGACAACGGCATCGGCATTGCACCGGAGCACCGGAAAGCCGTTTTTCGACAGTTTTTTCGCGTAGCGTCCGGCCATACGCATACCGTGAACGGCTTTGGCCTGGGTTTGTATTATGTTTGGCAGGTCGTTCAGGCGCATGGCTGGCAACTAACCCTTACCAGCGAACCGGGCCAGGGAAGTACGTTTGTAATGAGTGAGCGGTTAAAGAGTGAATCGGGACGCCGAACCGGAGCGAAAAAAAAACTCGCGTCAGCTTTTCGCTCCGGTTCGGCGTTCCGATTCATTTTTTCGCTCGTTACCTTATTCTGACGTTCGGCGTAGTCTATGACAACGTCGCCGTGTAATCTGCCGGGTGGCCGGTCTCCGACCGGCGTAAAATGACGCCAAACTGCCGGTCGGAGACCGGCCATCACCAGAGCGTAGTCGGAGACTACGCTCAACCGCTCAACCGCTCAACCGCTCAACCGCTCAACCGCTCAACCGCTCAACCGCTCAA
>CAXTKE010000003.1:402609-560233 GCA_964244845.1 uncultured Spirosoma sp.
CCGTTGACACCCGCCCGCATTTTATTTGTCGAAGACGACGTTAATCTCGGTTTCGTTATCCGCGATACCCTCGAAACGGTGCCGTTCGATGTAGTTCACTGCACCAACGGAGCCGATGCCTGGGCTGCGTTTCAGGCGCGTTCGTTCGATGTGTGTCTGCTGGATATTATGCTGCCCCAGAGTAATGGATTCGCACTGGCACGACAAATCAGAGCGGTCAATCAACACGTACCCATCCTGTTCCTGAGTGCGTTAGCCAATAAAGACGACCGGTTGCAGGGTCTTCGGCTCGGTGCCGACGACTACCTGACAAAGCCCTTCAGCATTGAAGAACTGATTCTGAAAATCAATGTGTTTCTTCGCCGAACGAACGTCACCCAACCCATAACCTTACCGACCACCCTCCTGAATCACCAGAATTTAACCCTGTCGATAAACGGGCAAACCCAACCCCTCACCAACCGCGAAGCCGACGTACTGGCGTACCTGCTCGACCGGCCCAACACGCTCGTCCGGCGCGACGACCTGCTGCGGGCGGTCTGGGGCGACGATGATTATTTTATGGGGCGTAGTCTTGATGTGTTTATCTCGCGGCTTCGCAAACGACTGGCGCAGGACCCAACCATTCGGATTGATAACGTGCATGGGGTGGGATTCATTTTACGGCAATAATGGCCGTACTTTGTCTGAACTGACTTTCCTCTTTCCGCCATGAATTCTCGACTTCCTGCGCTTGCGCTGACCGTTTTCCTGTTCGTGTCCGGCTGCAAAACTGCCAAATTACCGACTCAGGCCGTATCCGAGACGGCTTCAATCACTGAAGAAGGATTGCTGACGTGCTTCCCAGCCGGAACCGTAGTGAATGGTCAACCCGTTTGGTGCGAAGCGTCGGCGGTATTGTTCGATGGGAAAAACCTGCTTTTTGCCAATGATAAAGACATGCCGCCGGGCCAGAGTCCGGTGTTTATGAAAACGCCCGCCACATTAGCCGATTCAACTGTTCAGCCAACATATCTGACACAACCGCCTTTTGCGGCTGGTCGTAAATACGAAGATTTTACCCAAACGCCCGACCGCCGTTTTGTGCTGCTCACAACCGCCTTCGACCGGGTAAAGCCCGAAAATCACGACTGGGATGGCTACAACACCATTCTGTACTGGCGCACCGGCGATGAGCAGCACCCGCTCGTTTTGGCCCCGGACGACACCAGCCGTACATCCATCGCCTACCGTCAGCCAATCACGAAACTATTGGCGAACAGTGATTTCCCGGAGGCAATGCCGTATTTTAAAATAGAAGGACTGGCCGCAACCGACCGCCAACTGCTGTTTGGAATTCGCGAAGAAGGGAAAAGTTATTCCGATTTCAAGTACCGGACCAAAATCATCGGCGTGCCGTATCGGGTCGAGAAAACGGGCGATGTAGAACGCATCCGGCTATCGGACGACTGGAAACTCATCGCCGATTTTGACATTGCCAAAGCCGATTCGACCCTGCCAAAACCATTGGCCCTGTCGAGTCTGGAATATGACCCGTATCAGGGCAAATTCTGGTTGCTGACCTCCTACGAAGTCAACAACCAGTTGGATGCGTATCTGTGGTCGGCTACCCCCGAAGAGATGTATGCGAATCAGCCGTTTACGCTTGTGCGCAACGAACAGGGACAGCCATTGCATGTGGGTCATAAGGCCGAAGACCTGACGCCTTTAGACGCCAACCGGCTTCTGCTCATTCATGACGATGACCGCGTTCCAACAACGGTTGGCACTAAAATTCGCCAGCCCAATCAGGCTTCTTACACCGTGATTACTGTATCGAACCAAAGAAATCGTACGTCCCCAAAATGAATGTTAAAATGCCGGTGGCGTGGGTAGCTCCATTTATTCGAATGAGTTGTACATTGGTCGCTCCGCGTTTCTGCATGGCATCGTAGGCGTTTTGCGAGTTCAGAAAATCGACCGTTTCATCGGCGTCGCCATGATAGAGCCGCGTTGGTGTTCGGGGCTTCCAGTCGTGAACGTCGTTGTCCTGAACAGCGTCCAGAAATGCTTCGTCCGTGCCCGAATTAATGCCCTGTTTAAAGCTATCGGTAAACACCTGGTTTAAACTCACGTTAATGGATGATTCATTACCCTGCGCAATCTGCGTAGCATAGGGTTCTTTAAAGTAGTATGATGCGGGCCGGTTCAGGCCATAAATCCGGTCATAGGTTTGTAACACCCACAAATAGAGTCGGTTAACGTAGTCGATGCCGCTTGTCTTTTCGTTAATAATGCGCTTCATAAACGCCGGTTTGTCATAGGCGCCAGCTCCGCAACTCGACGCAACGAGGTTAAATTCGCTGCCGGTTTCTTCCTCTATTTTTTTTTGAAGCGACATCGTGGCATATCCGCCTTCCGAATACCCGGCAATGAACAGCCGCTCATCCCAGTCAACTTTCTGATCGGTCAGGAAATTTCGGGTGGCGCGAATCATATCGAGCGAGGCAGTAGCCAGTCCGTTTCGCTGTTCGTAGGTATGCGGCAGGTCTTTGGAGGCTCCGTAACCAATGTAGTCCGGGGCGGCAATGATATAACCCTGCGAGGCAAATACCGACCCGAATGTGTAGGCTTCGCTGTTGGGTCCAAAATAGGATGGAGCCTCGTTGTCGCCCGAAATCGTCCCGTGCTGCATACTGAGCAGGGGCCGGGCCGATGGCGCGTTTGGAATGATGAGCGCACCCGAGGCCCGAATGGATTTGCCATCGGTGTTGGTTGTGGTATATTCCAGCCGGTACACTTTGATTCCGTACACGATAAAAAACCGGAGCGCAGCATTGACACCTGTGTAGCGACTCCGCAATTGGTCGGTCGAGTATTCGCCAATGAGCGAACTGCTGACTAACGTACGGGTTTGAACGGGCGCGACGGAATCCTCAACGCCCGATTGTTTACAACCCGTTGGCCCCACAAGCAACGAAACGCCAACGAGCAATAAAAGCAGGATAGATTTAATAGTTAACATGTATAAACTGAGCGAGTTAGCTGATGTCTATTTAACGTGTGCGCTGCTTAATTCGTTTAAAAAAAGAGTGTAAGTGAGTGAAAATAACACTTCGTAAATTGTTGATAGTCAATATATTATTTATTTTTTCTGCTTATAATAGTTAAGATAGTGCTACCGTATTATTTTTCTGCTTACGACATGAATCCCTGAATTTCCCAATGTTGTAGAGCCAGTTCCACAACAGTAGGCATCTTACTTCCCGCTTACTCTATCAAATTACTTGATTTATAGCTGTAACGTATAGGGCTAATTATTCTATTTCTATAAATTTAATCGCTGTCTATCAGTTAGTTAGTACAGTATGTTATTTAATTCCCGCTACTGTCGAATTAAACTGGTACAGCGTTTGGGTAGGTATTGGCAGAACCAAATAGTCACAACACTATGGAGTATGCGTTGAAATCAGTCGGCAAAAAATCGCTTGTGGTCATCATGGCTGCTGGTCTTTTGTCAGGCCAAGTTTTAACAAGTTGTAAATCATCATCAAAAAGTTTAAATAAAACACAGAAGGGCGGCATTGTTGGTGCCAGTGGTGGTGCCGTAATCGGCGGCATGATTGGCAAGTCGAAAGGCAACACGGCTTTAGGTGCCATTTTAGGTGCAACGGTTGGTGGAGCCGCCGGTGCCGTTATCGGCCGCCGAATGGACAAGCAGGCCGAAGAGATGAAGCGACAAATGCCAAATGCGCAGGTTGAACGCGTTGGCGAGGGCATCAAAATTACGTTTGGTTCGGATATTCTGTTCGACGTTGACTCGTATGCGCTGAAATCCGAAACGAAGCAGCAGCTACTTGACTTTGCTAAAACGCTCAACAAATATCAGGATACCGATATTAAAATTGAAGGCCACGCAGATGCTACGGGTTCTGAGGACCATAACCTCAAATTATCGAAACAACGGGCCGATGCTGTTAGTAGTTTCCTGGAAAGCCAGGGCGTAAAAACTTCACGGGTCGATGAAACAGGCTATGGCGAGGCTCAGCCGGTTGCAGACAACTCGACGGAAGCCGGTCGTCGGAAAAATCGCCGGGTCGATGTGGCGGTGTTTGCCAACAAGCAAATGCAGCGCGACGCTAAAGATGGCAAATTAGGCGAATAAGAAAATTGTTAAGGCTTAGCGAAGAAAGAAAGTGTTTAGCCTTGATAGATAATAAGCAGAACTTTCTGATTTACTCAACCATAAAAAGTGCCATCATTTAATTCAACACACAATTAACCAGATCAACGTCATGAATGTAAAAGAAACACGGACTGAAATCCTTGATCAACTAAGTCGCCTGTTAACCATCAATCACGATTCGGAGAAAGGTTATCAGGAAGCGTCTGAGAACGTGAAAGACAACGAGTTAAAAAGTTTGTTCCTGACGCAATCCCGGCAACGGGCCGAGTTCGCACAGATTCTCGACCGCGAAATAAGAACTTTGGGGGGCGAGCCTGACACTGGCACCAGCCTTGCTGCCGATCTGCATCGCGCCTGGATTAACGTAAAATCAACCTTTTCTTCCGACGATGACAAAGCAACGGTTCAGGAATGCCACCGGGGCGATCAGGAAGCATTGAACGAATATAATACCGTGTTGCAGGAGACGGATTTAGCCGCCAGCACACGCGAGATACTGCTTCACCAAAAAGAAAGCATCGATACGGCCAATTCTGCAATGGCTCGCTTGGCCTTGGTAGTGTAGTGAATGGTGGGATTGGAAAGCCTGCCCCCAATGGGGGCAGGCTTTTTTGTGTTGTTGTCAGTTTATGCAAGCTAAACAGATTCTCAGTTTTTCGCCGGTCGGAGACCGAAGCGTCGGCCCGGCGGATAACACCAGAACGTAGTTTTAACTACGCTCAACGCGGACTATTGAACACAGAGACACAGAGAAATAAGCGTAAAAAATCTGTTGGCCTTGTGTTTCTGTGTTCAATAATTTTAATACCCCCGCACAATAAACCATATCGGCTGTTTGGGGTTTTACATCTATACAAAATCGCATTGTCGTTATGAAACATTTCACCACCCTGACCGAAGCCATGGAAGACCTCCGTGAGCGCGGCTACACACACGAGTTTGGTCCGAAGAAGGATTTTCTTGAAGAGAAGAGTACGGAAACTAAACTGAAAGGCGAAGAGTTTACTGTCGATGAATTTCATCGCTTCGAGGGTACATCGGACCCCGGCGACGAGATGACGCTGTATGCCATCACGGCATCGAACGGAATGAAAGGCGTTTTCGTGTCGCCACAAGGGACGTATGCCAATGAAGTATCGCCCGAATTAATGGCGAAATTCAACGTTTCCGACCGTGCTCACGTCAATACAGACGGAGCTGTGCAGCCGATAAGTCCAATTACATCCGATCAATAGTCATTTCTGTGATATTTGCAAGAAAATCTACCCGGAAGATGTAAATTTTTCCGGGTTTTTGACTATATTTGCGCCCTTTACAAAAATGTGGCGTTCTTTTTCGTGCTGATACATTATGAAGTTATCCGAATTTAAATTCGATTTACCCGAAAGTCTCATTGCCAAATATCCGGTTGAGCGCGGTGAATCCCGGCTGATGGTTATTGACCGGAAAGCCAAAACCATTGAACACAAGCAATTTTCGGATATGCTGGGTTATTTCGGCGACGGCGATGTGATGGTGATCAATAACACTAAAGTTTTTCCGGCGCGGCTCTATGGCAATAAAGAAAAAACAGGTGCTAAGATTGAAGTTTTCCTCCTGCGCGAACTGAACCGCGAGATGAAACTATGGGATGTACTGGTTGACCCCGCCCGCAAAATTCGGGTCGGTAATAAACTTTATTTTGGCGACAGCGACTTGGTGGCTGAAGTTATTGATAATACCACGTCGAGGGGCCGGACAATCCGTTTTTTGTTCGATGGCAACCACGATGAATTTATGAAAGCGGTGGATCAGTTGGGCGAAACACCCATTCCGCGCGAGATGAACCGGGAAGCCGAAGAAGCCGACCGCGATGATTACCAGACTGTTTTTGCCCAGCATGTGGGTGCGGTGGCGGCTCCTACGGCCGGTATGCACTTTACCCGTGCGATGATGAAGCGTATGGAAATCAAAGGCATTGATTTCGCACCCGTTACGCTGCACGTTGGCTTAGGTACCTTCCGTCAGGTCGATGTTGAAGACCTGACCAAACACAAAACCGATTCGGAAAACTACAAGATTCCTGAAGAGTCGGCGCAGATTGTCAACAAAGCCCTCGACGCGGGTAAGCGTGTGTGTGCCGTCGGTACAACGTCGCTTAAAGCCATTGAGTCGTCGGTGTCGGCCAACAGCCGGTTGAAACCCGTTGAAGGCTGGACAGACCGCTTTATTTTCCCGCCCTACGAATTCAAAATTGCAAACTCGTTGTTGACAAGTCTGCACTTGCCTGAGTCGATTCTGATTATGATGACCAGTGCTTTTGGCGGGCATGAACTTATCAAAGAAGCGTATCAGGTGGCTATCAAGGAGAAATACCGTTTCTTCAGCTACGGCGATGCCATGCTGATTATTTAAGTAAGTCAGGAAGTAAGGTATAAAGTGGTAAGTAGTAAGTAATTTTGTTCCGGGTGTTCTCACTTATGACTAATAACTTACCACTTACCACTTCTTTTTTTGCGATTATCGTTGCCGGGGGCAGTGGCAGCCGCATGAAGTCGGACGTGCCGAAGCAGTTCCTGCTCCTCACTGGCAAACCCATTCTTCAGCATACGATTGAGCGGTTTCTGGCCGTTTCGTTTCCCATCCAGATCATCCTCGTTCTGCCCGCCCGCGACCTGCCCGTCTGGGAACGCCTGTGCGAAGAGCATTCCTTTCATCCTACTGGCATTCAAACTGTTATCGGCGGAAATACCCGTTTTCAATCGGTGCGTAACGGCCTGAACGCAATTCGGGTTGAGCAGGGTTTAGTGGCGGTCCATGATGGGGTTCGCCCGTTTGTTTCCCCGGAAATTATTCAGACTGGTTTTGAAACAGCCGCCCGCACAGGCTCGGCCGTTGCGTGCGTCCCCGTAAAAGATTCCGTTCGGGTTATTGGTTCGGGTGGCGTTAGTCAGGCCGTTGACCGCAGTCTGTACCGGCTGGTGCAAACGCCCCAAACGTTTCGTCTTGACTTGTTTCGGCAAGCGTTTCAGACCGACGAGCAGCCGTTTTTCACCGACTGCGCCAGCGTGATGGAGCATGCCGGTTTTCCCATCACGCTCATCGATGGGTCATACGAAAACATCAAAATTACAACACCCGACGATTTGGTTTCCCGCTGATTATCATTTGCTTTACCAACCCATCGTTCTTCTCTACAATACGTCTACGACGATTTTGCCGGTTGCCTGATTACTCTCCATATACTGGTGAGCCTCGGCCACCTGATCCAGCCGGAATGTTCGGTCGATGTTCAGTTTGATGACGCCCGCCGTAACCGAGTCGATGAAGTCCTGAAGTAGCTCAGGGGTCAAATTACGCGCTTCGCCGGTGTAGGCTGTTAAGCGGCCCGCCAGGGGAATATCGTCCATAGGCGTAAACGAATCCAGCGTCCAGTTATTCCCCAGAATGCCGGTCATGCAAACGACACCTTTTGGTCGGATACACCGCAGCGAATCTTTAAGCGTCTCGGTACCAACCAGTTCCAGTACCTTATCAACGCCATTAGGAAATAATAGCTTTACCTGCGGCTCAATTCGTCCCCCGTCGATCAGTACGTAATCGGCACCGTTTTGGGTCAGGGGCTTTTCCTTTTCGGGGTTGCGGGTAGTAGCAATAACGGTAAGCCCGTACTGTTTGGCTAACTGAATGGTCAGCATACCAATGGATGATGTGCCACCCCGGATCAGCAGCGTCTCGCCTTTCTGAACCTCCAGCGCATAGTTGAGCGAACCCGATACGGTCTGGACCATTTCCGGCATGGCTCCCAGCGTGGTCCAGGGTAGTTCGCTTTTGAACGGGACAACGATAGCAAGGGGCAGGGTAACAAATTCCGCGTAGCCGCCGTCGAACTGTCGGCCCATGCCGCCCGTGCAGGCGGCTACCGACTGTCCTGCTGTATACAGGCCGGAGGGGTCATCTACTACTACACCCACGCATTCGATGCCCTGCGTGATGGGGAAGGCCACCCCCGGCGAATGGCCCTGTCGGGTATAGAGTTCGGAGCGGTTCAGCCCGAATGCTTTTACGCGGACAACGACCCAGCCAGGTTGGGCAGTTGGCATGGGCTTTTCCTGTAGCTCAATAACATGGGGAGGGCCAGGCTTCGTGGTGACGGCTGCTTTCATCAACTAATGAAATTAGGGTTCAGGTAAATTTACATCAAACAGTAGGTCTTTCGACCCGTTACCGACCGGGTTTTAAGCAGTTTAAGCCTAAATTCACGTTAACGTCGCGTCAAAACAAACCCAATACCTATTGAATGCTACAGGCGATAAGATGCAAATAGCCGAATAGATGTGTACATTCATGGCTTCCCTACTCAATTCGATTATGCCCCGCTTTTTCCTCGTTCTCTGCCTTTCTGTTTTCATCGCGTCTGGCTGTAAGCCTGAACATGACGCTGCGGAAATCATTGACAAAGCCATCAAGGCGCACGGTGGAGATGCCTATCAGAATAAGCGAATTGAGTTTGATTTCCGCCATTTTCACGTTGTGCTGGAGCAGCAGGGTGGCCGGTTCCGGTACACGCGAACCCACCGCGATTCGACCGGAATACGCATTGAGGAGACCCTATCCAACGACGGCCTCACCCGAACACTGAACGGGAAACGCCAGCTATTGGACAGTGCGCAGGTAAAAAAATATAGTGAGGCCGTAAACGCTGTTGCCTATTTCGTACTGCTGCCATATAAACTCAATGATCCGGCGGTGCTGGCCGATTACGTGGGCGATAGTCAGCTTGACGGACAGGCCTACCACAAAGTCCGCGTACGATTTCGGGCCGAGGGTGGTGGGAACGATTATCAGGACACGTTTTTCTATTGGTTTAATAAACAGACGCACACGATGGATTACTTAGCCTACAGCGAGGGTGGGCAACGTTTTCGCAAAGCCATCAACCCACAAACCATTGGAGGCATCCGCTTTCAGGATTACATCAATTACAAGGGAAGCGAGACGGACACAGCCTCTGTTGGCCATTACGACCGCAAATACGAAGCGCATCAATTGCCTGAGTTGTCGCGCATTGAGCAGAAAAATATTCGGGTAAGCACCCTGCCTTAAACCGCGTTTCGATTCGGATGCGTCGTTGCCGTGTCGTCATCTTCGCCTTCTTCTTTCAACTATCCGTCAGAAAGAAAGTTTAAGGAAGCAGTCAGGTAAATAGGCAGGCTAAACAGGTTCAGGACCACCTTGCGGAGCTACCTTAATTTTGCCGATTTGCCCAGTACGTTTGAGGCAGTGAAAACCCGTCAAGCCATTCGTTGAAATTAGTTGGTTTGACGATGTAGGAATTGCAGGCGTGAGCAAAGGCTTCGCCGATATCGTCGGGGGCACTGGATCGGCTCACGACAACCGTGGGGATCTGTTGGTATAAACGATGCGCCTTTAAGACCCGCAACAGGGTTAACCCTGCCATTGTATCGGGCAAATACAAGTCCAGCAAAATGAGTTTGGGTAAGTCCTTTTCATACCGGATACAGGATTCCAGATAGGGGAGTACGCCGGTAGAATCGGAAATCCAGACAGTTTCTGCCTGGGGAAACTGCCGGAGTAATAACCACCGAATCATGAACCATTCATCGGCATTGTCTTCAATAACCAGGATGGTTGGTTTATCCATTTCTACCTGTTGCAGGCGTTGAGAATCCAGTGCACTTTTTCCGGTTTGTTCCTCCGAATAAAACGTTTCATAAACCCGGCTACGATAGAGTGCGAGCCATCGCCTGAAGGCGTCCTCGGATTCACTGCCTTTGTTTACGTTAGGTTTTGAGATCATGATTAAAAAGAGGATAAGTTACTGCAATAAGAACGACTCACTGCCGATCTAACCGTCAGCTTATCAGCGTAAACCAACCTTTGTTCAGGCAGTTGCCAGACCGCCCCTTAAAAACGCGTTTCCAACCACAGGCAGACATAATCAGCCTGTGTTCTGGCAGGGCAGGATACGGCTGCAAGTCCAGTCAGACCGGTAATCTAACCAGCCTCATTGTCTGATCGCCAAGATGGCTCCTTCCGAAAGTCATTTTCGTAAACTCGTCTCCTCATTAAGTTCGGGAAAGCAATAAACCATGGCCGATAATTTAAGTTATAGATTGATGAATACACAGGATGATTTATTAACCCCTCTTTAATGATGAATTGGTATAAACGGAAGGTTAATCCGTGGGTTTCAATAGCCCTGCTCAGTACGCTCGTGTTGTTATCCGCCTGGCGGGGACCCTGGCCAATGGCGGTTGAAAAAGGATTCATAAAAGGTCGGACACGGGTTACGGTGCGTGTTTACGAAGAGACGGTAAGCCAGAGTAAAGGGTCTCTTCTTTATTCAGATTGGCTGGAAGCCGATCAGTATGTCTCGCTGAGTACGGAACGAGGCCGGATCATTTATGACTATAAGCAGCCCGGCAGCGATACCTGGACGATGGATGTACATGCCGAGTGTCGGGGAGGCCGGGAAGAAGCGTTGCTGATTCCCTAAGGCGAGTGATCGGTAAGCCCAGACTCGCCAGCCGATAATTTGATGGGCGGTTTGTTGATTCCGAACGTACATAAACCGCAGACGAATAGGATAGACGGCCTTGCTATTCAACGTCATTTCATTGAATTGATTAATCTCATCCTGACCAATATTGCCATATTATTTCTGGCCCGGATACGCAGGCGTTGGGCGTACGGCTCTCAGCGAAAATCCTGAATCAATCAAAAGTTTTATCAAGCCAGTGAACTTGATTGAACAAGCAATCGTGGTTGGGTTTATTATCCGTAAAGTTTGCCGGAAGCTCTATTTTTCGACGGAAGTATGGAAAGTCGAAAATAGCAGAGCTACTAAAACAACCATTTAGCCCCCTTTTCTTACCATTAATACAGAAATCAGGATAATAAATCAAAGGTACCTTGCATCGCATAGTACCTTATTGTACCTTTACACAAGAAATTAACGAAATCATATACACCAATGAATATCGAAAACGCTCAGGTGCAAATGCGGAAGGGTATCCTGGAGTTCTGCATTTTGCACATCATATCGAGGGGCGAAGTGTATGCCTCCGATATGCTCGACGAGCTGACCTCCGCCCGGATCATGGTGGTAGAGGGTACGCTGTATCCGCTCCTTACCCGCCTGAAAAATGCCGGTCTGCTCGACTACAAATGGGTAGAATCTACCTCCGGGCCACCGCGTAAGTACTACATCCTGACCGATCTGGGAACGACCTCCTTAGTATCGCTCAATGACACCTGGCAGGAACTCGCCGAATCGGTGAACGCCATTATCGGCAAGACGGAACAGTACAAGAAAATTCCCAATGGTGTAACGGCCGTCATGTCCTTGCCCGATTTACCCAACCCTTCCGCCAACGCTTAACCTATTCTCTTCGCTAAACCGAAACGTCGGACCGCAATGAAAAAGACCATAAGTATTAATATTAGTGGCGTTATCTTCCACATCGAAGAGGACGGCTACGAAAAACTCAGAAGTTACCTGACAACGGTACAACAATACTTTTCGACCTACGAAGACAGTCAGGAGATTGTGACCGACATCGAAAATCGCATTGCCGAGAAACTGCTCGCCAAGCTGAAAGCGGCTGACAAACAGGTTGTTTCGCTGGACGATGTCAACGAACTGACAGCCGCTATGGGCAGCGTCGCCGATTTTGAGGCTGTCGAGGAAGAGGAAGTGCTGGTAACCAACGGTGGCCGGAATTCAGCAACATCGGCCGGTAGTTCGCGGGACAGCCAGACCGCAAACCCGAATGTAGGACCAAATGCCGGTGCCTACGCATCGCAGCCAGCGGGGAGTACGTTTGCCGGTCCACGTCGGCTGGTACGAGACCTGCGCCGGAAAACCCTTGGGGGTGTCTGCGCCGGGTTGGCTTACTACTTCAACATGGATGTGGTGTGGGTACGCCTGATTTTCTTAGTTCTCTTTTTGGCCTTACCGCCATTGGGTCAGGAGTTCGGGGCCGGTGTGTCGGGATTCACCTTCATTATCTACATTGCTATGTGGATTGCGCTGCCGGGCACGATGGGTATTGAAGACGACAAAACCGTAAAAAAGTTTTTCCGTAATCCCGAAGATAAAGTACTTGGGGGCGTTTCCTCCGGAATTGCGGCTTACTTCGGCGTCGATACGGGCATAATCCGGTTGCTGTTTGTGCTCGGCATTGTGTTCTTTGGCGTCGGGTTTCTGCTTTACATTGTGCTGTGGATGATTGCACCGGCGGCCAAAACGCTCACCGAAAAAATGGAGATGCAGGGCCAGCCCATCACGCTGTCGAACATCGAGTACAGCATTAAGCAAAACCTGAACATCAACGAAACGCCGAATAACGAAAGTGCTCTGACGCGGGTTCTGCTGTTTCCGTTCCGGGCCATTGCCACCATTATTGGCGGGTTGGGCAGTGCATTGGGACCACTCATGAACGGTGTCGTTTCGATCATCCGGGTGTTTGCCGGGGTGCTGATGCTGATTCTGGGATTTGCCCTCATGATTGCCTGTCTGGCCCTTCTGTGGTCAGCTATCGTTGTCGGGTCGGGCGGGTCTTATATCAGCAATGATTTTCCGGTCGAACTGATCCGCAACGACATTACGGTTCCCATGGTAACATCGGCTTTTCTGGTGGGTGTGATTCCTGCGTTTGGCTTAGCGATTCTGGGAGTGATGTTGATTACAACGCGTGGCGTCATCAGCAGCCGCACCGCGCTCACGGTAGCCGGGGTTTGGCTGGTCAGCATGGTGGTTTTTGCCGGAACGGCTGCCCCGTTGATCAACAGTTTTCAACGTCGGGGAACAGTCGAAGAAACCAAAACGATCAACGTTGCGGCTCCCATTCCGACTTTCGCCATCAACGATATGGAGAACGACAACTGGCGTCCGTCCATCGACATGAAAGGGTATGAAGGGTCTGCCCTGAATCTGGTGCAGTACTTTAAAGCGCAGGGAAAAAGTCGCACCGACGCGCAAACCAACGCGCGCATGATTCAGTACGCCTATACCATTAAAGACTCGATTGTGCGGTTTGATAATACGGTTGAATTGAAGCCAAAAGCGCGGTTCCGGGCGCAGGACTTAGACATGGACCTGATGATTCCGTACGAAAAACCGTTCCGCATGACCAAAGAGTTTGCCCGGTTTGTTCGGAATGAATTTGGCGAAAAGGAGTTTGATCGGATGGCTGCCAGTGTCTGGAAATTTACCAAAACGGATGGGCTGGTCTGTATCAATTTCCCTCGCGAAAAAGACCGTGATTCCAATGACGAGGACAACGATGTGACGGATATTACCGACGATGTGCAGAGTGCTGTAACGAGCGAACTGGGTGAGGACTTCGACCACATCGGCGACCACACCCGGCAGTTCAACGTCGGTTCATTCTCGAAAGTAGATATTGGGGGCGCGTTTGTGGTCCGCTTTCGCAAAGGAACGACTTATAAAGTGGTTGCCGACGGACGCGAAAACGATCTGGACGATGTAAACGTGAAGGTGAATGGCAACAAGCTGACCGTAGGCATGGGCCTGAACGGCCTGTTCGACTGGAACAACCGTAAACGCATCGGCCTGACAATCACCGTGCCGGCCATTGATGAACTGAAATTGTCGGGTGCGTCGAAAGCCAGCCTGACCGGATTCGGCAAATACGATGACCTGAACATCGACCTGAGCGGTGCCTGCCGGACGGTGTTCGACGGCGACGTCGATAAACTGAATCTCGAATTGTCGGGCGCATCGAACGCCGTGTTGCGGGGTCATGCCAGCGTGGTTGACGCTGACCTGACCGGAGCCAGTAAAATTGAAGCCAATGGCATGAGCATTGGGAAGGCGTCTGTTGATGCGAGCGGAGCCAGCCACGTTGAATTTGGCCATGTCGATGACCTCGATTCCGAGACATCAGGAGCCAGTAAGGTGACGCGGCAATAAAAGGAGTGATTGAATGAGAGAATGATTGAGTGATTGAATAGCTGGCGCATATACCTATTCAATCACTCAATCACTCTCTCATTCAATCACTTTTCTCGTTCAGCTTCTTCCTCAACTTGTTCCTGCGCAATAGCGGCTTCTTTTTCCTGTTGCTTGTTTTCGCGTTCAAAAACGCCAATCAGCACAATAAAATAGGAGAGGAGCAACGGCCCGACAACTAACCCCAGAATGCCAAAAATGGGGACGCCGAGCACAATACCGGCCAGCGTAATAAGCGGGTGAATGTCGCCCATTCGTTTAGCCAGCATGATCCGCAGCAGATTGTCGATGTTGATAATCACGATGACGCCTACTAATAAAATGCCGGTTCCCTGCCCCGTGTTGCCCTGCGAAAGCTGGATCAGCCCGGCGGGTGCCCATACCAACGGCGTACCCAGCACCGGAATAAACGCCATAAAAAAGGCGACCACGCCCCAGAACGGCGAATCGGGTACGCCAAATATCCAGAGCGTCAGCCCCGTCAAAACACCCTGTACCAAACAGACCAGCAACTGCCCCAGTACGTTGGCATTTACGTTGTTTTTGAGCGATTCCCCAAGTTCTTTCTGTGTGTCGCGTTTAAACGGCAGGTACTTATGCAGGCCATTTTCGAAGGCCTCGCGCTGCACGAACATGTAGTACAGCGTGAAGAACATCAGGCCGATGATAACGATAAAATCCAGTGCGCCACCCGCCAGAGAAGGCAGTAACCGGCTGGCATACGTACCCGCCTGCTGCAAGAGCGAACGGATATTTTGCTGACTGGTAATTTTATAACCCGTAAGGTCCTCGGCTTTTTTCACCAGCCCCAGTATATCTTCGGTATGCTGGCTATAGTACTGAATCCGGTCGATGAGTAGCAGGCTCAGCGTCAAAAACGGCAGGATAATGACAACCAATGAAAAAATGATCAGCAACGCGGATACCAGCGACCGATTCCAGTTGTGTTTGATAGCCAGCGTTCTGTACCAGGGTTGAAAAACCACATAGAGAATGCCCGCCCCCAGAAAGGCCGACACGTAGCCGCGCAGCCCGAAAATCACAAATCCGGCAATTATCAGCAAACTGCTTATGAGTAAAATTCGCTTTTGCTGAGGTGTGTAAATTGTGTTCATAGATCAAAATGATACCTCATTATCAGGTATACATTAAAAACACATTAACGGCATCGAATTGTTTGAATAAAGTGTCAGATGTGTGGTGTCGGGCTGGTGGTTATGTGTCGATACATCACTATCTAACACTCCGTTGCGCTTAGAGCCAGTCCGGCTTCGGAGGTTTCTTTGTACTTCGTCGACATATCCCGGCCCGTCGCTTTCATCACTTTAATAACCGCGTCGAGAGAAATTTTCTGAAACGAAGCCGCTCCCGATGTAGCCAGCAGGTAGGCGTTGTAGGCTTTGACGGCGCCCATCGCATTCCGTTCGATGCACGGAATCTGGACATACCCGCCAATGGGGTCGCAGGTCATGCCGAGGTGGTGCTCGATGGCAATTTCGGCGGCTGCTTCAATCGGGCCAATACCACCACCGGGATAGGCACATCGGGTCAGAAAAGCAGCCCCCATCGCCGAAGCCGTGCCAATTTCGCCCATGCAGCCCATCTCTGCCCCCGAAATACTGGCGTTCTGTTTCACCAAAAAACCAATCACCGCAGCCGCCAGCATACCGGCCCGCAGCGTGGCCCGGTCATAATGAAAATGATGTTTGGCTAAATACGTCAACCCCGGAATTACACCCGACGCGCCCGACGTTGGTGCCGTTACGACGATGCCCCCGGCCGCGTTTTCTTCCGAAGCCGCTAAGCAGTACGCGTTCAAAAAAATTAAAAAGCTATCGGAGGATTGGCTCATTCCTTTCGCCTGTTCAAACAGAATCGGGGCTTTTCGGGTAAGCCGGATGGTGCCGGGAAGTACGCCTTTGTGCCGGAGTCCGCGCCGGACGGCCTTGTGCATGAAATCCAGAATCTGGTCGAGCCGTTGGTTAACCTCGACCCGGCTTCGGCCCGTCAACGCCATTTCATTGGCCATCAGCAATTCGTCTAATGTCAGGTTATTAACGCTGAGTTGCTCTTTCAGACCAGCCATTGTGTTATACGGATACGGGACCGTCTTCAACGCATCATTAGCGTCGGATTCGCCTTTTCGGATAATAAAGCCGCCCCCAATCGAGTAATATTCTTCCGAAAATAACGTCTGTTCTCCTGCCGCAAGACGTAATACCATTGTATTATGATAGGGTGAATCATAACGAACGCGCTCAAAATGAATGTGCTGCAAACCAACGGCAACAGGCTGGTTACCAACCGGAACCGCATATAAAGCGGTCGGGTCGCGCAGCAGTTTCATCAGGGCGACGGGGTCCGTTGTTTCGGGTTGCCAGCCGAGTAACCCAGCCACAATGGCGCGGTTGGTGCCGTGTCCTTTACCCGTTGCGCTCAATGACCCATAGAGATGAATATGGATAGCGTCGGCGCGTTGTTGCGTCTCGATGAGCAATTGAGACAGCCTCTGGCGAAAATCGAATGCGGCTTTCATCGGCCCAATCGTGTGCGAACTCGATGGCCCCGGCCCAACCTTGAACAGGTCGAACACCGATGTTTTGATGGGTGTAGTTGTCATGGCTGATGAGACAGGTTTAGGCCTTATTGGGTTTGCCTGGATGGTGTAATTGATGATGCACCGGGTTTCAACCCGGTGTACTACAAAACCGAATACCGGAATTTACCTGTCGAGGTCCCGAATCTGAGCAAGATACTCGGTTGGCAGCAGTATTCGTTGCACCACCGGGCGAAGGCCCACCTTGTTGAGGAGTTTATACAAGCCAATGGAGTAGCTTAGTAATGGCTTTTGGGGCATATTGAGCAGCAAACCAACCTGCCTGGGTACCAGCACGGCCTGTGCCTGCCGCAAAAGATCATAACGCCAGTTACCCAACTGCTCCCGATACCGCTGAAATAATTGATCGGTGAATTTACTGCGGGCTAAATCCCGGTTCAGATGGGCTTCGCGGTCTATCCGCCAGTCGGCATAATTGTTCGGCAGATCAGGAACGTGCATACCCGCCCCCACTTCCCAAAACGTGCTGAATAATTCCTCGCGTTCGGGATCGGTGAGCGGGCGATGGAGGAGTTCGTAGGCCCGCTCCGAATAGTCGATCAGCATATAAAGAACGTCACGATAGGCCCAGTCGGGAATCTGATACCCTCGTTTTTGTTCCACACCGTCATGAATGGAACCCATTCGGGCAACTGTTTGCCGGGCTTTTTCGTCGGTTGAAAAAACGATTTCCTGCGCGTATCGAACGGTCGAGAACAGCCGGGCGATAGGGTCTGCGGGGAGCTTACCCGTATAAAAAAGCCAGTCTACCGCCCGGTTCAGCGCGAATTCAGCCGCCGATCCGGCAAAAACGAGCAGGATTACATCGGCATCGCCCCAAATCTGCCGGACCACAGAACCAGGTTTTACAAAATAGGTTGTCATGTACAGGCAAAAATCGTTAACTCATCGGGAGATCATCAAGAAGTAGGGAAAGACCGTTGATGATAAAACGTAGATTGATTCTACCATGAATTTAACGCAATGCTTCTTTTCTTTGTTCGCTTTCGACGGATTTGCAGGCGCAAGCAGCCAAAAGCGAACACATTAGTTGTACATCGTTGTTCTCAGACAGCGTAATCTTCTTTTACGTTTTTTCGTTCTTTATTTTCCGTTTATAACAGTTTTATGGTTTAATTTCAGGTTTATTTCAGTCGAGACGATAAATTTCTTTTATGTTTTCCAATAGTTTTATAAAGTCAATGTGTAGGTCGATTAATTTTCCCGAATGAACATCAAAAACCCATCCATGAACAGTAAGGTCTCGATCCCGCCGGGCTTTTTGCACTTCTGCCGTTTTGAGAACATTTATACATTGTTCTTCGACATTCAGTTCTACCAGTCTTTTATACCGTAGTTCTTCGTTCTCAATACTATTTAATTCATCTTTATGCATTCGGTACACGTCACGAATGCTTCTCAACCATGGATTTAGTATCCCCATATCTGCTGATTTCATGGCTGCCTGGACACCACCGCAATAGTAATGACCGCAAACAACTATGTGATTTACTTTAAGGTGTAATACGGCATAGTTAATAACTGACATTACACCTAAATCAGTATTGGGAACCATATTAGCAATGTTTCTGAGCACAAACACTTCACCTGGTGATACGCCCATAAGTTCTTCGGCTGATACACGGCTATCTGAACAACCTATATACAGGATATCCGGCGTTTGCCCTTTAGAGAGATCACTGAAGTAATTTGGTTCTGCGTTTAGCTTTTTTAGAACCCAATTTTGATTGTTTTCGAAAATTCGTGAAATGTTCATTTTATTTTTTTGAGTTGATATTCAGCCTACGGACAACCATTGGATAAACCAGGCTTGCTCCATTTTTTTTTAATCGGTATAAATCAGCCAGCTATTCCGCTTAGAAATGCGCTGGCAGAACTGGTGATCTGAACGGCAAAAGTATCGTGTTCGTTAGACTGCACTTTACGTTTATAGTTCAGCAATTAAAGGGGTAAAAATAAGAAAATAAGGCTAACAACACAGTTTGGTTACCTGTTTTTTGGGAATTAGCTGACACCCCAGCCCATCGGTTTATACCCTTAGTCGGCAAAATCAATCATTATATTATTCGCAGGATTTACCTTAACATAATACCGTTTAAGCTTTGGGCGAGCTTGCGGAGTGTTAATCTTGACCGATCCATAAAAAAAGCCAGTCCGTTTCCGAACTGGCCTTCATTTAATTTATTTTCAAGACAGCCATGAAAGCTTCTTGCGGAATCTCGACGTTGCCGACCTGCCGCATTCGTTTCTTTCCTTTTTTCTGTTTTTCCAGCAGTTTCCGCTTGCGGGAAATATCACCGCCGTAACACTTGGCCAATACGTCTTTTCGGAGGGCACTCAAGGTTTCCCGAGCAATAATTTTCTGGCCAATGGCCGCCTGAATCGCGATCTCAAACTGTTGCCGGGGTATTAACTCGCGAAGCTTTTCGCAAAGTTTTTTGCCCCACTCATACGCTTTATCGCGGTGAACAATGGCCGAAAGGGCATCCACTGCTTCACCGTTGAGCATAACATCGAGCTTCACCATGTTGGACTCGCGGTTGTCAATGAACTCGTAATCGAGCGAGGCATACCCGCGCGAAATGGTCTTGAGCTTGTCGAAAAAGTCGAACACAACTTCGGCCAGCGGCATCTCAAATTGCAATTCGACACGGTCCTGAGTCAGATAAACCTGGTTTTTGAGCAGACTGCGCTTGTCCATACAGAGGCCAATGATAGCCCCGACGTAATCGGCTTTGGTAATGATCTGCGCTTTGATAAATGGCTCTTCAATCCAGTCGATGGTATTGGGATCGGGCATTTCAGCCGGGGCCGACACCTGTAGATTCACGCCTTTGGTGGTCATTACCTCGAACCGCACTGAAGGAACCGTTGTAATAACGGTCATGTCGAATTCGCGTTCGAGCCGCTCCTGAACAATCTCCATGTGGAGCATACCGAGGAAGCCGCAACGGAATCCGAAGCCCAAAGCCGCCGATGTTTCGGGTTCCCAGATAAGGGCCGCGTCGTTTAGCTGGAGTTTCTCCATCGCGTCGCGCAACTCCTCAAATTCGCTCGTTTCAACGGGATAGATACCGGCAAAAACCATGGGCTTTACTTCCGAAAATCCCTGGATAGCCACTTTTGCCGGGCGGTCGAGCTGGGTGATCGTATCGCCCACCTTGACTTCTTTGGCAACTTTAATGCCCGAAATCAGGTAGCCTACGTCGCCACATTCGATAACGTCTTTCGGCACTTGTACAAGGCCCAGTGTTCCTACTTCATCGGCGTTGTACTCTTTGCCGGTGTTCATGAATTTAACCCGGTCGCCCTTGCGAATACGGCCATTCATTACCCGAAAAATAACTTCAATGCCCCGGTACGAATTGAAATGTGAATCGAAAATCAGGGCCTGTAGTTCGCCATCAGGTTCGCCAATTGGAGCCGGAATCCGCTCGACAATAGCGGCCAGAATTTCGGGAACGCCGATGCCTTCTTTACCACTCGCCGGAATAATATCGTCGCGGTCGCAGCCGAGCAGGTCCACCATTTCGTCTTTAACCTCTTCGGGCATGGCTCCCGGCAGGTCGATTTTGTTCAGCACCGGAATAATGACTAAGTCATTGTTCAAGGCTAAGTACAGATTTGAAATGGTCTGAGCCTCAATGCCTTGGGCGGCATCGACTAAGAGCAACACACCTTCGCAGGCCGCAATCGAACGCGACACCTCGTACGAAAAGTCAACGTGACCCGGCGTGTCAATCAGGTTGAGCGTATACACCTCGCCTTTGTAGGTGTAATTCATCTGGATAGCGTGGCTCTTGATGGTGATGCCGCGCTCCCGTTCCAGGTCCATGTTGTCGAGCAGTTGCGCCTGCATATCGCGGGCACCAACGGTCTTGGTAAATTCTAACAAACGGTCGGCTAACGTGCTTTTACCGTGGTCAATGTGGGCGATAATGCAAAAATTACGGATATGTTTCACGTAAGAGAAAATCAGTTTGTCGTTTGTCGTTAGCTGACGCATAAGCAGCGTCTGACCGCTCCCGGCGGACCGGCGTCAGCAACTACAAACTACGCACTACGAACTACCTTATTAATCTGCAAAAATACGCATAAAAAAACAAACGCCGGACTCATCGGGGAGCCGGCGTGTTCAATTACACTTCATCAACAAACTAAAATCAGATCGACCCGCAGGTCAAATGCTGTAGGAGGGGGACTCGAACCGCCCACGGTGCAGTTAGCCATAGCACAACTCTGGTGGTCAACCCCAGTCGCTCGTTGCGGACGAATCCACATCGGGCGGCATTACGCTGCGTTTATCCCTTATCACCACCCCCGAGACAGGAGGGCACGTCTGCCAATTTCGACATCCTACAGTGTGAGAAATAATGTCAAGAAGACCGGCGTGTGACCCCGCTCGATCAACTTGACAATGCAAATGTACTGCGCAATGCCAATTCATTGCAAATTTTATATAGATTTTCTCGAATATTTACAATCCATTCATAAATTTTGTAGTTTTGTTAGCACTCATCAAAAAACAGACTGAAATGACCGAGAAAAATTTAGAAATTGACAACACCGATCTCAAAATCCTGAGTCTGCTCATGCAGGATGCCAACATGGCGTACACCGAAATTGGCAAACGTATTTTCGTTTCGGGCGGCACAGTCCATGTCAGGATGAATAAATTAAAGCAAATGGGCATTGTTCGCGGGTCGCAGTTGGTCATCGACCACGCCAAACTCGGTTGGGACATCAGCGCGTTTCTCGGTATTTATTTAGATAAAAGCTCCCTCTACGAAGAAGTTTCGACCCAATTGGAGAAAATCCCCGAAGTCGTCAATGTTCATTATACGACCGGAATCTACAGCATTTTCGCCAAAATCGTTTGTCGGGATACCCAGCATCTGCGCGAAGTGCTGCACGATAAAATTCAAAAAGTAAGCGGTATTCAACGTACCGAAACGTTTATCTCCCTCGAAGAAAGCGTGAACCGCCCTATTCCGTTTGCAGATAGTTAGTTTGTGGTTTGTCGTTGGCTGGCGCGTCAGGCAATGCTCGCGCAAGCAACATTTGCGTCAGCCAACGACAAACGACAAACCAAAGTACCCTGAACCCTGAACCACCTCCGGTGCGTTATACCACCCAATAACTCAAAATTCATGCAACCTAAAATTCATGCAACGACCGTAGTCGGCATTCGGCATAACGGCCATGTTTCGCTCGGTGCCGACGGGCAAGCCACAATGGGCAATACCGTTGCCAAAAGTAATGTTCGGAAAGTGCGCGTGCTGATGGGCGGTAAGGTGCTGGCCGGTTTTGCCGGTTCTACCGCCGATGCCTTTACCCTGATCGAACGCTTTGAAGAAAAACTGAATGCCTACGGCGGCAACCTCAAACGGGCCGCTATCGAACTGGCAAAAGACTGGCGTACAGATCGTTATTTAAGAAAATTGGAAGCCATGCTGATTGTGGCATCTAAAGATGACCTGCTCTTGGTGTCGGGTACGGGCGACGTCATTGAACCCGATGCCGACGTAGCCGCCATTGGCTCTGGTGGTATGTATGCCCAGTCGGCAGCGTTGGCCCTTAAAAAACATGCCGCCAGCCTGACCGCCGAAGAAATGGTTCGGGAGAGTCTGCACATTGCGGCTGATGTCTGTATTTACACGAACCATAATTTAGTCGTGGAAACGTTATAAGATATAGTAGCGGGACTTTCGCTTCGAGCCGTGCCACGGTTACTATTCACGCACCTGGTAACCGTGGCACAACTCGAAGCGAAAGTCCTGCCAAGGATAAGCGACACCTGATTTCGTTGTTTATATTTGCCGTGAAGAGTTTGCGTAACGTTATGAAGGATTTCAACACAATCGGCTCAGCCCTGATGAATCGGCGTATTGCGCTGGGTTTCATTACGGCTATTGTGCTCATTGCGTCAGGATTTGCCATATCGTTCTATAGCTATTATCAGTATGGCAATGATATGCAGCGGGTTCGGCATACGTATCAGGTAACGGAATCGCTTGAGAATATACTTTCCCTGATTAAAGATGTTGAAACCGGCTCGCGTGGCTACGTTATCACCAATGACACCACCTATCTCGAACCGTACCGGGCGGCTCTGAAACAACTACCCGGCGAAATCGAGCAACTCCGCATCCTGACGACCGATAATAAAATCCAGATTCAGCGTCGCGTGCTGCTGGAAAAACTCATTGCCGATAAACTCGATATAACCAAATCGCGGCTGGATATTAAGGTGTTCGACCAGAGGAGTTGGTCGGTGAGCGCAGAAAGTAAACTCCGCATGAACCGGTTGCGGAAGCATGTGGCCCTGATGGTCGCTACAGAACGGATTCTCATGGATATGCGAAACCGGCAGGCCGACCGCTCGTTCCGCAATACGCTCATTATCATCTTTGCGCTGTCGCTGCTGACGTTTGTAACGCTGGCCGTTTCTTACCGGGTTCTGGAACAGGAATTAAAACACCGCCAGCAAACTGAAGACCAACTTCGTGAATATGAGACACAACTGCGCGGGCAAATTCGGCAACTCGAAGCGTCTAACGAAGAACTGGAGCGGTTTGCTTTTGTGGCCAGTCATGATTTGCAGGAGCCGCTGCGCAAAATTCAATCGTTCGCCAATCTGATTACCGACCGCTACAGCAACCTGTTCGATACCGATAGTATGCTGTTCATGAGCAAGATTTCCAATTCGGCGGAGCGGATGTCCAAGCTCATTAAAGATTTGCTGAATTTTTCGCGCATTTCCAGCCACCGGGAAGAATTTACGTCTGTGCCGTTGAATGACATTGTCAGGCGCATTCTGGATGATCAGGAATTGCGGATCAAGGGGTTAAATGTTCATGTTGATGTGGGCGACCTACCCGTCATTCAGGGGATATCCAGTCAGATGGACCATCTTTTTAATAACCTCATTTCCAATGCACTCAAATTTATCCGGCCCGGCGTTCAACCGTTGCTCAGGATTCAGGCACGGCCCGTAGATGGCAGCAACTATCCCGGACTAAACATCGGACGGGCCTATTTCGAGATAACCATTGAGGACAACGGCATTGGGTTTGATGAGAAATATTTAGACCATATTTTTAAAGTTTTTCAACGATTACACGGTAAAAGCACGTTTGAAGGAACCGGCATTGGGCTGGCCATCTGCAAACGCGTTGTTATGTATCACCACGGCTACATCACGGCCCGCAGTCAACCCGACGAAGGCACTACGTTTGTGGTCGTTTTACCCGAAAGCCAATCACTACAACAGTATGACCGACCAACTTCAGAAGCCTATTCATATCCTGCTGGTTGATGACGACGAAGACGACCGTTACCTCACGCGCGAAGCGTTTCATCAGCATTACCCATCCAGCCGCATCTCGTTTGCCGAAGATGGCGAAGACCTGCTGGATTTTCTGCAGTATGAGGGCCGATATGCAGGGGCAGCCCACACCCTGCCCGAACTGATTTTACTGGACCTCAACATGCCCCGAAAAGATGGGCGTGAGGCACTGCGCGAAATCAAAGCAAATGATACATTTCGGCACATTCCAATTGTGGTACTGACTACGTCCGATGCCAAAGATGACATTGAAACATCGTATTTTAACGGAGCCAATAGCTTCATTACCAAGCCCCCTACGTTTCAGCGGCTCAGCGAAGTCACAAAAGCAATCGGCCAGTATTGGTTCAATGTCGTGACCGTCTGCGAACATCCGGGGGAGGGGTGAGGTAGGGCAGTGGGTGAAGTGAGTGTAATAAGTGGGAGAACGTGTTCTACGTACTGTTATTCACTTACTCCACCAGTTGACCCACTCCACTAATTCCCTCCTTTCAACCCCACCAACCCCACAAAAATCGCTTCCAGTTCATTGGTTACCGCCCGATTCTGGCCGGGCGTGAACTTGTTGACCAATATGCAGAAACTCATGCGCTCGCCGTCGGCGGCCGTAAAATAACCGGCGTAGGCCCGAACGCCTTCGATGGAGCCACTTTTGGCCCGGATATTACCCGCTGCGGCAGTTCCACGTGCCAGTGTTCGCACGGTGCCGGACTGACCCATAATCGGAATCGTTTCGTAAAACTGCGGGAAGGTTTTCTCACGTCCCATCGCGCTTAAAATACCCGTCATATTGTCGGCGGTGAGTGCGCCAACGGTCGACAGCCCACTGCCATCCCGAATACGAAAACCGTCGAGATTTACCCCCTTATTCTTCCAGAACGCCGTTATCGCATCCAGACTGGCATCCGTCGAACGGACCGTTTTGTTCAAGGTCAGAGCCGTCGTACGGAGCAGTGCTTCGGCATATAAATTGATGCTTTGAAAGTTCGTTTGCTGGATTAATTCGGTTAGCAACGGCGATTTGTGCTCATTCAGAACGGTTCGCTTCCCCACCGACGAAACCGTTGATCCCAGGCCACCGCCCACCGAAACGGGCGGGTTGCTGATGGTTATGTTGCTCTGGATCAGTTGGTTTTGCAGCGCATAGGCCGTAAAGTAAGCGGGATCGGGCAGGGCACCTTTTACACTGAACTCGTTGGCCGGTTCGCCAAGCGGCACCTTGCCCGTCAGCCACTGCTGGTTCATAAATGGTGCGCCGTAAATGTTCACCTGATCGCCGGTATTAGCTGCGTCGGTCGTAACGGTGTTGCGGAAACTCAGGTAGGGCAGGAGCGGGTCGGTACGCAGCACAGCCGCTGGTGCGCCAACGGATTTACCCGGTCTGAAGAAAACCCGGAACAAATTCTCGTTGCTATTCAGCGCACTAAGGCTGGCCCCGTAGTAGTTGCCGAGGTCGCCGAAGGGCCAGGTGTCGGGCGTGGTCAGGTCGTCGTACAGGCTGGCATCGCCAACAACCATGCCTTGAATCCGGCGGATACCTGCCGCCCGAACCGCTTCCGACCAGCTTTTAAGCAGAGCCGGTAAATCGTAATATGCAGGAAACCGCCAGCTACCCAGCGACGGGTCGCCGGTGCCGCGAATGTACAGATTGCCTGTCAGCACACTGTCTTTAATCGTGCCATCGTATTCGAGCGTTGTTGTATAGGTATAATTGGTGCCCAATACTGCCAGTGCCGTTGCCGTCGTAATCAACTTTAGCGTTGAGGCCGAAGGCAGACTCTGTCGGGCGTTGTAGCCGATGAGTTCTTCGCCATCGCGCACCCGCCGAACCGAGAGCGCGACCGTACCGAATCGAACCGCCGGACTGGACTGAAACGTTTCGACCTGTTGCAGAAGCCGTTGTGTAGCCAGCGAATCGACGGGCTGCTTACCCTGCCCAAAAGCCGTTGTCAATGGGAAATATATAAGTAAACTGATAGGCAGAAAAAGGGATAAACGAGCCTGTAAACGGGGCATAAAGCGCATTTGGAAACAGTTAGGCGATTCAACGGGTATTTCGTACTTTTGCAAACTTACGAAATACGCACCACCCGACTGGCTTTAAAACCATCCTTCTCAGGATACTGAATAAACGACACTGAATAGTTAAAGCTGTACGCATGAAATTATCTTTTTTGGGGGCGGCCCGTCAGGTAACCGGTAGTATGTATCTGCTGGAACTGGAGGATGATTACCGCATCCTGATTGATTGTGGTTCCGAACTGGAACGGTCCGCGCCACGAGAGGTCAGTTCGAACGGTCAGGCCGGGTCACGCGAGACGGCTCCCGCCGTTACTCATCCCGGATTTTTTCCGTTTGAGGCTTCAAGCATCAATTTGGTTTTACTGACCCACGCCCACGTTGACCATTCGGGTAATCTGCCCAACCTGTTTCGGGAGGGATACGAAGGCCAGATTCTATGTACTGAACCGACCTTCGCGCTTACCAGCGTATTGCTCAAAGATGCTGCTTCGCTCAATCAAAAACGAATTAACGAACTGAATGCCAGCAAGAAACAGCGGGTAAGGGCTCGACAGTCGCAGATGCAGAAAGACTTATTTCTGGATCGGCAGGTTCGCGAAGCCATGGAAAACGTGGTGCCTATTGCCTTCAACCGCAAGTTTAAAGTAGCCGATGGAGTCGATGTAACGTTCATTCCGGCAGGGCATTTGCTGGGCGCGGCACACATCGTCATCAACATACTGGAAAACGGCGAACACAAAAGCATTTGTTTTTCGGGCGATATTGGCCGTAAAAATTACCCGCTCTTAGTGGATCCGGCTCCGGTGCCTCCTGTCGATTACCTCGTTTGTGAAAGTACATACGGCAACCGGCTTCACGAAAATCTGATGTCGCCCGAAGACGCGCTGGCCGATATTATCCAGCGAACCTGCATCGACATTCCGGGGCGGCTTATTATTCCTTCCTTCAGCGTCGGCCGCACACAGGCCCTGCTGTATACCCTGAACCGGCTTTATACGGAGCGCGGTTTCCCGCCCATCCGGGTTTTTTCGGATAGCCCAATGGCGTTCGAGAGTTCCAAAATTTACCTCCAGCACGTGAAAATGCTGAGTGGCGAAGCCAAAGAATTTTACAAGGAAAACGAAAGCCTGTTCGACTTTCAGAATTTTCAGTTTCTGGAATCCTCGAAGGCCAGCAAGGCCGTTTCTAACTTCGGCGAGCCGTGCATTATCATTTCTTCGTCGGGGATGGTGCAGGGCGGACGGGTCGAGTACCACGTTGCCGAGAACATCAGTAACCCATACGCCACCATCCTGATCATTGGCTACTGCGCCGAAGGAACGCTGGGCTGGCGGTTGCTGAATGGACAGCAAACGCTCAGTATCAAGGGGAATGACCACCAGGTGTTGGCAAATATTGAAAAAATTGACGTATTCAGCGGCCACGGCGACCGCAATGATCTGGTTAATTTTGTATGCATGCAATCGCCCGCAACGCTCAAAAATATTTTCCTGGTTCACGGCGAATATGACAGCATGGAATCATTCAAAGCCACGCTGGCCGAGGAAGGATTTCCGCAGGTGACAATCCCCAGAAAAGGCGAATCTTTTGAGTTATAAAGTCATAGAGTCGTAAAGTTGTAGAGTTCGCCAACGTGTGTACAAACTATGTGACTCTATAACTTTAGAACTCTCTAACTTAAGTAAATGAGAACATACCTTGATTTTGAGAAACCCATTGCTGATCTCGAAGCACGGCTGGAAGAGACCAAACGACTGGCTCAGAACAGCAATGTCGATGTAAGCGAAGCCGTTTCTATACTGGAGCAGAGCATTGATAAACTGCGCCGGGAGATATTCCAGAACCTCACGCGCTGGCAGCGGGTTCAACTGTCGCGCCATCCCGACCGGCCCTACACGCTCGATTATATTTCGCTCATGTGCGACCAGTTTATCGAACTGCACGGCGACCGTACGGTTCGCGATGATCCGGCGATGGTGGGCGGTTTCTGTGAACTGAGCCGCGACGGCGGACCGGACCAAACGGTCATGATTATTGGGCAGCAAAAGGGCCGCAATACCAAGCAGCGGCAGTACCGGAATTTCGGGATGCCCAACCCCGAAGGCTATCGGAAAGCCCTGCGACTCATGAAGTTAGCTGAGAAATTCAACAAGCCTATTATTACGCTCATCGACACACCGGGCGCGTTTCCGGGTCTGGAAGCCGAAGAGCGCGGACAGGGAGAAGCCATTGCCCGCAACCTCAGAGAAATGTTTATGCTGACGGTGCCCGTCATTTGCATCGTCATCGGCGAAGGAGCTTCGGGTGGCGCGTTGGGCATTGCCATCGGCGACAAAGTGATGATGCTCGAAAATACGTGGTACTCCGTTATTTCGCCCGAAAACTGCTCGACTATCCTCTGGCGAAGCTGGGACTTTAAGGAACAGGCCGCCGAAGCCATGAAACTGACCGCCCGCGACATGCAGTTGAATAAGTTAGTGGATGAAATTGTGGTCGAACCCCTCGGTGGAGCGCATAACGACCATCAGGGCATGGCCAATCACCTGAAAGACGTTATCCTGAACACCATCGCCGAACTCAGTGCTCTCGACCCGCAGGAGCGCATTAACCAGCGCATCGAAAAATTCTGCGATATGGGCGTCGTTGTGGAATAAAAGGCCGGGCTAAGCTCCGTTTGGCCCTCGTATATAGAAGAAAGCCGCTGGGAAATCCTCAGCGGCTTTTTTATTGACCAAAACGCTTGACGTTGCCGTGATATAAGGTTGCTCCTAACTCAGAAAACTCGAATTGTTCATTACTATCTGCGGCTGGCCGTGCGGGTCTGGCCGTCGTCCGACCTACACAGGCGTACGCTTCAATGCGTTTTGTCGTAAATGTTAGCTTCTCCTGAAAATGTTGAATTGTCGTTTTAAGTTGCTCTTTCGCTTTGCGGTATTGCTCAGCACGTCGGGCTGCATGATCTACTTCCTTGATTTCTACAAAGCAGAATGTCTTGCTGTCAAAAACGGCACAGTCACATCGTAAAATGCGTTCATTGTCGAAGAAAATACATTTATCAATGGCTAAAAAGTGAATGTCACGCTTTGTCGGATTTTCTACCGTGAAATGCTGTAGTCCATTGACGTCCGTTTGAATTTCAGATCGTTTATCTTCGGTGTCATAAATACAAAACTCGGCGTCGGTTAGCGTTTGTAAGCAAGTATTAGCCTGTGTCTGTGGAAACGTCTGTTTGATAATGTCAATCACGGGGTACACTACGGCTAAGTTCAAATAATTGATCTTGCTCTCCGGCTAAATCTTCCGAAACATCGTCAAGTTCATTATCAGCAATCAAGCCGGTTTTCTCACTGATTATATTCCGAACGGTGCCTTTGTCGACGTAATACGCGGCAAATTCATCAGGGTTAATCCAGCATCGTGACGGGATAATTTTCTCCACTTCGGCCCGCAATTCATCGCTCTTTTGCGCCACCTTGTAAGCCAGCATCAACGTATTGAACGAACTCAGTACGTAGGGACTATGCGTCGTGATAACCCATTCAGCATCTTTATATTCGACATCTGGTTGTAAACCGCCCATCAAACTGTAAATCAGGTCTTTCTGTACAGTAGGGTAGAGGTTGAGTTCGGGTTCTTCGATGATGAAACGACGATGTGACTGACGACGTTGATTTTCAGTTACCATTAATAAAGGAACAATGGACTGATATCCACTGGCACTTTGAGACAGATCAATGGATTCCTTATCAGAATAGTATACCCGATCACGACCGTTCTCGTAACTGTAGCGAATCTTTAAAAATGAAATTGGAAGCGGAATTTGCTTATCACGTGCCTGCTCGAAGTATTGGCCAAATAAGGTTACTGACTTAGGTAAAGTAGTGTCAGAATTTAATAAACTCCAAATAGCGTTCGAAAGAGTTGCGGTTAAATTACGCTCCGATGGTATATAAGACGATTGGTAGCTGATAATATTACCTTTTAGAAAGTCGTTATAAAAACTAGAGTTAATCCAACCATTATCTCCGAAACCTGTTGAAAAAGGAGGAGTTTCTGATACTCCTTTATAGAACCATTCTTTATATTTCTGAAAGTCTAAGATTCCTGAAATTGAATGTCCTTTCAATGTTTTTTGATTAATTAAAAGCCCTGTCGGAGTTAAATCAAAATTGAAGCCAGCTTTATAGTCAACATTATACAAATCATCGTTGTATAGAATTTGTGAATTTTTATTAAGGTATCCTTCAAGCCCATAAGTAATCGTTAATTGTATAATTTGGGATTTGTTAGAAATAGATCTGACGGGTAAGACATCATAATCACCCCCAATCGCAATCAACTTTGCCAGCGTACTTTTCCCTGAACCCTGCGGGCCAATAAATACTGTATGTTTTTTGACTTCTAACTCCGCTTCCCAAATCGGGCCAACGTTCTTCACTGTCAACTTTGCCATACTTCTTCACCGTTTGTCTGCAAATCTACCATTATCTTTGGCTCCCGGTTCACACACCGCCTGAACCGTCCCCGCGCACAGAGTTTATGTCCAATTCATCAACGCTTAAAAACCTTATTTTCGATCTCGGCGATGTTATCATCCCGATTGACCTGACTGCTCCCATTCGGAACTTCGCGATGCTGGCGAACCTGCCCGAAGAGGAAGTCCGGGCCATCTGGACGCAGCACGGCATTCTGAATCAGTACGAAACCGGCCTGATTGACGACGATGCGTTTCGGAATCATGTTCGGCAGTTGCTGAATAGCAAAGGGGATACGCCGGACCGCTGGGCCGATGAAGTCATTGACACCGCCTGGAATACCGTTCTGCTCGATTTGCCCATCGAACGCATCGAGCGCATTAAAGAGTTGAAGCAAAACTACCGCCTGTTTCTGCTGAGCAATACCAGTCCGATTCATATTCGGCGGGTCAATCAGGTGCTGACCGGACTGTATCAGCCGACGCTCGAAGAACTTTTTGAGCGGGTATTCTATTCCTACGATGTTCGTTTGATGAAACCCTCGCCCGATATTTACCGGCACTTACTGACGGAAGCCGGACTGAAAGCGGAAGAAACGGCCTTCTTCGACGACAATGCCGCGAACATACAGGCAGCAGCCGCGTTAGGTATTCAGGCAGTACATGTACAGCCGCCAATGACCATTCTGGATTATTTAATGAATGTAGAATGAATAGTGAAGAATGAATAATGGGATCCTCAGGCAGGCATTATTCATTCTTCACTATTCATTCTACATTACTCCTTATGAACCAACGTAGTAAGCCCTACCTCCTGCATGGAGGTCTTTTTTTGATTACCCTCATTACCACCACTCTGGCCGGAGCCGAGTGGATGTATGGGCGGCTGTTTATTCCGTTTGAAGGCATGGTAACGCTGGGCTGGGCAGAGTTTGTTGCCGGATTCCAGTTCTCACTGCCCTTTCTGGCCATACTGACCGTACATGAGTTCGGGCATTATTTTACGGCCAAAGCCAACCACGTACGCGTAACATTACCCTATTACATTCCGCTCTGGCTTGGCATTGGACAAAGCATCGGTACGCTGGGGGCTTTTATCCGGATTCAGGATTTCATCAATAGCCGCCGGAAGTACTTCGATATTGGTATTGCCGGACCGCTCGCCGGGTTTGTGCTGGCATTAGTCGTACTTTGGTACGGGTTTACGCACCTGCCCCCGCCCGAATTTATCTTTACTATCCATCCCGAGTACAAAAAGTGGGGCCTCGATTACGGTCTGTATGCGTATAAGAACCTGCCTGAAGGAGCAGTTGGGCTGGGGGATAATCTGCTGTTTAACTTCTTTAAAACATACGTAGCCGACCCCGCCCGTTTGCCGCATCCGTACGAGATGGTTCACTATCCCTATCTGCTGGCGGGTTATCTGGCCCTGTTTTTCACCTCGCTCAACCTCATTCCCATCGGGCAACTTGATGGCGGACATATCCTGTACGGGCTAATCGGTCGTACCTGGTCGCAGCGGGTATCGCCGGTTTTGTTCGTTGGATTTGTGTTTTACGCCGGTCTGGGGATGCATAAACCAACGGATTTTGCCGTCCCAACCGACGAGGCTTTTTTTACTGAATTGGGCTACTTTGCGCTCTATGTAGGCTTTGTATACCTGACTTTTTCACGGATTGCCGAGAACGCCGAAGGCAACCCGCGCATGACAGCCCTGATTATCACGCTCAGTGTTGTAGCCGCGCAGTTGTTGGTATCGTGGGTTCGCCCCGATGTTGAGGGATACTCTGGTTTTCTGGCTTTTGCCTTTGTGTTGGGGCGGCTTTTGGGCATTTATCACCCCGAAACAGAATTGGATGAGCCTTTGGATGCCAAACGGCAGGTGCTGGGCTGGATTGCTCTGATTGTCTTCGTTCTATGTTTTAGCCCGCGTCCTTTTCTAATCACGTAAACCGGCAATCAGGAACATTTCTTCCTAAAACTATTTACCTTCGCTATGCTAAAGATAGCAACCTCTTAACGGCATTGGGTAGGAGGGTAAACCGTAATTGAGTACACGATGACACAGACCATAGAAGCAGCCGGAACGATTACCAGTGGCGAATGTACCCGACGGATGGCGGGTGTGCGCGATGCTTTGTATGTGCTCAGCGGGAAATGGAAAATACCCATCATCCTTGCGCTACGTGAAGGTCCTAAACGTTTCACCGAGTTGCAGCGAACCATTAAGGCTATTACACCCAAACTGTTATCTAAAGAACTGAAAGAACTGGAGATGAACGAGTTCGTGTTGCGTCGGGTCTATGCACGTATGCCTGTGCTGGTCGAGTATGAGCTAACCGACTATGGTACCTCGCTGGACGGTGTCATTGAGGCCCTGAGCGAGTGGGGTTTGCAGCACCGGATACGCATACAGTCTCACTAAGTAGTTTCAATCATCCGTTCGTATCTTTTCGACGGATGAAGTTTCCGGCTACGTTTCCATTTTTTATCCAGGCACTATCCCAAAGGATACCGGTATCTTTTGGGATAGTCGTATCTTATGGATAGCAAAGGGGGCTACCTTTGGGTAAAAAAACGATGAAAACAACTAAAATTATTTACTGGGCAACTACCGCGCTTCTGGCGTTAATGATGACTTTCTCGGCTTATTCTTATCTGACGCAGGCCGAAATGAAGGAGGGTTTTCACCACCTCGGCTTTCCCGATTACTTCCGGGTAGAGCTGGCCATTGCTAAGGTGCTGGGTGTGGTGGCATTGCTTGCTCCAATTTGGGCAAGGGTAAAGGAATGGGCTTACGCTGGCTTTGCCATCAACTTTATTTCAGCCTTTATTGCCCATACTGCTGTGGGTGACCCAATTGAGAATCGTGTGGGTCCGATTATCGCGCTGATTCTGCTAACTGTTTCGTACTTAACCTATCACAAATTACAGACAGGTCAGCACAAGCCGGTAGCGGCAACCGTTACCGAAAAAGCTTTCTAACCAGGTTGCCCGGTAACATAGTCAATCGGGTAATTTTTGACGAACGCAGGTTGTGAGTTGGGATTGATTTTCGCAGAAACTGTAAAATCAATCCTGATACACGGCCTGCGTTTTGTGTTGCACAAGCCTCGGTTTGTATAGTTTGTAGCGGTAGCCACCCCGGTACCTTTGTCGAACAAAAACCAGATAATTCTCAGCAAACGCATGAACACAATCAAACAAGTTGCCCTGGGCAGTCAGGGGTTGACCGTATCGGTTGAAGGGCTGGGGTGTATGGGCATGACGGGCGGAATAGCAGGCATGAGCGTGTATGGCGAGGCCGACGAAGCCGAAAGCATCGCCACCATTCACCGCGCACTCGAACTGGGCGTGACCCTGCTCGACACCGCCGATTTATACGGTCCGGCACTCAACGAACGGCTGGTGGGCAAAGCCATTGCCGGTAAGCGCGATCAGTTTACCATTGCCACCAAGTTTGGCTTCGAGGTGGATGACAACGAAACCTGGACCGGCCAATTCAACGGTCGGCCGGAATATGTTCGTAAGTCCATCGAGCGGTCACTTAAAAATCTTGGTGTCGACTATGTGGACCTGTATTATCTGCACCGGATGGACCCAACTGTACCCATCGAGGACACCGTGGGTGCTATGAGCCGACTGGTAGAAGCCGGCAAGGTTCGCTATTTAGGCCTGTCCGAAGTGTCGGTTGACACCCTGCGCCGGGGTCATGCGGTTCATCCTATCTCGGCCTTGCAAACCGAGTATTCGCTCTTTGATCGGGGCGTAGAGGAGAACGGGGTCTTGCAGGCAACCCGCGAGATGGGTATTGGCTTTGTGGGCTACTCTCCGCTGGGCCGGGGCTTTTTGTCGGGCGAGATCAAAACGCCGGACGACTTTGAGCCAACGGATTCGCGCCGGTTTTTCCCGCGCTACATGGGCGAAAACTTTTACCGGAATCTGGAATTAGTTGAAAAGCTGAAAGAGCGGGCCGAGGCTAAAGGGGTTACGTCGGCGCAATTAGCGTTAGCCTGGGTGCTGGCAAAGGGTGTCGTCGCTATTCCCGGCACCAAACGGCGCAAGTACCTCGAAGAGAACGTGGCGGCTGCCAGCATTACCCTGAGCGAAACTGAACTGGCCGAACTGGAAGCGGTAATGCCGGTAGGGAGCACCGTCGGAGATGCGTATCCCGTTTTTTAAGCGGATTTTATTTGTATCGTGTTAACCAGAAAACGATTGTCCGTTTTCTGGTTAATTTATTGGATGGGTTATCGTTTGTGGCACAGATGTCATCTTTATATTTCGATGGCCCAAAAAAGATGACATCTGTGCCACAAACGATAACCCATCCTGATTTATTCGTATTCGTTCGTTTATGAAACACCCGGCCAAAGCGTTTATTGTACTCAATACCGTAACCGACTACACCCGTCTGTGTGGCCTGCCCGCCCCAGCGCATCCGCTCCTCACGCTCATTGACTTTGTCAAAACCCGCGATCAACCCCGGCCACCGGCTACTTCAGTGGTGCAGCAACTGTATACCATCTGGTTAAAAAAAGGACTGAAAGGCCGACTACCGTACGGGCGTCAATCCTACGATTTCAATGAGGGCGTGCTGGGCTTTCAGGCACCCGGCCAGGTTTTTACGATTGATGATTCGCTGGATATTTCCGAACTGACCGGCTGGATGGTGGTGTTCCACCCCGATTTGCTGGCGAAATACCCGTTGGGCAAAAAAATAGCCAGCTATGGGTTCTTTTCCTACGATGTACACGAGGCCCTGCACCTGTCGGCGGGGGAAGAAGTGATGCTCGACCGGCTGCTCGATGGTATGCGCGTTGAACATGAGCGACCCATCGATGCCTTTAGTCAGGACGTGCTGGTATCGCAACTGGAGGTGCTGCTCAACTACGCCAATCGCTTCTACCATCGGCAGTTCCTGACCCGGCGCAGCGTTGAGAGCGACCTGTTAACCCGTTTTGAGACGCAGTTGATTGGGTACTTTGCTCAGGATTCTGAACAGCCTCTGCCAACGGTGCAGTATTTTGCCGATGAGTTGCGGGTATCGCCCGCTTACCTAAGCGATATGCTCCGAACACTAACGGGATTGAATACGCAGCAACATATTCATCACGCGCTGATTGAAAAAGCGAAACAGTTATTGCTTACCACCTCGTTGTCGATCAATGAGACGGCGTTTCGGCTTGGCTTCGAGTATCCGCAGTATTTCAGTCGGCTTTTCAAGAGCAAAACGGGGATGACACCAGCCGCTTTTCGATTTTCGGCTCAGTAAAAAGCTCAATTGGGGATCATACGGCTTGTTTGAGTAGTTCGGCAACCGAAGCCGGAGAGCCGGCAAATGGGCCGAATGAGCCAATTTTCAGGGTCGCCATGGCCGCTCCAAACTCACCAGCTTCTTCTATATCAGCACCGTTCACCCGTTTTGACAGATAGCCTGCCATGTAAGTATCTCCGCAACCGGTAGCGTCAACAACCGCTTTTGGTTTGAAGGCCGGAATTTGACAAAACGTACCGTTCGTGAATATCAGTGAGCCTTTGCTGCCGAGGGTTATAATCACTTCCCGCACGCCGAGATCAGCCAGATAACGGGCACCTTCGTACGCATCTTTGCGGCCCGTAAGCACTTCCATTTCAAACTGATTCGCTTTCAGGATGCCTACGTTTGGGAGTACATCTTTTTTCTCAGCCCAGTCCCGATACACGACATCCCGATTGATAACATGCCTTAAATAACCCTGAATGTCTAAGGAAACCAAACCTTTTTTAGATAGATCATTAAGTAGTTCAATGGGTATATCATCGGCCAGCAGTGGCCCTAAATGGAACACTTTAGCGGCTATTTTCGGCATTTGATCCGGGCTGAAGGGAGCCGCTTTTGCCAGTACATGCTGGTCCCGGTGGTCCTGATCAGCACTGTAAATATTCTCAAAATAAACACTATGCGTGCTTGGCAGCGTATAGATCGTAATTCCTTCGGCCCGCAAATCGTCAACAACATGCTGTTCCTGCGGGGCAAGTGCCGTAACTAATCCATACTTGATAGAAGAATGTACCAGTGCTTTGGAGAAGTAGAACGAGGTGCCACCCGGCATGTATTTTATCGATTGTGGCGTCACAACCTTATCCAATGATATGTGGCCGATGGTACAGATGTCGAGCATAATGACTGTTTGTTAGCAAAGTAGATGAAGAAGCTACGCAGGATAAAGTAAGACCCCGGCGCATCTGATTTGACTGGCCCATTTTATTGAGTTTCGTGACTTGTTAACAATAAACAAAAAAAAACGTGTCAATTTTAGTCAAGTATTTAACTAATTTCCTCAACCCGGTGTTTCCTGATTACCTAACAGCCATGAATCACAATCAATCAATGAGGAGTATAGAATCAACCGAGGTACAAAAGGAATTTGTTCATATTAACAGTCAGGTTCATATTGCTTTTCGGCAGTTTCTCCAGCAGAAACTGAAAGAACACAAAATTGATCTGACCTTTGAGATGCTACAGATTATGAAATACCTCTGGGAGAACGACGGTACCAACCAACAGGAAATTGCCAACGCGACGCTGAAAGATAAAGCGAGTCTGACCTATCTGATTGACAACCTGACCCGACGTGAGTTGGTATACCGGCAGGAAGATAGCAGTGACCGGCGCAATAAGCTTATCTTTTTAACCGATCAGGGTTGGCAACTTCAGGCCATCATTCTTCCCTGGGTGAAAGATATGTACGAAGCGGCAAAGGCAGATATACCAGCCTGTGAGTTCACAAATGCCATGCAAATATTGCGTAAAGTGATTTCGAACCTAAAATGCCCAAAGTAACTCATATCCTAAAAATAGACTAATTTTTTATGGGAATAGTTAAGTACTATACAGTTGGCAGTTTAACTACTCCCCCTGTGACCGTAGAGCGTTCGTTAGTCTTAGAAATACTGCCAATCAATTTGGTGAATCAAAATATTGTTAATCAAGCGGTTAAGGCTGACTGGAGGTGATGGAGAAAAAATCTGTTTTTATTCGAGAGGTAACGGCCCGTCAAACTGCTGGTTTAGCTATTCATAAACTAATCGCTACGGGTTTGGGTATTGGCTACATCCGTAAAGGCGGTGGGACCGTAGCTTCCGTTCTGTGTTGCGTTGTCTGGTACATGGTCCAGCCCGGACTGGATGGTCCGGTTTTATCCCAAACCGGCAGTTACGCGCTGGTTGGTCCGTTACTGATTACTGTCCTCATCACGACTATCGGTATTTGGTCGGCTACGGTGGTTGAACCCCAGTGGGGCAAAGACAGCTACCGGGTCGTTATTGACGAAGTAGCGGGCATGTGCCTCAGTTTGCTGTTCATCCCGATTCACCTGAAAACCCTGCTGGCGGGGCTGGTTCTGTTTCGGCTGTTCGATATTCTGAAACCGTTCGGTATCCGCAGGCTGGAAAAACTGAGCGGAGGATGGGGCGTTATGCTGGATGATTTGCTGGCCGGACTTTACGCCAATTTGGTAGTACAGGGTGCCCTGGCGTTCAAACTTTTATAAACACCATGCACACCTTTATTAAAGCGCAGGCTACGTCTCTACTGGCTTCTTCGGTCGACTTTCTGGTCACGATCATCGGTGTCAGCTTATGGCATAGCTGGTATCTGTCGGCCAGTTTGACCGGGGCTGTTTGCGGGGGGGTAGCCAACTTCGTTATCGCCCGAAAGTGGACGTTTACGGCCGGTAATCAGCCCATCGGCCTGCAGTTTCGGCGGTTTGTTTTAGTCTGGCTGGGAAACACCGGACTCAATGCCAGCGGGCTGTTTATTGCCACACAGGTGCTGGGCGTCCAGTATCTGGTGGCCAAACTTACCGTATCCATTTTGGTCGCGGTGAGTTACAATTACTTTTTTCAAAAAGACTTTGTCTTTAGTGTATCATGAAGCATTTTCTACACGGCTCAACCACTCGAATAGCCCTGCTTTTTAGCGGACTACTTCTTTTGTGCTTTACTTTAACCCACGCGCAAACCACAACCGTTACCGGAACCATTATCGACGGGGCTACCAAACAGCCCTTGTCATTTGCCAACATTGTGTTCGTTGGCACCACCATTGGCACAACGGCCAACGAACGAGGAGCGTATACATTAACAGCGAACGGTAATCTTACCAAAGTAGCCGTATCCTTTATTGGCTATAAAACGCTAACCAAAACGATTACACCGGGTATCAATCAGGAACTGCGCATTAGCTTGGATGCGGATTCACAGCTTCTGAACGAAGTGGTCATTCGCTCCGGCAAACGGGAGCGTTATCGGAACAAAAACAACCCGGCGGTCGAACTGATTCGGAACGTCATTAGCCATAAAGAACAGAATCAGATCGGCAATTATAGTTACGCGGCCTACGAGGAATACGACAAGCTGCAATTTTCGCTGAGTAGTTTATCGACGAAAGTATCGGAGCGGAAAATCTTCCAGAAATACCGGTTTCTGCTCGATAACCGCGATACGACGACTTTACCCGGAAAATCACTCCTGCCCGTTTATCTGGAAGAAAAGATAGCGGAACATTACTTTCGGAAAAGCCCACAGAAAGAGAAAGTCATTCTTAAAGGCAACAAACGGGTCGATTTTGGCCAGTATTTCGACAGCAACGGGCTTAGTCTGTACCTGAATCGGATGTATTCAAAGGTCGATATTTATCAGAATACGATCTTTCTGATGACCAATCAGTTTTTGAGTCCCATTGCCGGTGGTGCGCCCACGTTTTACCAGTATTACTTAGCCGATACCATTACTGTTGGCACGACCAAACTGGTTGGCCTGAACTTCGTGCCCCGCAACACAACCGACATGCTGTTTGAAGGCAAGATGTACATAACGCTCGACAGCAATTATGCCGTGCAGAAAATCAACCTGTCGGTAAACCCAAAAATCAACCTGAACTGGGTGCGCGATATGCAGATTCGCCTGCAATTCGAGCAGAACACCGATGGCCGGTATTTTCTGAGCAAAAGCGATCTGCTGGCCGATTTTGGAATTACCAAAGGCAAGGGGGGCGGCCTCTTCGGTCAGCGAACGTTATCGTACCGAAACTACAAAACGGACAACGCGCAGCCGGATAGTTTTTATGAGGGAAAGGCCGAAATAGCGGAGACCGATGCGGCCAGCAAACCCGACCAGTTCTGGCAGGCCAACCGCCACGATACCCTCTCGGCCGCCGAATCGAAGGTGTACACCAACATCGACAGCTTAAAACGGATGCCCTCGTTCCGGCGCACTATGGAAGCCTTCACGTTCGTGTTGGCGGGCTACAAATCGTTTGGTCCGTTTGAGATAGGACCAGCCAACACGTTTTACAGTTTCAACCCAATCGAGGGGTTTCGGCTGCGGCTGGGCGGACGCACAACGCCGGAATTAAGCAAGCGGTATTATGCCGAAACATATGCGGCTTATGGGTTTAAAGACCAGCGGTGGAAGTATTTCCTGAGCGGAACGTACTCGCTGAACGACAAATCCATTTATCAGTTTCCGCAAAATTACGTGCGGGCAAGTTTTCAGCGCGACACAAAAATTCCGGGGCAGGAGCTTCAGTTTGTGCAGGAAGACAACTTTTTGCTTTCCTTCAAACGAGGTGTCAATGACAAGTGGCTGTATAACGACACCTGGCGCATCGACTACGTTCACGAGTTTGAAAACCACTTTTCCTATAGCCTGGGCTTCAAAAACTGGCAGCAGTCGCCCGCCGGAAGCCTGCAGTTCAAGCGCATCGGCGACAACGAAAACACACCGTCGCCAACGCTGACCACGTCCGAATTTTCCGTAGAAACCCGCTGGGCGCCCAACGAGCAGTTCTATCAGGGAAAGATTTACCGGGTGCCCATTGCCGGTCGTTTTCCGGTCTATACGCTGCGCTACACGGCTGGCGTGAAGGGTCTGCTTAACAGCCAGTACAATTACCAGAATCTGACGGGTACCATCAGCAAGCGGTTTATGCTGTCGCAGTTAGGATACTCGAACGTAACGCTACAGGGCGGCTACATTTTTGGGCAGGTGCCGTTTCCCTTACTGACCATCCACCGGGCTAACCAAACGTATGCCTATCAGTTGAACTCGTATAACCTGATGAATTTCCTGGAATTCGTCAGCGATCACTACGCCAGCTTGAGTGTCGATCATTCGTTCAATGGATTTTTCTTTAACAAAATCCCGTTGCTTAAAAAGTTAAAATGGCGGGAAGCGGTTTCGCTCAAAGCGCTCTATGGTGGTTTGCGCAGCGAGAATGACCCGCAGCAACACCCGGATTTGTACCAGTTTCCGGTCGATGCGCGGGGCGTTCCCTACACGTACACATTAGGCAAAACGCCTTACATTGAAGTGAGTGCCGGTATTGCGAACGTGCTGAAATTTTTCCGGATTGATCTGGTCAAACGGCTCAATTATTTAGATCACCCCAATGTTTCGCAATGGGGTATCCGCACCCGTGCCACGTTTGATTTTTAACGTTTACGCTTACAATTATGCAACAGGCATTACCCATTCGCACAAAAATTCAACTGGGGATTTACAGTATTATCAATCCTTTTGTCCGGCTGTTGATCCGGCTGGGCCTGACACCTAATATGGTCACGACCATTGGCTTAGTGCTGAACATAGGCGTCGCCGGGGTATTTATTCTGGGTGCTCAGCAGGGCAACCGGGGCGATTTAAGCTACGTTGGCTGGGCGGGCGCATTAGTGCTGTTTGCCGGTCTGTTCGATATGCTCGACGGTCAGGTAGCGCGGCTGGGCAAGATGAGTTCGCTCTATGGGGCACTCTTCGATTCGGTGCTGGACCGGTACAGCGAACTGATTATGTTTCTGGGTATTTGTTATTACCTGATTGCCCATCACTATTTTTTCGGCTCGCTCTTCGCCTTCATTGCGCTCATCGGCTCGATGATGGTCAGCTATACGCGGGCGCGGGCCGAGGGGTTGGGCGTTGAGTCCAAAGGCGGCCTCATGCAGCGTCCTGAGCGGGTCATTACCATTGGCGTATCGGCGTTGGCGTGCGGTTTTTTTGACCCGTTGCTCGGTCCCGATTTTAAAGTCTATGTGCCGGGCATTCCGGTACACGTTTTTGAAACCATGTCCATTTTCACGCTGCCCCTGACGATTATGGCTTTCATGACGAATATTACCGCGTTTAACCGGTTGAGGGATGCTAAAAAAGCACTGGACAAAAAAGAAGAGCCGGTTGCCCAATCGAAGGTGCTGGTTGTGGTGTTTTTGGTCCTGACCAGCCTGCTGAGCCAGCCGGTTGCTGCGAAGGAGATGCCCGCCGGACTCCGTCAGGATAAAGTGAAGGTGAGCTTTCCAGTGCCCAAACCCATTCCCAACCAGTTGTTTTATCTCCAGCGGGACCCCAACCCGAACACGATTATGTGTACGCTGAATATGAAAAACGGGAAATTAGATAAGCAGGAACCTGTGCGGGTTTTCTGGATTCGCTACACCGAACAAAGCCAGACAAAAGAGCTTTCATACATTCAGCGCACGTTTGCCTATGGCATAAAAGCGCGGCCACTGTCGAATGAAGAGTATGAGTTGAACTTTGTTTCCTACAAAAAATTCCCGCTTCGTCTGGTCAAGTCGCAGCAGGACAATTACTACGTTTATGCGACGGTGAATCAGAAAAAAGTGATTCTTAGACGGCTTTATATTCATATAGAGGGCGGTACGCTGTGGAAACCCAATGTGAAATACATTCAGGTAGAAGGCATTAACGCATCGACCGGAGAAAGTACCGTCGAACGGCTTATGGTCTGACAATGACCACTAAACGTGTAAGAATTACCCGTAAAATGATTCCTCATTCGCCACTTGTTCCCCCATCCATTCCAAAACAGATCCTATTGCTCAGTGTGCTCTCGCTGGGGTATTTACTGCTGTCTTTTCTGCTGGTCGGGTTTAAACCGGATCAGTTGTTTCTGATTGCGTTGGTCAATGGCTTATACTTTGCCTCAAACCAGAGCCGTAAGTTCGTGATCGGTTTTTCTATATTCCTGATTTACTGGATCGTTTTTGATTACATGAAAGCGTTTCCAAATTACCAGTACACCGCCGTACATATTGAATCGCTGTACGGACTGGAAAAGAAGCTGTTCGGTATCTCTGGCGGACAAGAAATTCTAACACCCAATGAATACTGGCTTGTCCACCGGACAACGCTGCTGGATCTGGCAACCGGCGCGTTTTACTTAACCTGGATTCCGATTCCGCTGCTGTTTGCCAGCTATCTTTTCTTTACAAACCGACAGGCATTTTACCCATTCGCCCTCACGTTTGTGCTGGTTAATTTCCTGGGTTTCATTGGGTATTATCTCTATCCGGCGGCTCCACCGTGGTACGTACAATTACATGGATTTGCCTTTCTCCCGCACACTGCGGGTAATACAGGTGGGTTAGCTAACTTCGACCGGCTGGTTGGCGCACCCGTTTTTGCGTCTATTTATGCAAAAAGCTCCAACGTGTTTGCCGCTATGCCCTCGCTCCACTCATCCTATCCGGTAATTGTGCTGTACTACGGACTAAAAAACCGGCTTGGGGTAATCAATCTGGTATTTGCCATCGTAGTGGCAGGCATTTGGTTTTCAGCCGTTTACAACAGCCATCACTACGTGCTTGATGTTATGGGAGGCATCCTGTGTGCATCGGTCGGTATTATTCTCTTTAATCAGCTACGAAAAACAAACTGGCTCAAGTCTTTTATGCGTTGGCTGATGGAACTGACCGCCTGAGCGTAGCCATCCGGTATAGCCTTACTCGACACAATCTTGCACCGGATTAATGGCCAAAAATGCCCTATCTTTCAGACGGGCCACGACATAGGTGCAGGTGGCCGTATCGTTGAATTTTACAAATCAAGTGTGTTATGAAATCGACTTCGCTGGACGAGTTTTATCAACAGATGACGACGATGGTCGGTACGGAGCTAAGCACGCTGCTGCCCAGCGGCATTCAGCAGGAAGTTGGTCATTTCAATGTGTTCAATCTGGACGATTTGCTCAAAAACAGTCGCGAGAAACCACCCATGCCGTACGACCGCCGGGCCTATTACAAAATAAGCCTTATCCGGGGACGCAGCCGGGCCGAGTATGCGAATAAGGTGATTGAGATGGAGAAGAACACGTTGCTCTTTGCCACGCCTAAAGTGCCCTACCACTGGGTGCCGCAGGACCTCGATCAGTCGGGGCAGTTCTGCATTTTTACCGACGAGTTTCTGGTGCAGACTAAAAGTGGGGTGGTGCTGGACGACCTGCCTATCTTTAAAGCGGGCGGGTATCCAGTCTTCGAGGCATCGGACGACGATTTTGCCGAGATCAAGCTGATTTTCAATAAGATGCAGAAGGAAATCACGTCTAACTATGCCTATAAGTATGATTTGCTGCGTAACTATGTTCTGGAGTTGATTCACTACGGACAGAAATTACAGCCTGCCACGGCCCTGCATCCCACCCATACGGCCTCGGCACGGGTAACTTCGTTGTTTATCGAACTGCTGGAACGGCAGTTTCCTATTGCTTCGACCCAACAAAAACTACACCTGCGAACGGCCAAAGATTACGCCGACCGGCTGGCCATTCATGTCAACCACCTCAACAAAGTGCTGAAAGAAAACACGGGCCGCACCACCACCGAAATCATCGGCAGTCGGGTTACGCAGGAAGCCAAAGTACTGCTGAAGCAAACCGACTGGAACGTTTCTGAAATTGCTTACAGCTTAGGGTTTGACGAAGTGGCCTACTTCTCCAACTTCTTTCGTAAGCAGACTACGCTTTCGCCGGTAGCCTTTCGGACGCTGCCTGCATGATTTGAATTTTATAAACAATGGATTGCTATTTATAAACGCGATTCTATCCGAATGCCCCACCTTTGTACTATCGTAATTCGACGATAAAACAGATCTACTTAGTCAATGTCAACAGCTAATAAAATTGCTTTAGTGACTGGCGGGAGCCGGGGCTTAGGTAAAAACATGGCCCTCAGTCTGGCTAAAAAAGGAATCAACGTGATTCTGACTTACAACAGCAAACAGGACGAAGCGCAAACTGTCGTCGCCGAGATCGAAAGTATGGGTCAGCAGGCCGTAGCTCTGCAACTCAACACCGCCGACGTAAAGGGTTTCGATGCATTTTATGCACAGGTAACCAGCGCGTTACAGACCACGTTCGGCACGGATCGCTTCGATTTTCTGATCAACAATGCCGGTACGGGTATGTATGCGCCGTTTGCCAATACGACAGAAGAGCAGTTCGACCAGATGGTGGCGATTCATCTGAAGGGCGTTTATTTCCTGACACAGAAGGCGTTGCCGTTGCTTCGTGACGGTGGCCGGATCATCAACATTTCGTCGGGGCTGGCGCGTTTTTCCTACGTTGGCTCGTCGGCCTATGCTACGATGAAGGGCGGGGTGGAGGTTTTCAGCCGTTACTTAGCTAAAGAATTGGGGGAACGCGGTATTGCGGTCAACGTGGTTGCTCCCGGTGCCATCGAAACCGACTTCGGCGGGGGAAATGTGCGTGACAACAAGCAGTTAAACGACCAGATAGCCTCACAAACGGCGTTGGGCAGGGTAGGCCTTCCCGACGATATTGGCGGGGTGGTGGCGTTCCTGTGCTCCGACGAAGCCCGGTGGATTAACGGCCAGCGGATTGAAGTGTCGGGAGGCATACACCTGTAATGTAAATGGTTATCAGACGCAATGTGACTGGAAATGTGCGAAATAGCAGGTCTTTTCTGATTGCGTAAGAATGCGGAGTGAGCCAACAAACGAGATGTCATCTTTCGCGGGCCAAAACCTGTAAGAGATGACATCTCGTTTGTTGGCTCGTCTATTTCCCCTTTAGATAATGTCCTAAATCAATTTATTCAAATTTATTTATCTTACCGTCGTATAATCAGCACTCTATGCTATGCGACAGCTTTCCGACGCTGAATTGATGGCGGGTATCCGGGCGGGCGGAACCCAGCGTCGGCCCTACGAGAATAAGCTCTACGAAAAATACCAGTACCTCATTGCCGATGGCACCCGAAAGCATCGTCTGACCGAAGACGACTGCGCCAGCGCGTATTCCGACGCCGTTCTGACGGTGTTCGAGCACATTATAAGCGGGCGTTTTGAGGGTCGCTCCGAACTCAAGACGTACTTGTATCAAATATTTAATAACAAATGTGTTGACGGAATTCGGAAAAAGACGACTAATCGAAGTAGCGTCCACGATGCCTTCTCGCTTGATGATTCGCTGATGCAACTGCCCGACGAAACGCGTTCGGTAGTCCAGCAACTGATCGCACAAAGTGATGTCGAAAAGCTGCATCAGCATCTGCGCGACCTGGGCGAGAAATGCCGTACCATGATTCTGTCCTGGGGCGAGGGCTATTCCGATGATGAAATTGCGCAGGCGATGAACTATAACTCAGCGGCTGTAGCCAAAACCAGTCGTTTGCGCTGTCTGGAAAAACTGCGCGAACGTTTTCGCGACATACTATGAATACCGATCTGGAAACAATCGAAAATTACGTGACCGGCCAACTCGCCCCCGAACAGCGAGTGCGCTTTGAAGCCGATCTCCGCACCGACCCGGCCCTCGCCGAAGCCCTTGCTTTTTATGTCCTCTCAAAGCAGGTTGCCAAAGAACAGGCGTATGAGCAACGCAAAGCCGAACTCGATGCGCTGCGCCAGAAACCTGCACAACTCACCGGCGCAATGGGTGAAACTGAAACCCGCGTTCGGCCACTGTTGTCATTCCCGATGCGCTGGGCCGCTGCCGCCAGTATTGTACTCCTGCTGGGATTAGGCTGGTATTTTCTCCAACCGACCGCAACGGAAACAAGACCCATTGCCAGCGAACAGGTCGATGCGTATATCACAACGCAACTGGGTCAGCTACCCACCACAATGGACGGCGGCCCAACCGGATCGGCCACTGCCGACAGCCTGAAAATGGGCGTCGGGTTGTATAACAAAGGCAACATTGCCGAAGCGGGCGTGGTGTTTGAGTCTGTATTAACCAGCCAGCCCGACAACGACAGTGCGTTAAAATATTCCGGGCTTGTTTCCCTCCGCCGGGGCAATTACGACAAAGCCGTAACGCTGTTTCACCGCCTGAGCCAGCGCACCGAGTTGTTTTCCAATCCCGGCCCCTTCTACGAAAGCCTCGCGCTATTGAAGCGCGGACGACCGTTGGATAAAGAGCAAGCTAAAAAGTTGCTTGAGCAGGTGATTGTCAGGAACTTGGAAGGGAAAGCGGACGCGCAAAAGCTTATCAATTCATTATAAATCCACCCATTCTCGTGAATCACACCATTAATCGCCTGAATCGAATTGTCCGCACTGTCTTCTGTTTTCTTATGATTGGGGGAGTTACTAACTCGCTCACTGGTTGTAAGTATATATGCAGAACCTGCTGCGAAGAAAAGCCACCGCAAAAGCCCTGGTACTCATCCGCGAATTTGCTGTTATCGAGTTCTGTTAGCGATGCAACGATTAAATCAGCCCTTAGAGATGCGGCTGAACAAGCGGGTGGAACCCTAACCGACAATGATATTAAAATCCGACGTTGCCCCTGCGACACGCTAATCAATCTTGAATTGCCACCAGGTTGGATTATAGAAGGACAAAATGGGGAGGTCGCTGTCAGAACACCCGGCGGAGGTCAATCGGGTGGGGTCGACCTACCGGGGAGCGGCTCGCTGGCGGTGGGGCTGAACTTTCAAATCAATACGTTTGATCCAAGTCAACAACAGCAACGGGACAAATTAGACTCAGCAGGGCGGGAGAATTTTTACTCAGCACTTACACTTGTCAACTCATCTTCTACTAAACAAATAAAAATTGCCGTATTCGACTCAGGCCTTTTCCCCGGCACCTTCAAAAACTCTTCAAACGCCGAAAGTTACCTTCCCGTAAGCTATTTATTGACGACAAACTCCTGTACGAATCAAAGGGTTGACCCAGCCAATACCAACCTAACGGGCTGGAATTTTACGACAGAGGATGATCCCAAAAATACTACTGACAGGAATATTGTTCACCACGGGTCGCGGGTAGCAAACTTAATAGCCCGCCAGTTCAATGGCAGCGGTATATTACCCCAAATTGTTCCCATGAAGGTTCTGAATACCAAAAATCAGGGTGATTTGTATGGTTTAATGTGTGCCATGAAAACCGCACAAAAAAATGGCGTTCAGGTATTCAATATGAGCTTAGGCTATTATGGTCTGCAGGACGATTTGTTTCGTAAATATATAGAAGAGGCTGATAAAGCTGGTATTTGGATAGTGGTGGCAGCAGGTAATCACTTAGTCGACTCAACGGGACTTAACAGGAACTTGACCACCTTAAAGCCTCAATTCTATCCGGCAACTTTTGCAGCCGAGTTTAAGCGCGTTGTTCCAGTAACTACTGTATCAAAAGCCATTGGCAGTAATATGGTTATGGCTTGTATCCGGCAGAATTACGCTAAAGAATACGTGGTAGGCGCAATGGATGGGACAACTGGGCCAAACCGACCAAGCGAGTGTTATTTTCGGATGGGTGATGGCCCAAACGGCACGCCTGTAGATGTCTTTGGAACTTCGTACGCTGCACCAGTAGTAGCTGGTTGGTTAGGGGTACAATTGGCCCAATCAACAAGTGCATTAACCAAGCGCGATGACATTCCGGGCCGGATTCCCAATGCTAATCAGGGTAATGGCGATCAGGTGATGGCAAATAAGTATGTAAAGACATTACCCTAAAGTAAGGCATATAGAATGTGGCGACTGATAATACTGTTTTTGGGCTTATGGCCTGCGTCATTACGGGCGCAGTGCCCCTCTATGGCCCAGCGGTATCAGCGTCTGACTGAACTATCAGCTTTGCCCACTCCCAGCCAGATTATTACGGAAGCATCTCGGCTGGAAAAACAATCGCGGGCCTGTCGTGCTACGACCGATTCCATTTACGCCAAAACCTTGCATGTATTAGGACGCTCGTATTGGTATGTTGGTCAATTGGATACGGCGGTCGTGCTGACAAAGAGAGCTATTGCGATTAATGGAATGAATAAGTCAGACGTCAGGCGGGCTAATCTGGTTCATAGTTACTACAACTTGGGTCGGATATACGGCGATAAATCCGATTATAGTCGGGCTATTCAGGCATTCAGTGCTGCCAGTAGACTTGCAAAGCAGTACCCTGAGAAGTGGGCTTCAGGGGCCAGTGCTTATGCTGAAATAGCGTTTATATACTATAACATCGGCGATTATGAAAAAGCCGTTAATGCCGCTCAGGAGGGAGTTCATCTGTCACAACAAGCCAACGACTCTAAAATGACTGCCAACACCCTTGTGCAACAAGCGCAAGGTTTAATTGCTCTCAACGAGCTGACCACTGCCAATCGAACGCTCCAGAGAGCTCTGGCATTGACTTTGCAACTTAAGGATTTAAATATCACTGCTAATGTCTACTCTTTGCTGGCCAAGGTTGCAAATATGCAGCAGTCAGATCAGAAAGCTATCCAGTATAATCAGCAGGCTTTTGAAATTAATAAACGAACAAATTTCCGCTACGGCTGTGCCCAATCACTTCATAACATGGGCATAATTTATTCGAATAAGCTGAGACAATACGATAAAGCACTAATTATATACCGGAAAGCACTCGCCTACTGTGATGACAGTGGAATTCGTTTATCATTAATAAACGGCATAGGTAAAGCTTATTCTGGCCTAAAGCAATACCCCAAAGCATTACGGTATTATCAACAAGCGTTACGATTGATCGACGTATCTTTAGACAGTACCCGGTTTAGAGCTAATCCTGAGAACCGATTTTTTAAAGTAGCTGCTCATAAAGAATATCTTCTCGCTCTTATACAGGATAAAGCCGATACGTGGCTCGATTATGCCAACGCTACCGGCAATAACCGCCAGCGGCTCAAATACGCGCTCGAAACGTATACCGTTGCCGATCAGATGATTGATTTTATGCGATGGGAACATACCGGTCAGCAATCGAAATTGTTCTGGCGGGATAAAACGCGGGGGATGTATGAGCGGGCCATCGAAACCTGCTTTCAGTTGGGTGATGCGGAACAGGCATTCCGGTTTCTGGAGAAGAGTCGGGCCGTAATGCTGGCCGATAAACTCAATGAACTTGGTGCGCGGCAAAAACTCTCCCGGCAACAACTCGAACAGGAAGAACAGTTGCAGCGGACGGTGAGCAACCAGCAAAGCAAACTCGCCGACATCAAGCCCAGCGATAGTACGGCGTATAATTCCGCCCGGATGGCCTTGCTAAGCAAACAGGATAGCTTAAGCCAGTTTCTGAAAAATCTTGAAGCCACCAATCCAGCCTATTACCGTTATAAATACGATAATAAAACGGCTTCGCTGGCTGAGTTGCAACGCTATTTGAAAAAGCAATCGAGTTCGCTCATTACCTATTTCGTGGGTGATAGTGCGCTTTACGTACTCGGCGTTACGGGCGATACGGCCATTCTGCGGAAGCACCCCGTTGCGGGCTATAAGCAAACCCTAAATCAATTTGCCCGTCTGCTGGAAAACCCCGAAGCCATGAGTAAAAACACCGATGTGGCGCGGTTTCGGATGCTGAGTAATAATCTGTACAGGCAGTTGCTGGCACCGTTAGCGTTGCCGGAGGGACGGGTTATTGTGTCGCCCGATGGGTTCTCTATTCCGTTTGATGCGCTGAGTCGTTCAGCCAGTCAGTTCGACTTTGCCGTAAATCATTACGCATTTAGCTACGTTTATTCGGCGAGTTTACTGCTTAAAAATGGTGCAGTCCACGCCCGAACACCGGGTTATGGGCGGGAGAGTTTTCTGGGTGTGGCACCCGTATCGTTTGCCCGGGCTCTTCATCAGGTTTTGCTCCCCAATTCTGATACTGCGCTGGCGTCCATTGCCAACCGGTTCGATTCGCCAACGCTGCTCACGCACAAGGCCGCCACCCGACGTAATTTTTTGACGCAGGCGACGACGGCCCGAATCATTCACCTGTTTACACACGCCACCGCCGACAGTACGGACCAGGAGCCAATGCTCTATTTTGCTGACTCGACTCTCCAACTTTCCGATTTTAGCGATAACGCGTTGCCCAACGCGCAGTTGGTTGTGTTGGCGGCCTGCAAAACGGGCATCGGGGCCAACCAGCGCGGTGAGGGCGTGTTTAGTCTGGCTCGGGGCTTTGCCGCACTCGGCGTTCCGAGCGTATTGACCACTCTCTGGAGCGTTCAAAATGAAGCGACGTATACACTCACTGACCTGTTTTATAAGTACATAGACGAAGGACTGCCTAAAGACATCGCCCTGCAACGCGCTAAACAGGAGTGGCTCCAACAGGCTGAGGGAGCCAACGGGTTACCCAATTATTGGGCAGGCCTGATTGTTGTGGGCGATGCTGAACCGCTGCCCCGCATAAATATCGTTCTGTGGAGTAATGTCCTGTTGGGGCTTCTTATTATTGCGGGACTCATTTTCTGGCTTGAACGATCCAAACGCCGGACTACACGGCCAGTTTCATTGCCTCAGCCAGTTTAAACACTTCGTTCAGGCATTTCGCGGTCAACACCGCATCTTCAAGGGCATTGTGGAACCCGTCCTCGCGGGCAAAGCCAAAATGATTGGCGATGGCGGTTAGACTCAGGCGGTCAGGTACTTTTTTGCCATTGGCTTTCAGCACCCGGAACGTGAAATACGCCAGCGTATGCAAATCAAGCAGGACGCGGGAGAAGGGCCACTTTTGTTTCTCGTAGCGGTATGCTTCCTTCAAAAAATTGATATCATTGATAACGCTCTGTCCGCAGATAATCACATCGCGCAGAAACGGCGTCCGGTCCAACTGACCCTTGGGCACCCGCAGACCTAATTGCGTACAAATCCACTCCTCCAGTTCGGGCAGCACATCGTATATCATCGGCGCATCCTCTAACTCGGCCAGCGACAGGTTATGAATCTTCTCGGATGAGGACGAAAACGCGTCTTTATTTTCCGGGTAAACATTAGTGAGGTACTGACCCTGCTCGACCCAATTGTCGTCGAAGAGCACAGCACCAATCTGAATGATCTCGTTGTAGTCAGGCTCGGGGCCGGTCATTTCGAGGTCGAGAACTAAATAGGCCATATGTGAAAGTTGCTGTTTTTGATAAATGGTAACGAAGGTGTCATTTTATGCATAAAAATGAAAAATTATCTGTCAATTTTTCATTCTATGCAATATCAAGGATGGGTATGACGTTTAACTCTCAACTGTCTAACAAAATCTCCGGTAGCTTGTCTGCCGGAGATTTTGTCGTTTTTACCTGCTCCACTAATTTTCCAATGTCGCTGCTGACCTGCTGAATGAACTGCAACTGTTCAGTTAACGGCGAATCAGCAGGAACAGCGGCTGTCGTGGTCAACAAATCGGCGGGTGTTTCCAGATTCGGCTTTTCGGATGTAACGCCTAATCGCCGAAGGCTTTCCGTCAGCGTAAACAGGGCGCGTTTGACCGGACGTAGGAAAGAAGCCGGGTACGTTTTCGGCTCTCCGGCAAGCCGGGCGGAGGTGATGGTCGCTATGTTGGCCGATAGAATATGATTCAGCACCACGAATTCATAGATCAGTTTTTCATTGCGCTGTTTGTGCTTTGGCTCGGACACCATTCGCTCGAAAGCCGCCGACAAATTGGCCGACGTGACATACACGTCTTTGCGTGCCAGTTTGTAGTCAACTAAACTGATCTGTCGGCCCGACAGGCTGTCGAGCAGCAACTGAAGGTAGCGCACATTGGCGTTGAGAATGGCCTGTATCGGCTTTGTTAACTGATCGGATTCCCACTGAGGAAAGAGCAGATACCCCGATACAAGTGCAATAATGCCGCCCAGCAGTGTATCGAAAAGCCGCTCTTCGGCTACGCCTAAGTAGCTGACACCCAGAAACGTAAAGAGAATCAGGATAAAAGGCGTCACGCAGATAACCATCACAATGTAGTTGATTCGGAGTGCGCTGTAGGTGCCCAGCATGAACAGAACCATGAAGCCAAACTGAGCGGTTTTGTTCGGGATAAACGTCAGAACAAGTACACCAAGAATACCTCCGGCCAGCGTACCCCCGATCCGTTCGATGTTGCGCTGTTTAGTGAGGCTGAATGCCGGCTTCAGAATCACGGAGATGGTCAGTAAAACCCAGTAACTATGGTGGCCGTAGGGCAGAAACTTGGTCAGGATAAAGCCCAGCAGCATGGCAACAGCTACCCGTCCCGAGTGCCGGAATACCGACGAATCGACCGTAAGGTTGTCCCGAAATGATTTAAAGTCGATTTCCTGATGCGACACAAACCGCCCAAGTTCGAGGGCATCGGTAGGGGTGGAGCCATCGGCGGGCAAAGCGAGGTTACTCTGGAGGGTAGCCATGCGCTGGCTGAGCGTACGCAGACTGACCAGTACTTTTTTCAGGATCAGCGTGCTGCCTTCCCGGTCGCCTAAGGCGTCGATGCTGCGTTTGAGTGCATCCAGTTTTGGGGCCATATCGACCGGCTTCTGGCGAATAACCGGCGACTGAATGGCTAAGCCGATGTGGTCGAGCTGAACCGATAGCTGGCGAATCACCCGAGCGATTTGGTCGAGTACCCCGGTTTTGCCGAAGCGTTCCCGAATGGCCGAATAATCGTAATACATGGCAATAATCTGCTCATATAGGTCCACAACGTCAATAAAGGTGAGCAGTAACACGCGGCCCGTTTGGGTAGATTCGGTTACGATGCGCCGACTTTTGAACAAAACCTCCCGAACGGCGTCCTGCTTCTCACTCACGGCTACCTGCTGCGTAATCAGTCGCCGGTAGTCGTCATCTAAACTGGTGGAGAGTGTGTAGAAATCCGCTTTGATGGCCATGAGTTTGGCAATTTCATGGATGCATTGTCCCAGGGCCTGCTGTGCCAATCGGTAGGGCTGGAGCCGGGATGCCAGTAAACTGATGGTCATGTACCAGAGGCCACCGGCCAGCACCAGCCCGCTTTCGCGCACTACCCCGGCAGCGTTGAGGGGGCGGTCGAGCATCAGAATCATAATTAATAAAGCCGCCGTTCCGACCGACGTAGCCCGGTTGCCCCAGATGGCGAACATCGAGAAGAAAAAACTGAACAGCAGCACCTCAATTCCCAGCGTGTACGGATTCATGCGGGCAAAACCCGTCGTGAACGTCACCAGAAACGCGATCAGTACGGTAGCAGCCATGCCATTCCGGCGGTGCATGACTGGGCCGGGAGCATCGCTCAAACTTACGTTTAGTGCCCCCAGCGACATAGCCATGCCCGTTTGGAGTTGCCCGAATTGAGCCAGCACCAGCGACGGCAGCAGAATAGCCAGCGTGATTCGCAGCCCGTCGGAGAAATACTGACTGGACAAAAAGTAGCTGACCTGCCGGGCACGTTTATTCATAATGGGCTTTTTTTATTCCAGGCCTTTCGCTTCGAGCCGTGCCACGGTTTAGAACCGTGGCACGGCTCGAAGCGAAAGGCCTGTATTCATTAACGCAGTGGGTTATGCGTCAATGGGCATTGTTCGGCGTTCCCCGATTTGCTGCCGCCACATGGCATAATAAAGCCCTTTTTGCGCAACTAATTCATCATGACTGCCCGTTTCGACAATCTTTCCCCGCTCCAGCACAAAAATCGTGTTGGCGTGCAGGATTGTCGAAAGCCGGTGGGCAATTAGAATAGTGATCTGCTCATTCAGTGCCGATACGCTCCGAACGGTATCCGTAATTTCTTCTTCGGTCAGCGAATCGAGGGCCGACGTGGCTTCGTCAAAAATCAGCAGCCGGGGGTTTCGGACAAGGGCGCGGGCAATGGACAACCGTTGTTTTTCGCCCCCCGACATTTTAAGGCCCCCTTCGCCAATTTGCGTATCAAGGCCTTTTTCCGAACGGGCCAGAAGGTGGTCGCAGGCCGCCTTGTCGAGCGCGTCGAGCATTTCGGCTTCGGTAGCATCGGGTTTTACGAACAACAGGTTTTCGCGGATGCTGCCGTTAAACAGGTGCGTGTCCTGCGTAACGAAGCCAATTTGCCGACGCATGGGGTTGAACCGGATGTCTTTTGTGGAGATGTCGTTGTAATAAATTTCACCGCCAACGGGCCGGTACAGGCCAACCAGTAATTTCACCATCGTGGATTTTCCCGAACCGGATGGCCCCACAAACGCAATGGTGTCGCCGAGGGTAACATCAAACGAAACGCCGTCGATGGCGTTCTGGTTAGCTCCTTTATGCCGGAAAATCACGTCGTCAAAGCGCAATTTTTCGAGCGGTCCCACCACAATAGCCTCATCAGGATTCCGTTCAATGGGTTTTTGCATTAACTGATCGAAGCTGTTCAGGCCCGCTTCGGCTTCCCGATACGCCAGAATAATGTTGCCCAATTCCTGCAATGGGTTGAAGATCGCGACCGAAATGAACTGCATGGAAATCAGTTCGCCGGTGCTCAGAATGTTGCGGAAGATCAACCATAACAGCGTGAAAAGCACGGATTGTTTCAGGATGTTGAGCGTAGTACTTTGCCAGAACGATAACAGCCGTACCCGCTTCACTTTAAACATTTCCAGATCGAAAATGCGTCCGGTCTGGACTTTAAGCCGCCGGATTTCGGGAAACGTCAGCCCTAAACTTTTGATGAGTTCAATGTTTCGCAGCGATTCGGTGATGACGCCCGACAGCAGGGCCGTTTCCCGGTTTATGGCCCGTTGGGTCGTCTTGATTTGGGCACTCAGCAAGCCCGTCAGTCCGCCGAGGAGCAGTACGCCAATCAGAAATACCGGAACAAGTGCCCAGTGCTTCGTAACGGCATACCAGGTCAGAAAACCGATGCCAACGATGGATGAAAACAGGATATTGACGAACGAATTGATGAACTTCTCGGTGTCGGTGCGGACTTTTTGCAGAATGGACAGCGTGGCTCCGCTGCTCTGATCGCCAAACTCCTGATACGACAGCCGCAACGTTTGCTTAAGCCCGTCATTAAAAATATCGGTCCCGAATTTTTGAACAACCAACCGGGTAACGTACTCTTGAAATGCTTTGATGATGTTCGACAGAACAGCCACGCCAACGGCTATGGCCAACAGGGACAATACGCCCCTGATTTTCTCCGAATCTGTTTTATGGCCGGGATTTGTGGCGTATTGGTCAATCAGTTTTCCGAAGATGATCGGGTCAACCAACGCTAAAATCTGCGCACCGCCCGCCAGAACAAGAGCCAGCGCGGCCAGCCAGCGATACGGCTTGAGGTATTTCCAGAGAATAGCCATTGGCGCAGGGGTGAGGGTGAAGTGTGGTCAGGAAGTGGTCAGGTAGTAGTCAAAAGTGGTCAGGCAATTACCTGGCAATCCTTGACCACTTTTGACCATTACCTGACCACTTCTGACTACTTATCTAATTGCTGAATCCGGCCTAAGTGTCGGCCACCCTCGAAGGGCGTATCGAGCCAGATTTGAATTAGTTTCAGAGCAGTTTCTTCCGACATCATCCGTTCGCCAATCGAGATGACGTTGGCGTCGTTATGCTGTCGGCACAGGCGGGCCGATTCTTCATTCCAGCACAGTCCGCACCGAACGCCTTTGATGCGGTTGGACATCATGGCCTCGCCATTGCCCGAACCGCCCAGCACAACGCCCCGGTCAACATCGCCAGCCGCAACGGCTTCGGCAACGGGGCGAATATAAACCGGGTAATCGACGGAGGGTGTTTCGGCATACGTGCCTTTGTCAATGACCTCGTGGCCGAGGGTGATGAGGAACTGTTTGATGGCTTCTTTATAACGGAAACCGGCGTGGTCGGAGCCAATGGCAATTTTCATGAGTCAATAGACGGAATGTAAACAAGGGTCAAAAGTAGCAGAATCGGTCGCTAACATGAAACCTTAATTCGGTAAACTTGTTCTGAACACGGCCGATGGGTAATTTGCGGCCTGGAAAGACAATAGACTCATGATTCCAGCTACCAATCAGCGTCCGGCTGCTACCATCTTATTCATTTTTGGCGGCAGCGGTGACCTGAACCTCCGCAAGCTAACCCCTGCGCTCTACAATTTATACCTCGACAAGTACCTGTCCGACCGGTTTGCCGTTGTCGGGCTGGGTCGCAGTCCGTATACCGATGACTCCTTTCGGGAACGTTTGCTGGAAGGCGTACAATCGTTCTCCCGCCGTAAAAACGGCCCCGACGACGCCTGGAAAGCGTTTTCGCCCGCCGTATCGTATCTGCCAATGGATGCCGGAGACGCCGGAGCCTACGCCAAACTGTCTGATTTCGTATCGGCAAAAGAGGCCGAATGGGGTGTGCAGGCCAACGTTGTATTTTATTTAGCCGTAGCTCCTCAGTTAGTGCCGGGCATTGCCACCAACCTCGGTAAACTGTCGCTTTGTGGGGACAAATCGCGGGTCAGGATTGTGGTCGAGAAACCATTTGGCCGTGATCTCAAAACGGCTCAGGAACTGAATATACTGCTCGGTGGCCTTTTTGCCGAAGAGCAGATTTACCGCATCGACCATTATTTAGGGAAGGAAACGGTCCAGAATATTCTGGCTCTCCGGTTTGCCAATTCGCTGTTTGAACCCATCTGGAACCGCCGTTATGTCGAATATGTGCAGATTACCGCGTCGGAAACGGTTGGTCTCGAAGGGCGGGGCGGCTACTACGAAGGGTCGGGTGCGCTACGCGACATGATCCAGAATCACCTGCTTCAGATGCTGTGCATGGTGGCAACCGAAGCCCCCATCTCGTTCGATGCCAACGAAGTGCGGAACAAGAAAGTGGATGTGCTCAACGCCATTCGTCGGATCAAACCCGAAGAGGTAAAAGACATGGCCGTGCGGGGGCAATATGGACCCGGTAAAAAAGATGGAAAGGATATTCCCGGCTATCGGGAAGAGGAGGGCGTAAAACCGGATTCGGCAACGGAAACCTTTGCCGCCATCAAACTTTTCGTCGACAACTGGCGGTGGGAAGATGTGCCGTTCTACCTGCGAACCGGAAAGTCGCTACCCGAAAAAGCAACCATCATTACCATTCAGTTCAAGCCCGCGCCCTACTACGCTTTCCCTACGGAGGCAACGGCTAACTGGCAGTCGAACCGCTTAATCATTGGCATTCAGCCCGATATGGATATTCGGCTTCGGTTTCAGGCGAAACGACCTGGTCAGACCCTCGCCATCGACCCTGTCGAAATGGTGTTCAGCTACAAAGACGCCTATGACGGGCAGGAGCCGGAAGCGTATGAAACGCTGCTGCTTGATGTTATGACCGGCGATGCGACGCTCTTCATGCGGGCCGATCAGGTCGAAGCCGCCTGGAAAATTGTGACGCCAATTCTGGAGGCCTGGGAAGCCGAAACGCCCGAATTTCCAAACTACACTCCCGGATCATGGGGGCCGGAAGCCGCCACACAACTCGTTGAGAAAGATGGCTTTCAGTGGATGATTGAGTAGTTTGTTGTTCGTGGTTTGTGGTCACCTGACCGGCGTCACTAACTCATGCTCCACCGAAATGCCGGACCAAAGCGAACCGGTCAGCCAACAACAAACCACAAACCACGAACACTATGCCCACCCAACTCGCTGCTCTTTTCGTTGACGATCAATCCCTGCCGTGGGAGCCGGTGGCCGAAGGCGTGAAACGCAAAATCATGACCTACGATGCTACCCTGATGATGGTGAAAGTTGCCTTCGAGACGGGCGGCATTGGGGCGGCTCATAGCCATCCGCACACGCAGATGAGTTACGTAGCCAGTGGCGCGTTTTCTATCCTGATTGCCGATGAAACCCGAACCGTAAGGGCAGGTGATGCCTACTACATTCCACCGAATGTGTGGCACGGTGCCGTTTGCGTGGAGGCTGGCGAGTTAGTCGATGTATTTACGCCCATGCGCGAAGATTTTGTGTAAGCAATTTTGGTATGCAACTGATTATCAAGAAAAACCCGGCTGAACTTGCCAAAGCAGCCGCTGAATTTATTACGAAGCGCATTCGGGAGGTGCTGAAAAAACAGGACCGGTTTACCATTGCGCTGTCGGGTGGGAGCACCCCTAAAGCGTTGCATGAACTGCTGGCAAAATCGCCTTACATCGATCAGATTCCCTGGCTGCAACTGCACGTATTTTGGGGCGATGAACGCTACGTGCCCATTGACGATGAGCAGAGTAATGCGGGCATGGCTTACGACACACTACTTGGGCACGTTTACACGCCCGAAGACCAGATTCATGTCTGGCGCACCGACCTCGAACCCGACCCCGCTGCCGCCGACTATGATCGGATTCTGCACAACTACTTCGGTGATGCGTCGCCTGAGAACACCCGCCCAACGTTTGATTTGGTCCTGCTCGGCATGGGCGACGATGGGCATACGCTCTCGCTGTTTCCCGGTACGGAGGTCGTGCATGAGCAAACCGCCTGGACGAAAGCTTACTTTTTGACACAACAGACTATGTATCGCCTGACGCTGACCGCGCCCGTTGTCAATCGGGCGTCGTGTGTGTTGTTTTTGGTGGCTGGCCCTAAAAAAGCTGAACCGCTGAAAGAAGTGCTGGAAGGCGATTACAACCCCGATAAATACCCGTCGCAGGTAATCAAGCCGACAGGCGATTTGGTTTGGCTCGTCGATGAAAAAGCGGCTGAGTTGCTGACACAAAAATAAAGTTATTAAGAGTCATATAACTTCTTAGAAACGCCAAAAACCGTCCATTTGGGCGGTTTTTGGCGTTTTAACAAACCTAAAGAAAGACGATTACTTGATCGAATCTTTCTTGGTTGTGTCGCTCGACATGGTTGAGGCCGAATCACTACTCATCGTTGTTGAGTCGGTGCTCATCGTTGAGGTCGTGTCGGTTACCGTCGCGCTCGATTCGGTCGATTCCTTTTTTGTGCTGGAACAGCCCGATGCTAAAGCCAAAATCGAGAGTAGGAAGAATGCAGATTTTTTCATGAGTAAAATGAATTTAAGTCAGGTTGACGATTGTTTCTACCCCTTAATGCGCTGTTATTGAAAAAGTAACCCACGGGATTCTACTTTTTTATTGGTTGGCGTATTCGGCCAGTGACGTAGTCTTATACTACACCGGTCAAACACCGAAGCGTGGGGTCTGTTCAGAATGTCAAAAGTAAGAATTCAGCCCAGCCCAAAAAACGATACACGCAAATTGTTTTTCAGTTCTACCTTTGCAGTCATATCAAAGAGTGAAAGAGCGAAAGAGTGAAGAGCGAAAAAAACTCGCGTCAGCCATTCGCCCTTTCACTCTTTCACTCTTTCATTCTTTATTCATGGAATACCGTATCGAAAAAGACACCATGGGCCAGGTTCAGGTGCCGACCAATGTGTATTGGGGCGCACAAACCCAGCGTTCTATCGAAAATTTTAAAATTGCTCAGGACATCAATAAAATGCCCCGCGAGATTATCCGGGCGTTTGCGTATCTCAAAAAAGCCGCTGCCCTCACTAACCTCGACGCGGGTGTGCTGTTGAAAGAGAAAAGTGACCTCATTGGCCGCGCCTGCGACGAAATTCTGGCCGGAACATTAGACGATCAGTTTCCGCTGGTGGTCTGGCAAACGGGGTCGGGTACGCAGTCGAACATGAACGTGAATGAGGTTATTGCCTACCGTGGACACGTTTTGAACGGCGGTCAGTTATCCGACGAAAAAAAGTTTTTACACCCCAACGACGATGTGAACAAGTCGCAGTCGAGCAACGATACGTTCCCGACGGCCATGCACATTGCGGCCTATAAAATTCTGTTAGATGTAACGATTCCGGGTATTACCAAACTGCGCGATACGCTGGCGGCTAAGTCCAAAGCGTTTATGCACGTTGTTAAAATCGGGCGGACGCACTTCATGGATGCTACACCGCTGACCGTTGGACAGGAGTTTTCGGGCTATGTCTCGCAACTCGATCACGGCCTTCGGGCGATCAACAATTCGCTGGCTCACCTCAGCGAACTGGCCCTCGGCGGTACGGCGGTTGGAACGGGCATCAACACGCCCCCGAACTACTCCGAAAATGTAGCGAAGCACATCGCCAGCGTAACGGGTCTGCCGTTCATTACCGCCGAAAATAAGTTTGAAGCACTGGCCGCTCATGATGCCATTGTCGAAGCGCACGGTGCGTTGAAAACCGTTGCCGCCAGCCTGATGAAAATCGGAAATGACATTCGGATGCTGTCGAGCGGCCCCCGTGCGGGCATTGGCGAATTGCACATTCCCGATAATGAGCCGGGTTCGTCCATTATGCCGGGCAAAGTAAATCCAACGCAGTGCGAAGCCATGACCATGGTAGCCGCGCAGGTGATGGGCAACGACGTAGCGATCAATATTGGCGGCATGAGTGGTCATTTTGAACTGAACGTGTTCAAGCCGGTCATGATTTTTAACTTCCTGCACTCGGCTCGGCTCATCGGCGATGTATGCGTATCATTCAACGACAAGTGTGCTGAGGGTATCGAACCGATTGAGGCCAACATCAAAAAACACGTCGACTCGTCGCTGATGCTGGTAACGGCCCTGAATACCAAAATTGGCTATTACAAAGCCGCCGAGATTGCCCAGACCGCTCATAAAAACGGCTCTACTTTAAAAGAAACCGCCCTCAAACTCGGTTATCTGACCGAAGAAGAGTTTAACGAATGGGTGAAGCCGGAGGATATGGTCGGCGAGGTGAAGTAGTCTTTAGTCTGCATTTTATGGTAAGTCATAAAACCCCGTTGCGTCGGCCGCAACGGGGTTTTCGTTGCTCCGCCGTTCAGTACGACCTTAAAATCCCATTAAAATTCACGATTCTGCGGGGACTTAAATCGGGGAATAAGATATCTGTAAGCCTCAAAATCTAATTGTATTATTCTCATCAGCGGATTTTCTTGTACTTAGGGAAGAGAATTCACTTTATCAGGCAATTCGCAGTGAATTCTGTTAAATTTATATTGTTTAAACGAAATTTGTTTAAACAAATATTGGTTATACATTTGTCAAACCCTTCCGAAAACATGGATAAATTAATTCGCAATGAATACCACCAGTTAATTGCCAATCTGCACAAAACGGATGGGTATATATTCAACCATTTTGGGCAAAAACTGGCACCGTTCGATCTGTCGGTGCAACAGTACATAACCTTACGCCGACTCTCAGAAGTATATCCAAACAGCCTGACTGCCGGTGAGCTGAAAGAGAAAATGGCCGATGTGAACTCGGATATGACCCGGCTCACCGACCGGCTGGTTGCGAAAAACCTGATTGTGCGCGAGGTCGACCCGCAAAATCGTCGGCGGGTGAATCTACGGCTTACCGAAGAGTCACACCGATTTGTCGAGATGGTTGCGGTTGAGTTTAAAGATTTTGAGTCCGTCGTCAGCCACCTGACCGACGAAGAAGTACGGATAATGAATACACTCCTGAATAAAATTAGAAATCGTTAACATGAAAAAGTACGTAATGGGCGTCGGGGTATGGCTGGCCGGTTTGGGTCTTGCAGCCGGGCAGTCAGCACCATCCACACTCCCGCTGGACCGGGCCATTCAACTGGCTTTGCAAAATAATAAGGGAATTAAATTGGCCGACTCGCGGACGCAGGCTGCCGAAGCGCGTTCGCAGGAGGCAAAAGACCGCAGTTTACCACAGGCCAACGCATCGCTGGCCTATTCGCGGTATAGCCTAACCGGCCCGTTTGCGTTCGGGCAGGGGAGCGACGGAAAAGCACTCGCTTCCATTCCGGCGGGTGCGTTCAATGCGACCATCGGCGGGGTCACGGTTAGCAAAGAAGTTTTTGGCGGATTTGCCGAAAAATCGGCTGAACTATCGGCAGATTTACTGGCAAAGGCCAGCCAGTTGGATGGTCGGCGGAATCGTTCCGAACTGGTTTATACCGTTACGGATGCGTATTACAACATCGTTAAGTTGATCCGTTCAACCACCGTTATTGAACAGAATATCAGGCAGTTCGACGAAAAAGAGCGCGATGCGCAGAACCTCCAGAAAGAAGGTGTTGTGACGGCGAATGAAGTATTGAAAATCCAGTTGCAGAAAAACAACCTGCAACTAAGCCGCCTACAGGTCGACAAGGCCCGGCAAACGGCCCTGTATAATTTCAACCTGCTCGTTGGCCTGCCCGACGACCAGATCATAACCGTCGATACAACGCTGGCAAATCCGGTTGTTACGGCTGAGCCGGTCAGCAATTTTCTGGCGCAGGCCGTGCAGGGTCGCCCTGAAGTACAGGCCAACGCATTGCGCGTACAGTCGGCGGAAGCGATGCTGCGTAATACGAAGAGCAGTATGTACCCGCACTTAGGCGTATCGACGGGGTACAATTACATCAACCCAACGGCTCGCGTGATTCCCGAAGCAAAGTCGTTTATCAGTGCCTGGAACGTGGGCGCGGGGTTGACCTATAACATTGGTTCGCTTTATAACCTGAAAGGGAAACTCAACAGCGCGAAAACGGCCATCGACCAGGCAACGCTCCAAGGACAGCAGCAAACGGACCAGATTCGGTCGGAAGTGGTAACGGCTTATAATAATTACCAACTGGCTCTGGAGCAGCAAAATGTTATCCAAACCGCCGTCGGTCAGGCGCAGGAAAATTATCGCCTGACCGAATCCCGCTTTCGCAACGGGCTGGTTGGCTCGACCGACCTGCTGGAAGCCAACAGTTTTCTGTTACAGGCACAACTCAATGTCATCAACGCAACTGTCGATGCTCAATTAGCCTATCAGCGGCTATTGAAAGCGACGGGCAATAATCTTAATTAATTTTTGTTTCGACAGACAATACAACCATGAATACCAAAACATTATTTCGGGTAGGGGGCGTCCTTATTCTGGCCGTTGCGCTCTTCTTTGGTTACAGTGAATTCCGCTATCTGCAACGTCATGAAACGACCGACGATGCCCAGATTGATGGCGACGTAAACCCGGTTATTCCCAAAGCGGGTGGGTATGTAAAAGCGATTCGCTTCAAAGACAATCAGTTCGTAAAAGAAGGCGATACGCTTATTGTGTTAGACGATGCTGACTATCGCATCCGGGTGGCGCAGGCCGAAGCGGCTTTGCAAAGTGCAATGGCGGCTGCCGGGGTTTCGCGCTCGCAGGTAAACGTAGCGTCGGCAACGGTACAAAGCTCGCAGGCGAGTGTACAAACGGCTCGTAATCAGGTGGCTACTGCGCAGGCTAACGTATCGGCGGCTCAGGCGCGTGCCCGCAAAGCGGCTCAGGACTTTGACCGTTACAGCCGGTTACTGGCCGAAAAAACGGTTCCGCAACAGCAATTCGACGCGGTTCAGGCGGAGCGCGATGCGGCTCAGGCACAACTACAGGCGGCTCAGGCCCAGTTGCAAACGGCTCAGTCGCAGGTGAGTGCGGCCGGTACGCAAACGGGCGTTACGAGTTCGCAGCGTCGGGCTACCGAAGGCCAGATTTCGGTGGCTCAGTCGACCATCAAACAGCGGCAAGCCGACTTAGATATGGCTGCGCTGCAACTATCCTATACGGTTGTTCGGGCGCCGGTTTCGGGTGTCGTTTCCAAACGGGCAGTGCAGGTAGGCCAGTTGGTTCAGGCCGGACAGTCGCTCTGCTCGGTGGTGGGTAACTCGACCTTGTGGGTTACGGCCAATTTCAAAGAAACGCAGTTGAAGCAGATGCAGGCGGGTCAGGTCGTGGAAATTGATGTCGATGCGTTTGAAGGCGAAAAACTGGTCGGTCATGTCGGCTCATTTGCCGGTGCTACGGGTGCAAAATTTACCCTGCTGCCCCCCGACAATGCCACGGGCAACTACGTAAAAGTGGTGCAACGTATTCCGGTTCGCATTGACCTTGACAAAAACAGCCCGCTGTACGCCAAACTCCGCCCCGGCATGAGTGCGACGGTTGCGGTTGATTTGCAGAAGTAAAGCATATGACTAACCTAAATTTATCAATGGAACGCTGACTTTTATGATTGATAAGATGGGTTATGATTTATCACAATAATCATATCAGTCATAAAAATCAGCGTTCTATTAAAATCACTATGAAGAAATTAGGTTTTGATAAATGGATCGTCGTTCTGACGGTTACAACGGCGGCTCTGCTGCAAACCATCGACTCGTCGATTGTGAACGTAACGCTGAACCAAATGATGGGTAATCTCGGCGCATCGCTTGGCGATATTAGCTGGGTCGTTACGGGCTATGCTGCCGCCAGTGCCGTCATGATTACCATGTCGGGATGGCTCACTGCCAAACTGGGTCGCCGGAATTACTTTGCCGCATCCATTATTTTATTCACCATTGCGTCCGTGTTCTGCGGCACATCCACCAACGTGTGGGAACTGGTGTTTTTTCGGGTAGTGCAGGGAATCGGTGGGGGAGGGCTGCTAACAACAGCGCAATCCATTCTGATTCAGACGTTTCCGAAGGAGGACTTAGGCATTGCCAATGCTATTTTCGGAATGGGCGTCATCATTGGCCCGTCCATTGGCCCGACGCTTGGCGGGTATATTACCGATAACCTGTCGTGGAACTGGGTGTTCTACATCAACATCCCGTTCGGAATTCTGGCTACGTTCATGACCTATTCCTATATTAAGGAGCCAGCCGAGAAGATGGTGGCGGGCAAGATGGACTGGTTAGCCCTGATTCTGCTGATTATGGGTATCGGTGGGCTACAGATCATCCTGGAAAAAGGCGAAGAGAAAGACTGGTTCGATTCACGGTTCATTCTGGGCATGTCCATTGCGGCAGGCGTCGGGCTGGTTGGCTTTATCTGGCGGCAATTGGCCGTTAAACTGCCCATTCTCGATTTGCGACTACTGCGTCAGCGTCGCTTCGCAGTCGGTACACTGTTCAATTTCATTTTGGGTTTCGGCTTGTTTGCGTCGGTCTTTATCATTCCGGTTTTCTGTCAGACCATTCTGGGGTTCACCGCCAGTCAGACCGGATTGCTGCTCATGCCCGGTTCAATTGCTACCGGTATGATGATGCCCGTAGTGGGGGGGCTGCTTAGTAAGAACTACATTTCGCCCATCTGGTATGCTGCCCTTGGGTTCCTGTTGTTCTTCGGTTTCTGCTTCGATTTGTCGGCCATCAGCTTAGCGGCTGGCCCCGATTATTTCTTCTGGCCGCTCATCATTCGGGGCGTTGGCATGGGATTGATTTTTATTCCGCTGACAACCATCACGTTATCAGACCTGAAAAACATCGAAATTCCCCAGGGTTCGGCCCTCACGGGGATGATTCGTCAGTTGGGCGGTACATTCGGAACGGCCATCATGACGACCTACATCTCAACGCGCACCATGTTCCATGCGTCGCGGCTGGGCGATAATGTCTCGGTCTATAACCCCTTATCGGTTGAGCGGATCAAGCAGTACACGAGTCTGTTTCTCTCGAAAGGTGATGCCCTGGTGGCGGCCACCAGCAAAGCCTATGGTGTTATGCAGGGAGCCGTTATCAAGCAGGCGTTGGTGATGACCTACGCCGATGCATTTCTGGTTATCGGTGCGTTTTTCTTAGTCTGCGTACCGTTGCTGTTGCTGTTTATCGGCAAGAAAATCGAAGCTCCGGCCCATACTGAAATGGTGATGGAATAGAGAAGCCGATAAATTAATTTCGTTTGTTATACATTTGGTGTCGGGAGGAAACTCCCGACATTTTTTTGTTAGTCTATCTTTATTTCATGCCCGTACCTGACTTTCAATCGTTAATGCTGCCGCTGCTTAAGTTCAGTGCGGATGGAAAAGAGCATACTCCTCGTGAAGCTGTGGATGCTTTAGCCAAACTATTTAATTTAACTGATTCCGACCGGCAGGAATTGCTTCCATCCGGAACGCAACGAGTATTTGATAATCGTGTTGCCTGGACAAAAACGCACATCTTAAAAGCTGGATTACTTGAATCGCCAAGACGTTCATATTTTAAAATAACAGATAAAGGGCGCTTAGTACTTGCCCAAAACCCCGCCTTTATCAATATAGCCTTCCTTCGGCAATATCCCGAATATGTATTGTTCTCCAAACCTATAGTAAATGAAATACAGCCGACAATTTCAGGTGTAGGCGAGATATCGCAGGAAATAAGCCAATCTGATCCAAAGGAAATTATTGAACGGGCAAATCAGCAGTTACGCCAATTGCTTGTACAGGATTTATTACTGAGGGTCAAGGCAAATACCTGGCAGTTTTTCGAGGATTTAGTGGTGAAAGTTTTACTAAGTATGGGCTACGGTGGTTCATTTGCCGAAGCAGGTCGAGTTACTCAACGCACTAATGACGAAGGAATAGACGGTATTATTAATGAGGACATTCTTGGTTTAGATAAAATTTACATTCAGGCCAAAAAACGGGCAGATAATATTGACCGGCCAACATTACAGAGTTTCGCTGGCGCAATGGGCAGCAAAACCAGTAAAGGCGTTTTTATAACTACCAGTCGTTTTACACAGGGTGCTATTGACTTTGTCAGGTATCATACCGATAAGAAAATTGTTCTTATTGATGGGGAACAATTAGCTAATTACATGATTGATCATAACGTTGGTGTTCGGGTGATAGCGAAGATAGAACTGAAAGAAGTTGATAATGCTTTTTTTGACGAGTGAGTTAGCAAACTAATGGAAATACGAAGGTTGTAATTAGAAAAGTCTCTGAGTTGCGCGACTGATAATAGTTAAGCTACCGTTAACTAACATGAGTGGCGATATGCGGGAAGAAGAAGTCGGATTTCCAGTGCAATTGTTCATGTTTGTCCTCATAATCAAAAACTTACACTCATGCGCAAGGTATTTATTTCTTCTGCATTAATTCTGCTGACCAGCCTGTCGGTCTTTGCTCAGAAGGACATGAAGGCGGATATTATGGCCGCTAATCAAAAATTTATGGATGCGTTTCAGAAAGGGGCTACAGCTATGGGCAGTCTGTACACGAGCGACGCTACTCTCTTGCCGCCCGGCAGTGAAGTCGTTCAGGGAAATGCCGCCATTAGCACTTTCTGGAAAGGGGGTTATGACGCAGGAATCAAACGGGTCAAACTCGAAACCGTTGAAGCCGAACAGGGAGGTAATCAACTCGTTGAAACAGGGCGATATACGCTTTACGGAGCAAATGACGCGCAGATTGATATGGGTAAGTATATCGTTGTCTGGAAGAAGGAAAACGGTGACTGGAAACTTCACCGCGACATCTGGAATACCAGCACACCCGCAGCCACGGCATCGAAGTAAAGGACTTCATTCGCTATGAAAAATGCCGATAACCTGATATGGTTATCGGCATTTTTCATTTCAGACCAGCCGTCTATTCTTTCTCACTCGCCGTAAATTCATACGTGCCTAAGCCCAGCACCTCGCTCGTTTGCCTGCGGAGAGCTTGACCAAGTTCCGGGTTGTTGGCCAGAATCTGTCCGTAGCTTGGTATCATTTCTTTCAGTTTCTGCTGCCAGGATTCGGTTTGTAATTGCTCCGGGAAGCAACGCTTCAGCAGGTCAAGCATGATGGACACGGCGGTAGATGCTCCCGGCGACGCACCCAGCAAGGCCGCAATGCTGCCGTCTGCCGAACTCACCACTTCGGTGCCGAATTCAAGCACACCGCCTTCCTCGTCATCTTTCTTGATTACCTGCACCCGCTGACCGGCAATTTCCAGTTCCCAATCGTTCAATTGCGCATCAGGATAGTATTCGCGGAGGGCATTCAACCGGTCTTCGGGCGATTGCAACACTTGTTGAATGAGGTATTTGGTGAGCGAAACGTTGTGCAAACCCGCCATCAGCATAGGGGCCATGTTGCTCAACTGAATGGACTTCGGCAGGTCCATATACGAACCGCTTTTCAGGAATTTGGTCGAAAAACCGGCGTAGGGACCAAAGAGCAATTCGCGTTTGCCATCAATCATGCGGGTGTCCAAGTGCGGCACCGACATGGGCGGAGCACCCACCGACGCTTTGCCGTAGACCTTTGCCTGGTGCCGTTCCACAACCTCGCGGTTGACACATTTGAGCCATTGCCCACTCACGGGGAAACCGCCAAACCCGCGACTTTCGGGAATATCCGACTTTTCGAGCAGCCGCAACGAACCGCCCCCCGCGCCAATGAACAGGAAATTAGTCTGTATCTCGCGTTCCTGATTCGTCGTTACGTTCTCGACTTTCAGCTTCCAGCCACCGAGCGTTTTCGACCGCCAGATGTCGCGCACATCGTGGGCGAAATGCAGTTTAACGCCCGGCATGTCATACAATCGGCGGAACATGGCGCGGGTCAGCGTCCCGAAATTCACGTCGGTGCCGATGTCCATGCGCGTAGCGGCTACGGGTTGGTCCGGGTCGCGGTCTTCCATTACCAATGGCATCCACTCGGCTAATTGGTTCGGGTCTTCGGAATACTGCATACCATGAAACAGGTAATTCTGCTGGAGAGCGTCATACCGTTTTCGCAGATAGGCCACGTTCTCGTCGCCCCAAACAAAACTCATGTGCGGAATGGACCGGATGAAATTGGGTGCATCGTGTAGAAACCCTTGCTGAATAAGAAAGGACCAGAACTGTTTCGACAACTCGAAGGATTCGGCAATTTTAATCGCTTTCGATGGGTCGATGGAGCCGTCTTCCTGTTCGGGCGTGTAATTCAGTTCGCAGAAAGCAGAGTGGCCCGTTCCGGCATTGTTCCACGCGTCCGAACTCTCAGCAGCCGCACTGTCTAAGCGTTCGTAAATTTCGATGGTAATGTCGGGTTGCAGTTCTTTCAGCATCACGCCCAATGTGGCACTCATGATACCCGCCCCGATTAACACGACGTCGGGGCCTTTTTCTGCGGATTTAGTACGTTTCGCCATGATTTGAATAGGCCGGAATGTATTCGTTTTTTTACTTACAAAATTGGGGCTTCTGATGTTCAGAAACGATGCATTTTATTGCGTTTAATTCGCATTTTTCTATGCTGTAACGGGTGAATTTCTGGTTAGAACGCAGGTAACCAAACAGATGTCATCTTTTTTTGGCTGTTGATAGGAAAAGATGACATCTGTTTGGTTACCGGATTGCAACCTGATTTTTGATACTTTTAACCCATGAAAGACCGAATCAGGACCGCAGGACTGCTTTGTTTGTGTATCCTGTTGCTCAGCCAGTCCGTTCGGGCGCAGCCGACGCCCGTTGTGCCCGCCATTCCTGACCAATCAGGAATTAATCAGGGGCGGTTTATTGGTGTTTTGGTTGGTACGGCGGCTTTTTACACGATTACGCTGCTCATGCTTCGTAAGCAATGGTACAAGAAAAAAGTGCCGTTTCATAGCTTCAACGACAATCGGGAGTGGCTCCAGATGGATAAAGTAGGGCATACCGCAACGGCCTATTGCATGAGCCGGGGTGGCTACGAACTAATGCGCTGGAGTGGCGTTGACGAGCGGGCCAGCATCCTCACAGGCGGTTTGCTGGCTCTGCTGTTCCAAACCACGCTCGAAGTATACGACGGACATGCCGAAGGGTGGGGATTCTCAAAAGGAGATATGTTTGCCAACGTAGCCGGAACAGCCCTGTTTGTCGGGCAGCAGTTCGGAGCCGGGCAGCAGGTGGTGAGCATGAAATACGGGTTTCGGAAAACGATATTCCCGCCCTATCGACCGAACTTACTCGGCAAAACAACGGGTCAGCAGATGCTGAAAGACTATAACGGGCAGCAGTACTGGCTGTCGGTCAATTTGGCGTCGGTATTTCCGGTCGGGCCTGATTTTCCGCGCTGGCTTAATCTGGATGTGGGCTATAGTGGCAGTGGCATGACGGGCGGACACGAAAATCCACCGGCTTTTGATGCCAATGGAAAACAAATAAAATTCGAGCGATACCGGCAATTTTTTCTCTCGCCCGACGCTGATTTATCCCGCATCAGCACGTTTTCTCCGTCGTTGCAACGCTTCATTGGTACGGCGCAGTTCTTTAAAATTCCGGCTCCTTCGCTGGAATTCAATCGCGTAAAAGGCCTTCGGTTTCACCCGCTTCTCTTGCCCAAAGAGTGAAGGAGTCAAAGAGCGAAAGAGTGCTACCGGATGGTTTTCACTCTTTCGCTCTTTCTTTACTTCCGTCCTCCGCCAATGTCGAAACCGACTTTAATGCCTAAATAAGCGTTCTTGCTGTCGATGGTGGTATTCGACAATTTGGTTGAAGTATTTGGAATGGCATTATACTCAACAGCGGCAACAAAGTGCCCTGTTTTAATGCCAGCCCGGACCATGCCGCCAAAATGCGTTGATGAGGTGACTTGTACGTTTTCGGGAGGATTTTGTCCTTGCGTTACCGAGAATGTATCCGATTCGCCCAGCCGAAAAATACCGGCACCCAAACCAACAAAAGGGCGAATACCACCCGTTCCTATCAAATAGTTTGCGGTAATCAATCCTGATCCGAACCCGCTGGCTTTACCCGTAAATGTTTGATAAGGATTTGTTCCTGTGATGATTACATCCCGTGCAATGGCCGCTGACTCTAATCGTAAACCCACATCGAAATTGTCACTTAGGCCATATTTAGGCTCAACCGAGAAGAGAAAACCACCCGATACACCACTGGCTAATGCTTTGGCATAACCCAGCGAAACGTTGACTTTAAACGGTTTGTACTCCTGTGCGGTAGCCGAAAAAGTGCCCAACACGAAAAGCAATAGAAAAAAGCGTTTCATAAAAACGTAGAATAAATGGTGAAACATGAAATTTAAACAAGCTAAAACGTATGGGTTCGTAAAGTAGTTAATGTGATAATAAAACCTTTTACTGGTCACATTTTATAGGATACATTGTCCATACATTCTGCAAACATACGTTTACATGGCTTTGCTTGCCAAAAAGTGACCATCATTTAATCTCGCCCGGTGTTACTCTGATGCTCTTTTTGTGATTGCCTCGCAGGATAGTCAATTGCTTACTCTGACCAATGGTGTCGTCGGTTAACAGGCGATGCAGGTCATCCACCGATGCAACCGGCTGATTATCAAAGCCTACAATAATATCACCCGCTATCAGTTCACTATTATTGGCTACGCCATCCGGCTCTACACTAACCACCATCACGCCCGTTTTGGCCGTAAGCTGGTTGTACTGCACAATGCGTTCGGTGAGGTTAATCAACTGTCCGGCAATGCCCAGATAACCGCGCCGAACACGCCCGGTCATGATGAGTTTTCCAGCGACCAACGCAGCCAGATTCGACGAAACGGCAAAGCAAATGCCCTGCGCCGGTAAAATAACGGCCGTATTAACGCCAATGACGTCGCCCTCCGAATTCACCAGCGGCCCGCCCGAATTGCCCGGGTTCAGCGCAGCATCGGTCTGGATAACGTCGTCGATCAATCGACCCGATTCTGACCGTAACGTTCGACCCAACGCACTGACAACACCAGCCGTGAGCGAATACTGAAATCCGTACGGATTACCAATGGCAATGGCAATTTGCCCAACCTGCAGGTTTTTTGAATTGGCGAATCGAATTGCTTTAAGACTACCGGCATAGATTTTCAGAACGGCTATATCGGTATCGGGGTCGCGCCCAATTAACGTCGCTTCGTACTCGCGCGAATCGGGTAGGAGAACATCGATTTTCGAGGCTCCTGCCACAACGTGGTTGTTTGTGATGATATAGCCATCGCTCGAAATAATGAAACCGGAACCGGAGCCACTCTCCGTATCGCCCTGTCCGGGCTGGCGTCGTTGGGGCGTTTGCCGGTTAGAGGTAGCTTGACCTGATGGCTTGTGGACCTTGATCTGCACGACCGATGGGCTGACTTTTTTGGCTACATTTACGACCGTATTTGAGTAGGCATCCAGCAACGGAGCATCCTGTTCCGGTGCCTGACCCGGTTGCGAAACCTCGTCAGAAAATGTTACAAATTGCGTGTTCATCCGTATAATAGAGTAGTTGTAATCAGGGACGGCTTCACGATCTATTCCAATGTTGGTTTATACCTGAATGAGTACCTGCTTTTCCGCCAGTTTGTCAGTGTTTGATGAATACAATTTATTGAAACAGAAATCATGCAACCATTTGTTTACTTTGTTCTGTTAAAATGGCAGAAATAGCCGATGAACTTTGACGAGTATTTGATTCAGAAAAAAATAGACGCCAGCCAGTTTCAACAGGCAGAACCGGCCCGTTATCAGGAATGGCAGCGTGAATTCGCGGAAATGCATCCAGAAAGCTTTACCGTTCAGAAGAAATTTCTTTTGAATGATACCCGAAGAAAGTACCTTGTTCGTTAAAAGTGTAGTATGTGGCCTGAAGGTCAGGTCGATTTACGTTTGACACCCAACTTTACCATACATGAGCCTTACGTTAGGAGAACTACGCGGCATTACAGACGCCGTTTTAAACGCCCTCAAAGGGCAGGGCATCAGCGACGGTGAATCGTTACTTGACGCTGCCAAAACACCATCGGACCGCAAATCATTAGCCAGTGCCAGTGGCGTCGATGCAAAGACCATACTGGAGTTAGCCAACCGGGCCGATTTAGCCCGCATAAAAGGCATTGGCCGGGTTTATAGCGACCTTATGGAAGAAGCAGGGGTTGATACCGTAGTGGAACTGGCCCAGCGCGTCCCCCAAAATCTACACGCTAAACTGATTCAGATAAACAGCGTTCGGCAGTTTACACAACGGCCTCCATCGGTTGAGCAAATCGGTGACTTTGTCGAACAGGCAAAAGCCCTGCCCAGAGCACTGGAGTATTGAAAAAGGTTAGAGACGGGCATGAATTATCAGGAATAGTCAGTAGTTTCCCAAACGCTGACTTGTATGTTTGGCGTTGTGCTGCCTGATCGTTTTTATTGACCTATTTTTGCCATAAGCCACCAAATACTTTTTACAGAAAAAGAATGGCCCGCCCGGCTTATATACCGGACAGGCCATTCTTTTTTGCTATACTCAATGGGCTGCTGTTGTTGGGTGCGTTTTCGGTTGTCAGGTGAACAGATGTCATCTTTTTTAGGTCATCGAAACGGAAGGATGACATCTGTTCACCTGACAACCGAAAATGCACCCGTCGTTCTACCGGCTTTTAGGCTCGTGGAGGTATCGTTCTAACCGGCTTTCGAGTTCAATCTGGCTTAGGTTGGTAAATAGTTCGCCGTTGAGAGCCAGCGACAACCGTCCGCTCTCTTCCGAAACGGCGATAACGGCCGCATCTGTCGCTTCGCTCATGCCCAAAGCTGCCCGGTGCCGAAACCCGAGCGAGGGCGGTAATTCATCGTCTTCCGAGACAGGCAAAATGCAGCGGGCTGCCCGTATGCGCCCATCGCTGATGATAACGGCCCCATCGTGCAAGGGGCTGTACTGACTAAAAATAGCCAGCAGCAACGGCTTCGATATGTCGGCGTCGAGCACCTCGCCCGACTGAGCAAATTTCTCTAAATCATCGTTTTTCTGGAGCACCAGCAATCCACCCGAAAACTCGGCTCCCAATGTTTTACAGGTGTCCAGAATGGGTTTTAGGGGCGCACGGCCTTCTGCCGAACTGTCATCGCGCAGGAGCCACTGCCGAAGCCAGCGGTTGTTGGTGAGGTTAGTCGATTTGCCAATGAGCAGCAGAAAGCGTCGAATCTCGTGCTGGAAAATAATAATCAACGCCAGCGCACCCACACTGATAAAATACTCCAGAATGGTCGTCATCAGGTTCAGGCCGAGGGCTTTAACAACCAGATACGCCAGATAAACCAGTAAGTAACCAACGAATACCCGGCTGGCAACGCTTCCCCGAACGAGGTTATAAATTTGATAGATCAGCAACGTGACCAGCCCAATGTCGAGCAGGTCGAGCCAGCCAATGTCTAAAAATCCCAGGCGAAAGGCCAGCATGAATAGATGGATAAGGTTTAGGGGTTAAAGATAAACAGAAACAAGTCATTGCAACTTGTCAGTTCATAGAACGGGTTTGAAAACCAATAGCCCACTGCTTTAGCTGTGGGATTTTATGAGAATGAAATGTGAAGACGAACCGTTTCAACGGTTTTTACAGGTAAAACCGTTGAAACGGTTGCATGAATGAAAAAGAGAATGGTCAAAATCCCACAGCTAAAGCAGTGGGATTTTGATTCGTTAAAAACTTTTTTGCGGCCCCGTTGACCAACCCTTGACCATTTTTGACTATCTTCTGACCACTTCGCTCAAATGGCCGTCGTTTCTCCCTCGATAGCCAGATACGTTTCCGGGAAAATTGTCCGCGCTTCGTCTAAGAACAAATCGAACTGCTTGTAACGAGACGAAAAATGTCCGATCATGAGTCGGCCTATCGCTGCCTTAGCTGCAATGGTAGCCGCCTGTTTAGCCGTAGAATGATACACTTCGGCCGCTCGCTGCGCATTGTCTTCCAGAAAGGTCGCTTCATGATACAGCAGATCGACACCGTGCAGTTGTGGCACTAACTCCTCTACATAGCGGGTATCGGAGCAATACGCGTAGGAGCGGGGGGCAGGCCCCGGTTCGGTATAGTCGGCGGCAGCGTAAAGCAGGTTACCATCAGCATCCAGAATGTCCTGCCCCTCTTTCAACTGCTTCAAATACGTTACCGGTACATCATTAGGGAGCTTATGGCGCAGCAAATGGGGTTTTTGTGGCTTCTCCCGGAAGAGATACCCGGTGCAGTCGATTCGGTGCTGTAGCGGAATCGACTGCACGGTCATGAGTGGATGGTCAAGCAATAAAGCAGCGGTGTCGGGGTCAACGGGTTGAAAATGAAGGGTAAAGCCTAACCGGGAGTTCGACACCCGGAAAATAGTCGTCAGCACCTCATCGAGTCCACGTGGGCCAAAAAGGTATAAATCTTCGGTACGTCCGCCCAGATTCAGGCTCGACAGCAGTGGAGCCAGCCCAAAATAATGGTCGCCGTGCAGGTGGCTGATAAAAATATAGCGCAGCCGTCCGGGTCGAATCCGTAGCTCGATCAGCCGCATCTGCGTGCCTTCGCCACAGTCGATCAGGACATAATCCGAACCGATTGTGAGCAACTGGGCCGTTTGGTGGAGCCGCAGCGTGGGCGTAGCCGAACCGGCCCCCAGGATTGTGAGGGAAAAAGGTAGGTGAGCCTGTTGGGGTAATGGGTTAGGCATCGGCGTTGCCGACACTCCCTCCGATGTCGTACTCATCATCCTGCTCGCTCCGGAAATCGTTTTCTAATTCGTTCATAAACACAGCATCAATTGCTTCTTCCACCGTTGGCAGAATCGTTAGGTCGCTGATGCGGGCCGCGTCTAAAAAGCCAATCAGGTCTTCGTTTTTCGTGACCAAAACCAGCAGGCCCACTTCGTTGGTGCATTGCCGGTTTACTTTCCGAATCGTCATCAGGCCCGCCTGTTCAATCGATTCTAAGGGTGTCATGTCAACAATAATATTGCTGTATCCCTCCCGAAACAGCCCCCGGCTCAGTGCGTCAAAATCAGTAGCTACCTCTTCTCCAAACTGACTTTCGGCTAATCGGATCAGGGCAAACTGTTCGTTTTTCTCGATGGTGTAATTCATGGATATTTAATTTTGACTGAATCGAGTGACTAAGAGGATAGTCTGGTTTTCCTGTTCACTCATTTATGGTTAGGTATTGATTATTCGTAAAACAGCGGCTTCAATTCGAGCGAGCGGATTGGTAGCTGCGGCAGGCTGAAACGACTGACCCGTAACGGTTTCAAACAACTCGATGTACCGCGTTGAGATCTGATTCACCCACTCGTCAGACATTGCCGGGACGGTTTGGCCGGTCTTTCCCTGAAAACCATTTGCAATTAGCCATTCTCTAACGAATTCTTTCGACAATTGTTTTTGCGTCAGTCCAGCCTGCTGATTTTGCTCGTAGGTGTCGGCGTAAAAGTACCGGGAGGAGTCGGGTGTATGCACTTCGTCGATTAGATAAACCCGGCCGTTCAGGTTGCCGAACTCATATTTGGTGTCGACAAGAATCAGGCCTCTTTCGGCAGCCATGCCTGTTCCCCGCGCAAAAAGGTCCAGTGCATACTGCTCCAACTGACTATACTCGCTTTCGGAAACGATACCCCGGCTCAGAATTTCTTCGCGGCTGATGTCTTCATCGTGTCCTTCGTGCGCTTTGGTCGACGGTGTGATAATGGGCGTCGGTAGCTTGTCATTCTCGCGCAGTCCATTGGGTAACGCAACCCCACAGAGCGTTCGGTGCCCATCGCGGTACTCACGCCAGGCATGGCCCGCCAGATACCCACGTACCACCATTTCGACCGCATACGGTTCACATTTGAGGCCAATACTCGCGTTTGGGTCGGGCACATCGAGCAGCCAGTTGGGGACAATATCGGCGGTGGCCCGCAGAAAATAGGCTGCCGTTTGGTTCAAGACCTGCCCTTTAAACGGGATAGGGCGGGGTAATACCACATCGAAGGCCGAAATCCGGTCCGATGCAATCATGACGAGTTTCTCCGGGAACGCATACACATCCCGAACTTTACCGCGATAAAACCCCGTTTGGCCGGGAAATTGGAAATTAGTCTCCTGAATAGCGTTCATTCTATATACGTGGGCAAAAATAGTCAGGCAAAAGTAGTCATGGTTTGTCAGGCAAAGGTGGTCAGGAACGTGACACCGGGATAAATCCCGGTGCAAATGATATGGCTGAATGACTTGCACCGGGATTTATCCCGGTGTCACTCAATAGAATCAACAACAAACCACAAACGACAAACCTTTACATCTTTTCAATCACAATAGCCGATGCGCCCCCACCGCCGTTGCAGATGCCCGCAACGCCGTAGCGACCGTCATTCTGCTGCAATACGCTGGTGAGCGTCGTCACGATTCGCGCACCCGATGCGCCCAGCGGATGCCCCAGCGACACGGCCCCTCCAAAAACATTTAACTTCTCCTGCGGCACCTCCAGCACTTTGCTAAACGTTAGCGGGACAACGGAAAAAGCTTCGTTTATTTCAAAAAAATCAATGTCACTTGCCTTTAAACCGGCGCGTTCAAGGGCCAGTGGTACGGCTTTGGTTGGGGCCGTCGTAAACCACTGCGGTTCCTGTTCGGCGTCGGCATAGGCCAGAATCCGGGCTATTGGCTTCAGACCAAGTTCGTCGGCTTTTTTGCGGCTCATCACCACTACCGCTGAAGCTCCGTCGCTGATGGGCGATGAACTGGCGGGCGTAACGGTTCCGTCGGGGGTAAAAGCGGCTTTCAGTGTCGGAATTTTGTCGTAAATAACGTTTTTATATTCTTCATCTTCACTTACCGTTACGCTTCCTTTGCGGCCACTCACCTCAACCGGCACAATTTCGGTCCCGAACCGGCCCTCCTGCGTGCTGGCTTCAGACCGTCGATACGATTGCACCGTAAACGCATCCTGTTCTTCCCGGCTGATACCGTACTGCTGAGCGGTACTGTCGGCAAAAACGCCCATCGCACACTGGTCATATACGTCTACCAGCCCATCGCGGGCCAGTCCGTCTACCAGTTCGGCATTCCCATACTTATAGCCAAACCGCGCTTTCGGGATGTAATAGGGCGTGTTGGACATGCTTTCCATGCCACCGGCCACAATCACATCGGCCTGTCCTAACTGAATGGCCTGAGCGGCCAGCATAATGGCTTTGGTGCCCGATGCGCACACTTTATTGATGGTTGTGCAGGGAATTGTGGCGGGCAAACCAGCTTTCAGTGCGGCCTGTTTCGCCGGTGCCTGCCCAACATTGGCCGACACCACGTTGCCCATATACACTTCCTGCACCTGATTGGGCTGCACACCGGCCCGACGTAAGACTCCCCGAATGGCCGCAGCACCCAAATCGGTGGCGGACAGGGTGGACAAAACACCGCCAAAACTGCCAATTGGCGTCCGAATGGCAGAAATGATTACGACTTCGTTCATGTGGTTTTGTTGTTTCTGTAAAATTACCACTGATTTCGGCCCGTTGCCGGATTGGTCGAACGCCGGGCCGAGCGAGTCAGTGCATAGGGTACATTGTCATTTTCCATAGCCTCCAGCAGTTGCATAGCCTGTTCTTCGCTCAGGTTCAGGCGTTGAAACCGACGCAGTAATTCATCCTGCCGGGCCGACCGCTCAACCTGCTGACCACCTGCCGGGCGGGGCTTGTTCACTACTTTTGGTTTCTTCTCCGCCGGTTTCCGGCGCGGGTTCGTTGCGGGTGGTTTACCGGAATAATATTTCTTTATTAATTCAAAATTATAGCGGGCTGGTTCATTATCGGCATTTTCGAGTAGAGCCTGCTGAAATAACGTGAGGGCGGTGGCACTGTCGCGCTCCAGACACGCCATGACGCCCAATTGGGTGGCTGCTACCGTTCGTAAATCGGGCCGGTCCGACTGGAGCAGCGTTTCATACTGTAGTTTTGCTTTCGTGTACTGTTTCAACTGAAAATACGTATGACCCAGATTCAGTCGCACCGCCGGGTCAATGGTTGTGGTCGTACGGCTCAAATAAGCATACAGGGTCAACGCACGGGTAAAGTGCCCCGTCTGGTAAGCAGCTTGTGCTTCCTGTCGCATTTCGTTGTTCCTGGAAATCGGGTTGGCCGGGAGCAGACCATTCCACCAAAGCCAGGTGGTGAGCAGTAGGTAAAGCATCGTAGACGAACGAATGACCGGCCAAAAATAAGACGAAATAGGCAGACCAACTCACAATCGGAAGGTCCGGATGGTCACAATTAGGTCGAGAGCCAGCAGGGCAAGGGCAGCCAGCAGAAAATAATAATATTTATTAGTCGATACAGCTATCCGTTGCTGGTCAATCGGGCGACCCTTCAGCGAGCGTATAATTTCGGCTAACTCGTTCACATACCGGCCATTAGGGTCAGCCTCGACATACTGACCCCGGCCAGTACGAGCTAAGTCCTGCATAAATGGCCGGTTTAGACGACTGCGGACAATTTGACGGTTATCATCGCGCACAAAATCGCGCCCTTCCTGAATGGACGAACCGGTTTCCGTACCAACGCCCACGGTTATCAGGGGTAGCCCCACCGACCGAAGGCGACCCAGTTCCATCCGGTCGCAGGGGCCGTCGTTCTCGCCATCGCTGAATAAAACAACGGCTCTTACGCTCTGATGGGTAGACGAATCGGTAAGGAGTTTCTGCCGGGCCAGTTCAATGGCATCACACAAATTGGCTCCTCCTGTTGACGACGCGCTGGTATGGACTTCGCGCAAAAACTGTTTCAGCGCGTCATGATCGGCGGTTAGGGGCGATAATACGAACGACTCAGACGTTGCCAGAATCAGCCCAAACCGGTCGGCAGGCAGCGTGTCGCACAGTTGCTGAATATCGTATTTTATCCGCTCCAGACGCGTTGGGACCACATCGCCTGCGTCCATTGAGCGAGACGCATCTACAATCAGAAACGTGTCATGGCCGGTGGTTATCAGATCGCCTTCGGCTTCGCCGAAGGCGGGGCCGAGCAGCGCAATAATCAACAGCGTCAGGTAGCTGCCCCGCAGAAAAAACTTGGGCACCACGCCCCAGGCTCCCGTATTTAACTGGCGGGCCAGTCGAAATGTACGCCAGATATAGACCGCATACAGGCCGACAAAGAGGCCAATTAAACTAAATTCGGTTCGGGTAAAGGGATAAAGCCAGTTCATTTAAAGCGACTATCAGGCTGATGCTGAGCCGGGTTAGGTAGTTGTTGCCTGAATCAGAAAGGGCGAAAGTAACAATTATGAAAAGATTTTACAGAAATGCCCTTGCGAAAAATATTGTTTTGCCTTACCTTTGTGTCCCAATCATTCAGGAAGAGAGTGGTTGGCTTCGGAGAGATGCCTGAGTGGCCGAAAGGAACAGTTTGCTAAACTGTCGTACTGGCAACGGTACCGAGGGTTCGAATCCCTCTCTCTCCGCTGAGTACAAGAATAACTCTTCGGGGTGTAGCGTAGCCCGGTATCGCGCCTGGTTTGGGACCAGGAGGTCGTAGGTTCGAATCCTGCCACCCCGACATTAAAAAACCGTCAAATCACTTAGATTTGACGGTTTTTCTTTTAACCCCCTGCCTATTGGCAGTTTTTTGGCAGCAATTGGCAACAAAACACGGCATGAAGCCGGGTAGTAAGAATGAATTTCCTTATACACCTGCCCGACTCGTTGACTCTTCTATCGATCCCTATGTCATCTGTTACATCTGGGATGCTCAGCAAAAAAAGAAAGTCCGTAAACGCGTATCACTGGAAGGACGTACTGCCGACGAAAAACGCAAGCAGGCGAAAGCCATCATTCAGGAAATTAATCGACGCCTAAAGGATGGCTGGCATATCGACGAAGACCTGCCGGAACCAGTCGAAGTGCCAGAACCTGTCGTGCCCACGAAAGCATTCACCTTCGAGGATGCGGTCACCTACTTCACCGCTACCAAGAAATACCGCGAAAACACCGGCACCCTAAATGAGCACTACTACCGCCATCTTCGCGCATTCCTGAAGGAAGAAGGCTGGTTGCAACGACCGCTCAAGGATTTGCCTAAGCCCCTAATGTTCAAATTTTTTGATACGGTAGCGGTGGGTGGTCGGTTCCATAATAACATGTTGGGGTTTTGGAAAGGCTTTTTTTCTTTTTTCGTCAAGCGGGAAATGCTGGTGCGTAACCCATGCGCCGACATTGACAAAGTGAAGGTCGATGCATCCGAAGATCACCGCCCTTTTAACGCGCAGCAGGCAAAAGATATCCGGGAAGCAATTCTGGCCACAGGCGACGAACAACTTTGGCTATTCTGCCAGTTTATATACTTCCTCTTTCTACGCCCCGGCGAGGAACTGAGATTGCTGAAAGTAGGAGACTTACTTGCCGATCAGGTAAGAATCTCCTCCAGTACTGCCAAAAATGCCAAGACCGGTTTTGTTGACATTCCGCCCGCCCTGGAAAAATTGATTCAGCATTATCGCCTTCGTGAATACAAACCAACTGATTATGTATTTACGGCTCTTCGGCACCCAGGACCAAAGCATGTTGGCGTCAACTACTTTTATAAAGGCCATCGAAAAATTATGGAGCAGCTTGGCCTGTTCGGGCATGACTACGACCTGTATAGTTGGAAGCCTACCGGTGCGGTAGTGCTCTATCGGGCAGTAAAAGACATTATGCTGGTGCAACGCCACTGTCGGCATTCGACCCCAAACCAGACCTACACGTATCTGCGCAAAATGGGTTTAGTTTTTGAGGGTCAGCGTGTTACCGAATTTCCTGAGTTATGGGAGTAAAAAATAAATTACTCTGCTAAAGTTTTCACAGTAACTTACCCTGTAGACATTTAAGAATCGAATAAATTCCACAACAAACATGAAAACGCAAAAGCCAGAGGAGCATAGTGAACAGACTGACGGAGCTACAGATGTACTTAATGATACAGCACCTAAGTCTAAAACAGCCTTTTTTATTACTCCGTTAGGTAGTGATAATTCCGAAATTCGCCGGGCTACTGATGGACTGATAAGTGCAGTAATTGAGCCTGCACTTAAGAATTTCGACGTGATGCTGATGCCACCTCATAAAATTCTTAATCCTGGTAATATAACTCGACAGATCGTTAGGTACATTTTAGATAGTGATTTAGTCATAGCTAATTTAACCGGCTTAAATGCAAATGTTATGTACGAATTAGCTATCCGACATGCTAAGCGAAAGCCAGTAATAGTTATCGCAGAAATTGGCACTAAACTTCCATTTGATATAGCCGCCGAACGAACCATATTCTATACAAACGATATGGTAGGAGTAGTTGAGCTTACGGCTCGCTTGAATGAAACCATACCTGTAGCACTGCGAGATAAAAATCCAGACAATCCGGTTTATAGCGGCTTGGAATCATCCATCATTCAACAAAAGGTAGATCAGGAAGGGAGTTCTATAGACTCTTATATTATTGATAAATTAGATCAACTTGCAGATAGTATATCATACTTGAAAACTAATGTCACCACACAGCCATCTTTCCCCACGCCCAAAAACCAAGTTTTAGACCAATATTTCGTTCCTATGGACGAAGTTGCTAATCCGGTTTTTCCAGAATATGGAACCACGCTAAAATCATTAGGAATTGATATCTTGGGAGATACAAAATTTGGCGATGTGGTCTTCCATAAGATAACAGGGATGGGAGGTACATTAATTGGGTTAGGTTCTGGACGAGGTACTGGTGTACTTTTGGTAAGAAATTCCAACGGTACCTTGTCTGCAGCACGACCTGATATGTATAAAATTAGTGAAATGTGATTTCAAAAACTTACATCGTGTAACAGTCTTGAAATCGTCTAAGTCTCATTTTTGAGCATTAGATAGTCAACCCATTGAACTTGCCCGCGATCACGCCCGGCAAAGCATTACCTCGGTCGGGATTGTGCGTTGATTATGGCCGAGCGAGGCCTTGAGTGACCGAACAATATAGTTGACGCCACGAATGTGCACCTTCTTCCGGAAGGAGAACAGGGACAGGTCAGATGCTGATAAATACACCTGTTTCGTGACGTAAAACGTGTCGCCTTTTAAGGCCTCTAATTCCCGGTAGCCAACGTCAACCAAGTTATTTGCACCCGTCCAGAGCAAACTACGGTTTCCCTGCGCAGCCGTGGCTGTGGGTACGCCACTAACCATCCCGTTCCAGAATAGCAGCTTCGGCGTCGATCCGTCTTTGCTTTCCTTATTACTGGGTGAGTTACCCGGCTGCTCGGTCATTGCCCGGCCTGTCACTGGGTCGGTGAGGAGGGTTGAGAGCCGCGACCGGATCGGTAGGGTAGTACCCCCTTCGTTCGCCGTTGTCTCGGCCGTTACGTATTTGTCCATCGATGGCGGGATCGGCTTCAGCAGGGCGTCATTTCCGTCGACCTCATACGACAACTCCAGACGGTTTTCCAACTCCGGTGCTTTGATATGATCGGGATGCGCCTTATAGGTCCAGTCTACCACATCATCATTAGCCAGCACGTCACTGCCAAAATCCATTGTGCAGATGTTACGCCGAATGTCGAATTCCAGATACAGATTAAATAGCTTTCGCAGGTCGATCAGCAGTTGCGGTACCGTCAGGGCAGGCAAGTGATTGTTGCTGTTAATAGTCGCGGCCGGCGTCCCGGTTTGCCCATCCAACGAAAACAGGTTATACAGAATTAGCCTGGCTAAATCGGGATCTTGCCAGAACTGACCCACAAACGACCACCCGGTTAAGCCGCCAAATTGCGTAAACACCCACTTTAGAAACGGCATCGGTACCCGCGCATTGGGTAAATAAGCCCCCGCAGTATACTCATTGACCAACCCACTGAAACCCGAAACAGTCTGGTTTCCGTAAAAATTACTGTTCTGAATCGTCGGGAAACAATACCGATCTGTCAAGTGATTGGCAGCGGCCACCGGCGCAATGGCGTCGATGCCCAATCCCAACTGCGACAAAAGCACGTTTTGCCGGTCGCCAAATATCTCGCCTAAGTTCTGCGTAAAAAACAAACTGAATCCTTCGGGCTTCACCTCGTGAATCATCACAAAGCCCTGCTCGATCAGTTGCCCGTACAGGTACTTTTCACAGCGAAACTTCCGGTTCTGATACCCTACCTGGGGCTGGTAGAAATAGCCCAACAGCCGCCGGTTGGTTGGCGTGTCGGGCAGGTCGAACCCATACACCCGGCTCCCCTGGATTGTTTCAAAATCTAATAGCGGATTAAACCGTTCCAGCGTCAGCGCAATACCCGGCGTCAGATCAACCGGTTCTCCATCAATCCGTATATCAAGCATTATTTAAAGTTCGATTTATCAACGACCACATCAATTTGATTCCACACGCTCACGATGCTCTGAACGCTCACACTCAGGTTCTTTTCTGAAATGACACGCAGTAACGTAGACTGATAGCCCTGCTCATTCTTGGTGGCATTCAGGATGCCCTGCACAATGCGGAGCTGCGCACTGTTCGAGTTGGCCAGTGCCGACAAATCGGCGTGCGAATTTTGCTGGAGTAATTCCAACTCGGTTTTCAGAATCGTTTGCAGGGTGGTGAAATTCTGTTTTGTTTCCGCACGTAACAGGTTCTGTTGCACCGTCTGCAAACGAGTCATGCTGTTCAGATCATCATGCACCGATTTTTCCAGAGCCGTCAGGTTGGCACCTACGTTCAGGTCGAGCGTCGATAGGTCCAGATGAACGCCTTCCTGAAGGGTTAGCAGGTCGTCGTGCAATAGCTTTTCTAAACCAATAAAATCCGTGTGCACGCCTTTTTGCAGGCTATCGAAACCGGTCTTTGTCGTCTGGTTCAACCCGCTTAGGTCCAGACTCATACCTAATCGCAAATTCAACAGACCCAGGACCACTGACGAGCGTAACCCGGACAGTTCTTCCTGAAGCTCTTTGCCTAAGTTGGGTAACTCCAGCTTCAGCGCAGTTTGCAGAGCTACCAGGTCTGCGTGGATCATGCTCCGCAACGTGTTCATCTGACCCTCGTTGGTTTCGCCTAAATCGCTCAGACCACCCCTCACTGCATACCGCAGGTTAGTCATTTGCTGGAGCAATATCGATTGCTGCGCGTCCGACTCGGTGCGGATCTGCTGCTGCACCAGCGTCAACGCCTGGGTAATTAGTTTAATGCCATCTGCCGTGGCCAGCGTATTTTTCCCGATGGCCTCCATCAACGCGGTGCTTTTGTCAACCTCGGCCTGGTAGCTGCTGCTGTCCATGTCATCCGCAGCCGCGCCCGCATCGCTCATCCAGCCGCCACCACCGCCACCCGAACCGCCCGAATCGCCGGATGCCTCCGAGGACGAGCCACCCGATTGCTCACTGGTACCCGCCCCTGACGACCCATTGTATACGCTCGACGATTGATCGGCCTGAGTGTATCCGCCATCCTCAAACAGAATACCTCCATTCGCCATGACAGGTGCGCCGTTTCGGTGCAGACTGGAGTGCATCAGACTATCCACAACCCGCTTATTGTTCGCGTACGTATTGCGGCTCAATACCATTACGGGTTCGCCACCCTCCATTTCGGCAACTTCTTCGCCGGTGTCGCGCCGGGTAATGGATAGGCCAGAATCGCCGTAATTACTGCCATGCCGGGGGCCTTCCGGTACACCGGCATTCACAACACCACCCCGCTTCATGCTCGGCGGTTGCTGGGATTTAATGGCCGCAATCTGAATACCAGCCGCCACAGCGGCACCAGCGGCACCAATCAGACCGAACGGCCAGCCAAACATAGCCAGCGATTTCAACGCGGCCTGAATGCCGTTGATCACGGCCATGATAATGTCTAACTTCTGCTGCCGTTTGAAGGCCGCTAACTGCGTTTCCTTTGTTTTTACATCAGCATCTTTGTTGATTTTATCAACGCCTTTTTCGTACTGGTCTTTGTTAATCAGCCCTTTATCATACTTATCCTTCCAGGCCGCGAGCTGCGTCGTTTTCTCTTTATTGATGTTGCCTAATTCCTTATTTAACGCGGCCGTACTCAGTGCCGACAGGGCCTGTACACCCATCACCGCATACCCGCCAATGGTATCAATTTTTTCAATATTGGCTTTTTGGGCGTCGCTGAGCTGCTTTTTCTCCCCACTCAGTTTCTTGGATAGCAGGTCGGTGAACGTCGTAAAATCGCCGGTCATTAGGCCTTTTATGGCATCGAACCAGGCCTGTTGGTTGGCTTTTCTGGCTTCGAGACTTTTCTTCTCCAGGTCGCGTTTGTTGTCCTGAAACGTGCTCTCCGCCTTTGTCTCACTGGTACGGCGTTGCAGTTCTGCCGCCGTATATTGCTGCCGAAACTGATTCTCCAGCGTATCAATACTCTGCCCTTTCTCCTGCGCGGTGCGAATCGCTTCCGCTTTTTCCTTAGCCAGTTTCTGGACTTCAGCGTTATACTGATCGTTGATTTTCCGAAGCGTTTCTGTTCGCTCGGTATTGATCAACTCCATCTCGATCTGCTTCCGGGTGCTGGCTTTCAGGCTGGTATCGGCAAGCTGCCGTTCGAGCGATTGATGATGCGAATTATAGGCAGCTTCAGCAACAGCATTGCTGGTTTCGCGTTCGCGCTGGTCGCGTTCTTTCCGGTCTTTCTCCTCTTCCTGGGCTTTTTTACTACGATAGTCCGTCTCGGCTTTCGTAATGTCGCGGATCATCTGCGCGTTCAGAGCCGTTTCCCAAACGGCCTTTACTTCGGCACTGGCCTTGCTGGCCATCATCGCTTCGACTTCGGCATCCCGTTTGGCCCGAATCTTGGCTTTTTCCCGATCCAGTTCGTCTTTGATGCTCTCAATCCGCAGATGCTCAATGGTTTTCAGCCCGTCATTATTGGCTTTAATCGCTTCCTGGGCTTCCTGCTCGGCTGCTTTTTTTGCTTTAGCTACTTCATCTGCGCGATGTTTGGCAGCCTCAGTTGCTTTTTTGGCAAGGGTCTTTTTCTCCTCGTCGGTTTGATGATTACCAATAACAACCGCCGAATCCTTTTCCGCCTTGACCTTCGTATCAATAAGGGCTTTGTGAGCGGCTAACTGTTTTGGGCGTTCCTCATTCAGTTTGTCGCCATAGCCTTTTGTGAATGCTTCCCCGACTTTCTTGCCGCCGTTCAGCATCGCATCCGCCATGCCTTTTACATCCATTGCCAATACCGCTTTCACGAACTGGAGCGCGACCTGCGCGGCCGTCTGCATGGCCTGCCATAAACCGGCAATACCCGCCCGCAGGGTTTGGCTTCGGTTATAAACCGTAACGAAACCAGCCACCAACAGGGCCACAGCCGCAACGACGGCTCCAATTGGGTTAGCGGTCATTGCAGTATTCAACAGCCACTGCGCGGCCGTGGCTGAATTGGTCCAGACCAAGCGGGCTTTCTCCTGAGCGGCATGGTAAATACTGCTGGCCGTCGCCACAACCAAATGACCGTTGAAGGCCAGTACCGCCAGCCCCAGTGCGGCAAACGCCGTCCTGTTTTCGCTCACAAAACCCGGTACTGCCCGAATGATGTTGACAAAGGCCACCACACCCTGCACACCCTTTGTTAGGGTAGGAATGAATGCTTCACCCAACGAAACCGTCAGCGTTTTAATGGTGGCGTCCATCACTTTTACCTGATGGTCATAGCTGGCTGCCTGCGTTTTAGCCATCTCAAAACCCGCCGACGTACCCGTAACCGCTTTGGTGAATTCCTGAATCTGGCCCCGGTTTTGCACCATCAGCATAGCCGTTGTTACGTTCTCCTTACCGAACAGCTTAGCCATTTCAGCGGCTGTAAGCTGCTTTTTAGCCAAGTTCTCTAAGGCCGTATCCATTCCCACAAGTTGCGGGTTGGTTTCTTTAGCCCCTGCCATTAAGGTTAATAGTACGTTCCGAAGGCCGGTACCGGCCTGCTCGCCTTTAATGGAATTTTTCGACAGGCTTTCCAGAATGGCCGTGGTTTGCTCAATGGTCAGGTTTGCCGTATTGGCAACCGTGCCGGATGCTTTCAGCGATGAAGCCAGTTCGTCAATCTCCGCCGAGCCGACTTGCGCCCCAGCAGCCATTACGTTCATGTACCGGCCCGACTCGCCCGCCGATGCGTTGAACTGATTCATGGTGCCAACCAGCGATCTGGTTGCAGACTCCAAATCCATTTTGGCAGCCTGACTGAGTAGCAGCGCGTTCTTGGTTACCTCGGCCAGTGTTTTCGGAACTTTGGTTAGTTCGGAGTTTGCGCCACCAACCAGCTTATAAGCCTCCAGCATTTCTGCCGCACTCTTGCCCATCGCCGGGCCTACCTCCTTCGCCTGTTCTTTTAAATAATCCAGGCTTTTACCTACAATGGCTGTATTAGCCGACAAATCCTGTGCGGCTGACTGGAACGCCCGAAACTCTTTAACCGAGTCGCTGAAAAAGCCAAGAATAGCTCTGCCTGCTTCCAGTAAGACAGCGATGCTAAACGCGCTGGCAATCCAGGTCTTTACATTCGTCCAAATGCTCTGGGTGTTTTTGGCTTCATCGGCCACCCCCCGAATGTTCTGCCGGTGGTTGGCGATGGCCGTGTTGACTTCGGTCAGATCAGCCGCTTTTTTCTTGTACTCATCGGTGCCGAGGGTGCTGTCTTTAATCTCGCGGTTCAACTGGCGTTGATAGCCTTCGAGTTGACGGACGGTCATACCCGCCACGCCCATCTCCTCGCGTACGAGCTTAATGCTGGCTTCGAGTTCCTTGATCTGAACCTTGTTATCGGCCCATTCCTTCGTTCCCCGTTCGACTTCTTTCTGAGCGTCTTTAACCTCGTTTAGCTTTTTCTCCAGTTCACCGAGTTCATTAATGACCGGCTTACCATCGAATTTGAGCGTAAAGAGGGCTTCTTCCTTGAGTTGCATAGTGCTGCTGGTGGTTTACCAGTAGCGAAGGAATACCGTGTGTAGGGGAGTAGGTAGGACGGTAATCGTCAAATTATAACGCCGTTCTTAATGATTTGTAACTCTATGTGTATGTCAGATTAGGAGCTGTAGAATCTTATTTATCTTTGGCTTAATATCAAGCTCTTAGTAAGTTTTCATGGGTCTCTCCTGGTTATTAATTATTGTCCTTGTCGCCTTATTCGTAGTTATTATTCTGATTATCATCAGGGAGGTAAAACTCTTCGGTAATATCGTAAAGAGAAATCGATCATTGGGGATTTTCTTTAAAGTGTTTGATAAAATAGGGCCATCGCTAAATACAGCACTTTCAGTCATATCTCTCATTATAGCTATACAAGCTTATATTGATTCGCAAGAATCTGGTCCGAAGCAACAGGCAATACTGGAGAAGACAAAGGCTGCTATTGATAGTAGTACTAAGGCTTTGCAAGTAGTCTCAGGCATAGTTAAAGATCAGAAAGTAATAATGGATAGAACTTTTCAGGTCAATAACAAAATGTTAGACGGGCAAGACCGTCAATGGATGGATCAGCAGGCTCGCCTTGCTCAACTACCTAAATTTGATGTACAGTGTAAGTTTAATTTTTTTACTCCTCAACCGGTGGGAAACAGTATTATTGATGAGCAATTTTATGGTCCTAGAAGTGATTCTGTAATGGTCATAGATGTTGGGAATGACTCTCGAATAAATAATAAAAGTCCTTTTTACGATGCTTACAATGATTATTATAAACTTGTTGGAGAGGGAAGCCCAGAGGGTTACGTGTTAAGTTCAAGAATATTTTCTGAACGTCAACTCAAAAATACTACCATACCAATACAGATAACTACTACCAGACCGGATAACGACACAAGGTACTTTTATGTGTCTTTGCTTATCAGAAACGTTGGCAACCGAAATTCAAATAAACTCAATATTACGGTTCGCTCATTACGTAATGGGTTATCATTGAGTGGCGAAGGCATCAATGCGGCAGAGGTTATGAAGACTATTGATGGTGTTCAAATATATTCTCAAGGAACAAAAGAAATCCCTTCGCTAACTATCTATCAAGCGACTAAAGAGCAAATTGTTCTCACTTTGAAAGTTAACTTTCGTAAGGGGCTAATAGGAGAAGTAATGCCTATACGTATAGGGGTCTATGATGATTATGTGAAGAACACTCCTGTAGATATTAAATTTAAGGTTGTGCCAAAATGATCACTTTTCAAACTGCTCTTTTATCGCCTGCAAAATCGGTTCGGGCAGTGCATTGAGCATTTTATAGCCGGTTTCATAAATCAGTTTGCCACGAACTGGATTGTAAAACGAGTTCTTGCGTTTGCCTTTCACCCCCAGCTTCAGGCGACTCATGGCAATGCCCCAGGCGATGCGGTTGATGGCCCGGCTGTCCGGTACGTTCACCCGCCGTTTGGCGTCTTTCAAATAGCCCGGCGTGTACTGAAAGTTTTCGACGCCAATTTCCCGCACAAAGGCTTCCATCGCTTCGATGGGCGGCAACTGGCCATATAGCAGTTGCTTCATGTCCTTGAAGCGGCCATATCCCGCAAACCCAATGCTGAATTCAGCATACAGGTCTCGGCCTACCACAATGGCCTGATGCCGGAGCGAGTCGAGCAGGGCACCTGTTAGCACGTAGCCCGATTGCTGGAGCTTCTGTTGCATCACCATCGTCGCTTCGGCCACGATCACGCCAACCACATCGGTAGCCACCCGCTCAAATTGGTCCTGCGTCAGTTTAATGGAAACGCCCATGCTATTACAAGTCGATTAACTGAACGTAAATCCGGTCGGTGCTGGCAATGGGAACACAACCGGTCGTTCCATCGGGCAGGAACCCGAAAAACGACTGGTACTGGTAGCCATCCCGGTTGAAGGTCAGTAGCTGCTCCCGATACAGTACCCCGTTTTTAAACATCCGCAGCTTCGCGTTGGCGTTAGGTGTGCCGTACGTGAATAAACGCCATGTCTGGGGATTAAAATTAGTCGTCGGAAAGTCAAGATCATTGCTACCCGTCGGATAAACAAATGCTCCTCCGAAGCCCTGCATGGCAAAGCCATTGCCCATGTAGGGCGGTTCGGCGGTTTCGATGGACAAACGCGCGGGCAGATTACCCCGATAATGCCAGCGGTCAACCGGTACAGCATAGCTGTAGCCAGCAGGATTCGCCAAGCAGGAGCCATATTGGTTCGCGTATGCCTGCGTGTCGAGTACCTGCAATGCCTGATCGACTCGGGACTGTAGCTGCTCGGCGGTTTCGGCTCCGTATGTTCCAGCCGCAATGGTTAGGGTGGCTACGGTGGGTTCCTGATCGGTGCCGCAGTCGTTCCGCTTAAACGTGCCGGGTCGCTGGATCAGGCTGTTCACGAACGGCGTTATCGTACATGCAGTGGAGGGCTGTGGCGGGGTATACCCTTCGGTGCCTGGCGTATTTGCCTTGCTGCGCAGGGGTTTTACTAAACTATTGTCATCGGCATAACGCAGCTCCAGCTTTGCCGCACCCACTACCCCGGTGCGCAGGCCATTGTCGTTAATCAAACAAAACGGGTTGACCGGTACCCAGCGCGTGGGTCGGGCGGGTGCGGTTGGAGCCGCTGGCAGGTTGCTGAATCCGACTTCGTTTTTGGCATACCGAAAGGCCAGTGTTCGCCCGGCAAGGTTTTCATCATCGGCTTGCAGATTCAGTGCCGTATCGGTTGGCACTAATGCCACAAACCCTTCCTGCGTAACTACATAGATTTCATCCGTAAGGGCCAATTCGCTCAAATAATCCACATCATCACCATCCAGCAGGCCCGTATTGACGGTCAGCACTTTTTCGCCCAATCGGTTCAGGCTAAATAATTCTGCCGATGTGGGCAGGTAGTTTGGCAATAAAGCCCGTTGTGCAGGGGTGCCTTTTACGGTCAGTGCGCGGCTGGTTTGGCCGGTGCAGCGCAGGGTATCATACCCACCGAGCGAGTTGGCGTAGAGCAGGAACAGTACGTTGGGTTCATAGTCCCGGTTGACATAATAGGTCCGTACTTCGCTCAGGCGCAAATTGTTTTCATTGTCTACCCATACCTGATAGGAGTGGACCGTTTTGCCGGTAGCCGTTTCGCGCTCGGGCAGGCCCAGGGCAGTAAACCCAACTGGAATGCTATAGACTGTATACTGACCCACCGTCATCATTCGCTGTATGGTCAGCGTTTCGAGGCTACCATCCGTGTAGGTAACGCCAACGATCAGCCGAAGCTCTGCGGGCTTCGGCGTAAAGTTTACGAGGTAATACAGGAACTCCGGCTGATTAATTTCAACCCATTTTTCAGCTTTTTGCCAGGTCAGAAACTGCCGGGTATCGGCCATGTAGTTGGTAAAGAACTGATCGCGCCAACCCGCAAATTCCTCAACGCCCAAACTGCCTTTCAGGGCGTATTCAAGCGGCAGGTTTTTGTCCGTACCGGAAACCAGTACCCCCGCGTTTTCGATGCGGGTGCTAACCATAAAGGGCGTAATCATGTCGCCACAGGTAACGATGACAGCCTGATCGGCGCGGGGAGCCGTGCGGTGCAGGTAGTCATCGACAAAAACAGAAACGTCAAATTCGGCCCCTGGGTAAATATCGGCACCAAGTTCAGTCCGTTTGGGGAGTTCGCGGCCAGGCAGGGTAATTAACTCGGCATACTCACCCGATCCGTAGGCTTTCGGCTTTTTAACCGTCAGCAGATACGACAGATTCGCCCGGTTCAGGATGCTATCGGGTGCGGGGTCGAGCGTATAGGCAATCGGGTTGCGCGACAGGCGCAGGGGTAAAAATGTAAGCGGGGCTAAAGCGTCCATCAGGCGGGAAAGAGTAGGTGTGTGGCGGGTACGGTAACGTCAATATCAATGTAGTGCCCTTCCAGATTGACGTTCGCCAGTAACCCGATTGGGTAAATCCGGTCAACCGGCTGAATAATCAGGTCGTACATATCGCCCGAGTCTTCAACTTCGCGTTGTGATGTATCAGCCGCCAATTCCAGCCTGCCAATTAAGTCCATCAGCAAATGCAGTGTCTTGTTTCGGGCCTGTAAACCGGCCAGCGTTGAGGCATCGTCGGGTTTGGTGGCAATGGTCAGCGAACACTGAAACGTAATCAGTTCGTCTTTTCGGATCACTTCGGCAATCTGGAGAAAGGCCGTCGTTCCGGCGTAGTCATTCGTATAATACGCGCTGATCTCGTCTACGGCCTTCTCGCCATTGCTCAGCGGAACATACGTTTTGATGTCGGGTATGTCGAGCGTGATCCCAAAAAAGAAGTCGCTCAGCGAAATCAGGTCAGTAATTTTCATCCGTGTTGGTGGGTTTAGCGTCATTGGCTGCCTGCGCGTCGAGCATGTCATCCAGGAGCGTGGCAAAGAACAGGTGCGCGGGTTGCTGGCATACCTTGTCAAAATCGCCGAAATGCCCCTCTTTGGCGACGTTTTTCAATAGCATGATCCACCCGCGACCGTCGCCATAGCGCACTTCGGCGCGTCCGTTTTGACCGAATAACTCGCCGTACTGGGTCAGAAACTCATTATTCATGCGCTCGAAATAATCCAGCACCACTAATTTTATTTGTACGTCCAGATCGGCAAAGGCGGTGGCCGCTTCATTCATTCGCTGCTCGGTAAACTCAGCGCGTATATCACCATTCCATTCTTTACTGTGCTGGAATTTTTTCAAATCGACCCGGCGTGGACGGCAGAGTATGGCTACCAACTGGTCGAGCGCGAGTTGATCGGGACTATCGGGATGGGCAAACGCCAGATACGTCATGTTGGCATACGCAATTTCAATGGCCGTTGCATTGGCGAAATTGTCGGCGGGCAAATGGTAGTTAATGCCTTTATGCACAAACACGTCGAGGGGTGGTTTGCCGGTTGGGCTGGTATCAAACAGCCAGGCGCATTGGTTGCGCAACTGGCCCCATTGCCAGGGTGCTAACACCAGATCGTGCCAGCCCTGCGCACCCATACCGAGCCAGGCGTAACAAGCGGCCGCTTCATTATCGACGGTGCGGTATTCTTTGCTCTTCAGGCGCGGGCAGGCAATCAGATTTTTGTACTGCTCTGACGTCAGTTCGTGCCAGTTTTCGGCTACTTTGTAGGTTTTTGCCCCAATTTCAATGGTTTTCATTCGTAGGTAATTAGGCGAAGATCAGCCAGCTTTTGAAAGGCCAAATCTAACCGGCTTCGATAGGTCCGGTTAGGACAGTACCGATTTCGGATATGGGCTAAATAAGCCGATCTGGAGTGCAGACCGTACCGCCTGATAACCTGTTGCTCGTAGGCTCCGTAATCCGCTAGTGACGCATTCTCGTCTGAATACCGGCAATACCCGCCCGCAGTTAAACTACTGTAATAGTTGCGCGAATTCTTTTTCATGCCGAACAAGTTGTTGCCCGGATGCGTACCGCGTCGGCGGACCGGCCAGTACCCTGTTTCAACTGCCGAAATGGCAAACGCCACGTCGGGATAGGTGTAGTTCTGTGCCTGGATCAGCCGCCAGTATCTCAAATTAGTTTGAGTCTGACGGCTACGTAGAGCAGGGCTACGCCCCGAACGATCCAGTTTTCCAACCTGGCTCCGCGCAACTTCCTGCGGTAATGGTCGGCCTGTTCTTTCTGTACCTGTCCATTGTTGAGCGAAGCCTGCTGTTGCTGGTTCAGGCTCGTGATCGTAGACCGCTGGGCAGCAATGACCCGGCTCTGCGCGAACAATAACGTATCCTTGACGCTGACCACCTGGCGGAGTGTTATCAGGTCGGCGCGTTCCTTGAGAACCATCCGCGCCCCGGCTTCGGTTAGGCGGATCGGTTTGGGTTCGATGAGTTTGAGGCTGTCTGGCTGGCGGGGAATTGTAATTCCGGTCCATTTCGCGCTGCAGACCGTCTCCGCGCAGAGAATCAATCCGACGGTGCTCAGCATCGTGATCCTGCTCAATTTTCTGTAAACGGTGTTCATAATCAATCGTGCTTTTGTCTAAGTCTTTATACAGTTGACTTTGCTGATACAGGGTTTTGTAATACGCTGTCGAGTCGAATACTTTTGGAGTCGACTCGACGGAAGGCTTACACTTGTGGGATAAGACGCCCAGAACAATTGAAACCAAAATCATCGCGACACCAGGTAACCACGTTAGCCGGTTCATCTTCAGGTTATTCCAAAAAGTAGCTATCATTAGGATTCAGGGATAAATCGAACGACGTTCCGCACGTAGTTTTTTGGCCTGGGGATGTTGATGTACACGCCCTGCACATTGTTGCCTGCTGTTGTGTTGCCACCACTGGCGTAAAAGATTCGGATGCGCGGATCGAGCGGCCACTGGTTGACAAATTCGACGTGGCTCCAGGTGCGGTACGTAACCACGTCGCCGGGTAACACCCGCCCGCCCGCTGGCAATCGCTGCTTTTTCATCGCGTTATACGAGGCCACGGCTGCCAGATTCGCGCCTTTGGGAATGGGTATGCCACACGTTTTCAATACCCACCCGACGAAGGCCCCACACCAGGGCTTTGCTGCGGCCGATACCCGCTCTGGATGCGGCCACCCGATAAAGCGGAAATAGACGTCGATCTGCGGGTGATCGTTTCGGTTCGACTTCTCCTTGACGTGCGCCTGACTATTGGCCGTTTCGAGTAAACAAACTCGCTTTTTGTTGAGCGAGTCTACGCGTACAGTGCCTGATAGAAGCTGGCAAAAAGCTGCATGAACATAAAGAATAAGCCCAACAGTGAGAGCAAGACGACCCAGGCGGGTGCTTCGTTGAGTAAGGAATCCAGCGACCGCTCGGAATCGATTCGATTGTGCCATATACGATAGAATTGGGGGAAAGCAACACGGATAAAAAAGACAGCAACTAAGAACGTCAGGAAGGTGAGCGTGAAGGAAAGGAGCGCGCGAATGGGTGCGTTCTTCATCATGCTCTGCCCGATGGCGTTCATCGGATCGTCTTCGAGGGGAGAACCGAACAGATACGTTACGCCAACGAACCCGATGAACAAGGCCAAAATGAGGTAGATCGCTTTGTCGGTCGAGAGCATCAACAGCGGGTGCGCGGGTGCTTCCTGCGCAGGCAGTGGGTCGTTCAGATTCAATTCGGCACCTAAGCGTGTGGCTTCTAACTCTGCGTTTTTGGCCTTCCTCAGAAAGTCTTTCGCCCGGTTGGGGTCTGTGCTGGTACGGGCAATTTCGCGCCAGTCGGCAGCATCATCGAGCAGGCCCGCGCGGACGTCAATCTTTTCCTGCCGCACGGCTTCAGCCGCTCTCAGTGATTTGTCGAGCAGTTGTTTCTTACGTTCTGCCAGGCCCTGTTCAACCGCATCGAGTTCGGCTTGCTCTTCAGAAACTTCTTTGGCGAGATTGTCCGCATCGCTGGCGTCCGGCTTCTGCACGATAAACGTGTTCCGGGGTGCTTCTTTTCGGGATACCATGGGGTTGTTTTGATCTTCGGTTTTCATAAAACTATTCAGTTAGCGCAGACGGAAAATGCCTTTGTACCCATCGTTATTGGGCATATCGTACAGATTCGGAGCCGCGTAGCGGTCGCTGTCCTTATAGGTTGGGTACTGATCGGCGTACTTCGTGAGGTAATCTTTCAGGGCCTTCAGGTAGCGGTTCGCTTCAGCAGTGGCTTTGCTCTGCGCTTCAGCCAGCATATCGGCATCCGGTGCCTTTTCGTTGTTGATGCCGTCAAATTCAGACATGATGCGAAGACCACCGGCAGGCGTTTGCACGACGTTCAGGTGGAACAGGCTATCGGCATAGGCCGCTACGGACAGGGCTGCTTCAATGCTGTAAATCAGCCGCTCAGTAGCCGGGTTGATCGCATCGGTTAGCTGGTACGCCTTCAGTTCGTCGTACATCGCGGGGCCAACAATCGGCAGAATAGCCTGACGTTCGGCCCGGCGCAGGTAGGGTAGGAGCGTCAGGAACAACCGGTAACTATTTTTGACGAACGGCAGGTGTTCGGTCAGGCCCGTGGCCGAGTGGATAAACATCGCCTTCGCTTCTTTGTACGCATCCGAAGCCGTCCAGGTTGGGTAACTGGTTTTGTAGGTGTGCAGGTACTGCAAGGCCGTTTCGAGGGCATTCGAGGCATTCAGGATGCTTTCGCGCTGACGTTTTTCCAGCACGCCAATTCGGACCGGCTGGGTTTTATCGGTCGCCTGTTCCTGTAGGCCGTTGTCGCCATCGTTGCCAATGGCAAAGGGCAGGTATTTCCAGTACGCGTACCAGGCTAACGCCCGCTGAAATTGCTTCAACAGGGCAGCATTCGGGGTGGTGAGGGCAGACGGATCAATGGCATTGTACTGCGTGTCTAACTCAGCCAGCATTTGCGGACCAATGGCCGGTAAGATAAACTCGTCCTGCGCGAGCTGCACATAGGGCAACAGAAACTCGTCGGTTGTGGCTTTGTTGATGGCCCTGCCGAGGTGAACGCGCAGATCATTTACGTTTTTGAGCAGCATCATCGGCGGGTTTATCCGCGCTTGGCGGGGTGGTGGACGTCGTTTTTTTGCTGGAGCCAGCCGCGTTTTTGTCGAGCGTTTCGAGTTGAATATTCTCGAAGCCATAGGAAACATTGTCGGGCAGCTTCAGATCGGGCTTGATTACCCGATTCATGAAGGACTCAATCACCTGCCGTTCGCGGGGTGTGCGGTAAAACTGCTGGTATTCAGCCGACACGCGCAGTTCAGAGCCGGAACCACCGAGCATTTTGCCGTCGTTCACACCCGCGAGACCGGCCAAAATGCCTGACGCATTGGCAAACGCGAGTACCGATGCCTGGTACAGATCGGTGTATTCCTTGCCCGTAATCGACTTTTCGATGGGTACAATGTCCACCCAGGGGATCAGTTTACCATCGACGCTGATTTCACACTCATCGAACAGCACCCGGTTTTTACCCTCCTTGCCAAACAGAAGCGTATCGACGGCCGTATAAAACTTATCCTTAAAGGCTTCCTGTTCTTCTTTCGTCTCCCCACCGAACGTTTCAAAGAAGCGGCTGGCCACCCGGCAGATACGTGTAACGTTGTACTCGGTATCCAGACCAGCATTGTGAAACGGCGCGATCCGATTCGCCAGGCGTATCCACTCCGAAGCGGCCCACCACTGCGCGAAACCGTAGTAGAATTGGCCCGTCTGCGCGCGCTTGAGTTGGTGGATTGTTTCTGGTGCGGTCCGTCGCTGGGGAGTCCAGGCAGGCACCGCCACAAGTGAACGACCATTGAGTACGGTACGCCAGTCAGGTGCCAAAACCCAATTATCGACGTAGCCTTTGGTTGCGGTTTCGGCCCGGCACAACAGCGAATCTTTCACCGTAATCAGTGGGAAACCACTACCCGCATCACGCGAAAGATTCGGGAACGCATTGCCCGTTTCGGTGAGAAACGTTACCAGCGAGTTTATGATAGCTGGTAAATCGTTGGCATCAGCGAACGCTTTTGTGGCTTCATTCTCAAAGGGTTCACGTTTGGTGCCGCCTTTGTCGCCCGGCGAGGTTTTATACCAGCCACTACCCGCACCATACAGGAAGTCGATACGCGTCTGAACGAGGTTCATCACGTCGCCATTGCTGCGGTACAAGTCGATCATATCGTTCGGCAGGAGGTTGTTTGGCCCCCACGGATAGATCAGATACGACTTCTTTCCGGTCGTGAATGGACGCTTGAACAACCCACTGACGCTGTTAGCGTCGCGGTTTTGCTCGGTCAGGTTTACGGCCGCATTCGGATTGGGTGTTGTAAGCACCGCGACCTTGCCAAATTTCTGTACTCCCATTAGAAACGATGGTCAATTAGTTTACCGTTGTAGCTTACCAGTAGCGGGATATGCAACTCGAACTTGTGGCCTCCCTCGTCGATCAGGTGCAGCTTGCCCGCACGGCGTATCTCCGTCTGAATCGAAAGCAGGTCTTTCTTCTCTGGAGCTGCATCGCCAGCGCGTCGCTGAACACGTCGTTTCTCGCCAAAACTGCCGTCCGCTTTTCGGTATGTCAGATTAAAGTAGGGGCCTTGATTTGTCAGCCCGTTTACCCTGATTTCCGACAGCACCTGCGATAGATAAATGCCAAATCCCGCCATCTTTTTGATTCAATATTCGGTTTTGGGCGGGCGGCTTGGTAGGACATAAGTTTTTGAGGTCAGTATTCCGGCCTTTTCCGGTCTGTTTATCGACTTCAATTCTCACTATCAGGCATTTGCAATCGTCGGAGGGGTATTTTATTCCGGTCGAGTCACGATGCACCGCCCGCGCTATAGCGGAATGGAGATCGCCATTTCTGATTTTTAGAATATATGGTGGCGGGTTGGGTGGCAAAAAAAAGCTCCGCCGTTCAGGGCGAAGCGTTGTCGAAGAATGAATCGAATGCGAATCGAATAACGAGACAGTTAACGAATCACGATGCCAGACGTGCGGTTGCCGCTAACGTTGACGAGTTTGGAGAACTTACGAAATAGAATGTAATCAAAGGCATCGCTCAAGTGGGTTGCGTATTCTTGAGGCAAATGCTTGTTACGTTCTGAAGTCTTGACTTTCTCGAATGTCGTTCCGTCGATTGGTGCATTTTGCAATGAGATCAATAAGGCTTTGCAGGCAAGCTGATTGATCCTGATCTTAGGCAGTCGCGTGTTGGTCTCTTGAAGCAATGTGTTAATAACGCGATGTCTGATGTGATATGCAGGATAAGCGTCTTGAACTTTGTCCTGATGTGTCCAGCCTGCTTTAATGAGTAGCTCCTTAATAATCTGGTAGAAGGTCTTATTACGGCCAGCATCTTTTTTGTTGCCCCCATTATCGCCATATAAAACAACCAGCTTACGCCTGTGGTCCTGGTACTTGGCTATAAAATCAGCCGTTAATTTCTCTACCAGAGAGATATCAGCATGCTTGATGTACATGGTATCGATGAACCGCTGTTCACCCTGAATCTCCTGACTGATAATCAGCGACGTAAATTCAGCATTGAAATCCCAGCTTAATTCAAGTTGCCTTGTGGTGTCATAATCGGTGCGCTTGTGAACGTACAGCCGTTTTTCATCATCGAACTCGTAGCTGTACATGGTATTGTAGGTGTGCCGCTCCGAATCAAGGGCGTTATAAAAGCCATTAGGGACTTTTGACAACCGCCTGTTCAGCACTTCCACCTGAAATTCAATGTCCGTACTGCTCTCCTTCTGATCGTCGATGTAGTTACCGGGCAAATTCGCCAGGTTATCATAAGCAGTCGACTCCAGAAAGAAGTACTTGTTCGGCTGAGCCTTGCATAGATCCTCGGTCTTATACACCCACTGGCCTTCGGGTAGCCACGGAGCCGACGTAAAATCAGCAATCAGCCAGTGGAGCGGGTGGTTCAATCCCTTTCGTTTTGGACGTGGGTCTTTGTACACGTGCTTATTCGCCCGCACCGTCTGACGGAGTACCCTATTGAAAAAACGCTCCTTAATTGTGGCTGATTCGTCAATGAACAGTTGGTCGAAGTTGGCTCCGCGCGTCGTTTCCTCCCGATCCGCCGATGCAAACTGCACCGTGTAGCCATTGGCGAAGATGATGCAGTTCTCAAACGTACGGACGGCCTGATGCGCTTGCCGCCAGTGGTCGGGTGGACGCCGGTTAATGACGTAATGCCCAAAGCCCATTTTGGCATTGTATTCATACAAACCATGCTCTTTGAACACGTCGCCCGACTGCGACAGAATAATATCCTGTACCTGCCGAAACGTCAAACCGGCCAAACCCGCTTTTGCCTGGGGCAATTGAAACGCACTCTCCGCAATCAGGTGCATCAATTCACGCGTTTTGCCAGAGCCACGTCCGCCCTGGAACGTACACCGAAAACCGGAGTTATAGCCTACGCCGTCTTTCAATTCGTCAGCCTCGTTGTTGCAGGCTGCGTTCTGAAAGATCCACTGCTTCGGATTTAGATTGATATTGGCGATCTTACTCATTGATCTGATCGCCCTCCGATGCGCTGAAATTGTTAACCGTCAGGTTATTCTGGACGTACTTCACCGTACGCGCAGGCATCAGGTCTTCCGGCGACAGTTGACCAGCCTCCTCATTGACCCGGCTCAACTTCGCCACCTCCTTAACCGCCGAAATGATCGCTTCCGAATTCTTATCCTTCACTGCAATGGACATGGCCACGTATAGGTTCTCAATCAGCACCTTGCGCGTGCCCTCCCGATCAATGTCTTCCACCTTGCCATAGAGCCGGGTGCTTTCAGCCATCAACTGATACGCCTGGCTGTACTTGATGCTGTACTCCTGCATCAGCATCTGAACGCACTGCTGCGGACTGAACAGCTTACACCGCCAGGCAAAGCATTTGCGGTATTTCTCCAAAATCTCCTGCTCTTTAACCGTCAACGCGGTTCGGTGCAGCAAATGATCGCGGTATTTGTCGAGTTTGTCTTCAGCTTTCTCAGCCTTTGTAATATCGGTTCCCATCCATCAAAAAAATGACTACCCCCAAGTATCGGGAGTAGCTTTTTGGCGTAGTAGGACGTATTTGGTAGATTTGATAATTCACACGCTACACTATGCCCGTTCAAACTGCAAACACTCTGTTTCGATTCACAGGAGAATTTAAGTACCTACTTCACACGCTGTCTAAAGGATTTTCTCCAAGATTGTCTTTGGAAGTTGATTCAATTGGGGAGAAATGCTACTACCCAATGGTATGCTTTTGCGATATACCACTGTCATTAGTTAATAACCACATGGAGCTATATGGTAAATATGGCATTGGCATGACCAAAGCCTGGGGAGTAAGCAAAGGAATTAATCCAGTATTATATTATAATAAGGATTCAATACTTTACAAAAATTTATTCAATTTAATTAACGAGGGAGTTTCCAAGACTCAGGAGCTATTTAGATTAGCAGTTAATGGCGAGTGGACGCCTACTTCTTATGGGAAATCACTTACAGTCGATCACAAAGCCGAAGGATATCAGGAAAGACGAGAAGCTTTCTGGAATTGTGTTCATAACCTGTTGAGTATCAAAAGTACGGCAGAACAGTATTTTAAACCACGTACAGGGGAGTATTCTATAAATGGTAATCATTATCCAGATTATCATTTCTATGATGAGAGGGAATGGCGCTATTTAGAGCTTGGCGTTGACTTCGGCCTAACTACTCCTGATAGGATGGCTGAGGCTGTTAATACAATAAGTCTGGAGGAGAAAGAACGATTAAATTTAAAGATAGAAGCTGCAGGGAAGTACACTTTAGCTTTCTCCGCCAGTGACATTAGGTATATAATAGTACAACATGAATCGGAAATCATTCCTATTGTCAACCATCTTAAATCCTTGCAAAACCAAACAGGAGACGGACTACTATATACGCAGGATGAAATTATTCTGTTAACCAGCCGGATTTTGACAAATGAGCAAATTCGTGAAGACTTTTAAGAAACAGTAAACACCCGGTCAGCGACCGGGTGTTTACTGTTTCAATACAACCTGAATTCAAAATTCTAATCGAACAATCCCGCGCCACTGGGGTCGCTGATCGCTTTCATCGCTTGCATTCGCATATCCCGTTCCCCCTCGACATCCTGATGTGGGTATAGTCGTGTTCCCTCGTCGAAGAAATGCGCCCAGGAGCGTTTTAGTAGCCGCCCCCGCTCATTATGCTTGTCATAGGCAAAATCAGGCACCTCCAGCTTCCGAAACGGATGCGTGAGCCACGCCCAGATCAGCGTCCAGTCAATCATGCGCGACTTCCTGGCTCGGCTCAGCAATAGCACCGCGTGCGTCATGAACAACCGTTGCGGCTCATTCTTATCCTCTTTCTTCTTGGCCTGCTCCTGATACATCCGGTACAATGCCCAGATGTTGGCAGGCATCAGCGGCTCAGCCAGACCAATGTCTTCGCTGGTCATGATCCGCAACCGCTTCCAGACATACTCGCCATAACCGCTATCATATAACTCCACCGCCCAAAACAGAGCCTGGTCTTCCAATCCGCGCCGGATGCACTTCTGCATCGCGCTGGAGCACTCGAAGAAGTCGTACCCCTTCTTTGTCCGCAGGTCGTACTTACTCATTATCAATTATCTGTTTACCGGCTTGCCGAGCAGCTTTTTTGGCAGCCCTCTTTCCATTCTTTAATTCACTTTGCAGGCAACGGGTCGGGTCAACTCGTTGCGGCTTATTCGTGTATGCTTTCATTGCTCAATTGTGATTATACCGTTCAACACACTGACCGTAACCGTTTGCCCAATTTCGAAACCCGCGCGCTCCATCCAGCGGCCGGCCAAATTCAAACCCGGCATGAGTTGCACCTGCCGACAAACATTTTTACGCACTACGTAGCCCATTTTTCGCTTTCTTTGCATTCGTCTGATTGATTAGAGTTGAACATCCTGGCAGTTAGACAAGAAGGCCGACGCGCTAACGTCGGCCTTCTGCCGTTTTAAAACAGGCTCACCTGAGCCACGTTAATCTTCTTGGTCCGCATGCCGCTTCGGATAGTCATCCAGGCATCGCGCAGGCATTCGCCGAAGAACAGCCAGATACCTGTTTTCCAAATGCGGTGCGCTTCCTGCATCACATACTTCAGCATCGTCTTTTTCTTCGTCATCTTCGGGTTCTCAAACTTTATTTTAGTAAACATCCTGGCTTGTAAATCAGTGGTTTATGAGTGGCTGACTACTCTGTAATATTCTCCCGGCAGAACGGATAGACAATGCACCATTCCATATAAATTTCAACGGTCCGCCGATGCGGTCATACATTATGTATTTCAGAATAACATGAATTGGCCTTTTTTGCCCAAAACCGGCCCTTCTTCGGTAGGTACTGGCTTCGCCTTCTCTGCCAGCCAGTGAGCCATAATTCGGGATTCTTCCGCCCTAATTGGCTCAATACTCGGAATGCCGTACCGGTTTAGCCTGGGGTTGATCCGATACCCAAACCGCCACTCCAGATTGAGCGAATCCATACACACCGCTTCACCTACGCAGCCGTGAACGCACATATTCACCGCCGTCATCTTCGCGCAAATCGGGTCCAGATCGGCACCGTATTGAAAATTGCCCGGTGCCAGTACGTGCCAGGCTAACAGCATCCTGCCAGACCCACAGGCCGGATCAAGAATCGTTTTCCCTGCGCCGGTTAGTTTGTCGCTGGCTCCGCTTATGATCGCCATCATGTTGCATACCTCCGAAGGCGTGAAGTACTGGCCCAACCATTGCGACTTACCACGGCTCGTCAGTACCTGATAGAATTCGCCCAAACCGTCGTACCAATCCTTGTCGCCAACAATCTGCCGGTCTTGCGTCTGAATGAATTCGCGTGTGAGCTGCACGAATCCATCCAGCGTTTTATATTGCTTTTTTAATTGCTCATATACGCCCTGTCGTTCGGGCATAAAGGATTCTGTCAGGAAGTCCACGAAATCGCCAAAGAATCGGCCGTAGTTATAACCGTGTTCTAAATCAGAAAATAGTTTATTGAACGCCCGCAGCTCGTGCGGCACGTCGGTGGTCTTTGCCATGTCTATAAAATGAAAAAGCCGGCAGCGGCCGACCGTCCGCTCGATCTGAGCGGGGCAGGTGTGGTTAAAACGGTACTTCTTCGGTCGATGCCGAATGCACCAGCATCGACGAGCGCAGCAGGTGCTCCGCGTAATAGTCCTTGATCCGGAACGTAGTCACTTCCTTAAATCGCTCTTCGATACGCCCCACCATCTCATCCATGAGCGATTTGTAACAGCCCGGCTTCCACTTCCGAACATACTCCAGTACGTCGTCCATCGTAATCCGAATGGGAGCCACTTCGTTGATTTCATCAACCTGCACATCCAGATTGACGCCCGATTTTTTAAACCACGATTTGCTTACGTCTGGCAGCCAGTTGGCATCGCCGTTTTTCTCGAAATCTTCTTTGGGGAACGGGTTCAGATACTCCGCCAGCACACTCTCGGCGGATACGAACATCCGCGCTTCGTTGCGGTAGTGCTGCCAGAGTTTGGCGAGTTCGAGCGGGTTTTCCGAAAACTCCAGCAGGTGCTCATCAACCTGGGCTTCGTCCCACATTAATTCGGGAATGCGTGTTGGCAGTTGCGCCAGATGGGCGACGGTATAAACGCCGAGCTTCGCGCAGATGAGCCGGTCGAGCGTGTTAATGTGCATCTGCCGCCCTACCTGACTGGCCCATGCCTGGTACTCTTGTTCGGTTTTGCCGGTGGCGGCAATGAAGCGGTCTAAATTCCGCGATTTGGGGGTAACTGTGAGAACTTGCATTTGGAGATTGTTAGATTTGAACATCCCCTGTATATTCTCCCAGCAAAACGGATTAACAACGCGTCAACTTATTTTATTTTTCTTCTTCTATTTCTATTACAGATGGTTGTCTTTTGTTATTTTCACTAACTTTTCGCTCTACTTCTTTAATCATATTTAAATATAAGTATTTAATCTCTATAATATCTTTTCTTCCACTTCCTTCAAATATATCTTCTATTAATTGGGTTAAAGTATATTCACACATTGGTGCATACATTTTTATTATTAAGCCAATAATTTCCAAGTTAGATTCTTCTAATTCTTCAATATTTAATAGTATACTTTCTTTTACGGAAAGGGATAAACTATTAAATATATCAATAAAATGCTGTGGATCTTCATTGAATTTTGAATTATTAATCAAGCGCTTCGGATGAATCTTTATTGCTTGACTAGCTTGATGCATTAATATTATACCAATATAAATACCAAATCCAAATTCTTTTGCATTTTCTGTTAGTGGTTTTAACATCACATATCCAAGATCAAATGCGTTTTTAAGTGTTTGATATCTAATTATTATCTCATTTTCTTGTGTATCTTCTAAGTTCATTTTTACGGAAACTATTTCACTGGAGAGTTCTCGTTTAACCGTTTGAATTCGATCTGAAATAAACTTCCAAGATACGAAGGCAGCTAAAGCAAGTAGAGCGCTAGTTATAAAAGAAAATATACCAGTTTGCGCTCCCAATGATTCAGTATAAAAATCCTCTTTCACTTTATAAAATAATATTTCTCGTTGCAAAGAGTCGTTTTGTCTTTTAAGCGACTCTCCCTGTTTTTTGAAAGTCCCTTGTAATTCCTTCACTTGGTCTTTCAAAGAGTCGGTAGGCGTAGCTGCATTGGCGAACTGCATACAAAAAAGAAAGACAAGGGCAAGCCGTATCGCTCGTATCATTGTGATAGTAGTTATAGCTAAAAATAATAAAAAGCTCCAAACCGGATTATTCGGAGAATCTCAGCAAAACGGATTAATAATGTGACCAGTCGAAAGAAAACGACAATAATGCTCTATAAATTAAACGGGTTCTTTATCCTCTGGATCTGTTTGTGCGTTCGCTTGTTTTATTTTTTTACGACTTACTGTTGGCTTCTTTCTTCGTTTCTGCCAGATTTCATATAAGCCATAAATAGATGTGGAACCGAGTAATAGACTGAACAAATCTTTATTTTCAGTATATAACCTGGCCACTTTCCCGCCCCATGTAACCTGCACTGTTATCTCTTTATCAAAGGAACGAACTAAATAAGGTTCGTCCTCTCCCTCAATTTGAATGATGGCATTTAGCGTCAAATGAAGTTGGTGAACCCCTTCCTCTTTAGGCTTTATTTCCCATTTCCATTCTGTGTCTTCATCTGTTTTAACAAATTGCTTTTCATGGTCTCTTGCTTCAATTATAAAACCCAATCCAGATAGCCGAGCTTCCATATCATCTGAAACTTTAATAGTAGCACCAACAATTTTCAAATCTTTAGTATACTCATCATGGGAAGAGAGTAACTGTCTTTGTAAATTATTTTCTAATTGTGGTATCGTTTTAGTTGGGCTGAGTAAAAGGGTTAACGTTTGAGTCTCATCTAAATACATTGTATCAGGCGTGGTAAATACAATGGTTGCAGGCACTCGCGCTTCTAATGCACTTTTTATGGCTAACCTTCGGGCAGATTCTGGCTTTGTTGCTGGTACTGAGGGTGTACGTTCGATTATTGGTTTTGCAGGCTTATGGCTTGGCGAAGATTTGTGAATAGCTTTATTTATTGGGTTTGGCTTATAACTTGTGGAAGGTTCAGGGTAAAGTCCGGTTGTCGGTTTAACAGGTTTAGAAACTGATGCGGATTTGGTGTCAGCAGTGGAATCTTCCGTAAACGACGAAGCATCACTCCCCAGATTAAAGTCATCTACATAGTCTTCATCAGATCCTGCATTGACATCTTTAGGCGGACGACCATCCGCTGTTGCTACTGCGGCTTCTCCTTCGCCCTGATAGTCATATTTATGCTTCCGCTCATCCATCATTGCTGCATCCTCAGATTCTACTAAGTTCATCGTTAGTGAAGGAGCTTGTACTATTAAATAAACCATCAAAACAGTCGATGCAAAGCCAATAATGGCGAAGCCAGTTTTAAGAACGCGTAAAATCTTCATTTTCATGATTGCATCGACAAAGGGCGTGTTTAGTTACAATAGTGAAGCGACAATAACCCATTAGTTAGTTAAAGTAAATGATAGTGCCATAAAAGGCAAAGAATCTGATAATCAGGATGGATGAATTTATTAAACGTAGTTATCGCTGTGATTTTCGGTAGTCGTTTGGCCTTTAAACCAACAAAAAGCCCCTGAACCGAATTGTTCAGGGGCTACTCAGTCAGGGTGGGTTCCGCATTACGGACCGCTATCAGGTAATGCTATCTATAGAGAACGGTATACACGATCATAGTGTCACCATCGCCATCATCCATATACGTAAAGCACGTTAATGAAACTATTTCCTTAGGTTTATTATGGCCGTACAATCCATTGACTTGAAACTCTTCTAAATCGGCATTAAGCCGATTCGATAATTCTAAAACCAAAATTCGACTGTCCTCCGGTTTTCCTAATAAATTGAATTTTGAGTAATTCAATACAAGTGTCGATAACATTTTAGTACGGCAGTTTAAGGGTTTTCTGAAATGGGTGCTTCAGCTTGCTTTTGACGCTCGACTTTTTCAAAGTAACAACCTCTTTCCCGAAAACCCGCTGAAGCATACCGAAATCTTTTTCCTCAGCATCCACATTCCTGAATTCCGCCAACCCGCCAGGGTTCACAAACGTGTCGCGTTGCTGGAAGTAAAACCGCGTATCCTTCCAGCTAAGCCGGTGCTCATAGGCATTCAGGCACGAAATCCAGTAATCTTCATTCACGGCAATTTCAGGGGAGTACCAGAGTTTTGACCCAGCGAGTACCCCATGGGCGCAACCCGTATGATAACCCGCCAGGTCAATCGGGTTCAGCGGATTGTACAGCACCGGTGCCGGAACGTGCGCAAACGAAAACAGAAACGCCCCCGCCTGTTGGCAGGCATCAGCCGCGCACTGGATCAGGTCATAGGCCGTCGCTGGGTCCACCATCGACCGCTCGCCCGGTTCGGTATATACGCGCTGCAATGAATCAATATCATCGTCCAGCATGAACACATCCCCAAAGTGCCGGATAATCCAATCCCGCTTTCTGGCTAAGCCAACAACAGTATCCGGGTGCGTAACAATCTCTTCCAGCGGGTTGCACAACCGGTAAGCCGCTGCCTGGCTCTCCGGCACACAGATAATCGCATGATCGACCACTGACGTCGTCCGGACGCGCGTAGCCCGCTTGTGGCTTGGTATAACTACTTTGCAGATTTCCATGCCTCCAGAAACTGTTTAGCCGATAATACATTGGTACGTCCCACCCGCTCACTTTTGTAGCTTTTGGCCATGTCCACCTTCAGCAGTTCTGCCACGTGCGTCTCGTCGATGGCGTTGGTCGTCACAATAACGAACGCATTGTACTTCTCCGAAAACTTCTGCACAATCGGCATTTCGGGCGTTTCCTCCTTCACGCCAGCCTGATCGTGCAGTTCCTCAATGTCAGCCAGGCTAATGCCAAAGTCACTCAGGTCAACATCAGCAAAGTGCTCGCGCAGGATCTCATCGACCCAATCGCCTTTAATGGCGTTGCTGGCAATGTTGTATTCCTTAAACTCAGCTTCAGTTAATTGCCGGTTCGGAACGCGCACGTCCACCAACTCACCGGCGCGTCCCAGTGCCGCCAGTGCCTTGCATCGCTGGTGGCCAGCAATCAGCGTTCCATCAAAATTAATAACCGGAATTTCGACCAACCCGAACTTCTCCAGCGATTCGCGGAGTTTCCGCATCTGCTGCGCAGTCATCTTGCGGGGGTTGTACTCGTACTCGATCAGGTCCGATACCAGACGCTGTTCGTTGTGCCAATGTAGGGCGTCAATCATTTTGCGAAGAATGAATAATGAACAATCGTCGCAATGATAGACTGGCAGGCAAAACAGGAAAAGGACGGTTATAACGTGCCTAACGTAATATCAATCTCCGCAATTTCTAAATTCGTTCGCGCCAGCTCTTCGCGCCACTCCTGTACCTTGCCCGGTTTAGCGGCCGGGTTCTTCAGTTTATCCTTCAGCTTATAGCGCAAATCAATCAACCGCCGTTTTTTATAGGCCAGTTCGTACTTGATTGGGCTATTCTCTTCAGTAGCTTCTTCCTGATCGTCCGCTTCTTCGGGCAAACATCGGTTGCGCTCCAGATAGCGTTTCTTATCCCAAATCTCTTCAATCTGTGCTTTCAGCGTCAGAATTGGCCGGGTCAACTCCCCACACGATGCGTTAGATGGCACCTTATGCAGTTGGTTACTCAACTCTGCCATTTGCCTGTTCAGCCGATCAGCATCCTTGCTCAGTTCCGATTGCAACACCAAATACTCATCCTGATCAATCCGCCTGCCCGTCGGCTCCGCCACTGGCTCCATCACTACGTTGCTGACAAGCTTCACCGGCCGGTCAACATTCTCACGATGCACCCCCTCTCCTTGTTTTAAGGAGAGGGGGATGGGGGGTGTGGTACGCTCCGGTATCAATAAACTGGCTAATCGGTCTTTGGCCTGCTGAACATCCTGCTCCGATGCCCGCCGAGCGCGAACCATTTGCTCCAGCATCTGAATCGTTGCCTGGGCCTGTTGTATCTGTTGCTGTAGTGTTGCCATAGACACAAAAAAACCGGCAATTGCCGGTTCCTAAAAGGACATGCCAACAGTATCAAATTCAAAACCTTTAAAACTGTGCCATCCAACGACGAAAGCGTGAAAAGTTCGTTACTCACTTTCTGCACTTTTCGTCATTGGGTGTCAAATCAGCCTGAGCAATTCGCTGTAACAGCCAAATCGGGGTTGTGGCTCTGTTTGCTGATTCAAAAACTGTTATCAACTCGTGGGATAAATTGTGCGTAAACTTGGTGGAATCTAATTTCAAATCCATTTGTATGTCTTTTAAGTAGGCCCTAATTCATTTTAAACCCTGTCTGCACTCATGAATGATGCGAACTCTATTTATCTGCTTTTTACTAAGCGGTATTTGATTGACAAAGACCTGTTCAACGTTCGATTTGATGTCGATAAAGCACCTGTTGATATGGGAGCTAACCTAACCGGGCTAATTAGCGCGTGCGCAGAGGAGTACAAAGGCGAAAGACGGAGTTTTCTTTGTATTGATATAATTTCTAACGAGGAAAACGATACGATTCACAAATTAATCAAACAGACTACCCCTTATTCGGAATCAGAGCAAGCATCAATTAAGGAATTGGCAGATGGGCGTATACCTGATTTCCACGATCAAGCAGACGATTTATTAAGGCGATTTCGCTGGCTGACCAATCTGAAATTCGACCCAGAACAAGTAGGGAACTACTTTCCTTTACGCTGGTCTACTAATCGATCAAATTGGTCAAACGTCCCCTATGAGCCTGAGCCAGACTGGAGGACTATATCTTTTTTAGGTGATGAAAATACTTCTGTAATTGACAATGAGTTAGTTAGGACCCTTATTGGTCCTAACATGCACCTATCCGAGCCATTAGCACATGATTTAATTTTTGAAGCAAAGAAATTATTATATGCTGAAAATCTGAGAGGAGCTTTCACAATTGGTTATTCAGCCCTCGAAGTGGGGATAAAGGAGTTCATTCGCCATAAAGCTCCTCAAACTACGTGGTTGCTTGAAAATAGTCCGTCGCCTGACATACTCAAGATCATCAGTAAATACTTGCCTACCCTTGATAAGAAGCTTGAAATAGATGGTAAGGTAGAGAAGGGAGCCATCAAAGAATATATGGAAGAGAGAAATAAACTGATCCACACTGGCAAATTAACGCTGTCTTTTGGTTCAGTTGCGAAGAAGATACATTTGGTAGAATATATCCTTCATCGTTTGGACTATTGTACGGGCTTGGACAGAGCAGAATTATATGCAAAACGATGGAGAGAGAGGGTAGATGTCAAGAATTGGTAGACTACTCTTTGACTCATATGGCCGCACTAGTACAGTTAATCCTCGTAGCCATCGCCCTCGTCGGGTCGAGTACTGACCATATCCACAAACTCCTGGATCGTTTGCCTATACGCCCATGCCTGGTGCTCTTCCTGCGGGTCCGTAAACCAGTCAGATTTGGGGAGATGTTGAGGCTGCTGCAGGAACTGCTCCAGATGAAAACATAAATGATTCACATCAATCTGCGCGGCTTCCAAAAAGTCACGCAAAACCTGAAATTCAGCAGGAGCAGGTACAGCAGCAGCCATATATTTTGAGCCGGTTGGTCACTGCGAAGTATCATCGGGGCACGATGACCTTGTCTGACTTACACAGACATGCCAACCGACGTGTCTTAGGTCACGCCGGTTGGTCATCATGCCACTATTCACTGATACTTCGCACCGTAAAAGTAAGAAGTCCCCGCCTGTTACCAAGCCGGGACTTCTTACTTTTTCACTTTACAATCGGCTACTCGGTCGGGTCGCCCTCGCCCCCAGTGGCCGGATCGTCGGTCGGCTCATCCGTCGGTTCCGCTTCCGGTATAACTTTCGACGCTTCGTGGTAGTCGGCTAATTTAGCCTGCGCTGCCTGTTGCAACAGGTCGAGTTCGTCAGCACGTTCTGCGGCCTTTTTGGTCGCAATGTCGTCTTCGCTCAACCCCTCGTACTTCGCCAACTCCGCAACCTCAATTTTTGCCTGCTGAAGTGACTGCACAATAGCACCTACCCGCGCCAGCGGTTCGGCTACCAAACCTGTATGCGCCAAATCATTACCCGCAAACTTGGCCAGCACTTTCACGGCTGCTTTAGCTGCGTTCTCAATACCCTTCAGGGCTTTTTCTATTTCCTGCTCCATCATTAAACAGTTTATAAGTCAGATGATCGACTTGATTTTACTTCGCGGGTGCCACCGGCGCAGGATCGGGGATCGGCTCCACAAAATCCAGTACACCCGGAGCGAACTTGCTCAACTCCTCGTGCGTCGTCGAGGCCGTCAGAATCAGCGATCCCGTTGCATTCTCCAATTTCACCTTGCCGACAAACTCGGCTTTCACTCTCAGTTTTGCCATGATCATTCGTTGTTAAAACGGCCACTCGAAGAGCGGCCGTTCGTTCAAAAATTGTATCTTCCATACCTTAGGGCACTACCGGCAAGGCAATCGTTACCGCTGGTGCCAGGAAGGCAGGCATAAACGCATAACCATCGCCCTTAAACTTAAAGTCGATCATCAAGGCATCGTCCGCTTTCGCGCCCGAGTCATGCGCTACTTCAAACTCCAATGGCTCGTTGCTGCTGCCAATAACCACCCGCGAACCATCCTTATAGATAGCAATCGCTACGCCACCTTCGTTAAAGGTTGTCTGAAGTGCAGCAGTCTGGGTTGCTTCGTAACCCGCAAATTTGCATTCGCCCGATACACCCACGTTCTGGTAACCGAGTTTACCCTTCCGATCCGCCTTCACCCGGCAGCTACCAATGTCAAACGTCAGCACAGCCGCTAAAACCCCTGCCTTGATCGGAATCGTCGGTCCGGCAATCACACCCGCCACCACGTCACTCTCTTTAGGCCAGTCAGCCGTAAAGTCCGATGCACTGAGCAGATACAATTTGGCAATACCGCCGAGGTTGGCTTTCTGGCGTTCCTTGCGGCTCAAACTCGTCAGGCTAATCGTCGCCATGCCCATCGTCACGCCATCGTGACCAACAAACAAATCATGCACCGAAACTGGTACCAGGGCCTGCACTTCCGCAGGTGCCAGAACACACGCCACCAGCGCAGCCAGGCCAAACACAAAACTTAGAACCCGAAAACTTTTCATGATGAAAATTTGAGAATAAAACAGTTAAAAAATGGTAGGGACGCAAAGGCTTTGCGTCCCTACGCTACTACTTCGAGTTCATGAAAATGTACCGCCCGTCGATGTAGTTAAGCCCCAGTTCACCATCCAGGAAGATATTGATGTTGCGGCTGATCTGCTCGATCTGGATAGATGGCGCATCGACCGTCTCAGGCACTTCGGGCGTAATCACCACAAAGTTCCCGTTGGGCGTCCATACCATCTTGCCCGCCGTCTTCAGCCATTTCTTGGCCACAACCTTCGTGTTTGGCAGAGCAGCCAACCGATACTCGCCGTTGGTCTGCGTCACAATCGCCTGGCCGTTGCTCAACGCCGATGCCATGGCATTTTGCAGATACACAAACGTCGTCGGGTCAAGGCAGAGCTGCGCGTCTTCGTCGTTCGGAACGTCAATGTTCGCCACAATCGCCAGCACTAAGGTGTTGATCTCCTGAAGCACGTTGGCCTGGTTGATCGTTGCGGCTGCGGTTGTCATGTTGCCAGCCGGAATATCACCCACAAAGCCGGTTCCGCTCGTGGCGTAACCCTGCGTCAAAAGCAGCTTGAAACCGTCCGCAATGTCAAGCACACCCGTGCCAGCCGGGTTATACACCCCATCCCAAACGACGTCTAACGTATCCCGACCCAAACGGGCCAGAATCCGGCTCATGTAATAATCCATAGCCGCAAAGCTGTAGATGTCGCGCGGATCGGTCGCCTTCCGAATCGAACCGTACATTTTGGTCCACGCATAAAGCGTTACTTCATCCAACTGAAGGTCAACTTTAAACGGACGCAGAATGCCCATCCGGTTTTTCAGCGTCAGAAAATTGTTGGTGAAGTTGGTTGTTCCCTTGCGGCCTGGTTGCAGAATTGCCCCCGTCACGTCGCGCACTAAAGGAACCTGATCAACGGTCGGAATGACCATGAACAGCGGGTCTTTTTTGATGTCGAACCCATTTGCCAGCTTCTCCTGATAAATCAGCGAGTAGTCAGCAATGTTCTCTTTGAGCTTGCTCGACAACAAGGAGAGGTTTAAACTTGCCATTTTACGTAAATTGATTAAACTGTTGAATTACAAATTGATGGAGTCCACTACGACTCATCGTCGGCCACGTCTACATCCGCCATCAGCATCGGGTGTTTCGCCTTCAGGCTCCGTAGCCGGTCGTTCCGATTTTGATCAGCCGCCGACAAATCCGTTTGACCGGCGTTCGGTTTGCCATTGGTCGAATCGCTCTCCAGTACCGCTCCCGTCAGGCTCGCCTTGTACGCATCCCATTGGGTCGCTTTCGCCTGTGCGGTCGCCAGTGCAGCCTGCGCCGTTGCCAGTTCGGTTGCTGTGGTGGCCAGTGTAGCCTGTGCCGTTGCTAATTCAGCCTGCGCGGTCGCTAAGCTTGCGTTGGCTGCCGTCAGATCATCCGCCACGGCCTGGTTACCGGTGGTCTGCGCGTCGAGCCGGGTTTGCACTTCCTGGGCTTCTTCCGCAAAGGCGTTGAACTCCTCCTGCGTGAGTTTTTCCGAAACAGCTTTTTCGCTGTTCGGAAACAGTGCAGCCAAAGCAGCCGCCAGTGTTTTGTTGGGTTTAAGCATTGTGGTCCGGCATCCCGGTTATTTAGAAAGTTGTATTGCGCGTTGTACGGCCTGTTGGAGAGTTCCTTTGCGGTCGGCCAGGCCAAGCCGGATCGCATCAGTGGCATGGTACATCTTGCCCGAAAACACCTCCTTCGAGGTGATCTTGCTACCCCGGCCCCGCCGAACGTAGCCGACGAATTCATTCCGGCAGGCATTCAGCGTGGTCTTGAGTTCGGCCATCGTTTCGTCAGAAACCGGCTCCACGCCATTGATAAGGGCTTTGTGTTCCGAGCCATCCGCCCGTATAATCTGCACCTTCAGGCCCTGCTTTTCTAATGCACCCGACTGATCGGCCAGCACCATCAGCACGCCAATGGAGCCAACCCCGCCTACGAGTTGGTCTTCTACCATGATCTCGGTGCACTGGCTGGCCACGAAATAGGCTGCCGAAGCAGCAAAGGGCGTCCAGGCTACGATTGGCTTTTGCACCATCCGAACGGCATCGGCAAAAGCGCGGGTGCTGTCCACAGTGCCACCCGGCGAATTAATTTTAAGCACAATGGCGAGGGTATTTTCGTCCCGGCTCATAATGTCGAGCCAGCTCATCAGCGTTTCGTTGCCGTAGGAACACATGGCCCCTGAGCGCGACATAGCCCCGTTAATGGGCAGAATGGCGACGCCGTTATCCATCCGAAAGTAGTCGGCTACCCACTGCTCATTCCGGCTTAGCTTCGCGTCAATAGGCGGGTTTGTGTTCAGCAACGCGACCGGTATCGGGTCTTTCCCGGCTTCGAGCCGAGGCCGAATAAGCTGCGCCATGCGCTCCGCATAGCCCGGCTCGATATACCACTGTCCTGCAAAAGAAAATCCCGTCATGCTTGCCGCCCTTAGATTAAGACCGCACGGGCGGCCCCGGATACAAACATGACGGGACTAATACCCGAATAATAGGACGTGTTAACTCCTCAATTCACCCACCAACTCCGCCCAAACCACCGGCACGCCAGGTACATGCACTGGTTACGAACCCACTTCGTTGGCTCCACGGCATTCAGCCGCTCCAGCAATTCCTCATCGGCTCGTTTTCGCGCTTCATACATACCTAACTCCTCCTGAAACAGCCGGTTGTCATACCACCAGTCATGTAGTAGACAGGCGCGGTTCGCTTTGCCAATGGGCGGAAAAATACCCCACAGCAGCATCGGTACGCTGGCAAAATCCGTTACGTATCCACACGGTACCGTTATTTTGCCTTGCTGCCGGGTCTGGTAGGTTACCGACCGTTCCAGCCGCCAGCGATCCGGTTTGGTATCATGCTCCAGATAAGTAACAAGTATGGGTTGCTCCATTTTACAAATCTCCCCGCGCGTCGATGTTGCCAATCTCCCCGCCGATCATCGCATAGATCAGGCCGATAACAGGCGTTTTGTCCGTAACGGGCATACCCATTGCCTTTAAATTCCCAATCGTAATGGCCTGGAAAAACTCTCGCTGCGGCACCGCGCCCTCTGTGCCCCCCGCAACCACCTGACCCGTTTTAGCCGACACAAACGCTCCCGCTGTTTGTTTGGTCACAAGCTGATCCTGATACCGAGCCAGTGCTGCCTGCCGCTGGGCAGGCGTCAGGTTCTCATCCTTCTCAACTCGCTCAGCAATAGGCACCCCATTTTCATCCAAAGTCACGATGCGTACCTGCTGTACCATGTTCAGGTCTGGCAGGATCACGAAGTTCTCGTGCCGTGCCACCCGCTTAAAGCCCGTTATGGCTTCCGCACTGATTGTTTTTTCGATTGTCGTCATAAAACAGAATTGGAAAGAGTTTACCAGGAGTTAAGGCCTGCCCGACGCCACCCGCCCGATACCTTCACATAGAAATAGTTCTGATCCCAGGCAATTTGCCCAACCGCTCCGTTCGGGTCGCCAGTGTTGGTGGGCGTGTAGGGCGTTTCCAAACGAAGTTGCTGATGGCCGTTGACACCTTTCACATGGAGCATACTGGAAGGAGCAATACCGATGCCGAGCCAGCCAGCGGCTGTTAAGCGCATTTTTTCGGCTAACACGGCTCCATCCCACGTCTGAAAAGAAAGGTAAGTGTTGGGAAATCCTTGAGTGCCAAAAATTAGGTTGGCTTCTGCTTCACCGCCAGAACGATTCCAACCGAAACTAAACCCATTACCGATACTTGGATTGACTCCGCCTACGTTGGCCGCAGCCGCGATATAGCCCGCGCCAACCTCCAGCCCATTGGTCGCTCCTGGTGATGAAGACCCAATAGCAACCGTTCCATTCCCCTTGATCCGCATTAACTCTTTTGAGGTAGCAGGAGATGAACCCGCATAGAATACGTGACTTGACGTGGGTGAATCTACCTGATACCGTATCGCACTGGCATTCAGCCCAAACCCGTAAAATTGATGGTCATTGTTTGGGACATCAGAAAAAACAAGTTTCCGGTTGGCTACCGCAGGAGCTAAATGGAAACCAGTCGTAAACCCGTCGAGCACAACTGGGAAGGATTGGTTAACCCCCCACGGGTGCATCTTAAGTGTTCCATCAACATCTACCCCCAATTGATGGATACATAAGCCAGGTAAATGGAACTCCATAAATGCCGGGCCACCATTCATTGCCAAAACTTGAACACCATACTGTTCATTATAGGGGGCTTGGGACAATGGGTTGGTATTCAACGTTCCTGTTCTGGCAATCGCACCACCCCGAAACGTCACCTTCCCCGTCCGATAAACGCCATCGCCATTGGCCCCGCCTGGCTGGTTATCGCTATCCCGCAGCCAGGTTGTCAGGTTACCATTAACCGCAGTTGACACCCAGTCAATTACGTTTTTTAGTGCTGTAATGACATTCGCCACCCGCACACCGCGATACCCTTTATTTGCCAGATTGTTGTCGATATCGTTTTTAATCGACGTTCCGTCAACTGCCATGTTCGTTATGAATAAAAATCGTAAGAGAAACCGTAGGAGAATTCAGCCGTTCCACCGTCGGCTACCAACAGATCGAGCAGGCCGTTATCGTTAAAAAAATAAGCTGGTTGCCGGGTTTCGGTCATCCAGCTAAAGGCGTATCCATTGGGCGAAGTCTTCTGTTGCGCCAGAAACCGAAGTGGCTGCTTCGTCGTACCCACCAACTTCCGCAAGCCGTTCGCATCTTCATAGACCGCCACCCACTTTCGGCCCGTCATGCGCTGTGCCGCCAGTGCCGTAATGGAATGATCGCGCGGCACGTCCAGCACAAGGCTCTGTGCATACACCACGCCATGCACCGTCGTTGTTGACTTCTGGTCAAAATCACCCCGATCTGCCGGAAATTTAAACGCGTGGATAACCGCATCTTCAGCTAAGTTCAACCCTTCGGGCGTCAGCGTCCAGCTTGTCATCACGCCACCCGTCGTGCGCGGATCAAGTACCCCCAGTACGTGCCGGGTTTCAATCAGCCAAAGCCGACGAACACCCGGCACGTTCGCTTGACCACCCTGTGTAGGGAGTTGTGGAATCTCGCTGATCCGGTCGGTAGGGTTCATGGGGCAAAGTAGGGACTTTGCCAGGCCAATCGGTAGGACGCAAAAAAGGCCCTGTTCTGAATCAGAAAGGGCCAATCAAGTATACCAACGCCTATTTAAGCCGTGAATAAATGCGCAAACGAACGAGCAAGTTTCTAAAATTGGTGAGTACCCCCCCAAAACTGCCGAACAACTACCCCAACTTTATTTTTCAGTGAACGGCCATTAGGCCCGCCACTTTCTTGTTCATATACCGCTGGTGGTCGCGCCATTTCTTCCGAAGCGTGTCCGCCGATACCATATCTTCCGTAATACCGTACCGCTCCATAAACAGGTTCACCGCTTCGTAATCCGATATACCCAGCATCAGGCTTACCTCAATGCTTTCCAGAAATGCCTGGGTAAAGAGGTAGTTCAGCATCTTGCTCAGCAGGTCCAGTTTGCCCGGATGGATAAAGTGATTCTTTAACGAATCGGGGTACAGCAGCGTGATCGAGATCGACTCATCAATCTCCACTTTAGGCAGCACGTGCCGGTAACCTACCTTCTCACAGGCCAGCTCTGCCAGTGCGCCCAACATTGATTTTTTCGTTAAGTCGATTATAGGTGTATTGTTGCCATATCGGGCAACCACAAATTGCCGAACGTGCGTTTCTCGAACGGGTACACGTGTTTTGAGCATTGGAGAGAGCGGTAAGATTGGGTATATTTAAGCGCGAATTCAGTAACCCTAATCTTCCTCTTAAAAGCCCTGCGTTGACGCGCAGGGCTTTCGTGTTTAAAAGTGGCTCTATTGCCAGCCCCGCTAAAGGACTACCGATTTGGCTCGTAACCAACGACTTCGCCGGTTTGCTCATCTTCAACAGCAATCAGTACCTCACCATCGTTGATGGCCTTAATGTAGGCATGGCACTGCTCCAGCGTAGCCACGTCTTTGCAGGAAGCCAGTTTCCGCGCCAGTTCATCAACGATGTTTCGCATGATGCCAATCGGCTCAAACTCCTCGGGCGTCAACATCGCCCGTAGCCTGGCCTCGTGCTTTTGTGACGCTTTTTGCAGCGCATCCTTCACCGGCGACTTGGCCAGCATCATATACGTAATCTGGCTCAGCAAATACGCCACCACGTCATTCTGTTCCTGTGTCTTCATAGGTTAGGTCAAGTCTTAGTTGCTTATGGTGCCGACCGGTCGGCCCATACATTCGTTTCTGCGCGTTATCCTTCCGGTCATGCCCCAGGTGACACCATTGGCATTTACACTTCAGGTTCCAAAACCGGTTGTTCTTGATATTATGATCAAGATGCGCAACCGACAGTTTAACGACCGAAACCGGTGTCGTAAACGGATCATACAACTCGCCAATATTGTCGTTGTATTCATCAGCCCAGGCTTTTGCTTGCATATACGTTGAAAAGCCGTCATTGGGTGTGTCTGCTTCATCGGGAGACCAAAATTGCCTATCCCGATAATAAACAACGGAGTAGTTTTTAATGCCGCAGTCTTCACACCGATTCTTAGCCCGAACGAACCTGATCAGATAACTGATCAGGCTCCATTTCGGGTGGTATTTCTTCCGATCAATCGGCATCGTTAGAACGGCAAATCGTCTTTTTCTGCGACTTGCGCGGCTGGCAACTCGGCGGGTTGACTGTAGTTACCCGGCCCAGCCATAACCGGCACTGGTGCAGGAGCCTGCCGCGCAGCCACAGGCGTTGCTACCGCTGCCGACTGCATTTGCACAACGTCGATCTTCCAGGCGTTCAGGCTGGTGATAATGCCCGTTTTGCCCGTCGTCGGGTTAAGAAACTTGCGCCCATCGATGTTAAACTTCACCTGCACGGTCTGCCCTTTTTGCAGGTTATCGACCAAGTTCACTTTATCGCCTTTCAATTGAAACTCAGGCGTATTCGGCCACTCTGGATTCGTGGTGATATCGACATAAAATTTCCGAACGGTGAAGCCATTTTTACCAACGGTTTCGGTCGCCATTGCGGCAATAAACTTTCCTGTAATTACTAATTGATCCTGCATGGTACTTGGTTTTAATTGAACTGGTTTACTCAAAAATCATATTATCTTCCGCAAAAGCCTGCCAATGACAACGGCCACCCGGCCTGTGTCAAACTCGACTAACATGTTTCCATTGCGGCCACGAATGCACTTGCCATCCGTTCGTTCAACTGCCTGGCATCGACTGCCTTTTAGCTGCGGGTCCGTCATCCGGTCACCGAGGTAGATGTAGTGCTGGGTCATTCGATTACCTCCTTTTCAGCTTCATCTATCACCTCGCACAGACGATTGAACTCAGATACAGTAATTTCCTCCATGCCTTTAGGCGGAGTGTATTTACATCCTTCGGCTACTTGAACCAGATGTAAGTCATAACCGAATTTTATACCAACGGCGCGGTGGTGAGTAAATCCAACCCATTGCGGTTTATAGCCGACAATGCTATTCAGAGCTACTTTATCAAGTGTTGGTAAGGCATAAATTCGGTTTAGCAATGCTTTATTTTTTGGTATGGATTTCGGGAAATATGCATTATGATATTGCTGACTATAAACCCGTTTCCAACCTTCCGGCATGCTTTCCATTTTGAAGCCGGTGATACCACCAGCGAGAGAGCCACGATCAGTACCAACCCATTCAGTCACCCCAAATTCATCTACTAAATCATGAGTCGCTTTTCTGCATACTTCAATGCGTTGGAATAGAATCGTCAACTGCTCAAAAAGTGCTGATCCTTTCACGATTTTGTACTTCATTTTGTCTACTTGATTTATGTTGAACATCCATTAAAAATCCTCAGAAAACACTTTGCCGCAGTCAATACATTTGAACTCAATGAATCCCTCCTGATGGTGCCGGGCCAACTCCTTTAACCGCTGATGCTCGCATCTGTATTGCCTCCAGCGAAGCCGTAACGAGCTATACCAAATCGGTTGCTTAAACTGGATCATAGTAATATCGGGGTTTCAACCCGCTTCAAACTGCCTTTCCGTACCCACTCCTCAAACTCCGCCCTGGGCACATCAATCGTCGATTCTTTGTCCACGTCGAGCAACATCACGTTAGCCCCAAATCGACCGCTCGGATAGTGACCGAACGTCAGGCAAACGATCCACAACTTACCCTCACCATCGACCCATTTTTGCCACCGAAACACGTCCACCCGGTCATGTTTTACGGCTGTTTCGTTTTGTACTTTCTCGTCGGTCCGGCGTTCCGGTTGCACCACAGTTGCCATCATGTTTTTTCTCGTTTTTTCTGAAAAAATGGGCAGTGTATTTCTACCACACCACCACAAATAGGTAACTCGTTGATTTTTAAAGCCTTGATTGGGCTTGTCTGTGGTAAACTTGTGGTAGGCATTATTACAAATACCACGCTACCACAGCTTTACCACGCATTTACCACAGCCTTACCACACATTTATTACACTCAATTATTTATTACTCAATTACTTAGTACTCTCTTTGCCTTGTCTGTGGTAGCGTGGTAGGGCTTTTCCTCTTTTTTTTTGAGTTTAGCGTTCAGCCTTTTCTAATCTCCGGCCTTTCCAATCTATCCCCAATGCCGTAGCGAGTTTGCTGTAAGTCATTGCGCACGAACCGCTAACGCTCCGCGTGTGGCCGGTGGCGTCGTCGCCATCGCCGGGCAGGAAACGGATGTTCTTGAAAAATTTGTCGGGGTCGTTGGCTCCTTCAAAGGCAATCATCTCCTGCTTGAGCGTGTCGCGGTCGGCGGGAGCCTTCCAAAACGTCTGCCGGTACTTCTGCGCATAAATGGTATAAAGCGAAGGAAAGCGCAGGTAAACCACATCGCCCTCGAAGCGGAAATGCACATCTTCCTGAATACCGCCGTTCTCATACTGATTCTGCATCAGCTCGAAGAATTCAGATAAGGCAGTCTTCTCGGATTGTACCTGGTGTTGGCGTAGAATCGCCTTACTGCCGATCTCCACGAAAGCGGCCAGGATGTCATCATCGCCTTCTACCTCGAAGTGAAGCTGAATCTTTCCGAACAACTGAAGAATATAGGCTACGCTTAGCACCCTGGCCATGTTCGATATTAGACGTTCAACCGGCTTATCATGCCGAACGGCTTCTTTCAGGGCATTATACAGATCATCGTAGGCTTGTTTGATGCCCGCCACGATCAGCGGCCGGTGAGCCAGTATCTCAAGCGTCACGCAGCTAAGCCCGTCCTGCTCAACATCCCGAAATCTGGCGAATGCTTCTACCTGTTCATCGCTCTTTTGTTGCTCCACAATGGGCACGAAGACACAGCGTGAAAAGAAGATCGAATTGTCCGGAATGTAGTTTGAGGTTAGTGCCAGTGCGCTGTAGATATCGACCGAATCAATGCCATGCGAACTGTTCTCTTCCGCTTTGATATAGCCATTGTCATCATAAGCGGATTGTAACAGCCCTTCAAATGGAAACTCGTTATGGTACTCATCCATCCAGATCAGCCCGTTCGAGGTCTGCGACATAACCCGCACCAATCCCGCTTCAGTATTCTTATTCTTCAGGTTGGCCACTGCTTCATGCAGATTGAACAACCGGCAGATCGAGCGGACAATGGAGCTTTTGCCGCTACTGGCTCCACCTTTCAAATACAGAATCGGGCTGGCAGAGGTGTGCTTAACAATCTGGTCGCGAAACAACGACATCAGGTAAAAGCAGGCCGGAATAATCGCATTGTCGTATTTGTGAATCCTGACTAAATGCCCGAACCATTCGTTGAAGGTCATCACGCCAGGCTTCAGCGTAAACAGGTGCATCCGCTTCTTTTTCACCACTGGCATCGACAGGCATAACGTTGTCCCGTCTGCCATTTTAGCCGTCACGATCCCGAACTCGTCCGGCTCCAGGATCTCGCCATTGACCGCTTTGTTAGCGAAGAAAAACACGCCACTCTCCGTATGGTAACCTAACCGCATCACTTTGGAGGCCTGCGGAAAATTCATCCTGAACAGATGCTGCCACAGCTCCCCTAAGTAAGCATCCGTCAGTTTGAGTGCCAGCCTGTGGCCAGCCAGCTTATTCTTCAGCTTCGTAGCCGAGCAAAACTCTTCGTGCGAAATCTCAATGTAAAGCGGGTCTTTTCGGCCTTTAATGACGACCTCCAGAATCCACGTTTTTTCTTCATTCTCATCTTCAGTGCAATACTTGACAAGAATCTGAAAATTCTCCGCCACGCATATCCAGTTCTTGGTTCCCCAAATCCAGATACCATCATCGCGGTAGTCAACGTTGGTGCTCCAGTCGCGATCAGGCTTTTTTGGCTTCTCAATGACTTTGGCAGTGGATATGCCTGTGGCTTGGTTTTCAATCGCTTGAGCCTGTAGAACAGCCGAGTCGCCGGGCGGTTTCACGTCTGGCTTGTCTTTCTCCTTTTTGCCTTTCTTCGATACATCAATGCCGTAATCTTTACATATATCGAAGAACTTCCAGGGCGTGGTAAACCGGCAATTTTTGACCGCTTCATCGAACTTCTCATCCGTTTTTGCGGGGTCATATTTCGGGCTTACCTGACTGATTCGGTGCAGCAGATTCCTGCCATTTTCGCCTAAGCTGGCCATGCAAAAAGCCAGAATGTACCAGGTGTTGTATTCATCGCCGGTAATGTTGATCTGGGCCGTTTCAATCCGCTCGACAACTGCTAAAACGTGTTTATATACGTCGGTGGCATTCTGTACAACCTGGTGTTCTGTTTTTGGCTTTTCCTTGCGAGTAGCCAGCCCTTTGATCGGGTAGGGCAGGGCCTCGATGTTGACATAGACATCGGGGTCGTGACTCATGAAGCAAGCCCGTGTCACGTCATTTACGCCAGCGTCCAGATGAACGTTATAGGTTTCACGGAAGTAGACCGCCATGTCGTAAAACGAATCTTTATGCCGTTCCGGGTCGATCTCCAGTATCAATTTCAAACCGTCGCCTGAGGGAGAAGTAAACATGACCATCAGATACGGATCAGCCTGAAGCTGTAGGCGGGTCGATGCCAAATCGGGTATATGGTCCACATCAACCCCAATGAGCCTCGAATGCTGGCGCAGGTTTTTTTCAGATCGACTTGGCACGAAGGTTCCTGAAAACGTCACATAGTCGAGTGCGTCTTTGAAGGTTTTACGGAGTGATTTGTCTTGCTGACCACGCACTTCCTGAATGGATAGTTGATAGGTTGGCCCACTGATCAGCGCGATGGCGTCGGCCAGCGTGATTGTCTGAGTCGGCTTCTTCCTCGTAATCCCGCCCTTAAACAGGTTAAATGTGTATGTACTCAGGCGTTCACTCATGTTCAGACAGATCAAAAGAAGCAGGCGTTTCAGGTTCAGGCTCAATCAGTTTGAGCAGGTAGGGGCAGAGCGTTACGGCCACAATGAGCAGTAGAAAAAGCAGCCCCCAAAGAAATCGGGATAGGAACGGCATCATACGAAAACAGGATGGAGGTGAAACATGGGCTTGCGTCACACCGGCGCAAGCCCAAAACACGATTTCTATGCGATGCCGAAAAAGGACAGGCTGATAACCTCAGTCGGGCTTTTAAGTGAGCGAATAAGATCAGTCATCAACCACCATGGATCAGGGTTTCCTTCCGTGCTAACCACCTGAAAGCGACTACGGATAATGATATCCCGTTCCGATTCAACAAAGCGTTTAAGCAGGCTCAATTGGCGGCCGTCGAGCAGCATGTTATGCGCTTCGTTGAAGTAGTAGCGGCACAGTAAAAGGTCGATATCCAACAGCTCCTGCGTCGTTATGCCGGCATAGGGCGTTACCCCATAAAGGTTGTTGACCAGGATAAACGTCAGTCGATTTTGCAAGATCGGGAGCAACGCTGGAGGCATCTCCACGGCAAACGTGCTGAAGTAGTTTTGTGCCGGTTTAAGGCTGCGGGTAGCCGCTTGAAACATTTGGATCAGTTTGAACATCCTGGTAATTGGTTTAGTCGTTACAGCCGTATCTGCGGTTGGTGGTCTTTTCAATGAAGTCGTAAATGCGCCGGAGAAAATCGACTTTCGGCACAGCATCAGGATTGGCCGTTGGGTTTTGTATTCGCCAGTCATGCCAGATCGCTACGTTTATTTGGGCGTCGTGCAGCACCAAATCCGACTCGCCAGCCAGCGTTCCAGCCTGGTAGCGGTCAATAATTGTATCGAGATTCATTCGTTGTTTGATTGATTTTGAGCTGAACACCACTTACTGTACTTTCTTTAATTTCAATCGTCGGAGCCGCTTCGTTGTATCGAATGCTTTCGCTTTAAAATGCGCCACTGCTCGCTCTACCAACAGGGTTAATTCGGGGTCGGCAACCCGCAGGTTCCAGGCATTGTGCCACCGCGTTGAGTTGGTCAGTCGGTCCAGTTCGGGATTGTACTCGACAACTTTCTCAATGATAAGTTGCTTACCTATCGATGGGGGGCGGTCGCCCTTTGCGGTCGCCATCCGACTTTTCCAGTCCTGTACCGCTGAGACCCGTTGCTCATTAATATTTGCCGTTTGTGTCATATTTGAGTTTACGGTGATAGTGCCTGTAATAATTCATTTACTTTTACCCCAATAAAGCACTGCTAAAAATAGCAGTGTCATTTTTGACAGTACAAATGTACTAAAATACATTACACTAACAAGTGTTTGTAATGTAATAATTTACAATCCTCGCCAACATGCATCAAGGAAAACGATTAAAGGAACTTTGGGATGAGAAGAAAGGCAGCCGGTCTGTCCAGGACTTTGCAGACTACTTAGGGCTGAAAAGCCGGAATCAGATTTATGGATATTTCAAACAGGAAATGCTTCACTTCTCTGTTTTGGCTAAATCAGCCGAATTTCTTAATGTTGACGTTTCTGAGTTTTTGACGGACCGCGAATCCGGTCAAGAAGCGGGCCAGTATGTGACGGGTAATGTAAAGTCGGTTGGGTCTAATTACTCTGAATTATACACACGCATACCTTTCCTTAGCGCCAGGGCACAGGCGGGATTACCTACTATGAGTTTAGAAAATTGCGAATTGAAGCTGGAGGAAACCTACCCGGTTTTTGTACCGGCTATTACGTTGACTAATCGACATTTAGTTATTGAGCTGATAGGCGACAGTATGGAGCCGGAGATAAAGAATGGAGCTATCGTTCTGGCGGAAGCCATAAACAAAGACGATATCAAGTATGAGTCTGGCGGGGTCTACGCTGTCATGTATGCCAGTCGCTTTGTTATTAAACGAATCAAGACCAATGAAATCAACAGTAATGGTACACTCACGCTTTGGTCTGATAATGACCGGTACGGCCATATAACTATTCATTCCGAAGACATTACCTGCATGTGGAAAGTACTCATGAAAGTGCAGGAGCCTGTACGTTAACAGACATATTGTGAAAAAACAGTACTTGATTTTATCCCTGGCCTTACTCTGTGGTTGTAGTTCAAGCCAAGAACAGCAAGGTGATATTGACTCACAAAAAGGAGTATTAGTTAAAAAGAATCCGAATAGCCAGGAGTGGCCTTTTAAGACAATTGAAGAAGGGACCGTAAAATGCGTTGAGGGGCAATATGTTGTTTTACTTGCCAGGGAGGGTGGCATATACGCCCTAAATGGAACCGCTCGACAAGTTGCTGACGAGCGGGGTTGGAAGAAATTGGACGGTGAACAGATAGTCGGAAAAGACATATCTCCCATTCTAAATGCTGGCCTGAAACTATGCCAATAATTGGCAGTTTTTTAAAAATGCAATGGCTAAGACTGACGCTGATCTTTAATTAAACCAAGTAATTATACATGAGACACAAATTAATTAAAGTTGATCCCTGGGGTACTTTTCATACAATAAGGGTTGAATTAGTGCCCGACACTGAAGCAGAAAGGAAGACTATTGAAAACGTAGACCAACTTAATGCAAGTGATGAAGAAAGGTCGTTTATGGACAACTATGTACAATTTAACATCAACGTATCTGGTTTCACGATTTTAGAAGTCGAGAGCCAGTCGGGAGTTTATCTTTCTCTAAAAGCTAAAAAGATAAGTTCGCTCGGCGGTTATTAAAGCCCTAATAATCTATAATAGTAAGGCAAAATGATTGGCAATAAATTGGCAGTTGGCAGTATGAGAACTCGTTTTGGCACTCGCAATTTTTATAAAATACTCACCATCAGCGCATTATTCTGTGCTATAGTCGCTGGGATGGGCAAGTTCGAATCCTGCCACCCCGACACTAAAAAAAGCACTTAGCAGAAATGTTAAGTGCTTTTTTTATGCGGTTTTACACAGGTCAACCAGAGCCTCAATGTCTGGAATCAAACGTATAGCTTAATAACTCCTGTTTTACTATAAAAAGGCCCGGGCTTTTCAGTGGTCGGACTTTTGTGTATATAGATTATGCTGTTGAATCTTATTAGACGGTTGCACGGGCAGAAAAAGTAAGCGAGTTAAGAAACGAAATATGTTTTGAGTCTTCACTTTTGTTACCTTCTGCAAGAGCGGCTTCTAACCATGAACCGCTAATTTGTGTTAGCAGAGAGAGGCTAACTACTTCTGTGGCCCCTACACGAAAAGTTATGGACAACGAAACCGTTAAGCAGGATCTATATCAGGCAATCAGCGAATTTTTAGCCCTTGACGCCACGGCTGATAACGAAGCAATCACAACCCTGTATACCTCCATTAAAGTTTTTGCCGATGAATTGCCGGTTTATCCCAACCCGCAGACACAGGCCGAAATTGACGCGTCGAATTTGGCGCACGGCGAGAGTGAAGCGGACCTGATTTATTTTTCTCCAGTAGAAGAGGATGAATTACCATCAACTGCGGACCGTAAAGCGACGCTAAGTCGCTTACAGGCGAGGGCCACTGAAATCGAACGGCTACTTCGGTCCGACTCTTGAATATAGGCTTTCTAAACCGTTGACGTTCGATAATAAAGTAACAGGGAAAAGAAAAACCCCGACGGTTGCCGGGGCTTATCAAGGCTATTGCAAAGCAACCTGGTGTCGTAAGGCGGTTTTTTTTAGTAACTCCCTCCGCACTTTATCAGCCGCAGCTAAATCCGTCAGGCTGATATTGAGCGTATGGCGAAGGGTGGGAGAGGCCGACAGAATCTCGCTGGCCATCTGAATCAACGTGGCCGCTGTGCCAACTCCATCTACCTTTCGACGGGTAGCACGAACCGGTCTGGGAGGGGTTACGTGCGACAAGTTAATTGATTCCATATTGGGTTTGAAAAGTTGTTTATGTTCTACAATAAGAACAAAAAACAGGCAGCTTTTTGCATAAAACGAGTTTATTTTATGCGTTTATTTTGTAACTGAGCCTGTTTTTATACTCAACATTCTCAAACAGGAATTTTGCTTCGAGCCGTGCCACCGCAACGGCGGACCGTGGTTAACAATGACACAAAAAAAACCGTGGCACGGCTCGAAGCGAAAGTCCTGTCAAATTGATCGCTGAGTCATAGACGTATTTCTTTTCTCTGTATGTTTACGGCTTCGGTGCAGTTTCCACCCCTTTCGGTTCAAGCTATGTATATCCCTTCCTCGCCTTCCGTCTGGATCGTGGATGATGATCCAGACGATCAATTTCTGTTCTCACTCGTCTTTACGACCCTAACTCCGCCCGTTAGTGTCAGTGTGTTACAGGATGGGGAGGATTTACTGCCCGCTCTTGGCCAAAGCGAAACGTTGCCCAGTTTACTGATCCTGGATATAAACATGCCTCTCCTGAATGGATTTGACACGCTGCAGCAGTTGCGGGCTGTTCCCGCTTATCAAAACCTGCCGGTAATTGTCCTGACAACTTCGACTAATCCTCAGGATCAGGTAAAGGCCATGCAGGTAGGGGCCAATGCATTTTTGACCAAACCGGCTTCGTCGGGTAAGCTTTTGATGCTGTTTAACAAACTGGTCCATAACGGGTAGCTTTGCTAATGAGGCTAAAACGAAGCCGCATTCCCGTTTTTCAGATCGTCCCTTGTGGTAAGCAGGCTTTATGAATGCGTGGCGACAATTGTTGGGAATTCGGTTGCCGGACTCGCGAGACCAATTGTATCAACTGACACAACCAGGGTGGCAAGGGCTTCTTTAGAGCGTTCGTCGAACATGACAACCCAATCGGTTTTGAGGATACGATGCGTTTTGTGACCGATGGGGTCATGAACAGTAGCATTTGTTGTGTCCCGCCGGGCCATCGTCATATTAATTTCATCGCCTTCTTTAAATGTGGGTACAAAGCTAAAATAGCCATCGGCTACTACCTTACCGGCCTTATTGTCGGCTGCGGGTTCAAAAAAGATAACCTTCAGATTTTCGGATTTACTGCTCATTTGTGTTCAATGGGATTAAAGATATGTATGGTAAGTAACAGTCCGAACGCATAGAATGTTATGCGTTTCCTTGTGTGGGGTGTAGAGAAGATACGTTATGGAGATAACATTAGTACGCCGGTTTTTTGCAAAGCAATCGCAATAGGCGTATTTTTGCAGGCTATTGACCTGGTCCCGTAGCTCAGCTGGATAGAGCATCTTCCTTCTAAGAAGGCGGTCATTGGTTCGAATCCAATCGGGGTCACAACTTTACAATTCAGGCTAATCAGGATTAGAGTTAAAGTAACTCAAGATCAACTGATTAGCCTTTTTTATTTGCAGCACTTCATTAACGTTTATGTAGGGCGTGTTGCTAATTATTGGAGTAAAATCATGGTTGATGCCAGCCAAACGAACCCGGCAAAGCGAATAGCGATCTTCCAATAGCGAGTAACTACTCGTCGGTACTGCTTCAATTTGTTAAAAGTAACGCTCCGGCGGTCCGGTTTATGGCGGTCTTTATAAAGAGTCTTGTCAATCCGCCATTGCTCCAGCCGGTTTTTCTAAGCCGGAATTACCACCTCCACACCGGCTTCCCGTACTAAATCAATCAACTCATCCGCCGTTTTTATCCGGTCTAATGGCCAGGTGCTGTTGGCGGTCGTAACCTTCAGCACAGCTTCCCGGATGTTTTGAAAACTGCGGGGGCGCAGTGTACCAGCGGTCATACGGATGGTTAATTTTCGATTGACTTTCAGGAAACCTGTGGTTGCCCTGGGGAGCATTCACCGGAAGTTTCACTCTGGCATCCGTATGCATTGCCCCATACTGTACCCATCAAACCTGCCTCCTGTTGCTTCCTGACTTAGTGCAGATCAATGGCTCGATAAGCGTTCAGGGCCGCCTGGGCACCCTCCCTGCCGGGCTTGCTCAGGCCGTGTTCCAGCCCTACGAAGCCCCGGTAGCCTTTGTCATACAGGTGTTTCAATACGTTCGGATAGTTGATTTCGCCGGTTGTCGGTTCGTTGCGGCCGGGCGAGTCGCCAATCTGGATGTAGGCGATTTCGTCCCAGGCGTAATCCAGCGTAGCCAGCAAATGCCCTTCCTGAACCTGTACATGGTAGAAATCGAACAACACCTTCACGCTCGGCCGACCTACAGCTTTGGCCAGCGCGTAGGCCTGCGGAATGGTGTGCAGAAACATATTGGGGTGATTTACCCGATGATTCATCGACTCCATCACCATCATCAGGCCGTGCGGTTCGTAGATGTCGGCAATGCGTTTGAGCAGGTCGATGGCATTGGCCATCTGAAAGTCCCAGGGTAGTTTCGGGTCCGACGCCCCCAGCACGTTGTGGATGATGTTGGTATTCATCCGTTTGGCAATCTCGACCGAAGCCCGCACGTCGGCCAGGACTTTCTCGCGCAGGCTGGCATCGCGCCCGGCGAAGGTTACATCAGAGAACGTCAGCGTACCCACAAACTGTCCGAACGTCATGCCCAGCTTTTGCACCGTTTGGCTGATGCGTTCCTGCTCAGCCACGGGTCGATTTTTGAGGAACGTATTCTCCCACGCCCGAAAACCCTGCTCGTAGCCCCACTTGATTTCATCAATCGGATCGGTGGGTGCCAATCCCTTAAAAATACCGAACTCCGGCGAAAAACGGGTCTTGAACGGAGCCGAATTATCCAGCGTAAACGCACTAAACGGGGATGCCCCGCTCAGGATAGCAGTCCCGGCAAACAGGCTATTTTTGATAAACTGACGACGTTCCATAGTTGAAGATCATTTGATGGCCATTACCTGAGTATAGCCTGATCAGTGGCGGGGTCCTGATCCTGACCCAGCAGAAACGCCATCAGATCGGCCATTTCCTGCTTCGTCATCAACTGATCCAGCCCCTGCGGCATCATCGACGTGTTTTGCATCGTCATCGACACAATATCGGCTTTCGGAATCCGCAGCGACGTAGTTTGCGATGTACCCAGCACAATGGCCGTTGGCGTCTGTTCCTGAATAATGCCGATCTGTTCCCCCGTTTTGGTTTTAATGCGGTACGTTTCGTATTCCCGCACAAAACTGACACTCGGATACACGATGGCTTCGAGCAGATCGTGGGCCGAGCGGTCGCGCTGAATCGAGGTCAGGTCCGGCCCCAGCCTGCCGCCTTCGTTACGCACTTTATGGCAGGTAGAGCAAATGGCTTTGCCGTAGAAAAGCGTCCGGCCCCGTTCGAGGTCCCCGCTGGCAATCAGGCTTTCCATTTCCTGTATCCGCTGCCGCCGACCTGCCTGAACGGTCTGTAACTGACGCATCAGCCCATCGACGGCCGGTTTGACCCCGGCGGGATAGTCGGCAAAAATCATACTCAGGTTATCTTCCGAAAAACTGTCTAAACTCGGTGAGTTGGCCAGCGTCGTGGCCAGTGCCGTACCAATCTCCGTCGAATGCGCCCCCCGAAATACCGGCACCAAACGCGGCAAAATGAACGCATCGGCGTTGGGTAGGTAGTCCTTAGCCAGCTTCAACAACTGATCGTCAGACAGTTTGCCCTGCGCCAGCACTGTAGCCGCCTGTTGCCGGATGGGCGCATCGGCTCCGGTGGTTAGCTGCTCGTAGAGATACGTAAAATGTGGTCCTGAGAACGTGGGTTGCGTTTTTAGTAGCGTACCCAATGCGCCCACCCGCAGCGATGCGGGATTTTGGGCATCGTCGGCCACCTGCCGTAAGTCGCCCGTGAGCGCGGTCAGGCTGCGCAGGCCGGCCAGTTCGAGGGCGCGGGTTTTTACCGGCAGGTCATGGGCCGACAGGAGTTGCTGCCCGATCTGCTGCACCCAAACCGCCGGTAGTTTTTCGCCGGGGTAGCGAGCCATCGTGTTCAGCAGAAACAGTTTACGTTCTTTGGTAGCGGTCGGTATCTGATCGGCCATAAACCGCTGCATGGCGGGATTGTTGCTGAACGCTACCAGCATGTCGCCAAACAGTTGCTCTTCGTCGGCGGTGAGCGGTGGCCCATCGAACCGGCTGCGCAGAAAAGCGGCCATTTCTCCCGACCAGCCGGGGTGATGCGACGCTACCCAGAGGGCCGTGCGTTGCAGACTCCTGTTTGGGTTGGTCAGAAAGGCCGTGATCTGCTTAGGCTGCAAGCCCGATTTGGGCATCTGATCGAGGGCAATTAGGGCGGCTTCCTGTACCCGTGGCGAGGGTGGTCCGGCGTATCGGTTTGTCAGACCCGCTTCCACCGCTTCGGGCTGGTTGAGGGTAATGAGGGAATAAATCAGGGCGTGCCGCACAAAGCGGTCTTCGGTGGTGGCGGCAGCGGTGAGTAGGGCAGGAATCGCCTTTTTGTTGCCGAGTTGCCCCAGTGCGGTAGCCGCTTGCCGACGCACGGCCGGGTCGCCGGCACCAACCATCGTGTTGAGTTTGGGTAACGCTCCGGCATCCTGCGCCAGCCCCACCGACCGGGCGGCTGCTACCCGAACCTGTACGCTGGCATCGGCCAGCCCGGCCCGAACGCCTGCCAGGGCTGGGGCTGTTCCGATGCGATAGAGGGCAAAAACGGCCTTTGTGCGGGCATCCATCGAGGGCGACCGGCGCAGCACATCGGTGAGGGCAGTAACGGATACTCTTCCCTGATCGACAAGGCGTTGTGCGGCCCGGTCGCGCACTGTCGGGCGAGGGTCGGCCAGTAGGGCGGCTGCTTTGGCAGGCGAAAGCGATGTCCACGAAATCTGATTGCCGTAGGGATCGGCCACGTTCGCGGCCCCCTTGCGCCGGACCCGGTAAATGCTTCCCTGCAACTCCGGCTTCGACACCTGCGACAGGGGGCAACCCTGAATAAACCAGCCTCCCGTTTCGACCACCAGCAGACTTCCGTAGCCATCTTCGAGTACGTCGGTGGGATGAAAATCTTCGTCTTTCGAGGCAAAAAAGACCTGATCTTCGGTGCGGAACGAGGCTCCGTCACGAATCAGTTTATGCCGCAGCACCCGGTGCGTATTGAACTGTGCGCTGAACAGATTATCCTTAAATTCAGCCCCTAACGACGTACTTCTATAGCGGCCAATGCCCGACGGGGCCACCCGCGAATATTTTGACACCACCGGCATCAGTTCGCCGGTGCGCACTAAGCTGTCGCGGGCAATGTTGTTGTTGGGTTTGGGATACACGCCCCCCTCGGTCCAGTACACGAGCGCGTCGCGCTGACCGGCCTGTGGTTCAGTAAAATAGGTTTCAGTGCCGATGGGTTCGGCGGCTTCGGTAAACGTTAGCTCGACGGGGTTATTCATGCCCCCCGCCGAGATCCATTCCAAACCCGACCCGTCGGGCCGAACGCGCCAGATACGGGCCGTACTGCCCTTGAGCCGCTTTCCTTCCTGGGTTGTCACATCAAAACCCATAATGGCACTGGTCATGTAGAGCCAGCCATCCGGCCCCATAAACGGTCCGATAAGGCTGTTGGCGTTTACATTCAGCACCCATCCTGTGAGCAATACCTCCCGTTTGTCGGCCACTCCGTCGCCATTGGTGTCGGTAAATTTCAGCAGGTCGGGCGCGGAGGTGGCGTACAGACTGCCTTTATAAAAAACACCGCCCTGTGGAAAGCCCACCTTATCGGCGTAGATCGTGCTTTTGTCATAGATACCGTCGCCGTTTTTGTCTTCCAGCAGCCGGATGCGAAACTGTGGCGTATCCAGCGCGTCCTGCGTCTTTTTATAGACGTGGCCCGTCGATTCAAAGACGAACAGCCGCCCCGTTTCGTCCACTGTCGAGAACATGGGGTAATCGACTAAGTCCGGCCCGGCGGCAATGTCGACAACGTACCCATCGGGCACCTGAATACCCGCCAGCTTTTCCTGAACGGCCCGGTTGGTGGTGAAAGCTGACCTAGTTGCGGGCCATCGTGCTCCGGAACTGGCCATCAGAAACAGGATACCCGTGAGTGAAACCAGGCAAAGAACAACGGACGGTTTAGAGAAGAGCATATCCTGTCTGATGTAAAGTTCGGTTCATTATTGGCTAAATATCAGACATTTATTCAGGATTTATAGACCTGCGCTCCAATGGGTTTCAACCGGGACAACAGTCCGGCAGAGTAACCTGTGGGAACCCGGTCTAAAGAGAATAAACGCTGGTGGGGTGGATAAGACAGGGTGTTGCCGGAGGTCAGGTCGCGATCCGACTTACCTTCCGGCGGCAATATCACAGCCGGATGGCTGGAATCTGGGTGGGTCTGGGTGGGTCTGTATGGGTGCGAGTGGTAACAAACAGGGCGACTGCCGTTATTTGCCCGATGGACAAACGACTATTTTTAGCCCTGCTCGTTACAACGACAACCGGACTGGTTACCTGCAAAAATGCCAACCCCGGAACGACTCAAACACCCGCACCCACAACAGCCACCGTCGTGGAAGTGACGCTCGATGCCACCCGGACCTACCAGACCATCGCCGGGTTTGGCGGTTTCGGAGCGCAGGATGTGTACTGGTCGGGTGGCCCCTATACCAGTCAGCGATTTGTGGACGATGTCGTCACCGACCTCGGCTGCACCATCATCCGCGATGAGTTGCCCACTTCGTTCGAGATCGAAAACGACAACACCGACCCCAACAACACCGACCTGTCCCGTTACAATCTGGGCAAGGCCATCGCAGGGCATCACGCGCCTTTTGCCGACCGGATTTCGCACCTAAAAGCCATGCGGCAGGCCGGGGTTGAAATGTTTATTGCCACGGTCTGGAGTCCGGCCCCCTGGATGAAATGGAATAACCGCATCGACAACGGAACGCAGCAAAACGACGCCCCCGCCTACAACAAAACGCCCAACGCAAGCAGTAATCAGCTCAAGCCGGAGAACTACGCCGAATTTGCTGAACTCTGCGTGGCCTACTGCCGGGTGTTCAAACGCGAAATTGGGGTAGACCTCTACGGGCTGGGAATTCAGAACGAACCGCGCTTTTCACAGTCCTACCAATCCTGCGTGTATGATGGCGAATCCTTACGTGATCTGATCAAAGTAGTGGGCCAACGGTTCAAGAAAGATGGCATTACCACCAAACTGTTTCTGCCCGAAGATGTAGGCTGGCTCGATGGCGTGAAAAACATGACCCTGCCCACCCTCAACGACCCCGATGCCCGGCCCTGGGTGGGTATGGTAGCCACGCATGGCTATGCCCTCGACGGTGTAGCACCCGCATCGACCGATGCGGCCACCTGGCAAATGATGGCGGGCTGGGGCAAACCCTACGATCTGCCCCTTTGGATGACCGAAACCTCGGGCTACAAAAATACCCACGACGGAGCCATGTCGCTGGCCAAAGCCATGTACACCGCCCTGCGGTTCGGCAACGTGTCGGCCTGGGTATTCTGGTCGCTCAGTACGAGCAACCTTGATGAGTATTCGCTGATGAGCAGCAAGGGCGAGAAGAGCAAGCGGTATTACGTTTCGAAGCAGTTTTACAGGTACGTCCGTCCGGGAGCGGTGCGCGTCGAAACCGCCACCGAAACGGCGGACCCTGACCTGCTGCCGCTGGCGTTTATGAAAGATGGTCTGCCTACGTTCGTCATCAGCAACATCGGCGCGGCCGACAAAACCATTCGCATCAAAGGCGACGGCTCATCAACCCAATACAAGCTGTACCGAACGTCGGCGACGGAGAATTGCCGCGAAGGTATGGCCGTAAAAGCGGGCGGGACCGTCATCATACCCACGCAGAGCATTGTAACGCTGGTGGGGGCGAAGTGAGGTAAAATCAACTCCCACCCACCCAGACCCACCCAGTTCTTCCAGACAGGAGTCAGTTATTTATAGGAAAAATACCCTATAAATAAATCCTGTATGATCTCAGTTCGCTACCTGATCCGCCTTGTCCCGGCTCTTTTACTTGCCCTGATTGGATTGGCCGGTGCTGTCAATGCCCAAACCCGTCAGGTGTCGGGCCGGGTTACCGATGCCGCCGACAGCAAAGGCCTGCCGGGCGTAAATATCCTGCTGAAAAACAGTACGAATGGCACCACGTCCGATGCCGGGGGTAATTTCCGCCTGACGGTGCCAACCGGGGCTGTTTCGCTGGTCATCTCCTCGCTGGGGTATCAGGCAACGGAAGTCGCCATTGGCAACCGCAGCACGGTTGATGTATCGCTTCAATCTGACTCGCGTTCGCTGAACGAAGTTGTGGTGGTGGGCTACGGCCAGAAAGCCACCCGTAAACTGACCGAATCTATCGGTACGGTGCAGGCCCGCGACATTACCCGGTTGCCCGTTGCCAATGCCGAAGCGGCCATTCAGGGGCGGGTGTCGGGTGTGCAGATTACCAACGTCGATGGAACGCCTGGCAGTCCGGTGGCCATCCGTATTCGGGGTATCAGCACGGTAGGCAATAATCAGCCGCTGTTTGTGGTCGATGGCGTACCCATTGGCGACGGCACCGGCAACCAGATCAACCCCGCCGACATCGACAATATTTCGGTGCTGAAAGATGCGTCGTCGGCCTCGATTTATGGCTTACGTGCGGCTAATGGCGTGGTGCTGATTACGACCAAGCGCGGAAAATCGGGTAAGCCCCGCGTCAGCTTCGATGCCTATACGGGTGTGCAGAACTTCCCGAAATATTACGAAATGAACAGCACAGCGCAGTACGTAGCCCTGGCGCAGGAAAGTTTCGACAATGCCAATGCCCAGAGCGGAGCCAAACCCGGCACTGCGGATTACCTGGTACTTCCCCCCGATCTGCGGGCGGGCAGTAAATACCTCAATATCGACAACCGCGACGTGTGGCGCAACTCGGTGGTGGAAAAAAGTGCGCCCGTCAGCAACTACAACCTGTCGCTGTCGGGCGGGAATGAAAATTCCAATTACTTCGTGTCGGCGGGGATTTACCAGCAGAAATCAATGGTGAAAAAGTGGGACCTGAGCCGCTATTCGTTCCGTATCAACAGCGATCATCGGGTGGGCAAACGCCTGAAAATCGGGCAGGCCCTAACCCTGGCGTACAACGAGACACAGCGCGGCAGCAACGCCGGGGGCGACGGGTTTTTGTATTCGGCAGCCGCCACCATGCCGCCGTTTTTCAGCTATTCAGATACCGACAAATCCGTGCCTAACAACCGCTACGGCTATACGGGCAATGCGGGTGTGGCGGGCCTGACAATTCTGAACACGCCGGGCATCAATCAGGTAATCGACGCCACCGACCGCTCAATTCGGTTGCTGGGTAACATGTACGCTGAACTGGAATTAGTGAAAGGATTGAAAATGCGGTCGGTGGCTGCGCTGGATTACGGCACCTCGCGCAACACAGCCTGGCAACCCGGCTTCACGGTGCAGGAACTGGGGCAGGATCGTAACACCAACAGCTACGGCGATTCGCGGGGCGAGGGCATCCAGAAAGTATTTACCAACACGCTGAATTATGATGGCGTGTTTGGTGGCCATACCATCAACGCCATCGGGGGACTGGAGTATCAGGAAATTCGCAGCAATGGGCTGAGCTACACCGGCTCTAACTTCAGCAGCACCAACCCCAACTTCTACCAGAGCGTCCGCAATCAGCAGGGCAATTCCGACGGTAAGGGGGGCTATGTGTTTTCCAACGCCGGGTCGAACCTATCGGAACGGGCGTACTTTGCTTACTTCGGCCGGGTTAGTTACGACTACCGCGATAAATATTTAGTCACCATGACCGCCCGCTACGATATGTCGTCCAACTTCGCGCCCGAAAATCGCTCGAAGTTGTTTCCGGCCGTTTCAGCCGCCTGGCGCGTGTCTAACGAAACTTTTTTCAAGGACAAAGTGCCGTTTATTACCGACCTGAAACTGCGTGGTAGCTGGGGGCAGTTGGGCAATGACCGCATCGGCCGCGATTTCCCCTACGTGGCCCGCGTGGTGCAGCAGCCCTGGTACACCCTCGGCACAGGACAGGCCACGTTTAAAGGAACCGGCATTCCGGTATTGACCAACCGCAACCTGCGCTGGGAAATCAACGAAAGCGTCGATGCGGGTTTCGACGTTACGTTCTTCGGCAAGCTCAACCTGCTGGCGACCTACTACAACCGCAATACCAAGGACTTTTTGTATAACCTGCCGGTGAATCTGACCTCCGGGTTCGAGAATATTCCGGTCAATCTGGGGCAGGTCAACAACCGGGGTATCGAACTGGAAACCTCCTATCGCACCAATCTCGGCAAGGGCGCAACCATCGACTTTTTTGGCAACCTTACCACCGTTCGCAACCGGTTGGTAGCCCTCGCACCGGGCGTTAACGAGTTCATCAACAGCGACTATCGTACGGCGGTAGGGATGCCCATCGGCTACTTTTACGGCTACAAACGGCTGGGCATTTACCAGAACACGGCCCAGACCGATGTGGCTCCGGTGGATGTCTCGAACGGTAAAAACAAGCCGGTGCCGGGCGATGTCATTTTTGAGGATAACAACGGACCGGGCAAAGATGGCCAACAGTTTAGTGGTGTTCCCGATGGGCAGATTACGCCCGAAGACCGGACGTACTTAGGCAAAACGATTCCTGATTTCTTCTACGGATTTGGAGTCAACGCCACCTGGAAAGGATTCGATCTCAACGTGTTGTTTCAGGGTGTTTCGGGCACGAGTGTTTACAACCAGTTCCGGCAGGGGGGCGAAACGTTGGGCGGGGTAGGACGTAATAACTTAGCGTCGACGCAAAACCGCTGGAAGGGCGAAGGCACCAGCAACGACATGCCCCGCGCCACCGCCAACGACCTCAATAACAACGGCCGTTTCTCGGATCGCTGGGTCGAAGATGCCAGTTTCCTGCGGTTCAAAAACGTGCAGCTTGGCTACTCGCTGCCCCGCGTGGTGCTCGACAAAATCAAGGTGTTCCAGGGGGCACGCATCTATGTAGCGGCTACTAACCTGTTCCGTATCACCAAATATAAAGGACTCGACCCGGAGGTGGTAAGCTACGGCGACCCCTCCTCGCAACTCTTCGCCGGGACCGACGGGGGTAATATTCCGCAGCCCGTTACGGTGCAAATTGGGGCCAATCTGTCATTCTGATCATTTTTTTTACGCGCAACATTCATGAAAAAACAAGTCATACTCCTGTCGCTTACGCTGCTGATGCTGGGCGGTATGTTCAGCCGGTGCGAGCAGAAACTAAACCTGGCACCGCTGGGAAAACTCGATGAGCAAACCTATTTCCAGACCGAAGACGACTTTAAATCGGCGGTGTTGCTGGCTTATTCGTCGCTGCTGAACTACACCTATGAACAGTTCGATGCGGGTGGGTGGTTTCAAACCGCACTGCTGCCCGACGATGATGCCACAACGGCCAATAACAACGTGAATAACCTGGAAATTTTCAACTGGACGGCTACTGATGGGCCAGTCCGGGCGGTATGGCAAACCTCATACAAGGGCGTTCAGCGATCCAATGTTATTCTCGAAAAACTCCCGTTGGCCACCGGAATGTCCGATTCGCTGAAAAAATCGTTCGAGGGCGAAGCTCGGTTTCTGCGGGCTTATTTCAACTTTTTTCTGGTTACCCGGTTCGGACAGGCACCCCTGATCGAAACGACTCCGCGCAATCTGGAAGCCACCCGCGTTGGAAATTCGGCACCGGGGCAGCTTTGGGATGCGGTCATTGCCGATTTGCGGATCGCTAAAACCAACCTCCCCGCCAAACGTGACGACGCCAACGTGGGCCGGGCCACGAGCGGAGCCGCAACGGCCCTACTGGGCAAAGCTCTGCTGTACCGGGCGCAGTGGGAAAGCAACGCCGAACTGTATGCGCAGGCCGCTACCGAATTCCAGAGTTTAGTGGGCAAATACACGCTGATGAAAAACTTCGGCGACAACTTTACGCCCACGACTGAGAACAATGCTGAGTCGATTTTCGAGATTCAGATGGGCATTGGCGGCTTCAACCCCTGGTTGCCCGTCGATTTCAATTTCGACGGCAACGGCGAAGACATTGCGGCTGGCACGGCCCGGCTGATCTATTTCCGGGCGGCCTGCGGTCCCAATCAGGACTGTGCGCCCGGTGCGAATGCGCAGGGCTACGGCCAGATTCAGATTTCGTCGTCGCTGCAACGCGAATTTGAGAAAGGCGACCCCCGCCGGGCGGGTACGATTTTCCTCGACGGCGATCCGTACAACACGGGCGAAAACGCCGATGGGGCTAAAAAATGGATTTTTAGAGGGGTGTATTCAGGAACCGGCTCGTCGCCCGCCAAGTATGTGCTGGGCGATAACAACATCGACTTCCGGTCGCCCCTGAGTGTGAACAACGAGCGGGTTATTCGCTATGCCGACGTGCTGCTGCTGCTGGCCGAGAGCAAAATTCTGGGATCCATAAAAGACCTGGCTGGTGCTGCCGCACTCATTAATCAGGTACGTAGACGGGCCGACCCAACCGCCAAAATCCTGCCCGACGTGCCGGTGGGAACAGAAGCGGACCTATTCAAGGCATTGCGCCACGAACGCCGGGTTGAACTGGCCCTCGAAAGCCACCGCTACAACGATTTGATGCGCTGGCAGAAGGCAGGAAAAATCGACATCAAAAAAGACATTGACTTTGGGCGGGCGGCCGCTAACGCAAACTGGACAGCGAAGAATTTGTTGATGCCGATTCCGCAGAGTGAGCGCGATCTGAATCCCGCGTTGGTTCAGAATCCGGGGTATTGATGAAACTAAATGCGATTAGGTAGTAGTATACACCAAAAGACCGGATTCCGGTCTTTTGGTGTATTTGAGGTAGTTAGGACGGTTTTGTCTTGTTTTTTGGTGGATTTGTCCAGTCCTGGGGCGGGGTTTGTTGTCACATTTGTACCACTTTACCGGAGGAGATTAACGTACGATGAATGGTAAAGGACAAACTTGGTTGCGGTGGCTCGAAATGCTGGCCTTGCTGCTGTTGTTTTGTTTACTGCAATTCGGGCTGTGGCTACTACTCACCGGCTAATGTCAAGAGACAACAAACTGACCTCTAAACCTTATGAAAACGGATGTTTCTGTCACGGATCAAATCCGGTCGCCCAAGTATTTGCAGGTGGTCAATGCCATTATCAGCGACATCGAAAAAGGAGTACTCAACCTCGGCGACCGCTTGCCATCCATCAACGTTGCCTGCGCCGATTGGTATCTGTCGAAAGATACCGTCAAACTGGCCTACGAAACGCTGTTTCAACAAGGCTTTATCACCTCTATCAATCGCAAAGGGTTTTTCATTGCCGGCCAACCGAAACGCCACGCGCTGCGGGTGCTGATCGTAACGGGCCAACTCACCGACAGCGTTAAACAACTGCACGATGCCATTGCCGCCAATCTCAGCCGCGACGTTATTTTAGACATTTGCAGTTACAATTACCAACGTCAACTGCTGTGTCAGTTGCTGGGGAAGCACCTCGGCGATTATCATTATTTTGTGATGATGCCGCACCTGATTGGGCAGGACCCGGCCACGTTGCAAACCCTGAACAACGTACCCGGTCAGCAACTGATTCTGATTGGTAATCAATGGCAGAACGTGCTGCAACACGGTCATCACCTGCATTACGGGGGCGAAACCGCACTCTACGAAGCCCTCCAGAGTAAACTCTCGGTCCTCCGCAAATACAACCGGCTCAACTTAGTATTGCCCGAACATGATTTTTTTGATTCCGATTCCATCCGGGCATTCCGGCGGTTTTGCACCACCTACGGGGTCGATTTTCAACTGATCGACGAGTTGAGTGAAGCCGATATGCACCCGCAGCAGGCCTATTTCGTGGCCGACAGCCGCCACCTCACCGCGCTGGTCGATTATAGCGAGCGGGCGGGACTTCGGCTGGGACAACAGCTTGGTATTGTGAGTTTTATCGAAAACGAATACACGCGCCTGCTGGCCGGGGGCGTGTCGGTAATTGCGCATCCATCGGCGGAGGTGGGCCGGTTGGTTGCCCAAATTCTGAGCGGACAACCCGGCCCCTGTGCCGCCCCGCGCTCGCTGCCCCTCCAACTTCAGTTTCGTGCATCCTGCTGACCCCGCCGACCATGAGAAAATACCTGTTTTATGGTCTCGGAGCCGCCTTATTCGGGCTTACCGGCTGGTTACGAATGGGGGTTGGTACGGAAAAACTGTTCGTGCAGCTACCAGCCTCTCAAACGGGCATTACCTTCGCCAACCGGCTCACCGAAACCGACTCGGTCAACGCGCTCACCTTCGAGTACATGTACAACGGCGCAGGCGTGGGCGTGGGCGACTTCAACCGCGACGGTCGCGCCGATTTGTATTTTGCCGGGAATCAGGTATCGAGCCGACTGTACCTGAATCAGGGCAGACCCGGCGAGAAGATTCAGTTTAGCGACATAACCGAAGCGTCGAAAACCGGCACCGATGTCTGGTGTACGGGTGTGAGTGTGGCCGATGTTAACCAGGATGACTGGCCCGACATTTACGTGTGTGTGGCGGGTCTGACCCCGAAAACACCCCAACGCGCCAACAAACTCTTCATCAACAACGGCCCCACGCCAAACGGCATTCCCACCTTCACCGAACGCGCAGCCGAATATGGCCTGAACGACACCGGCTACAGCACACAGGCCGTGTTTTTCGACTACGACCGCGACGGCGACCTCGACTGTTACCTGCTCACCAACGCCCTCGAAACCACCAGCCGCAACAACCTCCGCCCCAGGCAAACCAACGGCGAAGCGGCAAGCACAGATCGGTTGTACAAGAATTTAAAGCGTGAAAACCGGGCTGATGATCCAAATTCACGCTTTACCGAACGCGGTCCGCACGCTCTACCAAACGCGGCCCGCACGCTCGCGCTCTTTGAGAACGTCTCCCGTGAGGCTGGTATTCTGACCGAAGGCTACGGGTTGGGCGTGTGCGTGAGTGATCTGGACGACAACGGCTGGCCGGATGTATACTGTGCCAACGATTTCCTGTCCAACGATCTGGTCTGGATGAATCGCCCCGGCCGTGGTCCGGCCTTCACCAACCAGGCGGCTGCGATGCTGAAACATCAGACGCATAACGGCATGGGCGTGGACATTGCCGACATCAACAACGACGCACTGCCCGATATTGTGGTAGTCGATATGCTTCCCGCCGATAATTACCGCCAGAAAATGATGCTGCCCGGTTCCAATTATAACCGGTTCCAGATGGAGAAACAGTTGGGCTACCAGCCGCAGTTCATGCGGAATACGCTGCAATTGAACAGCCCCCTACCCCCCGGAGGGGGAGCAGGAAAACAAACTAAGTTGACCCAGGAGTCTCCCCCTTTGGGGCGGTCCCGCGTCCGGGGTGGGGGGCTATTCTCCGAAATCGGGCAGTTGGCGGGTGTCGAAAAGACGGACTGGAGTTGGGCACCGCTGCTGGCTGATTTTGATAACGATGGCTGGAAAGACCTGTACATCACCAACGGGTACCGGCGCGACGTAACGAACCTCGATTTCATTGTGTTCAACCACGAAAAAGCGTCGTTTGGCACCCCAGAAGCCCAGTTTCGGCAGGTGAAAAACGAACTCTATGGCCTGCCCGAGTTAAAAATTCCGAAGTACGCTTACCGAAACCGGGGCAGTAACCCCGAAATGGCCCTGACCTTTGAGGACGTATCCGATGCCTGGGGGCTGAACCAGACGGGCTTTGCCAACGGCGCGGCCTACGCCGACTTAGACAACGATGGCGACCTCGATCTGGTCACCAACAACATCGACGCGGAAGCGATGGTACTCGAAAATCGACTGAACCAGCGCAGGTCAACTGCCGACAACCCAACGCCCCACTGGCTTCGGCTGACCCTGTTGCCGAGTCCAGACTGTCCCGTAACCATCGGCACTAAAGTCTGGCTCTATGCTGGTGGGCAGCAGCAAATGCTCGAACTCGCGCCCGTGCGGGGATTCGTCTCTACCGTCGAAAACAGGCTTCATTTCGGGCTTGGAGCCAGCACCCGGTACGATTCGCTGGTGATTCGGTATCCCAACGGGAAGAAACAACGCCTTGAATCGGGTGCGGTAAACCGAATGCTGACGGTATCGTATCGACCCACCGGCGCGTGGCGGCCCCTTATACCAGAAACTGCGCCGGTGGCCATTGAACTCACGCCCGAACAAAGCAGGCTGCATATCCGGCACGTCGAAAATCCGGTGGTCGATTTCAACCGAACGCCGTTATTGCCGCACCAGTTTTCGCAAAACGGGCCGTATCTGGCGGTGAGCGATGCGAACGGCGACCATCTCGATGATTTTTTCGTGGGTACCGATTTTGGTCACCCGGCCAGCGTGTACGTGCAACAACCCCAGGGCGGATTCCGGCCTACACGCCTGCCCGGCAGCGAAAACTACGAAGCCATGGGCGCGGTATTTTTCGACGCGGAGGGCGATGGTGACCCCGATTTATACGTCGTCAGCGGGGGGAGTCGCGAAGAGGGTCTGTCGGCTGCGTATCAGGACCGGCTGTATATCAACGACGGACGGGGTACGTTCGAACCCGCCCTCAACGCCTTGCCGCCCACCCGGTCCAGCGGGGGATGCGTCACCATAGCCGACTTCGATGGCGATGGTGACCCCGATATTTTCCGGGCCGGGCGCATCGTTCCGGGCCAATACCCCAAACCCGCCGATAGTTATCTGCTGCGGAATGAAGGGCGGGGGAAATTCACCGACGTCACTGACCAACTCGCGCCGGGGCTGCGGCAGGTGGGGATGGTGACGGCCGCGCTTTGGACCGATGCCGACAATGACCAACGCCCCGACCTGCTGCTGGTGGGTGAGTGGATGGCCCCAACGCTGTTTCGGAACGTGGGCGGACGGTTGCAACAGCAGAAAACTACCGGTCTGGCAACCGAAACCGGCTGGTGGTGTTCGCTCATCGCGGGCGATTTCGATGGCGATGGAGATACCGATTATGTGGCGGGAAATTTGGGACTGAACAGCAAATTCCGGGCTTCGGCATCGGAGCCGGTGCGGGTTTTTGCCGACGACTACGACCATAACGGGCGGCTCGACCCCATTCTGACGTATTACCTCAACCATCAGCATGTACCCGTGGCTCCGCGCGATGTAATGATGGCCCAAATTCCAAGTATCAAAAAGCGATTCCCGACCTACCACGATTACGCCAGTCACCCGTTTGAGGAGTTGTTTACAGCCGACGAGCGCAACCATGCCTTCGTTCGGGAGGTCCGGCAGATGGCAAGCTGCTACCTCGAAAACCGGGGTAACTTCGCCTTCGTTGTGCGGCCCCTGCCCATACAGGCCCAGATGGCCCCGGTTTACGGCTTATTGAGTGGCGAGTTTACCGGCGACGGCCACCTGGATCTGTTGTTGGCGGGCAATTTTTACGGTACCGAAACCATTGGCGGTCAGCAGGATGCGGGTAAGGGGCTGTTGCTGACCGGGAGCGGAAACGCAGGGAATAAACTGCCGTTCAGCGTCGCGCCGGATGCTGGCCTGAACCTGGATGGTGATGTGAAATCCATAGCCGCGCTGCGCCGGGCCGATGGGTCGGTGTGGTGGCTGGTAGCCAGCAACAATGGACCGCTGCGGGTCTGGCAAAAGACGATACGTAAACCCACCAAACCCTTATGAGAAAGCGATCTACACGTCGCGACATTGCCGCGACCGACGGGCAGTTTCCGTATTCGATTCTGAGTGGCTACGACCCTGGGCATCAGGTAAGCGACGTTCGTTTCGAAGGGCTTACCAGTCACGGCCGGCCCATTCGGTCCGCAAAAGAGGGCCATATCTCGCTGGATAATGCGGCAGGCATTCGCTGGAAGTAAATTTTGCCGAATCTGCCAGATGTTGCTATAAACCAGATTTGAATTTTGAGAAACAAAAGGGTTAAATTATAGGCTGTTAACCCGTCTACTTACACTGCCCGATGTCGAAAATTTTACCAAAGTCGTTGGCTATTCGCTGCCGGGGGGCGCAGTTGGCCGTCATGCTGGCCGGGCTGCTGATTATGGCTTATATTCCTTCTCCGGCACAGACTACCTTTCGGCACCTGACCACCAGCGATGGACTGTCGCATAACACAGTTCTGGATTTACTCCAGGATCATAAGGGTTTTCTTTGGCTGGGTACAACCGATGGGCTAAACCGGTATGACGGCGAGCGGTTTCAGGTTTTCCGGCGGGCGGCCCGCGACCCGCAAAGCCTGAGCAGTAACGAGATCAAATGCCTGCTTGAAGACCGTCAGCACCGGCTTTGGGTAGGCACCAACTCCGGCGGTCTGAATCGACTGGATGCATCGGGCGTGCGCTTTAACCGGTTGCTGCGTACCGAAAACGGTCAGTCTATTGCGGCCGCTACCATCACGGATCTGGTGCAGGATCAGTCGGGTCATATCTGGGCATCTACCTTTGGCCAGGGACTCCTGCTAATCGACCCCAACACACTGCGGGTCCGGCAGTTTACGGCCGAAAAAAACGGGCTGCGGTCCAACCTGATTCACCGGATTTGCCTCGACGGAAGCGGTAACTTATGGATCGGATTTGTGCAGGGTAAACTGGCCCGGATGCGCCTGACCGATTACCGGATTACATTAGTACCGCTGCCCATATCCCCATCCGAAACCTCAGTGAGTATCATGACTATCCGGTGCGACAGCCGACATCGGATTTGGGTGGGTACCCATGGCCGGGGCCTGTTTCGCTACGACCCGGACCGGGCCATCATTCACGCTATTTTATACCGCCCCGGCGTTTTGGAGGGGATAAATAATGCCCGGAGTCTCTACGAAGATGCGGGGGGACACTTCTGGCTGGGTACCGACGACGGCCTTGTCATGGCCGATGACGCTGACTTCAGGCAGATTCGACAGTACCGCTACGACCCGGCCATAGCGGGTAGCTTAAGTACCCATGCCACCGTTTGCGTTCGGGGCGATAAACAGGGAAACATTTGGGTCGGTACGTGGGAAGGCGGGTTAAACGTTCACTTTGCCACCTCCGGTCCATTTGGGTTGTATGTCCATCAGCCAGGGCAACCAAATAGTCTGCTGACGCCCACCGTAGCGACTGTAGCGGCCGATTCGCTGGGCAATGTCTGGGTGGGCAGCACACTGGGGCTATCGTATTTAGACCGAAAAACCGGGCAGTACCGGCACTTCCGGCATCAGCCGGGCAATCCGCGCTCGTTACCCGGTAACGACGTGACGTATGTCTACCTGCTTTCGCCCGATCTGCTGCTGGTAAACATCTGGAATAAAGGGACGGTACTGGTCGATCCGAAAACCGGGCAGGTGCGGCAGCAGTTAGCGTTGGGAAGAGCCGGGCAGCTCAGTGCTCTTACCCCATCAACGGGCAATACCGTTTGGGTGGCCAGTAAACAGGGCGGCCGCTGCCTGATTGACCGCCGTACCGGGCAACTTAGTCCGGCCGGGCAACCGGCACAAACATCCTATTCGTTTACGTCCCTGCTCGAAACCGCCGACGGCACCTTGTGGAGCGGCACCTATGGCAATGGCCTGATCGAGTGGTCCCGGCAACAGGATCAGGTCAGCTATCACTACGGCAATCGGGAACCCGGCGGACTGTATGACAACCATGTTACCTGTTTGTTCGAAGATCGCCGAAAGCAGCTTTGGGTTGGCACCATGAACGGGCTGCACCGCTACGACCCCCGTACCCAACGCTTTACGCTCCTGGCTACCGACAATGGCCTGCCCAATGATGCCATCATGAGTATTGGGCAGGATAAAGCCGGTTCGCTTTGGATCGCTACCAATGATGGCCTGTGCCGGATGGACGAAACGGGTCGGGTAATCAGGGTTTATCGACTGGGCGACGGGCTGGTGGGCAATGATTTTACGGAGCGGGCCATCAGTCAGGACAGCGACGGACGGCTATTCTGGGGTGGAAAGCATGGCCTGACGGTGTTCCGGCCCTGCCAGACCGAAACCGCCGAACCACCCGTACCCGTGTATCTGACGGAATTAAAACTGTTTAATAAACCCGTATTGCCCGGCACGACCGATTCGCTCCTGAGCCGGGCCATTGCCGATACGAAAGCCATCCGGCTGGGCTACCACCAGTCGGTCATCACCATCGATTTCGCGGCTGTTCTGTTCCGGGCGCATCGCAACGTGCGGTACGCCTATCGGCTGGATGGCTTTGAGAATGCCTGGAATTTTGTAGGGCCTCAACACTCGGCTACGTATACCAACCAAAGCCCCGGTACGTACTGGTTTCGGGTAAAAGCCTCGCTCACCGACGACTTCAGTCAGGCTCCCGAAACGGTGCTGGAACTAACCATACTGCCACCCTGGTACCGCACCGGCTGGGCCTATTGCCTGTATGCCCTACTGGTAGGGGGCTTGTTGCTGGGGATGCGCCGACTGATTCAGATTCGGGAAGGCTTTAAAACCAAACTACGGGCCGAGCATCTGGAAACAGAAAAAGCCCGCGAAATAGACCGGTTGCGTTCCGGCTTTTTCACCAATATCTCGCATGAATTTCGCACGCCACTGACGCTGATTATCAGTCCGCTGGAACAGTTTTTGACCGACCGCACGCCCGATAGCCGCCGTCCGCAGCTACAGACCATGCACCACAATGCCAATCGACTGCTGCGGCTCATTAACCAACTCCTCGATTTATCGAAATTAGAATCCGACTCGTTTCGGCCCGACATCAGCCGCCAGGACATCATCGAATTCGTGCGCGGAGTAACTGGATCATTTGCTGCTCAGGCCAACAAACAGGATGTCGGATTGCATATCGAAGTTGAACCGGCGCACTTCCCGGCCTGGTTCGACCCGGATATTATCGAGAAAGTGCTGTATAATCTGATTGCCAATGCGCTCAAGTTTACCCCTGCCGGTGGGTCAATTACCATCCGGTGCCAAATTACTGATTCCGTGGGAATGCCCGAATTACGTGTAGAGGTGGAGGATACCGGCGTGGGGATTTCAATCGAACATACGAGCCATATTTTCGAGCGGTTTTACCAGGTAAACGGGCAGCACCGGGCCAAAAAAGCCGGAACGGGTATTGGCCTGGCTCTCACCCGCGAACTCATCGAACTGCACCGGGGGCAGATCCGGGTCGAAAGTCAGCCGGGGGCAGGTACGGTGTTTCTGGTTTCATTACCCGTTTATGCATCGGCTTTCCCGGAAGGCTGGCTCTCCCACTACCCAACGGATCACGGCTCAATGGGCCTGGTCACTCCATCCGCCGAACAGCTAAGTTTACGAGTACCCGTCAATGAAATTTTCTCAGTTCCTGTCCCGATCAATCGAAGCGATATTCCGCTGGTGCTGGTGGTCGAAGATCATGATGATTTGCGGCAGTATCTGGCGGGTTGTTTCCGGCAGCATTACCGCGTATTACACACTGCGAACGGCCGCGAAGGGCTGGTTGTAGCCCAAACTGAAATTCCCGACCTGATTGTGAGCGACTGGCTCATGCCCGACATGGACGGGGTTCAGTTGTGCGAAGCCCTCAAAACCGACCAGCGCACCAGCCATGTACCCCTGATTTTGCTTACGTCGCGGTCGAGTACGGAAAGCAAAGTAGCGGGGCTGGGTGCGGGGGCCGATGATTACGTTACCAAACCATTCAACGTGGAGGTACTGCTGAGCCGCGCCCGAAACCTGATTCAAAACCGCCGGTTACTCCGCGACCGATACAGCCGGATTATTTCACTACAGCCCACCGATGCCGTTTCCGAATCGACCGAAGACATTTTTTTACGCAAAACCCTGGCTATCATTGAAGCGAACCTGGCCAATCCTGATCTGGACGTGCTGCGTCTGGAGCGCGAGCTGGGCATGAGCAATACCCAGCTTTTTCGGAAGCTCAAAGCCCTGACCGGCAAAGGAGGGAACGAACTCATCCGCAGCGTTCGGCTACAGCGGTCAACTCAACTGTTGCAAACGGGTAAACCGTCGGTGGCTGATGTGGCCTACGCCGTGGGATTCAACGACCCTAATTATTTTACGCGGGCCTTCCGCAAGGAGTTTGGCATGTCGCCGGGCGAATGGGTAAAGAAAGGGGCCGAAGTAACTGGTTGAGTATTTAATTTAAGTTGTATGATGCCCGTTTATTTCGAGGCCTCACTTTGCATTTCTATCCTGACCAGCCCCGGCCGGAATCGGACGATTACGTAAACGGTTTGTGAGTAAAAGCGAAGATCATGGGTTTATAAAAAGCGTTACTCAGTGAGTCGTGTCTGGCCGGCCAAAAATAACCGACGACCGGCCGGGCCACTCAGTCCCTGACCCGTTACTTCTTAAAGACGCGGTACAGCCGCCCTTGATCGGTGATGGCGTACAAGGCTCCATCGTTGCCCTGCGTAACGTCCCGAAACCGCTGGTATTGATCGTCCAGCAACCGTTCTTCGCCCACGACCTTATTGTTCTCAATCACCAGCCGTAGCAGGTGCATCCCACTCAGCGACCCAATGAAGAGGTTGTTTTTCCACTCGGGTATAGCGTCGCTGCTGTAAAAAGTCATGCCGCTGGGGGAGACCACCGGGTCCCAATAATATACCGGCTGCTCCAGGCCATTTTGCTGTTGAATACCAGCCCCGACCTTTGGACCTGCATATTCGATGCCGTAGGTAATGGTGGGCCAGCCGTAGTTTTTGCCGGGCTGAATTCGATTCAGTTCGTCACCGCCCCGTGGCCCAAATTCATTCTCCCACAGATCGCCCGTGACCGGGTGGAAGGCAAGACCCTGAACGTTGCGGTGGCCATAGGAGTATAGCTCCGGCCGGGCGTTCGACTGCCCCGCAAACGGATTGCCGGGCGAGGGCTGTCCGTCCTTCGTGATACGAATGACCTTGCCCAGCCCGGAGTTAAGCGACTGCGCCTGTGGACGGGTAACCAGATCGGAACGTTCGCCGGTGCTAATAGTCAGATTACCGTCCGGGCCGATTAAAATTCGCCCCCCGTAGTGCAGCGTCCCGTTGTAGGCTGGCGTCGCGCGGTAAATAACGGTTGCGTTGTCAATGGTTTTCTCGTTGGCAGACAGTTTCCCTTTCGCCACCGCCGTCAGATTTCCGTCGGGTCTCGGCTCGGAAAACACCCAGTAAACCATTCGGTTGGTGGCGAATTCAGGATCGACCCGAACGCCCAGCAGCCCGCCCTGCCCCGCCGAATTGACTTTGGGTAAACCCGTAATCGGTTCACTGACCTGACCGGTTGCCGTAACAATGCGCATCGTACCTTCCCGCTCGGTAATCAGCAGCCGCCCGTCGGGCAGGGAGGTAATTCCCCACGGACTTTTCAGTGCTTCGGTCAATACCTTTCCTTCATACGGAGTGGCCGATTTAACGCCCGCTATTCGGGTCTGCCCGACAACCGCCGGTTTGTAGTCCGAATTAGGTGCTTTCGTTTCGACTGGGGCCTGGCTACCACCGGCCTGCGCCGGTACGTTCGAAGTAGTAGCCATATTCTGGCCACAGGCTCCCAGCGTTAGCGAGAGGCCGGCCAGCAGAGTCAGTAGGCTGTTCACCTTAAGGAGTGTGTCTTTTTGCATAGTTTTACAGTTAACATGTATTCGTGAAGCCTTGTTCAGTTCATTCTTAACGTGAACACGGGATTCGTTTATCGCGCAGCGACGGGTGGCCGCTGCGATCCAATGTTTATAGTAAACAGTAGGTGCTTACGGCACGTAACCTGCTGAAATACAATAAACATAATTTCGTATTCACGTTTCTTACCAAATGGCTATTGTCCGGTTAAACCACGTTGCCGTTTGGGTAGCGGGTTTGTGGCCCAGTGCCAGGCGAAACTGGTCGGTCGTGTGACAAAGCATTTGCCGGACCGACATGGCTCTCCACCGGTGCTCGCTTGTGGAGGTCAGGGAAGCGATACGTTGCTGCAAATTACCCAAATCAACTGGTTTGAGAATCGTCTTCATCCGCGTTTGTGCCATTAGATTTTGTAGCTGCGTTTAACCACGCTGAACCACCAGCTATCGGGCAGGCGTTTGCGGAGCCAGAGCAGCATCGGTGCCGGTTTACCAACAGGATAGCGCAGTTTACGGCTATTGTCGGTGGCGGCTGTATACACCGCCCCGGCTACCAGCGAAGCGGGTTCGCCCTTGGCTCCACTTTCCTGTGACACGCTGTCGCATTTAGCGACAAATTCGTCGTAAACCGTTGTATTGGCTGGCTTGACCATCTGGCGGCCCGCGCCGTAAAATTCGGTTTTGATGGCACCGGGTTCAATCAGTTTCAACCGGATTCTAAACGGCTCCAGTTCATATTGCAGGGCTTCGGTGAAGCCTTCGACAGCCCACTTGGTGCCGTGGTAGATACTGAACAGAGGAAACGCCAGCCGCCCGCCCATCGAAGCAATCTGGACGATGGTGCCGCCCCCGCGTTGCCGCATGTGCGGAATAAGTGCCCGCGTCATGCGCATCAACCCAAATACGTTGGTGTCGAACTGGCGTTCGATAACCTCATCGCTCATCGCTTCAAAAACACCGTCGACGCCATATCCCGCATTGTTGACAAGTACATCGACCCCGCCAAAATCGGCGACGATCCGTTCAAGGGCTTTTTCAATAGACGTGGTCTCGGTCACGTCGAGGGCGTAAAGTTTAACACCCGGCCAATGCTGCATCTCTGTTTCTTTGGCGGGTGTACGGAGTGTAGCGGCTATATTCCAGCCTTGATCCGAAAATTGTTTGACGGCGGCCCGTCCAATGCCGGAGGAGGTACCCGTAATGAGTACGGTTCGGGGTGCTGATGGATTAATCATGGTAACGGATTAATTGGGTAACAAAAATGAATTAATATTCATAATAAAGGTAAAAAAATAAGCTGGTTTTGGTCAATTCTTCAGCGTTGTTCACAGCCTAAAGCAGATGAAAGATCTATTTGGCTGTAAAAAGTCAGAAAATAATACGACAAAATAAACTGAATGCTAATTCATCTGCAATATTTAAATGAATTATTGTTCAGAATTTCCCTATGAATTTTACCGCTGATCTGATTCTGCCTAAACGGATTGCGTTTATGTCGCAGTAGCATAGCCAGCTATTTTATGAACAGAAAGCGGTCAGTTATGGCCTTTTAGTTTGAATAATTCTCCGACAACCACAACGCAACGCTGTAGCTGCGACCGGTTGCCGGGCATTTTTCATTATGAACTAAGGCGTCGGCAGGCACCGGGCCAACTTAACCTGTACACCTGTCAGCGGGGCAAATAGACACTGAACGTGGCTCCCTGACCGGGCTGACTGGTGGCTGTTATCGCCCCGCCGTGATTTGTGGCCACCCGCTCACAGATTGCCAGGCCAATGCCAGTACCCGTAAACTCGCTTTTTCCATGCAGCCGCTGGAAAACCTCAAAAATGCGGTCTATATACTTCTCATCGAAGCCAATGCCGTTATCGACCACATCAATCCGGTAGTACGCACTGACCGCCCGGGCGGGTTTCACCGAAGGCGGCAAGGCAGTATCCTGCACCGGGTAGGCGTTGATCTGGATGAGTGGGGTAACGCCCGCCCGGCGAAACTTCAGGGCATTACTAAGTATATTTTGAACCAGTTGACCCAGTTGCGTGGCATCGCCCCATACCGTTGGTAAAGAACCTACGTTTATTACGGCTCCGGTTTCAGTAATCACCAACTCCAGATCGGTTAACACCGTATGAACCACCTCATTGAGCGATACGGGCGTACTCGTTTCGTTGCCCGTGGATATGCGCGAGAAACTGAGCAAGTCCCGGATCAGCGTCGACATCCGGCTGGCGGCCGATTGCATGCGCTGTACATACGTCAACTCTTCGCTCAGTGCATCGGTATAACGCGCCCTGAGCAGATCGCCAAACTGCTGAATTTTCCGGAGTGGCTCCTGTAGATCATGCGAAGCGACATAGGCAAACTGCTGGAGGTTTTCATTGGACCGGTTCAGTAGCCGGTTCGCTTCTTCCAACTCCTTAATCTTGATGGCCAGTTCCCGGGTCCGTTGCTGGACTTCGTTTTCAAGTGCCATCTGTAATTCCCACTGAATGGTGATGTCCTGTGCGGTGCCATTCAGGCGAATGGCTTTGCCGGTTGCATCAAATACGGTCCTGCCCTGCGCATGGAGGATTCGCTCTTTACCCGTGTTGGGATGAATGACCGTATATATTTCATCATAAATTCCATTGGACTCAGGATTCAATGCCCAGGCCACAGCCTTCGAAACCCGTTCCTGATCATCGGCTTTAAGGATTGGAATTACCTGGCTGTAGTTCTGCTCACCAGGATTGTAGCCAAACCATTCGATTAACCGGTCGGAGTAGGTGAGTCCGTTGGTGGTCACGTCAATGCTCCAGGTACCTAACTGCGCCAACTCTACCGCGTCTCGCAGTTCCGATTCAGTTTCTTCCAGCCTTTGGCGGGCCAGTACCTCTTCGGTTACCTCGATGGCCATCTCCAGAATGGCATAAACCTCACCGGCCATGTTGAGCAGCGGTTTCAGGCTGAAATCAAAATAGTATATACCGGGTACACCATCAATTGTCAGTTCGGCGGGGGCACCCTTTGCTTCAAACGGTTTACCCGTGTCGAACACGTTATCCAGTAACTGTAACGCTCCCTGATCGTGCGTTGCCGTCAGGACTTCCCGAATCGGCTTGCCCAGTATTGACCTGCCTTTCCCGAAGAAACTGATCATCGCTTCATTGGCCACCTCAATGACCATCTCCCGGCCAACAAACAAACCCGTTGCGACCGGTGCCTCTTCGATCAGCGAGCGGAAGCGGGTATCACTTTGTTCTAATTTGTTGCGTCCAAGTACCGCCTGTGTCGTCTCGGTGCAGGTGACCAATACCCCATTGATCTGGCCGGTATCCTCATAAGCGGGACTATAGCTAAACGTCCAGTAAATGTCCTCCAGGTGACCATTTCGGTAGAAAGATACCAGTTGATCCTCAAAATAAACCGGTTCACCCGTTTGCATGACCTGTTCGATCAGCGGGCCAATAAAGGTCCAGATTTCGCTCCACATGTCTTTGCCCCCTTTCCCCAGCGCCGGGTGTTTGCCATCAACCCCTAAGCCAGGCCGGAAGGCATCATTATAGAAGCAGGTCAACTGGTCCCCCCAAAAGAGTACCATGGGAAACGCCGAATGAAGCAGCAACCCAAGCGTTATGCGCAGGCTCAGGGGCCATTGGTCAGGGCTACCCAGTTGGGTTTTTGACCAGTCGTAGTTGCGGGTTCGTTCACCCATCTCCCCCCCACCGGCTAAAAAGGGATAATTTCTGTTGGTAAAAGCTGTTTCCAATCGGCTCAATGATAACGCTTATGCAAGTTAAACAGGCACCGTGAAGCAAGCTGATGTATTCGTAGATCGCACCTAATCCATGCCTGCACAGAGATCAGTAAGTGCTAAACTCATTGCTCGTTTATTCTGTTTGATCGTCGGGTATCTGATTCACTGAATTTTGCCCGTCGGTTTGCCGGGTACGGGCTTTTGCCAACCGGGAACATAATCGGAACAGGTAAGTCGTATTGACCGGATCATGACGCGCTGCGTTCATCGTCATCGTGTGGGTCTGGTTTTTTTAGTGACACCTGATTTTTCATCCTGAATGCGGGGCCACAGGCCCGGCACGTATATATGCAGCCAGATTGGACAGCGATGCGGGTGGCTTTCAGTCAGTTAGTCAACCTTTCCGATGAGGTCTGGGAGGCTGTGCTGAACGTTGCTCACGCCAGCACGTACCAAAAAAAGCAGGTCCTCTTAGCACCCGGGCAGGTTTGCGACCGGATGTTGTTCATCCACGAGGGCGCCATGCGGTTGTATCGGTTGCCCGACGGTCTGGATATTACCTATTTCTTTTTCTTCCCCGATTCATTTGCGTTTGCCACTGATTTCGCCAGTTTTAAAACCGATTTACCGACTCAGTACTACTTAGAGTGCATCGACGATTGCCGGGTGACTACCTTCTACCGCCCGGATATTTATGCCCTGTATGAACGGTATTCGCAAATGCAAAAATTTGGTCGGCTGATGGCTGAGTTTGCCTATCTGATGATGGATCGGCGCATGAGCCACTTTCAGTTCCATGATCTGGAGACCCGGTATCTGGCCCTGCTACAGGAGGAACCAACGCTGCTTCAACGAGTCCCTCAGCACCTGATTGCTACGTACTTAGGCGTAACACCCGAAAGTTTAAGCCGAATAAAACAGCAGATAACGCGCCTGAAAAAATAGGGCGTTCGCTTCTTATCCTACATCAATGCACCGGCTCCGGCGGTCATCTACTTTTGTATCAGTCATTTACGAAAACGGATACGAACTCATGAAAACAGCCCAAATCCGAATCCTGACGCGATGGATTCACCTGCTCGGTGCAGCCGCTATCGGCACCTATGTGTATGCTCCCTGGCGAGACATCGTTTGGTTTACCCTGCTCATGCAACTCCTTGTTATCCCCGGTTTGAGCCTAACGGGGCTTTGGCTGTGGAAAGGTCATTTACTGCGTCGAAAAACTACTGCACGGTCATTCCCAAACGCCACTTTTAACGCCTGAAGCCATGTATCATACGATTGTTAAAAAGCTGGCTCTACAGAGTTTTGAGCACCTGAACCGGGGCGATTATGAAACGGTACTTAAGAACATTTCTCCGTCCATCACTCATACTTTCAGCGGCAATCATGCATTAGGAGGCACCCGGCATAGTATCGGAGCAATGCGCCAATGGTTTCAACGCCTGTTTCGGCTTTCGCCTGGGTTAGCCTTCGAGATTCGGAATGTAGCGGTAAGTGGCTGGCCCTGGAACACAACCGTTGCCGTAGAATGGATTGACCGGGCCACGCCTGCCGATGGGTCGGACTACGTGAATGAAGGCGTACACGTTATTAAAATGCGGTGGGGGAAAGTGGTCTATTTACACGCTTACTTAGACACCGCACTGACGATTGCCCTGTGCGAACGCCTGGCTGCGCATGGAATCGCCGAAGCATTGGCTGCACCCATTGAGGATTAGTACCTGCGTAGCTCACGGCAGGTGAGTACGCCCAAAAAGCGGTCAATTCTACAGTTAGTTTGAATAGATTACAAAGTAGTGGTGTCGGGTTTGAGAACCATAACTGTCGGGCAAGCTTACGGGCCAGCCAAATTATCTATCGAAAAGAGT
>CAXTKE010000004.1:0-541200 GCA_964244845.1 uncultured Spirosoma sp.
TTGCCATCTGGCTGTTTGTGTGTCTGGAAGGCATTGCGATGGTGGCCGAAGAAGTACAGGACACCAAAAATGCCATCGCCAAAGGGTATATTTCGGCAGTGCTGACGCTGGCGTTCCTGGCCCTGACGGTCATGATTAGCGTGGGCGGCATCACTAATTGGGAAAACCTCGACCACCTCGATTACCCCATGCCCGAAGCCGTTGCCATTGTGCTCGGTCGGCAAAATCCGCTCACAAAATTTTTTACCAGCGTTGGGCTATTTGGCCTGATCGCATCGTTTCATGGTATCATGATTAGCTACTCCCGGCAGATTTTCGCACTGGCTCGCGCTGGTTATTTACCGAACGGGTTATCAGCCGTAAGCAAAAAACGGCAGGTGCCTTTTCGGGCATTGGTGGTCGGGGCTATTTTCGGTATGTTAGCATTAATTTCGCTGGATACCAGCAAGTTGGTTATTCTCTCGACCATCGGTGCGGTGGTGGTTTACATCATCAGTATGCTGTCGTTGTTTCGACTTCGGCAAACGCAACCGAATCTGCCAAGATCGTTCAGAGCACCATTTTATCCGGTCTTTCCGGGTATCGCGCTGCTGCTGGCGGTTGTGACATTGGGGGCCATGCTCTATTTTTATAGCTGGCTGAGCCTGCTGTTTTTCGGGGGATTGCTGGTGGTCGCGGCTTTATTCTACGTATCGGGAAAATACCAAAAAAGTAAGCAGGCGTGGGAAGCAGAAATAAGTTAATGCACCTCGTTGAGCGTAGTCTCCAGACTACGCTCTGGTGTTATCCGGTCTCTGACCGGTGTTGCTGTTCAATGCCGGTCGGAGACCGAAGCGTCGGCCCGGCGGATAACACCCCGACGAAGTTAAAAACTTCGCCGAACCTTTCTCAAAAACTCAGTCAACCATGCCCTACCCATTCACCATCAACAACTTCACCTATCGCTTTGCCGATCTGAAAGAACTGCTGGCGAAGGCCAGTCCGCTACGGTCGGGCGATGGGCTGGCGGGGCTGTTGGCCGAGAGCTACGAAGAACGGGTAGCCGCCCAGATGGCCCTCGCCGACGTACCGCTAAGTACCTTCCTCAACGAAGCCGTTATCCCCTACGAGACCGACGACGTAACGCGCTTAATCATTGATAATCACGACAAAACGGCCTTCGCGCCCATCAGCCATTTCACCGTTGGCGACCTGCGCGACTGGCTGCTCTCCGACGAAGCCGATACCGCTACACTGCAACAACTCGCGCCCGGACTAACCCCCGAAATGGTATCGGGCGTCTCGAAATTGATGCGAAATCAGGACTTGATTTTAGTCGCGAAAAAGTGCGAAGTCATAACCCGATTCAGAAATACACAGGGCTTGCCGGGGCATCTGTCCGTCCGGCTCCAGCCCAATCACCCGACCGATGATGCAAAGGGAATAGCGGCCAGTATGATTGATGGGCTGCTTTACGGCAGTGGCGATGCGATGATTGGCATTAATCCGGCAACGGACAGCCCGGCGGTAACATCGCGGCTGCTGTACATGCTGGACGGCGTTCGGGAGCGATTTTCGATACCGACGCAGAGTTGTGTACTGAGCCACATTACCACCACGCTGGAACTGATGAACCAGCAGGTGCCGGTCGATCTGGTGTTTCAGTCCATTGCCGGAACCCAGAAGGCAAATGCCAGTTTTGGCGTAACGCTGGCTATTTTGCAGGAAGCTTACGAAGCCGGTTTGTCGCTGAAACGCGGTACGCTGGGTAACAATGTAATGTATTTTGAGACGGGGCAGGGCAGCGCGTTATCCTCCGGGGCGAACCATAACGTCGATCAGCAAACCTGCGAAGTGCGGGCCTACGCCGTTGCCCGTCAGTACCAACCATTTCTGGTCAACTCCGTTGTTGGGTTTATCGGGCCGGAATACCTGTTCGATGGCAAACAAATTATCCGCGCCGGGCTTGAAGATCATTTCTGCGGTAAACTGATGGGCTTACCGATGGGGATGGATATTTGCTACACCAACCATGCCCAGGCCGACCAGGACGATATGGACACGCTGCTGACCCTGCTGGGCGTGGCAGGGGTTACGTTTATCATGGGTATTCCCGGTGCCGACGACATCATGCTGAACTATCAGTCTACCTCGTTTCACGACGCGCTCTACCTGCGTCGGGTGCTGGGCCTGCGACCGGCTCCGGAATTTGACGCATGGCTTCTCCGGCAGGGCATTATGGACAATCAGGGAAACCGGCTGTCAAATACGCTCCAGAAACAACTTTACGCGGCTTTGCTTCCGGCATGAACGAACTCCGAAAAGGCCCAGAACCCGACGAATGGGACGCATTAAAAGCATTTACCAACGCCCGTATTGCGCTGGGCAAAACCGGCGTTTCAATTCCGCTTCGGGAATCGTTGCAGTTCAGACTGGCCCATGCTCACGCCAAAGACGCCGTTTATTCTCAACTGAACGTAACGGAGTTGCAGACCGAATTATCCGCTACCGGCCTGCCCGTTTATTCCGTTCAAAGCCAAGCCGAAAACCGCGATATATACCTGCAACGTCCCGATCTGGGCCGCTTGTTAAACGATTCATCCAGCGAACAACTCCGGCAACTCAACAGCCCGCCCGTCGACATCAGCCTCATCATCGCCGATGGACTTTCGGCGACGGCCATTCATAAAAATGCCGGTCCGGTGGTTCGTTTATTAGCTGAAAAGGCCAGACAATCAGGTTATTCGCTGGCTCCGGTCATCGTGGTTGAGCAGGGACGCGTTGCCATTACCGATGCCATTGGCGAATTATTGCAACCCCGGCTGGCTATTATTCTGATTGGCGAGCGACCGGGGCTTAGTTCGTTCGACAGCATGGGGGCCTACATCACCTACGCGCCCCAGCCCGGCCTGACCGACGAACGCCGAAACTGCATTTCCAACATTCGCAAACAGGGCCTGTCGCACGTATTGGCCGTCGATAAAATCATGTATCTGATAAACTCGGCGTTTCGGTTGCAGATTACGGGCGTCGCGTTGAAAGATCTGGATGGATTGATCGATTCCTGAGCTATTGTGGGAGAAAAAAGGTTATAACACAGAGTTTCGCAGAGAAAAACAGAGATGCACAGAGTTATACCGTACTTGCATGTCACAATATTTCTCAGTGAATCTCTGTTTCCCTTTGTGCGTCCGCTTCGGCGGTCCGATCTGTGTTACAATTTTTTCAATAAACTACCATGAATATTGGCGATAGGGTCCGGTTGCTCCGGGCAAAAGAACAGGGTGTTGTATCGCGGTTTTTGCCCGGCGATATGATCGAAATAGAAATTGAAGATGGCTTCCGTATTCCGGTTATGCGCTCGGAATTAGTGCCCGTTTCGCCGTTAGAGGCCGAGCGGTTACTCAAAACCAGCGTTTATGCGCCACAAAAAACGACGACCCCGTCGGCCCCGACAATTCTGTCCAATCAGGGTATTTACTTAGCGTTCATGCCCGTTAACGACCGTGAATATACGCTTCACCTCATCAACAATACCGATTGGGATTTCCCGTATGCATTGAGTGAGGAGTCGGCGGCTGTAGGGGGAGGAGTGCAGTTTAGGGGGATGCACAGCGGGCTGCTGAAACCGAAATCGCAGCAGAAAATGAACGATCTGTATGCCCACGCTCAATTTGAAGAATGGCCGACATTTGTGTTGCAGGGATTGTGGTTTCGGGTCGGAAAGTCGTCGTTGCGGCAACCGTTGATGAAGCGGTTCAAAGCGCGGGCGACAACCCTTTTCAAACAAAAAACAACGGTTCCTGTGCTCAACCTGCCCGGTTTTCTGACGCAGTTGGATGCCGAAACCGTTGAGCCGTTGCCCCAGACACCGAGCAGTAACCGGCAGGTGTTGGGAACACAAACCGCTATAAATCCCGATCAGTTAAAAGCCGAAATGTTCAAGCCAAATTCCGACCCGGCAGGGGTTTCCATCGAACGGCCAACGGGTGTTGTGGATTTACACATCGAAGTGCTACTACCCGAAGGCCGAGACGTCGGACCGGAGGGCAAGCGCAGCCCGGCCGATCTGCTGAAACTCCAACTCGAAACGTTCGAAAAAACGCTTGAAAACGCCATTGCCAGCGGCATGAACGACATTACGTTTATTCACGGTCTCGGCAGCGGTGCCCTCCGAACGGAATTGCACAAACGGTTAGGTAAACACCCGAACGTTAAATTTTTTGAAGACGCTCAAAAACAGAAGTTCGGTTATGGTGCCACAAAGGTCACGATTAAGTAAGGTTTTTTTGCCACAGAGATGCACGGAGGAGCACAGAGATACACAGAGGTATGTTAAGATTTCTCCGTGTAGCTCTGTGCTCCTCCGTGCATCTCTGTGGCTCAGCTTTTTTGTTTTATCTTGTCAGCCATCAAGCAATCGACTGAACACCAAAGCCCCCAAAGAAGCGTATAACACCACCGAAATGGAAGTCCGAAATGAACATTTTTTATCTACCGTCCACGTGCCCGTCTCCATTGCGCTGAACGATGTTGAGCGGCAAATTAATGCACAGGTAAATGGCCTGATTTATGAAGATAACAGCCTGGAAGACAATAAAAACGATCAGTTTATGGCGAAAGTCTGGAAGCGCGGTACCATTTTGGTCACGGCCGAGGACAGTCTGTTTCACTTTACCGTTCCGCTGAAAATCTGGGCCAAAGCGGGCGTTTCGGTGCTGGGTTTCACGCAGTATAAAGAGACCGAGTTTGAAATTGACCTGCGCTTTAAATCCAAATTCGACCTCGACCGCGACTGGTCCGTCAACACCCAAACGCAGGCCGACGGTTACGGCTGGGTTCGCCGACCGACGATAAGTGTGGTGGGGGTAAATATTCCCATTACCAATATTGTTAGCCGTTTGATTGATAAGAACTTAGGAGAAATAACCAAGACCATCGACCAGCAGGTTCGGCGGAACGTTGACCTACGGACGCCCGTTCTGAAAGCCTGGAACACCCTCCGCGAACCGTATTTGATTTCCGAAAAATACCGCACCTATTTGCAGGTCGTGCCGAAGCGCGTACTCATTACGCCCCTGCGTTTTGAGGGGCGGGTAATCCGGTCAACCATCGGTATCGAAGGCTATACGCTTACGACTACCGGAGCCAGACCGGATGTGCCTCCGGTGGTGTCGCTGCCCGATTTGACAGTCGTATCGACCGTAAAAGATGACTTCCAGATTGGCTTATTAAGCGAAGCCTCGTATCCCGAAGCCGCTAAATTAGTGGCCGAGGAATTCGTCGGAAAATCGTTCTCGTTTAGTGGTAACGAGATCACCATCACGAGCATGGACATGTATGGCCAGAATGATAACCTGATTATCAAGGCCGGTTTAAAAGGCACCATCAATGGCGACATCTACCTCCGTGGCCGACCGTATTACGACGCTAAAGAACAGACGATTTCGTTGAAAGACCTTCAGTACGATTTAGACACCAAAAACGTATTGGCCCGGTCGGCGAGTTGGTTGCTGAAAGGCACATTTGCCCGAACGCTTGAAAAACAATTGACTATTCCGGTCGGCTCGCAAATTGCTGAGATGCAGAAGCTGTTGCAGGAGCGGTTGAAAAACAACCAGATTGCCAAAGGCGTCACGATCAATGGACGCATCGACGAAATCCGCCCCGACCAGGTCTATCTGACGCCCACCGCCCTGCTTGCCGTCGTGAACGCCCGTGGCCGCATCGACGTGAAAGTAGATGGGCTGTGAAAGGGTAGTCGGGAGTGGTCAAGTGTTGTCAAGTGTGGTCAGAAATAGTCAAAAGTTGTCAGATACAGTCAGATATGCCGTGATGTCAGTTTCTCAAAACTGACTTTATCGTGGTGTCGGCGGGGCCGCCCGCGCGGCTCTTAAAACCAACATCCCGTTCGTTAATAAGCCTGTCGGTCTTGAGAAACCGACACCACCGTTGTACCTTTGCGCTCCCTGAGCGATACGAGTCGGCTTATCGCGTTCTGCCATTGGTGGGATGAGGAAAGTCCGGGCAGCATAGGGCACCCTACTTCCTAACGGGAAGGCGGATGGCTGGGAACGGCTATTCGACAGCCAGTGTCACAGAAAATATACCGCCGGAATTGGTTGATTGGTTAATTAGTTGATTGGTTAATTAGTTGATTGGTTGACTGGTTTATACTGACAAACCAATCAACTAATTAACCAATCAACCAATTCCGGTAAGGGTGAAAAGGTGGGGTAAGAGCCTACCGCCCAACGGGTGACCGGTGGGGCAGGATAAACCTTAGGGGCTGAAAGACCAAATAAGCGTCGGATGTGGAGCGGCCCGTTCCCGTTTCAGCGTACGCTGAATGCCGACGCGGGTAGGTCGAACGAGGTGGCCGGTGACGACCATCCCAGATAAATGATAAGCCATTCGGCGCAAGCCGGAGGACAGAACCCGGCTTATAGACTCGTATTGCGAAGGTTTTTTAAAGCGTGCCCATGGCCTGTGAAGACACAGGCCATTTTTGTGTTAGCCAACAAACAGAGCTTGGTACAATTGAAGATTTAGAATGACGTTATCCCGTAATCGAAATTGAGTAATGCATTGACAGGACGTTGAAAATTGCAAACTATTTATAGCTTTCAACAGCCGGTACACCAACTATTTTCGTACCTTTGCGGCCACGTTTTACAAGGGAGTGCGTCTCCCATCAAAACTAAACAAGCACAAATGGCTGTTAAAATTCGTTTAGCGCGTCGTGGACGCAAGAAAATGGCGATGTATGACATCGTGATAGCAGAGTCAACCTCTCCTCGCGATGGCCGGTTTATCGAGAAGATCGGTTCGTACAACCCCAACACCGACCCATCGACGGTCGTATTGAAATCAGACCGGGCCGTTCACTGGCTCATGGTTGGTGCCCAACCGACCGATACCGCGCGTTCGGTATTGTCGCACGAAGGCATCATGTACCGCAAACACTTACAGGTGGGTGTGAACAAAGGCGCGATCTCACAAGATCAGGCCGATGAGAAATACGAAACCTGGAAGGGCGAGAAAGAGAACCGCAAAGCCGGTGCTGCCGACACCAAGACGCAAACCAAAGAGCAGTCACGTGCTACTCGTTTGGATGCTGAGAAAAAGGTGAACGAAGCTCGCGCTGAAGCGATTGCCAAGAAAAACAAGGTAGAAGAGCCGGTAGTTGAGGCTGCACCCGTAGTTGACGAGACGCCGGTTGTAGAAGAAACTCCTGTAGCAGAAGCTGCTGTTGAGGCTCCGGTTGCTGAAGTAGCTGCCCCAGTGGAAGCTGCCCCAGCGGAAGCTGCTCCGGTTGAAGAAACTCCAGTAGCGGAAACTGCTCCAGTGGAAGCTGCCGCACCAGCGGTTGAAGAAGCTCCCGTGGTTGAAGCCCCTGCTGTAGAAACTGCTCCGGTTGCTGAAACTGCTCCGGTTGCTGAAACTGCTCCTGTAGCCCAAGCGGCACCAGTAGAAGCTACACCTGTAGCTGAAACGCCTGCTGCTGAAGCAACTCCGGTTGCTGAAGAGAAACCGACTGCCGAATAATTTTTGACCGCTTCGGCGGATTGACTATCTGTTGAAAAAGAGCCTGTCCAGCTATGGGCAGGCTCTTTTTATGAGTAATGCGGCTGGTCGGTAAGCCGATGCTATCCGTACATGGGCTATAAAATGCGGCTTTTCAGCCGCTTTACATATGACAAAAGACGATTGTTATCAGGTGGGACATATCACCAAAACGCACGGCGTTAGTGGTGAATTAGTGCTTTTCTTAGACGTCGACAACGCTGCCGAATACGCTGATTTAGAATCAGTTCTGCTGGAAGTGAAGGGCGATTTGATTCCATATTTTATCGAGTCCATCGCTATCGTAAAAGGCAGCCGCGCTATCATCGCGTTTGAAGATGTGGACACCATCGAGCAGGCCGAACGGCTCATCAATTGCGGTGCTTTCCTGCCTTTGGATGAGTTAGAACCCATTACCGACGAAACCCGGTTTTATTTCCATGAGATCGTTGGTTATCAGATTGTTGATGCCGAAGCCGGTGAGTTGGGAACCGTGCGGGGCGTATATGCCATGAACGCGCAGGACCTGATTGCGATGGATTATCAGGGCAAAGAAGTGCTGATTCCCATCAACAGCGATATTGTTCGGACGGTAGACCGCGCTAACCAGAAGCTCAACGTAGCACTTCCCGATGGCCTTCTGGCTATTTATATGGAAGAGAATGAAAAGGATAAACCGGAAACCGACGGCGACGAACCTGCGCAAAGCCCGACTGAACGCAGCCCGACTGAACGTATTTCGACTGATACCAGCCCGGACGATACCGATGAGGATTGATATTATCACCTGTCTGCCCCGGCTGTTAGATAGCTTCTTTGCCCATTCCATTTTACAGCGGGCACAGCAGGGCGGCTATGTGGAGGTGGTCGTACATGACCTGCGCGACTACACCGCCGATAAGCACCGGCGTGTGGACGACTATGCGTTTGGCGGGGGCGCGGGTATGGTCATGCAGATTGAACCGATTGCGCGTTGCATCCGGGCGTTACAGGCTGAACGGCCGTACGATGAAGTAATTTACATGACGCCCGATGGCGAAAGGCTGAATCAGCAAATGACTAATACATTGTCGCTTCGGCAGAATTTGATTATTCTTTGCGGACATTATAAAGGCGTTGATGAGCGGGTTCGACAACTCTTCATCACCAAAGAAATCAGCATCGGCGATTACGTGCTGAGTGGGGGCGAACTACCCGCCTGTGTGCTGTCCGATGCCATTATCCGGCTGTTGCCCGGCGTATTGAACGACGAAACTTCGGCTCTGACAGACTCATTTCAGGATAATTTGCTGGCTCCCCCGGTCTACACCCGTCCGGCAGAGTTTGAAGGACACCGCATACCGGATATTTTATTGTCGGGTCACGAAGCTAAAATTGACGAGTGGCGGCACGAACAGGCCCTGGAACGCACCCGCATTCGACGCCCCGATCTGCTGGAACCGTAAAGTTGATCAGCTCCCACAATTGCTGACACACTACACAGGACGGTAAATAAACTAAATGACTGCTTTTGGGTTATATCCTGACCTTCAATCAGTCATTTTTTATGCAATTGTTAGTGGTAGGAGCCACCGGCGGCACAGGTCGCCAGGCGGTTGAGCAGGCACTTGAACGCGGCCATTACGTGACGGCTTTTGTGCGTGACCCGGCTAAATTAATCCTTCAGCACCCAAACTTAACCGTACTGACGGGTGATGTGCTGAAGCCTGATACAATCCTGCCCGCCGTTCGTCGCCAGAACGCGGTGTTTTGTTCACTTGGTGGTCGCATTGGCCAGCAGGATCATGCCGTGGCCGAGGGTACAAAAAACCTGATTGTCGCCATGCATCAGGCAGATGTTCGGCGGTTGCTCGTCGTATCGTCGCTGGGCGTAGGTAGTAGCTATGCCGAAGCATCATTGCCCAGCAAGCTCTTCATTAAAACGTTTCTGAGCGGCCCAATCGCCGAAAAAGAGATCCAGGAACAGGCTGTTCGGGAAAGTGGTCTCGACTGGATAATTGCCCGTCCCACAAGTTTGACAAATGATCCGGCCACCGGTCAATACAAAGCAGAAGAGCACCTGAAGTTTTCGGCTTTCGCCATGCCCCGAATCAGTCGCGCCGATGTAGCGGCTTTTCTGCTCGATCAACTCGACAGCGATGCTTATTTACAGAAAGCAGTGACGATTACGGGCGTATAAGCAACCATTACGTACCTACCGTTCCGGGTGTGAACTGACAATTGTGCAGTCGCAGCGTTTGGTTTCGGCGGGTAAGGTAACCGGTTTGTCGAAGATGCTGTTCGGTGCGAGTGTGCGGGAAAACGTCGTATATTTTTCTTTTAGCACCTTCCCCGCTTCATCATAGGCGACGATTTTAACGGATATGTCATTGTGCGACCGTGACGATAGATTCTTGACAGCGACATTGACCGTCGAGGTAACTAAAACGTTGTTAACATCTTCACAATCAACAGTTAGATCAATGGTTTGCGGAGTAAAAGATGTATTGTTTCGCCGGGAAACGACGTACAGAACAATGCCGCCAAGCATGAGTACAATCAGCAGAAGCCGAAAAAATGTTTTCATAAATCTGGTCGATTGAAATGTTTTTTGGGTGAAGAGAGGGTGGCGGTTAGAGATGACATCTTTTAAGAAAGATGTCATCTCTAACCGCCACCCTCTCACCGCTACTGAGTGCTGTTTTCCAGTGCCTGTTTTGCTTCTTTTTCCCGCCGTTTTTGTTCGCGTCGTTCCTGCCGAAGCTGCTTCCGGGTTTTAACGGTATCGGCCGGAGCGGGTTCAATGGGTGGAGCGTCGGGCCGATTGGGCTGTACAGTTGGTTGATTGGCGTCGTCCCGTTTTTCTTCGCTTCGTTTGCCTTTGAATAACTGGCGGAAGAAGTTGCCGATGCCCGTGCCGCCCTCCTCATCGTCAAGTTCGTCGGCCGGTTCGGTCGTCAGGCTATCGCTCTGCGACAAGGAATCGACGGGAGCGACCTCCCGACGCAGGCCTTCTCGCAGTCGAACATCGTAAAAGCCATACGCCCCCGAATCGGGTGTGGTCAGGCCGCGACGGGCCATAATCCGGCCAATAAGTTTGAAATAGCCCCGTACGTTACGAACCTGAAGCGTGCCGCCCGGAATAAACCAGTTGAGGGCGGCTTTGGGTCGCGGTACAACGAACGCCAGAAAAATGCTTTCGCCCAGATTCAAATCAGCCGGACTTTTGGCAAAATAATACCGGGCTGCTTCGCCAATGCCGTAAATGTTACGTCCCCACTCGATGATGTTCAGGTACACTTCATACATCCGTTCTTTCGGAACGATGTGTTCGTTCTCGATAAGCCAGACAATTAAAATCTCTTCAATCTTACGCGAAAGGGTTTTGTTTCGGTTCAGGAACGCGTTTTTTACTAACTGCATCGAAACGGTACTCGCGCCCCGCTTGAAGGATTTCTCCTTGAAATTAGTGGCAATCGACACTCGGAATGCTTTCTCGTTGAACCCCTTGTGTGTAAAAAAATTATAATCCTCCGAGGTGAGCAGGGCATTCCGCAAATCGGGCGAAATCTGGTTCAGGGGCGTATAGTCCGGGTTTTCGGGACCAACAATAATGTCCCGAACGGGCTTGCCTTTTTCGTAGGGCGTATAAACAAACGGCTTGTTGATGGCGGCAAAATCGGTCCGCCCCATTTTAACCACCCGGAAATTGTCCTGCGTCAGCCCCGAATTAAACTTGACCGAATCGGGCAGGGCAGTGTCCAGCCGAAACGCCAAATCGTATTTTAATTTGCCCGATACCTGCATGCCTTCCAGCGACTCAAACAGCCCCTGCGGAAACGAATTGAACAGGGATTGTGCATCCAGCATATCGGTATGTAGCTGTAATTCATACACTTTAGTGGTCTGGCCCGGTGTTTCAGGAAGCGTGTATTTCACAAAGGGTCGTGCGCTGATCTCACCCAGATGGAGCGTCGAAGAGCTATCGACACCCACGTAATTTTCGCCCACGAACAGGTTAGCGTCCACTGCGGCCCGGCTCACCAGCACGTCGGTACGCGCAATGGCCGGGTGATTGATGCGCAGATTTCGTACCGAACCCGCCCCCTCCAGCCGGAACTCGCCCCCCGACCGGTCCACATCCCGCAGTTCGGCCCGGAGCGTATCGGCTTGTAGTTTCAGGTTGTATTTTTTCTGAATGTAGGGCAATTCTATCGGCTTCGGACGCCCGTTCTGGTCTTCGGCATAGAGGGCCAGATTATACTCGCGGTCGCGCGGATCGGCAGTGCCCGTCAGATGCCAGGTTGCCAGATTGCCATTCAGTTTTATCGTCGACGTAACGTTCTCATCTTCAATGAGTGCCGTCTGGGTGAGCAGGTTGATGCTGTCATTACCGACATCTACCCCCCGAAATTCCAGATTTTTGACATTCAGGTCGTCGGGAATTTTAGAGAGGATATTGTCGATTAAATTTTCGGTAACGTCGGCGAGGTTCGTCTTTCGGGTATTGGTCTCGGCAGATGGGTTGACTGTAGCCGTTGAGTCGCGTTTTCGGTGCAGCAGAAAGTCAATGTTGGTCAGCGTATCACGCTTTATAACTTGAATCAGACCGTTTTCGAGCGTCATGCCCGACAATCCGATTTTTCCCGCCAGCAACGGCCAGAACCGAACATCCAGCTCGACGCGCTGAATACGGGCCAGGCTATCGCGATTTTCAGGAACCACCGAAATGTCGGTAAAGGCCAGCGAACTCAACCCGGTAAACTTTGCCGAACCGATATGAACGTCGAGGTTATAATCGCGCTTTGCTTTACGAATGCCGCGTTCGAGCGCGGTTTTTAACAGGCTTTCGCGCCGGAAGTAGGCAAATCCAGCACCTACGAGAGCCAGTAGGAAAATACTTAGAAACACCCAACCCGCAACGCGAAGGGCTTTTTGTTGACGATACGTCATGCTTAATGTCTATCTCGGAAGCGCAAAGATAGGGAATTAGGGGGAGTAAGTGGCGTGGTGGAGTAGGTGGTGTAAGTGAAGTAGTGGAGGGGAGTGGAATAGTTTTACTTTCCCTTATTCCACGACTCCCCCACGCCACGACTTCACTAAAAATCCAAATGGCAATTTGTCCAGCCGTCGTCGAAACGGGTGCCGAATTGTTTATAGAAACCAATGGCCGGTTCATTCCAGTCCAGCACCTGCCACATCATGCCGGTGCAGTGGGTTTCGTGGGCCATGTCGATAGTGGCATCCAGCAGGAGTTTGCCGACACCGTAGCCCCGAAAATCTTCCGTCACGATAATATCTTCCAGATACAATCGTTTGCCTTTCCAGGTCGAGTACCGGAAGAAATACAGGGCCATACCAACGATTTTTTTGCTGTCCGACTCTTCCGCCATAATCATTCCGAAAAGGGGATTGGGACCAAACCCATCGAGGGCCATTTGTTCGACTGTATTGGTAACCTGATCGGCTGCGCGTTCATAAACGGCCAGTTCCATAACTAAATCGAACGCTTCGGGAATGTCTTCGAGGGTGCCGGGACGGATTGAAATCATGTAGTGTATGGTAGAATAATGGATGATAACTGATGAGATACGTTGAATAGCTGGACGAAATTAATCGTTCATCGTTCATCGTTCATCATTTTGGTGCGCTATTTGTCTAAAGTGGCCTGATAAGATAGTTATGTGCTTTTTTTACGGCTGAAATAGCATGTCAGCGTATCAAAAAAGACGTCTGTATTCAGCAGTGCCTGCGCATTAACTGAACACAAACGTCTTTTTTGACTTACTAACCCGGATTTTCGTTGGGCAATTATCGCTGAAGTACAATCCGTTTTGTGGTTGTTCGACCGGCTGGCGAGGTAATCCTCAGCAGGTAAACGCCGGTGGGCTTTTCTCCCAGTTCATACGAAGGTGTGGATTCAGTGGCTATGCCCAGCAGGATGGCCTGTTTACCCTGTATGTTCATCAGTTCGATGCGGCTACCAGTTTCCACGCCCTGTAGTTTGATAGTGCCCGACGTAGGGTTGGGACTTACCTGCCAGCTTAAAGAAAGGCCTGTTAGCGAGATAGCAATGCTCTTCGAGTACGTAAAGGTAGCATCCTGATCGACCATTTTCAGTCGATAATAGCGTATTGCAGACAGGGGGTGCTTATCGAGCAGTTGGTAGAACGATTCGCCTTCTGCAAACGCAACACGTCCTATCAACTCGAAATGATTTAGATCGGTACTGCGCTGCACCTCGAAATGTGAGAAATTACGGGCATCGGCTACTTCCCATTGCAGTTGAATAGCCTGCTCACGCTCGGCTCCGCTAAACCGAATAAGGCGAACCGGCAAGGCACACGACATATTCACATTAGTCAGAGCGGGTGTCATGGTGTAATCGACGGTAAGGGGCGAGTTTGCTGAACCCCGTGCGGAGGGGTCAGTGTCGATAACGGTCAAAATGCCGTCTTTATCCGGGTCGTCTATTGGCGTAATAAATCCACATCCCAATTGATCCAGATTGCTGAGGTCGGGAACGACCGTGTATAAATCATAGTCGGGGCCGTTGCTTTTCAAGTCAACAAAATTGAGCTTATCGTCGCTGTCGGTGTTTCGGGCGGTATAAATGGGAATGCCGCTGTCGGGGAAGGTTTCCAGCGCATCCAAAAAGCCATTGACTCCTACCGGCCCGCTCAGTACGCCATTGCGGTCAGAATCGTAAAGATTAATAAATGAGAGAGAAATCCCTGACTCATACAAATCCAGCACGCCATCGTTCTCCGAATCCAGGTCCAGATAGGAGGAGACTCCATCACCTAATGTAGCAATACAAAGCGCGTCTCCGTCAACATCGTCGTCTTCATATCTGCCGTTGTTGTTCAGGTCTTCCCACACATCGGGAATTCCGTCATTATCGCTGTCGGCATCGCAGGCATTCACAATGCCGTCCCCGTCCGTATCAATCGTTGTACTTTTATCGACTGCCAACGCGCTAAAACTCAGGCTCAACAGCCCGATGAACAGAAAACTGTTTCGGTAAAAATGTTGCATTAATTATATTTTAGTTGATTTAAATATTGAAAAACCCCAATAGTTACGCTCTATTAGCGTAACTATTGGGGTTTTTGACGCAGTGTGTCGGCCGGGGTAACAGGTTTTGTAACCATTATTAGCCAGCCTATTGAAACTTGATGACTTGATATAAAGTGTATGCATTCGTTACGTACTGAAACACAACGCTATGAACGTGGTATAGCCTCAGCCTGTCGTAGCTGAATTACACAATATACTTACTCCACTTAGTCAAAGCAGCCTGAAAATCGTCTGGCAGGTCAGAGTCAAACTGGAGCCATTGACGGGTGCGGGGGTGCGTGAACCCCAGCGATTTGGCGTGCAGAGCCTGCCGGGGTAATAATTTAAATGTGTTCTCGACAAACGCTTTGTAACTGCCCGCCGGACTGCCGCGCAAAATCCGGTCGCCCCCGTACATGGCATCGTTAAACAGCGGGTGGCCGATGTGCTTAAAATGCGCCCGAATCTGATGGGTGCGGCCCGTCTCCAGATTGCACTGCATCAGTGCGACATAGTGCATGTCCTGCAGCAATTTATAATGCGAAACGGACCATTTGCCTTTGGCTTCGTCATCGTAAATCATCTGCATCTTCCGATCTCTCAAACTGCGGCCAATGTAGCCCGTTATGGTGCCGTCGTTGGGTTTGGGTACGCCCCAAACCAGCGCATTATACGTTCGCTCGATGGTATGTTCAAAAAACTGCCGGGCCAGAAATGTCATCGCAAATTCAGTTTTGGCAATTACCATCAGCCCCGACGTGTCTTTGTCGATCCGATGCACCAGACCGGGCCTGATTTCGCCGTTGCGCGAGGTGGGCAGGTTTTGGAAATGATAGACTAATGCGTTGACTAACGTACCGTCCCAGTTACCGTGTGCCGGGTGGACAACCATGCCCGCCGGTTTGTTGAGCACCAGCACATCATCATCTTCAAAAACAATGTTAATAGGAATATTTTCGGGCTTAATATCCGTATCGCGGGGTGGGTGCGCCAGCGATACCGTAATAATGTCAGCCGGTTTAATTTTGTAACTGGCTTTGGTGGGCTTGTCATTCACCCGCACCGATTCGGCGTCGATAGCGGCCTGGATTTTGGTGCGCGTGGCGTTTTGCAGCCGGTCCATCAGAAACCGATCAACCCGCAGCAAGCTTTGTCCTTTGTCCACCACAATACGGTGATGTTCGTATAATTCGTCGTCTTCGGGTAACTCGTCGTCTATTTCCGCCACTATTTTCTCAGATTTGCCAACTAACTTAAACCTATAAGGTTTCCAAAACCTTATAGGTTTGGACAGCGCAAAACTACGGATTATGGACGAACTTGCCCGGCAACTATCGGATTTGGTCGGTAACTCTCCACTCCAGTTCCTCGATGACCCCTTTCCCGAACGCGTCAACATTCGGCTGTTTGTAAAACGCGATGATTTGCTGCACCCGCTGGTATCGGGCAATAAATGGCGTAAGTTGAAGTACAACCTGCTTGCTGCCCGTGAGCAGGATCTTTCGACTATACTAACCTTCGGCGGGGCGTATTCCAATCATTTGTATGCTACTGCTGCGGCTGGTCAGGTGTTTGGTTTCCAAACCATTGGCGTTGTGCGGGGCGAAGAACTTGCCAATCAGCCGTTGAACAAAACGCTGAATTTCTGCCAGTTAATTGGAATGTATCTGCATTTTGTGAGCCGGGATACGTATCGCCGGAAAGAAACACCGGATTTTCTGGACGAGTTGACCGCTCAATTTGGCCCGTGCTACATTATTCCTGAAGGCGGCACCAACGATTTCGCCATTCGGGGTACGGCTGAGATTATCCCCGAAATTAGTAAGCAGTTGGGCTTTGCGCCTGATTCCGTTTGTTGCCCCGTCGGGACGGGTGGAACAGTGGCCGGACTGACACAATCGGCCCAAAACGGAACTGATGTGATAGGGTTTGTGGTATTAAAGGGTATCGGCCCGGACAGTCTCCCGGCTGTCCGGTTTACGAACGAACAGCCGGGAGACTGTCCGGGCCTTTTCAATTACCACTTCGGCGGGTATGCCAAAACCACACCCGAATTGCTGAATTTCATCCGGGTGTTTGAGCAGAAAACGGGCGTGCTTTTAGAGCAAGTTTATACGGGAAAGATGTTTTACGGTATTTACGACCTTGCGCGGCAGGGCTATTTTTCCGATGGCGCAACGGTCGTTGCTCTGCATACGGGCGGGTTGCAGGGGCGGAGCACGGAACTGGAATAAAAATAAATCTGCGCTGCTTCTAATCGCTGAAATTCAGCCGGTAAATCGCTTCAGACTTACTACTATTCTGGCACAGGTACGCCCGGCTTCACATCCACGTTGTGATAGGCAACAATTTTCCAGCCATCCGGCTCTTTCGCTATTACTTGCAATAAACGAGTACACAGACGCCCTTTCGCATCCAAACGTGCGCCTGGGGGAGGCCCTGCTGCAAACTCCGAAACAAAGGATAGTGTCTCGACAACCGCCACATCGGGGCGAACGAACATGAACGAAACAAGTTTTTGTTGCAGCACCGTTTTGTTGAAAACGGTTTTGAAAATCTGGTCGTGTCGTTCCACAAACAGTTGATGACCGATAAAGAACGCACCCTGAATGTTGGTAAACGTGCCTTTTTCTGCGAAGTGTTGAGAATAGGCTGTGGCATCTCCTTTGTTCCAGGCAACTACTTCGCCCTCTATAATCGACTGAACGGCTGCCGAGTCCAACTTGCTCTGAGCGTGTAGAGTTATCGAGAGAAACGTGATTGTAAGAACCACGGCAGTCTTCGTAAACGAGTTTGTTTGCATGATTGAGTGCGTTAGATGGAATGAATTTATAAGCTACACAAGGACAGTTAACCCCGACTTCTTTCTTTATTCACTGGTCAATATAAAATCCGTAATGCTCGTCTCTGAACATATAGGCGGTTGGTTGGCTCATACCGTGAGGTTTACGAGTCAAACGTATCAGAAGAGGGTCCATGTAGCTGTCCGGCCATTCATTAGTTAAGCATACAACAGACTGGTTCAGTTGCTATTTTAGGTGAGAAAAATACCATAATTTGCCCCTTATTAGGTAAACCAACTATGGAAACGATTTTCACCACCGAGCGCGTTAGGCCGTTGCTGGCACAGGTTCGCGAATTTGTCGAAACCGAACTGATTCCGCTCGAAAGCGGCTTCTCCCATCATAACCTCGGGGCCATTATTCCGATTCTCGACCAGAAACGCCGGCAGGTGAAAGCCGCCGGTTTGTGGGGGTTGCACTTGTCAAAAACCGAAGGCCGTGACGACGGACCGGGGCATGGTCTGACACTCTGCGAGTTCGGGCAGATTAGCGAAGCACTGGCCCACGCGCCGTTTTTCGGGCATTACGTATTCGGCTGTCAGGCTCCCGATATTGGTAATACCGAACTGCTCCACAAATTTGCTTCTGCCGAACTCAAAGAGCGTTACCTGAAACCACTCATGGCAGGCGAAATCCGGTCGTGTTTTTCGATGACCGAACCCGAATTCGCCGGATCGAACCCCACCCGAATGGCTACACTGGCAATTCGCGACGGGGACGAATACGTTATTAACGGTCGGAAATGGTTCACGTCTTCGGCAGATGGAGCTGCGTTTGCGGTGGTGATGGCCGTGACCGACCCCGATGCCGCACCCCACCAGCGGGCCAGCATGATTATCGTCCCGACTGATACGCCGGGCTTCAACATAGAGCGTAATATTCCGGTGTTTGGTGAAGCGGGCGAGGGCTGGTTCAGCCATTCCGAAGTGACGTACACGAACTGCCGGGTGCCCGTCTCAAACGTCATTGCGGGCGAAGGAATGGGTTTTCGGCTGGCGCAGGAACGGTTGGGGCCGGGGCGAGTTCACCATTGTATGCGTTGGGTCGGTAACGCCGAAAAGGCCCTCGATCTGCTCTGCAAACGGGCCGCAACCCGCGAAATTGAAGACGGCGTAATGCTGGGCGAAAAGCAGTTTATCCAGGATTTCATTGCCGAAAGCCGGGCCGAAATCGACGCCTGTCGGCTCTACGTGCTCAACACGGCGCACATGATCGACACCGTTGGTGTGAGTAACGTACGCGATGCTGTATCGGCGATAAAGTTCTACGTCGCGAACGCGTTTTTGCGGGTGCTCGACCGGGCCATTCAGGTACATGGCGCGTTGGGCGTAACCGACGACACAGTGTTGGCTGCTATGTATCGTCACGAGCGCGGTGCCCGCATCTGGGACGGGGCCGACGAGGTGCATAAACAAAATTTAGCGGCCAGTATTCTGAAAAAATACGGTCTGGATATCAAACAAAAAGCCCGCGAACTTCGCCAGTTTCGCCAGATGATGCAGGCTGAACAACTTTAGCGAACGAGTGAATTAGCCGGATGGTTTTCACTCGTTCACTCTTTCTTTATGACACTCCCCGACACTCCCCGCGCCGTTCGCGCTGGCGAAGAACTTGATTTGGTCGCGCTGAACGAGTACCTGCGCCAACACGCGCCCAACATGGGCCATGTGACGGAAGTTCGCCAGTTTCCGGGCGGATTTTCCAACCTGACATATGCGCTCAAAACGGCTGATAACGAATACGTTCTGCGTCGGCCACCGGTTGGTGCCAACATAAAAGGCGGGCACGATATGGGCCGGGAGTTTCGGGTTTTGTCTTCGCTGAAAGGTCATTACGATAAAATTCCGTTGCCGGTCGTTTACTGCGAATCGCCTGATGTGCTGGGCGCGCCGTTCTACATCATGACGCGGGTATCCGGCGTAATTCTGCGGGCGTCGATGGCTCCGACATTAAATCTATCGCCCGAACGGATGCGCCAGTTGTCAGAAGCGTTGGTCGATAATCTGGTTACGATTCACGGGTTAGACATTCATGCAACGGGTCTGATTCAGTTGGGCAAACCCGACGGCTACGTACAGCGGCAGGTAGAGGGCTGGCATAAACGGTATAGTCATGCCGACACCGACCAAATTCCGGCGATGGATCAGGTAGGCGAGTGGCTTCAGCAAAATTACCCGTCCGAACAACCCCCGGCTTTTCTGCACAACGATTACAAATACGACAACGTACTGCTGGCCCGCGATCAGGCCACTGGCGAACCAGCACCAGTCATTACCGGCGTATTGGATTGGGAAATGGCAACCGTTGGCGACCCGCTCATGGATTTGGGCGCGACGCTGGCTTACTGGTCCGAAGCAACGGACAGTCCGGCGTATCGAAATTTCAACCTGACGTGGCTTCCCGGCAATCTCACCCGGCAGGACGTAGTGACTCGTTATGCGGAGCGAAGTGGCCGCAACTTGACCAATATTTTATTTTACTATGTGTTCGGGCTGTACAAAAACGCCGTAATTGCCCAGCAGATTTACGCCCGCTGGAAACAGGGCCACAGTCAGGATGCTCGCTTTGGTCACCTGCTGCCCATGATTATCGAACTGGCAACGAAAGCGGCTGGGGCAATCGAACGTGGGCAGTTTTGAGGGTTTAAGCCTGCACACTGGCCCGGCGCAGACGGTCGTTCATAGCCCAGCCTAATCCTTCATTTGGAAGTGGCTCGGCATAAATCACGTCGATGGGAAGCGCGTCCAATGCCCGTAAGTGAGCGAAGAGGTTTTTGGCTGCTTCGTTCAGGTCGCCGGTGGGGGAGAGGGTGCGCTGATTTTGAGGATGCAGTCCGCCAAATAACTCCCTGAATACCAATGCTCCGGCTCGTTCGTTTGGTGGTGGACTTTGGCCCGGCGATAGCAAAATCAGCGGTTTTCGGGGCGCGTAGTGGCTGCTCAGCATTCCCGGTGCTTTCGGGTTTGAGGTTGAATGCGTCTGCACCGAAACGGGACCAATAACCCGCTCGATCTGCTCCAGAGCCATACCGCCCAACCGAAATACAGTGGCTACGTCACCCTCAAAACCAATAATCGTTGATTCGATGCCCACGTCTGCCGGTCCGCCGTCGAGAATATACGGCACCTGATCGCCCAACTGATCGGCAACGTGCTGAGCCGTAGTCGGGCTGATGTAGCCGAAGGGATTGGCACTCGGAGCCGCCAGCGGAAAGTTGAGCGAGCGCAACAGGTCGAGGGTAAGCGGATGATTTGGAATACGAACTGCCACCGTTGGCAAACCCGCCGTAACGAGGTCGGGAATCAGGTCGCGTTTGGGAAGGAGCAGCGTAAGCGGCCCCGGCCAGAACCGTTCTGCCAGCAACCGGGCTGGTTCTGGAACAGCCGTAACGAACTGATCGAGTTTGGCGAGCGAATCCGTATGAACAATGAGCGGATCGAAGGACGGGCGGTTTTTAACCCGAAAAATGGTCAATACCGCTTCTGGATTCAGGGCATTGCCCGCCAGCCCATATACCGTTTCGGTTGGGATGCCCACCACGTTGCCCGCTTCTAAAAACGCCTTTGCCGCCCGCCAGTCTGTACTGATTTGTGCCATGATTTTTGAAGATGGTCAAAAAGTCAGAGAGAGTCAAGAGTGGTCAGGGATGAAACAAGCCTTGACCACTTTTGACTCTCTCTGACTTTTTTAATGATGCCCGCCGGGGCCATGAACGTGGCCATGAGCCAGTTCGTCGGCGGTGGCTTCCCGAACCTCAAGAACCTCTACGTCGAAGTGGAGGCTCTGGTCGGCAAGGGGGTGGTTGGCATCGACGGTAACGGTTTCCGGTCCCACGCTGGTAACGGTAATGACCTGACCGTCATTGGCTTCAAACTGCATACCCACCTCAATAGGCTGTCCGCCAAAGGCTTTAAGGGGCACCTCTTCCACCAATTGCGGATCACGTTTGCCGTAGCCTTTTTCGGGGTCAACGTCCAGCTTGAGTTTATCGCCGACGGTGCGGCCTTCGAGTCCTTCTTCCATGCCCGGAATCAGGTTATTTGCGCCGTGGAGGTAGTACAGCGGGTCGCGTCCCTCGCTGGAATCCAATATGGTGCCGTTGCTATCGCGCAGGGTGTAATGAATAGCGGCTACTTTGTCTTTCGTGATCGTCATGATTATCAGGTGCTTCTGTTGGGAACGATTTTTTGTTATAACCAATGAGTTGGCAAAATTGCTTTTTTACGCTGGAATAACCCGGATTATCACTCTTTTTTTAACCTGATCCGTTATTGGCCTACCCATAAAAAAGAGGAACAACAGGAAATTATTATCTTTGCTTTATGAATGAGCGGTTCAACTATTGGCTCAAACGCGTCGGCTGGGGCGGTTTTCTCTTCTTTCTCATCAAGGGCCTACTCTGGCTCCTGATCCCGTATCTTATTGCCAAAGGCTTTCTATCTAAATAAGGCTTCGGCGAGGCAGGATAGCTTGTTACTGATTCTATAATTTACCGTATAATAAATTGGACGGAGAGATTATGTATAACAGTATCGTAAGTCTATGTATATTCAGTGTTATTTTCCGTAATACTTACTAAACAGGTAAGCTAAATCGGTACTGGCGTTATGCATTGCGTACGGGAAGATACTCCTCGTTTGACAGGGGTGGTTGTTGGATTGATTGTCTGTCTATTAATCTCGCTGAGTGTGCGGGCAACCCACATTATCGGGGGCGACGTGAGTATGCGGGCTGTAGGCAACACACCCGGTCTGTTTACACTCCAGCTAAACCAGTACTGGGACGAAACAAAGACCAGTTCCGGCAACCGCGACCCGTCGGTTATTCTGCTGGTTTACCGCAAACAGAATCCCCTGCTGATTGAGCGCATTACCGTACAGCTACAGGAAACGCTGCCCCTCACGTTCGATAATGCCGCCTGTGCTTCCCTCCGTCAGTTGAGTTTTACACAAGCCAAATACATTTTAACGTATCAGTTTGATGTCAGTAAATACACCGATCCGGGTGGCTATTATATCGTTTGGGAACGCTGCTGCCGAAACGATAACCTCACCAACGTAAACAGTGGTACTACGGCTGGCGTTGGCATGGTTTTTTACTTAGAGTTTCCGGCAATGACCAAAAACGGGGCTGCTTTTCGGAATTCGGCACCCGATTTTCGACTGCCCAATGGTGACTATATCTGCATCAATAAGCCGTTTACCTTTAACGCTAACGCTACCGATGCCGACGGCGACCAACTGAAATACTCGCTCGTGACCCCGCTCAATGGCTATACCAACCGGGGCGTTCCATCGAGTATCGACCAATCGCCCCGGAGCAGCTACCCGCTGATTTCGTGGGCATCGGGCTATAGCTTATCCAACATCATTCCGGGAAATCCGCCCCTGAGCATCAATCCAACAACGGGACAATTGTCCGTTCGGGCCAATCAGGAAGGACTTTATCTATTTACCGTTCAGTGCGAAGAGTTTCGGAATGGCGAGCGCATTGGCGTGGTTCGTCGTGATTTTCAACTGCCCGTTGTGGACTGCTCAAAAAATACGCCCCCACCGGCGGTGGTTATGGCGAACGGAAAAGCAACCTCCGACCTGACCTGGTGCGGCAGTGATCCGCTGGTGCTGTCGGTCGAGAAAAACCCGATTTGGGCGTATCAGTGGCAGAAAGATGGCATAAACATTCGTGGGTCAACGGCTGATACGCTCCCGATTCGTGAGTCGGGCGTGTACACGGTTGTCAAGAGTCAGGCCAAAGTGTGCGCCAACGATACCATGTCGCAGGCCGTGAAAGTGACCCTGACAACCTCATCGCCCATTAAATTATCCGTTGCAACGCCAGCCCCTTACTGCACCGGCGATACGCTGACGCTGCAAGCCGACGGGCAACCCGGTACACTCTACCAGTGGCGTCGCGATGGGCGGACTATTCCGGGCGATCAGGCAACCATTAAAGTCTATCAATCAGGCGGTTATCGCGTATTAGTCAAGTCGGCTACGGCCGGATGCGATGGGCTGGATAGCTTGCAGGTAACGATAAATGCCCGACCAACGGTCCAGATAAACGCATCGTCTGCCAAACTCTGTCCCGACTCATCGGTACAACTCACCGCATCAAATGCGGGCGGATTTCGGTACGCGTGGCAGCAAGATGGGCAACTGCTTTCGGATACGGCAAGCCGGTTTCTGGCCCGTCAGGCGGGTGCGTATCAGGTGCGGGTAACGGCACCAACCGGCTGTACGGCCCTGTCGAATTCGCTGACGGTGGGGGTATACGCCCGCCCGCTCGTTCAATTAGATTCCATCGGGCCGTTTTGTATTACCAATACAACTATTCTGTCGTTGCAGGGGCAACCTGCGGGCGGAACTTATGCCGGGCAGGGTGTGCAGGGCAACGGCTTCAGCCCGAAAGCTGCGGGCGTGGGAAGGCATAAACTGACCTATACCATTATCTCCGCCGACGGTTGCCGCGTGTCGCAAAATCGCTGGGCAGTAGTGTCGGGTGGCCCTAAGCTAACGGGTCAGGATTTGTATATTATTACGAAGGGAAATTCGGCGCAGTTGCTGACCCAGTCCGATGAACCCATCAGCCGTTACCAGTGGGAACCGCCCGCGTCGCTGAGTCAGGCCGACGTTGCCAGCCCCGACGCCAGCCCAACCGTAACGACCGCCTATCAGCTAACGGCTGTTAGCGTAAGTGGCTGTATAGCAACGTTTTCTGCATTGGTCGAAGTGATGGAGCCGCTGTATATTCCGTCGGCTTTTTCGCCCAATGCCGATGGCCTGAATGACTCGTGGATTATCCCCAACATCGGTTCGTTTCCACAGGCCGAAGTGGGCGTTTACACGCGCTGGGGCGAACTGGTTTTCTTCTCGAAGGGCTACGAAAAACCGTGGGATGGTACTTACCGGCTCCAAACAGTACCCACCGGCGTTTATACCTACCAGATTCGCACCGGGTCCGGGCCGCTAACCACCACCTACCGGGGGTATCTGACTGTTGTTCGTTAAGGTGGGGATAGGTAAGGGTTTTCGTGTAACACAACACCGGGTTTTAACTCGGTGCAAGGCATCTTAACTCGATAAATCACTTGCACCGGGATTCATCCCGGTGTACAATAATCTACGGCCTGCTTCGGGCCTTTCGCTCAGATTTTCACATTCCAGACAATTTTCGGGCGGGTACTGACCGTTTAATCAATAAATCGAAGCGGGTTGCTTCGGGCTTGCCGAAACGGCGGGTCGTCTCTTTTACTTTTCCAACATTATTCAATCATGACAGGAAAATCCTATCTGGGCTGGACACTGACCGCTGGTCTGTTCATTGGCTCGTACGCGTCCGCTATGGCGCAAAATCAGAATACAACGGGGCAAACCGCTGCTACAACTACAGCACCGGAAGCGACGGGGGCAAAAACGGGTAGTTCGACCGGGAAAGATTTGGCCATTAGTGCCGCCAAATCGGCCGATCACACGATTCTGTTTCGCGCCCTGCGCCTGTCGGGCCTAACCGAGCAGGCCAGTGGTAAAGGGCCGTACACGGTATTTGCGCCCACCAACGAAGCGTTTGGAAAACTTCCTGAGGGCACCGTTGATGCCCTGTTAAAGCCCGAAGCCAAAGCGAAATTGGTAAAACTGCTGGCTTACCACGTGGTAAAAGGCAAGTTTACATCCGGTCAGCTACAGGACGGACAGAAACTTAAGACCGTAACGGGTGGCACTCTGACCGTAAGCAAACAGGGCGATGCGGTAACCATCACAGACGGGTCTGGCAGCACTGCAACGATTGGTCAGGCAGATATTGAAGCGACCAACGGCATTATCCATTCCGTCGATACGGTGCTAATGCCTGCTGGCGGGAAGTAAGTCGTATAAAATTTGGGTAGAGAGGCAGTGCCACGACTTACAATTGTAGCACTGCCTTTTGCTGGAAATCTAAATAAAAAGCCTTAGTGATTCGGAGCGGTTATATGGGTTGGTCCTGTTTAGCCGGACAGTCAATTATGCAAGTTTTGATTAAACAACCACCTGCAAAGCAGGTGGTTGTTTAATATCGCGCTCTTGTTCAGTTCGACGCAGTTGCTCCCGCAATTGAATTGGTCGTAGTCCTGCTGGGTAATTTCTTTTTGCAGCTCATTTGGTTTACTATACCCTTTCCAACGGTAAAGCAGGTTCTCCGAGATACCCAACGAGCGGGCCAAATCTGGCACGCTCCGGGTGCTAGTGGTTACCAGACGGACAGCCTCATTTTTGAATTCTTCGTCGTACTTTCGGCGCGGTGCCTTTGGGGTTTGTGACTTACTCATGGTACAGCTAAGTTAAGCACTTAGACTGTCCGGCAAACCTGGACCATCTCAATGGGCGGTCAGGTCGAGGGAGTCGAAAATGCCATTGGAATATTTAGTCTCATCAAAATGTGGATGCGGTTGCCAGGCCGCAACGCGCAGATGATAGATTTCATCCAACTGCGCGGGCGTGGGATTTGATAGATAGAATGGTATGGTCATGGAAAGGTAATTTATAGTAAGAAACTTGTTCTGTCGCTGATCTACAAGCCTGTAAATCAGCGACAGGAATAACGGTTATGCATCTCTCTATTTAGTCATAGGACTGGGAGCCAGTAGTCCGGTTAGAAATGCAGCGGCTGTAGTGAATACTGTCAGGATAATCTGCACACGCGCATCGTTCGATACTTGAGGGAAGAAGAGACTTGCGGTTAATGCTAAAAACGAGCCGATAATCAAAGTCACAAATGCCCAAATCACGACCATCCAAATCCGATCTCGTGTTCGATCAGGAAGTAGACTCAAAGCATTAGTAGACACTATTTTTCTATCATCCGCTGAGAGATCTTTAATGCTTTTGGTCAGTATATCAACCTTTGCTCCATCTTTCGTCGCGTCAAGCGATGAAGTAGCTAAGTGGTCACGGTCAACAGGGGCTAATCCTTGTGGTAACTGTCCCAAGAAATCAGTCCGTTCGGCTGTGCTTAACCCGTTGACTTGCCCGATAATTTGATCATACGCTTTCATAAGAGATTGAAGTTTATTGGTTTGGTAGAAGATAATCCGCTTTTTATTGTTATCCACACGAGCGTTGTAAGACAACTACCCCCGCAAATACTTACTCACCGCCCCCGGCTGCCATTCACCTGCAACTTCTCGTAAATGTGTTCCAGATGTTTGTGGATGGTTTTTCCGACCACGAAGAGTTTCTCGCTGATTTGTTTCACGGACAATCCCTGCGTCAGCAGTTCCAGCACTTCGATTTCGTGGGGGAGGGTTTTGGTCAGAGTAGTTCCAGACTAATTCACAAAACTGAACTGTCCAAGGCTCCAATCAGGATTAGGATAGCGTTCTCCATTGGGGACTAATACATAATAAGACACCTGACTTATTGAACCACTCGCCCAATTGTACTTAATATCTATTGTGGCTCCTGCTGGAAATGGATGCCTACAGGGCGAAACGTCAAGCTGATTTCTATAAGAGGTATGTTCGACTTTACTGTATCCTATGTTAATAGTATGACCGCTATTATTTTCCAAATAGGCAGTCACTTTATACTGATCGAAGTTACTATCTCCACACTTTAATGTATTAACATACTCTGTACTATACGATAAGGAAACACCGTTTTCTTTTGTCAGTACCTTTTGTGCATTGGCAACATGGTGCTTTGTAAGTGTAGCAAAAATTATTGCAGAAAAAATCAAAAACGTTTTCATGTGGATAATTGGTTTAAAGTGAAAGAAGTCTACGATTTTTGTTTTTAAAAACCAGTGGCACTACCCCCGCAAAAACTTCCCTATCGCCCCTCTACTCCCATCCACCTGCAACTTCTCGTAAATGTGCTCTAAGTGCTTGCGGACGGTTTTTTCGACCACGAACAGTTTTTCGCTGATTTGCTTAACGGAGAGACCCGTTGCCAGTAGTTCCAGCACTTCCTGTTCCCGTTGGGTCAGGTTAGCTTCTTCGGCGATGTTGCGTTGGGAAGTGGGTTTGTCAGGAGCGGTTCGGAGCAGCGTTAAGGCTTTGCTGGCGATGGATGGCGACATGGGTGCGCCACCGTCCAGCACGTCCTGAATGGCGTTGCCGAGTTTCTGAGCGGGCGTATCCTTGAGCAGGTAACCGGATGCGCCCGCCCGAATAGCGTCGAATAACTTCTGATCGTCGTCGAAGACGGTCAGCATAATAATTTTTATGGGTGGATAGAGAGATTTTACTTGTTTCGTTGCTTGGATGCCGTCCATCTGGTCCATCTCGATGTCCATCAGCAGCACCTGCGGCTGCATTTGGCCCAGTTTATCGAGCAGATCCACGCCGTTTCGGGCCACCAGCACGACGCTAATTGCGTCGTGCAGACCCAGTTTCTCGATCAGATCATCTGCCAGCAGTGCCTGATCCTCGACCAGTCCAATGGTAATTTTCATAGGCTGGTGGCTGTGTTTTAAGTGAATCAAAGGTCTGTAAAGAGTTAGTCCCTGTCAATACGTCAAATGACTAATCTTTCTGTAGGTCAGTTAGTTATGTTCATGCTAACCTGAATTTGGGTGCCTGTGTTATCGCTGATCAATGCCCACTGTCCGCCGATTTCTTCGGCTCGCTTCTGCATGTTGGTCAGGCCATAGCCATTGGTGGCGGTAGTTACGTCGAACCCGTTACCATTGTCAGCTACGGTTAACGCGATGATCGGGTCCTGGTAGATTAGGTTTACACGGATGCTTGTGGCTCCAGCATACTTGAGGGCGTTATTTACGGCTTCCTGCGTGATACGAAACAGGCATTGTACTACTAAAGGAGACAAAACCGGATCAGCAATGGCCGGGTCGGTATGCCAGTCTAAGCGGGTCGTGTCAATGTCTTCCCATAGGCGAAGCAGGTAGCTATGCAATCGCTGGGCGAAGGTTGACAATGGGATTTCGGAACGGTTCAGAATCCAGACCGTATCGCGCAGGGCCTGATTTGTTTCGCGGGCAAAATGGCTGAGCCGCTCTAATTGCGGCTGCTCATCTGTTTTACGGACGGATAAAATATCCAATCGTCCAACGATATGCGTTAATTGGCTGCCGATACCGTCGTGTAAATCGCGGGCGAGTCGTTCACGTTGTTGCTGTAACTCATTCTGCAGTCGTAGTGCTTTCAGTTCCTCGGCCTGTCGTTTGCGTTCTGTTTCAAACAGTTCGTGTTGCCGGGCTTGTTGTTGGCGTTGAAGCCGCTGCTCGGATTTCCGAATAATACGCTGGCGATACATCCACCCGATAAAGATGACACACACTTCGGCCAGCAATGCCAGACGAAAGACGAGCATGTCGGGAAAAGGTTCGGTGAGCAGGCCTGTATTGACAACAAATACATTCGTTACATAGAAAAACAGCCAGACCAGTGCCGAGGTAATGTACAACCATACAGGACGAAAATGCCGATTGATGGCATTCGCAATATAACTTAGCCAAAGAATGGCGTAGATAGCCAGTATACTAAACCCAACCTGATAAGAAAACCAAACCAGATCAAAGTGATTGTAATGAACACCATAATGCGCCAGAAAAATGGCAGTCTCTACTGTAAGGGTTAACCATATCGGGTTGAGTCTGAGCCACCAGTGTGCTGTAGGAGCATTTACCGCTAAGAAACTGCGTGTAAACAGCATTAGAAAAAGTATTCCGAAACTAAGCCAATGTACTGCTGTGCTCGTGCTGTCGAACCAGCGAAGCGGTATTGGCAGTAACATCCCCCAGCCATCGTTCAGCAGAGCGTAAACGCTCATACAGCTAATATAGCCGATATAATACAGGTAGATACGCCGGGGATTAAAGGCATAGCTAACCGTTGTAATAAATACGGACATGAGCACCAGCCCGGCAAAGACAGCCCATCCAGCAATGTCGATTTGCTGATATTGTCCAAAGACGGACGGATGCCATAGCGTTACTCCAAACTTAAGCACATCGGCGGGCGGCACCCATCCGCGAATGTAAACCGCGTAGCGAATTCCCGACAGTAGATGTAGCTGTTTAATAATGTAGCGGTGCTGAACAGGGGTTTCCCGGTCGTTAAGGAGTGATTGGAATCCGACAGGTTGATAAGTAGTTATTGATTCGCTGGGTAACCCCGGCTCCCGAATTAGCCAAATTTGCAGGGAATCAATAAAATGACTGTCTATTTCCAGCCACAATGTTTGCCTGACTGGACTTTGTAGCTGAAACGTGGCCCAGCCTGGACTACCCTGGCTACCGAAATTAATTGAATTGACTGCCGTCCATTTGTCAGCAGGAAACCGCCGTATTAGAGATAGAGAACGTAGTTGATTCAGATCGGTGAACTGACTAAGAAAAGGCTTCTTAACTGATACTTGCTGAACATTGGGGGCTAAATACAATACGGTGCTATTCTGACTGAAGCAGTTGCTGTAGGCCAGTAATAAACCGAGTAATGCGAGGCAGAAGGTGAGCCGCGTGGTCATTTGATAAAGTACTATTATAGGGTTGTGAGGATAGAAATTTGTTTGATAAGGGAAAGGTAACTAATTACTGATTAGGATGTTATCCTTAATTCCCCAATAGTTATATGCGTTAAGTTTGATTAAAACCGTGAGCATGTTCTGTCGATACAAACAGTGTTAGCCTATTCATCCATCACTTTATTGGACCCTTATGCAAACGCAACCAACTCGACTGAACAATACCTTCGGTTGCCGGTTAAAACACAAATACTTACTCAAACCGAAACCGTTATGGACAATCAGACTAATCAGGACAAAGAAGACATCATCCGGGCCAAACAGGCAATTTCACCGGCTGGTTTAGCCAACCAGTCAGCCGAGGGAACCAGTGGGCCGGGTAGTGAAATTGACGCCGACGAATTGCCCCCCGACCCACTTGACGAGGAATATATGGACGGTGAAAAACCGGGAGCCAACGTGCGAATGAAGCATCCAAACCGAAACCCGAATCCAAAGCCGGACATCGACAAACCAGCTTATAGTTAAACCCCTAAACGGGCAACTCACACGGGTTGCCCGTTTTGCTTTTTGCTTAAAATGGGGCTGGGATATAACTAATGACGTTATTGCTGGTTATAGTGGGAGCCAAATCAGTTGTAGCGATCATAGCGATGACATCTTTACTTAAAAAGATGTCATCGCTATGATCGCTACAACTGATTCGTCATAAACTGAACAAATCAAGATGGATAAACGTAAAGTTGGCATTGGTGCGGGTATTATAGCAGGGCTACTCGTTCTGTTTTTTGTTGTTAAGTGGTTCATACCGAAGCCGGTAAGCAAGACAGAACAGGCACAGGTTGATACAAAAAAAGTAGATGAGAAAAAGGTCAAAGAAATTGCGTTAAGTCTGCATCAGGCCTGTCGTTACGCCGATTCGGTAGGCATCGATACAACGCGGTTTAGCAGCATATCAACAACCGATGAAGGTGCTATTTCCACTAAATTAAGCCAGGTGCTGCTCGAAATTCGCTATGGTAAAAAGCCGTCGCGCTTAGCGTACAGCGGTTTGCGCGAGACAGTCGACTCCGCCTGGGCAACCAAAACAATCGGTCCGTTTTCGTCGGCTACAATGGCGACCGTGTCTACATTCGGGCCTTATAATCAATTGGTTGACTATTACAGCCAGCTTCGGAAACGGGGTAAAGGCAGTTCGGCAATGGCCGATTCGCTGCGGGTTATCCGGCAGACGCTCAATTTCTACCGATACATCAATCGCTTCGACCCCGACCGGTTTGTGCTGGTCAATATCCCGGCGGGCGAACTAAACGTGTTTGACCGGACGGGCAAACGGCTGCTGCCTATGCAGGTCATTGCGGGTAAACCCGACAAGCGAACGCCCTGCATGACGACCTACATTCAGGATATTGTGGTGTACCCGTATTGGAATGTACCGAAAAACATTGCGCTGGAAGAAATGCTGCCTCGAATGAAGCGTGACATTGCCTACATCTACAACCAGAACTTACAGATTCTGGATGCGAAAGACCATGAAGTTGACCCGGAAGACATTGACTGGGATGGCTTGTCGGAAACGAACTTCCCGTACCGCGTTCGGCAGGCGTCGGGCTGTGAAAACTCGCTTGGCTTGCTGAAATTCAATTTAGCCAATCCGCTGGCCATTTACCTGCACGATACCAACAGCCGCGATCTGTTCAAACGCACCACCGACCGCTGGCGGAGTCATGGGTGTGTGCGGGTGCAGAAACCCGTAGAACTGGCTAATCTGGTCCTGGGTGCCCAAACGTTCGATGCGGACTTTATGAACCGCTGCCTGATCGACCAGAAACCCCGGACGGTAGCCATCCCGAAACCGTTTCCGGTTTTTATCACGTACAACATTGCCGATGTCGATTCGACCGGCAAACTCCGTTTTTACAACGACGTATACGCGCTGGATAAGTAAGCCGACTGTTTCAGGTAATCGGGATTGGGGGAGTAGACGAACAGACAAGAACCGCCTTTAACGGCCTGAATAATGGCTTTCGACTCGGCATACGGCACGGCGGGGCATCCCTGACTGCGTCCCAGGCGGCCCGTTTTTCGAATGATATCCTCACAAACGTAATCGGCCCCGTGCAGAACGATATTCCGGTTGTAGACGTTGTCGTTGAAGCCTTTTTCCAGTCCCTTAAGTTGCAGCGACAGGCCATGTTTGCCCATATATGTATTGAGGGTCTGGTAAAAACCTAAGCTGCTCTGAAACGATGAGTTTGCATTGGAAAACCGGTTCGCCATTAGGTCGCCGGAGTTGCGTCCGTGCGAAACGTACGTATTGAAAAGAAGCTTTTTGTTCTGTAAGTCAACCACATACAGCCGTTTGTGGCTGGAAGGCTGGCTAAGGTCAACAATGGTCAGCATGGATTTCGCCGTATCGATCTTCTGCCAGCCGCGCAGGGCGTATTCAAACACGCTTTTCTGCAAACCCGCCTGACTCAGATGCAATTGATCGTACACCTCCAGATGAGCAAGGGTATTGACCTTTTTGGGAACAGTTGCGGGGGCTGGAACGAGTACAGTACGGGGCGTTCTATAGCCGGTGCTGGCAAAATAAATGCCTACCAGCGCAACCATGAGCAGAAGAACGTTCTTCATACCCACAAATTTGCGGTATCGGGATTTATGAGGATGCATATAAAACCAACAAGTGTACGAGTCTTTTGATTCGATGAAGGTATTACTTTTTTGCTAAATACGGTAGCATGACACCTTACGAACAGGCCGTCCGGGCCGAACTAAACCGCTGGCAGCAGGCCATGCAAAAGCCACCCTCGACGTTCGGGAGGCTCTCTACATCCCTGCAACGCCGAATTAACCGCATCATTCCCGACCGCATTCATGCCATTGTTACGGCCACCATTAAGCAGATGACCCGTGCGGTTTTGTTCGGTGCCGGGTTCCTGAATCGTGCTCCCGCCGAAGGCCAAACCCTGACGCAGCGCGATGCGGCCGTAGCCAGACGGATTGAGTTTTACAAGAAAACCAGTGCTGCCGAAGGGGGCGTAACGGGAGCCGGTGGCTTTCTGCTCGCCCTGGCCGATTTCCCGATTCTGCTCAGTCTGAAAATGAAAATGCTGTTCGAGATCGCCAGTTTATACGGTTTCTCGGTGGCCGACTACCGCGAGCGGGTATTTATTCTCTATATTTTTCAACTGGCCTTTTCGAGTCAGGAGCGACGGCAGGCGGTGTACCAGCACATTGCCAACTGGCCTGAACACAGCCGCCAACTCCCCGACGACATCAATCAGTTCGACTGGCTGACGTTTCAGCAGGAGTACCGCGATTACATTGATTTGGCTAAAATGGCGCAACTCATTCCGGGCATCGGGGCCGCCGTGGGTATTGTGGTCAACTACCGGCTCGTCAACCAACTGGGCCGCACCGCCATGAACGCCTACCGGATGCGGCTACTGTCTAATAATAAACCGGCCTTGCTAACATAGTGCGGGGCTATGTTAAAACGAGATAACCGTAAATGCTTCGGGCAAGCCGTTACATTTGAGGTAACCACATACCCATCGTAGCTCCCACAATCCCGATGCCCATGACAACGATACACAGCAAAATGAGGGCCGATGTGAAGAGACTCAGTGCCTTATTCTGTTTTTGCTGGGCATAAAAATACAGTTCCAGCACCATCAGCGAAAGCGGCATGGCATAGGTGAATACAGAAAGAACCGTGAGAAAAGGACCCGTGAATGTTTTGGGATTAAACCCGGCCGGGCCACCGTTGACCAGTATCCAACACATCAGCCCCACTCTGAAAAACCAAACGCCATTGACCACCATAAACAGGCGCAATGTCCAGATTCTATGCCTGGCAAATTGACCGGTTCTGGCGTAGTTGATTGAGAGTAAGGCAAATGCAATAATGTAGACAGCCTGGATACTGATGCTGATGTGCTGTGTGGCATCGCCTACGGCACCGCGTGTCCAGACCATAATCAATCCAGCCGTACTAACAACAATAGCGGTGGTGATGTATACTCTGCCGAGCCAGCGATGAAAACGGGGGACGTATCGGCGTATCTGTGTTAGTAGCTGAAGCGGGCCACCGATGGTCAGTATAGCGGCCAGCAGTACGTGAATGCCTACAACGAGGTTTCCTTTCCAGTCGCCTTCAACGTAGCCGTGTGGCAACACGTTATTCCAGCGGTCAAAATCGCCCGTAACGGTGGCTTTACCGTAAAACATGAGAATATAGACGCCAAATAACCACTGACCCATCGTTGCTACAACCAACCATGCTGTTGCTGCGAAGGTCAGGGTTCTTGTTGCATACGGAGCATCTGCTTTTTTTGGCAGGATGGTAGTTGTCGTTGGCGTCATAGCAGGAAGGCGGTTAAGTTTTGTTCAAACTTAAGGCTGTGCCCTGCCACCATGAGTAGACAAATGTCCAATACGGATGAGCGGTTCTATTTTGGTGTGAGCGTTATGGGGTCGGCTATTTCCTGAGTCGGCTCAGGTGCCGCTGCGTGATACCCAGATAAGACGCCACATAACGCAGCGGCACGTGCCGGATAATGGTTGGTTTCTCCCTGAGGAATTTCTGATACCGATCTTCGGCCGTCAGATTAGTCATGTCGTTAATCCGTCGTTTGTCTTCTTCGAGGTGTTTTTGCAGAATCTGAATCGTATAATCTTTCTGGGTACTACTGCTTTTAGCCCCCAAGTCTACGTCATCCCGGCTGATTCGAAGCAATTCACAATCCGTAATACAGTGCAGGTTTTCGTTGGACACCGTGCGGTTCATGAAATGGAAATAAGACGTAAAAAACCGGGAACCATCGTTGAGGTCTATCGTTAGTTCGTTATTGTCTTTGTCGACGTGGAAGTTTCTCATATACCCCGAAACGATAAAGTTATGGTATCGGGGAACCTGTCCGGCAGGTTCGATTATGGTGTCTTTGGGCACAAAAACCGGCTTGAATAAGTCTCGAATTGACGCCTTATCGGCTTCCGGCAAGCGTAAAATCTCCTCAACATAATTAAACAATTTAGTGTAGTAATGCTCCATGTTGAAAAGTATATAACGTAAGGTTACAGTGTTAGGCAGGTGAGCAAAAATGGTCTGCCAATTCTGATAATAAGGCAATTTTCTCCGTTAATTACCTGCCTACCGGAGGTATGCGATTTTATTACAAGAAACTTATAGTCGGGCTACGGCTAAGGTTGTTATTTCCTCCGCTGTTACGTTACGCCCAACGCCCGCGAGGGCTGATAGTGAGCAAGTTACTTGCCTGAACGCGAGTCGCTTGCACCTTTACACCTGCGCCTTCGTTGGGCTGTTCGCCGGACTTTGGGACGCGTTGCCTATCGCCGGGAAGCCGACCCACGCGGAGAGGGCCACAACGCATTGCCTGTCTCACTCAACTTAGCCGGCGCGTGCGGAGTGTTCCAAGGGATAAAAATCGAGTCGCCCGCTGTTAATTCAAATCGCTCGTCGCCCAATTGAAACGCATGCTTTCCTTCCAGTATGATGAAAATCTCATCCAGTATGATGAAAATCTCATCCTGAGCGGGGTGGATGTGAAGGGGTGGCCCGCCTTTGGTGTAGCCCGTATATTCTGTTATGCTCAACATACCGTTGGTGTCGGTGGTCGAGACTTTGATGTCAACCGGGCTGTTGCCGATCAGTTTAGTTTTTGCACTAAAGCGGTTTTGCCCGGCCCTTACCACAAAACCTTTTTTAGGTGGTTGGGCCATTGCAGACAACTCAGGCATCATCGTGCCGAGGGTCGTTGTTGCCACTGTCGCAGTGGTCAGAAAATCTCTTCGTTGCATAACAATTGTTTATGTTGTTATGCAAAGTTGGATAAGTAATGCGATTGGTTAGTGGTAAAAAAACGTTGATTTTTGCCTGACTACCAGATAAATCGAAGTAGTTAGCCTGTTACAGCAAATCTATACCTGCCAGTATAAGGCCAACTAACCGGGGCTTGTCCGGGCGTTGTCTTGTCGGCCCAAACCCGCCGAACGAACAAAAAAAACTGCCCTGTCAGGACGTGCGGCCTGTCGCTGGAACGCTGGAAATGGAAGCAAAGGTCCTGACTTTGGGACGCGCTGCCTGTCGCCCGGACGCGGCCTTGCAAGCACATTTTAGGCGAACATTCAACGACCACAGGGGTTGATGGTGAGGTACGAGCCTTTACACCCCTGCCCGGATGGGCTGAAAACGCTGACCTTGCGGCCTGCTTCTTGTCGCCCGTGACCTGCCTTACTGATTTTCGGCAAGCCCACGCTGAATTTCAAGGACGAAATCAATGCTGACGCTACTATCTTCAGCTATTTCCTTAATCGTAAGTTTTCCACGCTTTAAAGCTTTGATTACGGCTTCTGTTTTAACAGCTTCTCGTGCTTCTTCAATCCTCTTCTTCTCCGCGTTGACCGCTTCGGCATTAGCTGCTGTCACACGGGCAAAGTACGCCCTCTCTTCGGGTGTCATCTTTCGCGTGTCCAACTCGTCAATGGCCCGCTTGAGCCATTCCTCATTCCAGAATGCTGGGTATTGGGTAGGTTCGGTTGTATGGAGCGTCTTCATGGTATACATCAGTTTCTCTAAGTCGGTCTTTATCTGAGCTACTTGCTTGTTAAACTTAGCCAATTCTACGATGATAAACGTCATTTGAGTGTCAATGATTTCACCCTCTTCGCTCCGCAGATTGGCAACCGTATGAAAGTGAGCCGTTGGCAGAATATTCTTCTCCAAAATGGCAATGGCGTAGATTTTGGGCAGATTAGCATAATCGAACTCGCCCCGTTCTACCACCGTATTGAACTTATGCAGAGCGTAAAACTTCATACGTTGCACAAAATGCGGGGCTTGGCCTAACTGCATCTCGACAATGAACTGCGTACCGTTTTCATCAGTGCAGGCTAAATCAAAAATACCGCTTCGGCTGTCTATGGTCAGAGCCTCGAACGCATTCTTATCAAAATGCACCTCACGAATGGGCGTGTTCGATCTGATAAGAGCCTGCAACGCTGTGCGAAGGAATAAGTCGTCAGATTCGTTGCCGAAAGTGGCTTTGAAACCGTAGTCCGAAATTATAGGAATGTAAATACCTGTCTCCATTTGACAAAGGTATCGGAAACAACAGAAAGTGTGTCCTGTCGCCCATATCTTTGTTTGTAAGCAAGTTAGCTAAAAAAAGTGCAACTTAGTAAATGCCACTGGTGAGCAGAATAAGCTTGATCTCTGTCGAAAATGCGTCCTTCCGGGACGACATAGATTTCCGGGTTTTGCCCTGCTCACCTTCTTTCTTCAACTTGAACAAGTACCCAATGGCGTGGTACTACCACGACCATCAATTATGTGCGAAATTCAGAAAGAGCATTGGCGTTTTGTTCTCATTCCTCTAACTAACTTATCCAATGGAAACTACCTACAAAGCCGTTAAGTACGGAGTCGGCATCGACATGGGTAAACCGGGCCGCCGGAGCGGATGAGTTTCATGTCTGTCTGATGGCAATTGATCTGGCTCAATGGCTCAAAATCCGAGCCACCAGAGCGGTCAAAAATACGCCCAAAGGCTTCGCTGCATTTGAGCAGTGGGTACATCATCACGCCAAAGAACGCTCACTCCCGATCCACTACTTGATGGAGGCTACAGGGGTCTACTACGAGTACGAGCAGTTGGCCTTATATCTGCACCAGCACCAAGCCCACGTTTGTGTGGTGCTGCTCCAGAAAACAGCCAACTATATCAAAGCCCTGTGCATCAAAAGCAAGAATGATAAAGTCGATGCCCAGGCACTGGCCACGATGGCCGCTCAACAACGGCTTGAGAGCTGGCAACCCATTACCCAAGCCATGTACACCTTACGCCAAACCACCATCTAACACACTCATTTACAAGAGATTAAAGCCCAATTGAGCAATCAGTTATTGGCTTTAGAGGTGGGTATGTATCAGTCGGTAATGGTTCGCAAGCAGCTTACTAAATTGATTAATGAAATTAACAAGCAGTTAGCCGAATGCGTCAAACAAATTGAAAAAGCCATCAATGACAACCCGGAATGGAAGCGCAAAGTGGAGCAGGTTTGCGCTATCAAAGGGGTGGGTGTACTGACCGTAGCGCAAGTGATTACGGAAACCAATGAGTTTGCTCTCTTTGAGAACCAGCGCCAGTTGGTGAGCTATGCGGGTTATGATATAGTAGAGAACCAGAGCGGTAAGCGCGTGGGCAAAACGCGCATCAGTAAGTGGGTCAACAGCCGCCTGCGCCGAGCGATGTATATGTCATCGTTGATGGTGGTGGGCTATGAGCAGAAACCGTTCATGGGCCTGTTCGAGCGGGTCTATGAGCGGACCAAAATCAAGATGAAAGGGTATGTGGCCGTGCAACGGAAATTATTGACGATGATCTACGAGCTGTGGAAAAAAGACGAAAAATATGTAGCTGATTATGCGAGTGAGGGGCCAAAAAAAGTAGCCCCGACTGAGGGGGCTACGCATCATCGACCACAAGTAATAGTGCTTGAGAAGGCGAAGATAAACGAACTGGTCGAATCTTGAAATAATTATAGCGGTTTTCTTGCTTTCAAAGACAGTACCCGGAATGACAAACAACTCTAAAAATTATGCGTGTAAAAAAACTTAGAACAGCTTCATGGTATACTACAGAACTGAATTACTCGTCAGTGCAAAAAACTCTGTGAATCTCTTATTTGCTCTGTGTATCCGCAACGGCGGCCCGGTCTGTGTTCCAGCCTTTTATTCAGCACAACTAAAACACATACGCCACCTGCGTCAACAAACTAATGCCAAAGGACGGATCGTTGATGCTGGCTCCACCCAACTGCCCGAATCGGTAGGTCCAGGCAGGGTGCGCCATGAGCAGATAACGGGCGTTAAGCCGGTACTGAACGCCCGCGCCGAGGAGCAGATGAAAGATAGGACGGCTGTTGGTTTCAAGCCGTAAATGTTGCGTCGATGCGCCCGTTCGGGTAACCACCACCCGCGACGGGACAGGAATATCGGTTAGCAGGCCAAACGAAAAACAGGGTGCAAGCCGTTTCGTTGAAGCGCAATAATTCAGCAGCAGCGGAAGCCGGATAAACCGGTTGCGGAGCGTAACCATACCCTCGCCCGCTGCCGCCTGCCGCGCCTGCCGCGTGGTGAGTTGCTGATACCAGATGCCCGACGACACCGACCAGCCAGGCGCGTAGGTGTATATGACGGACAGCCCCGCCGAATAACCCGACGCCCACCGGGGACCGTTCAGGTAAACCGGCTCCACAATTTGCCCGTCGCTGTCGGGGTAAAGAAATCGGAATTTATAAGCCGTATAGGTGAGTGTCGGCACAACCGTGGCCGAAACAGATAGTTTCGGCTGCCCAAACGACCAGGCGGCCAACAACCAGCAGAAAAGTACAGACAGAAAAAACAGTTTCCGGTTCATAACGTGACAAGCCAATTATCGGGGTGATGGACAGGATTATTTTTTTGTTTGCATCACAGGGAAACCGTTTAGTGTTCCTAAAATAGATAATAAACCGACGATCTTTTGTCATTCCGACCGGGCCGCCGGTGCGGCAGGAGGAATGACAAAAAAAGTACTCATTTTTGACCGAAAACAGAAAGTTTAAACAGCTTCAGCATTTACATGTTTTTCAATCAGCCAAAATCCTGTAATCCTGTCCAACACCCTTTCTGGAGATGGCCGACTAAAGATAAGCGCACAACCGAACCATGAAGTAACTTAGCCCAAAATTACTCATTCGAGACTTCCACTCATGCTCTTTTTAAGCCTAAGCATCCTGCTTTCGGTAGGCCTGCTGCTGAATTTCCGCGTGTTCCCGCGCTACGACATCAATACGTTTCAGGCCATCGTGTTCAACTATCCGGTTTGTTTCCTCACGGGTCTGCTGCTGTTGCCCGCCGGGCAGTCGTTTTCAATTGATTTTACGCAAACCTGGACATGGCTGGCACTTGGCCTGGGCGTAGGATTCATTCTGACATTTCTGCTGTCGGGGGCGTCGACGCAACGCATGGGCATTACCGCTACGTCGCTGGCGAACAACCTCTCTTTAGTCATTCCGGTCTGTTTCAGCCTGTTTGTCTTTCGCATGGGCGGAGCATCCGGTTTCGATGTGTTCAATTATTCAGGACTGGCTCTGGCCGTGATCGCCGTTGGGCTGAGTACGTACAAAAAAGAGTTACCTGCGGCTGAACAGGCTGATTTAGTTCCATCAAAACCGCGTCGGTTGGGCGTTAACGTGCTGCTTCCGGTGGGCGTATTTTTGTTTTATGGAGCCACAAACACGATGATTAATTACATGAATCTGCACTACATTCCATCGGCGGATAAAACCGTTCAGGTAACGCTGACGATGGTGCTCGGGGCCATCGCTGCGGGATTGCTGATGCTGGTTGTGCGCCTGATTCAGGGTAAAGAAACGATACAGGCCAGAAGTCTGGTTGGAGCCGTAACGCTCGGCGTACCGAACTTTCTGAGTTTTTATACGCTGTTGCTTGCGTTGTCGGCCTTTGGTGGTAACGGGGCGTTTGTCTATCCGATTTACAACATTGGCGTTATTCTGCTGGCTGCGTTCATGGCGGCTCTGTTTTTCCGGGAACACCTCTCAACCGCCAACAAAATCGGTCTTGCCTTAGCCATACTGGCTATTGGCCTGATTTCGTGGCAGGAATTGGCGAAGGTGGTGTAATGCTGGCTGAAAGTAAAAAACAGGTTTTATGTTCTTCGCTTAGAAAAGTAAAGTATTCAAGTAAAATTATTGAACACAGAGACACGAAGTACACCGAGTTTTCACAGAACTGACCGTCATTTTTTTAAACCTTTGTGTTCTTTGTGCCTCTGTGTTTAAATTAATTCTGTCCAATAAAACGATGTGCCTATATCCCTGAACTCGTTATGAACCGACAAAACAGCCTTCGCGGCCTCGTCGCTCTTATCGTCCTGCTTTCCGGCTGGCTGGTGCTGTCGGGCGGCATAACAACAAAAGAAGCAGCCCCGCCAACCCGCCGGAATGCCGTACCCCGTACGACGGCCCGTCCCAACATCATCTTTATTTTCTCCGATGACCACACCCATCAGGCCATCAGTGCCTACGGGAGCAAGCTGGCGAAAACGCCCAACATCGACCGGATTGCACACGAAGGGGCCATTTTGCATACCAATGTAGTGACCAATTCCATTTGCGGGCCCAGCCGGGCCACGCTGCTAACGGGGAAATACAGCCACCTGAACGGCTACAAACTGAACGAAAAAGTATTCGATATAAATCAGCCCGTGTTTACCGAAGAGTTGCAGAAGAACGGCTACCAAACGGCCTGGATCGGCAAGATGCACCTCGGTAGTCTGCCGCATGGATTCGACTACCTCAATGTGTTGCCCGGTCATGGTCATTATTATAATTCAGAATTTATCAACTCGAAAAATGAAACGGTTCGCTATCCCGGCTATGTCACGAATGTGATTACCAAACTGTCCATCGACTGGCTCACCCAGCGCGATCAGTCGAAACCGTTTTTCTTAGTCGTAGGTCACAAAGCCACGCACCGCGAATGGCTGCCCGACCTACCCGACCTGGGGGCGTATGATAACGTTACCTTCCCGATACCCGCCACGTTCTACGACGATTATGCCGGACGCGAGGCCGCTAAAAATCAGGACATGACCATCGACAAAACGATGCGGCTCAAAGAAGACCTGAAAGTACACGCCGACTATGAGAACAGCGGCATTTTCAACCGCTTCACACCCGAACAGAAGAAACCGTTTTACGACTACTACGAGAATAAAATCAGCAAGGAATTTGATGATAAAAAGCTCATCGGCAGAGCGTTGACTGAATGGAAATACCAGCGGTATCTCAAAGATTACCTGTCGGTGGCGCGGTCGCTGGACCGTAACATCGGCCAACTGCTTGATTATCTGGATAAGACCGGGCAGGCGAAAAATACGGTGGTGATTTATGCCTCCGATCAGGGGTTTTATTTAGGCGAACACGGCTGGTTCGACAAGCGGTTTATCTATGAAGAATCGCTGAAAACGCCGTTCGTCATTCGCTATCCGGGTGTCATCAAACCCGGTACGCACATCAATGAACTCGTTTCCAACATCGATTGGGCACCTACCGTGTTGAACCTGACCGGAACGCCCATTCCCAAAGACATTCAGGGCGAATCGTTCCTGCCGTTGCTGAAAGGCCAAAAAATACCCTGGCGAACCGAAGCCTATTACCATTATTACGAGTTTCCGCAGCCGCACCATGTTTACCCGCATTTCGGCATCCGAACGGCCACGCATACGCTCGTTCGGTTCTATGGCCCCAAAGACTTCTGGGAACTGTACGATCTCAAAAAAGATCCGCATCAACTCCATAATCTGTACGGCACGAAAGGGTACGAAGCCCTAACGGCCGACCTGAAAATGCGATTGAAAGGGCAGATGAAAAAATACAGGGATGACGAAGCACTTACCATCGTGGACGCGAACAATTGACCTGCTGAATGCCCTGATTTGCTGTGCTTTTTTTGCCGGGATAATGGGTTGTCAGGCCACGACCGAGCAATCGCAGTTGGTTCAGGAACCGCCGAAAACAGTCCACAGTACGAACGCAAAGCCATCAGACACGGTGGATATGGTCTGGATTCCGGGCGGTACGTTTCAAATGGGAGCCGATGAATTTGCCGACGCCCGGCCCGTGCATTCCGTGACTATGAAGGGGTTCTGGATGGACGAGCACGAAGTGACCAACGCCGAATTTGCCCGGTTTGTGGTCGCTACGCAGTACATTACCGTAGCGGAACGCCCATTGAATCCAGCCGATTATCCGGGTGTTCCGGCCGAGCAGGTGGTGCCGGGTTCAGCCGTGTTTACCCCACCGGCCCAACGGGTCTCGCTAACAAATCCGTTGCAATGGTGGGAATATGTAAAAGGAGCAAGTTGGCAGCATCCCGGCGGCCCGAAAACGACCATAAACGGCCATGAAAACGAGCCGGTTGTACACGTCAGCTACGACGATGCGGCTGCATATGCGAGCTGGGCCGGTAAGCGGCTGCCCACCGAGGCCGAGTGGGAATTTGCAGCGCAGGGCGGTAAGAGCAATCGAACCTATTATTGGGGTAATGAATTGAAACCCGGCAATAACTGGGTTGCCAATATCTATCAGGGGAATTTTCCGTCGCGCAATACAACGGAAGATGGGTTTGCCGGAGCCGCGCCTGTCAAATCCTTTCCGGCTAATCCGTACGGATTGTATGACATGGACGGCAACGTGTGGGAATGGTGCCAGGATTTTTACCGCCCCGACTACTACCTGAAATCAGTTCAAACTGACCCGCCGGGGCCACCTGATAGTTATGATCCCGACGAACCGGGGGCCGTGAAACGGGTACAGCGGGGTGGCTCGTTTCTGTGCAGCGACCAGTATTGTATTCGCTACAAAGCCGGTAGCCGGGGCAAAGGCGAGGTGAGCAGCGCGAGCAATAACCTGGGCTTCCGGTGCGTGCGCGACAAGTGAATCGGTTAGGTATCAGCCCATGACTTTAGTCGTGGGTGAAGAAACCGGATGGATGCACGGAATGAACCGTTTCAACGGTTTTAAGAGGCAAACCGTTGAAACGGTTGGTGATTATGAACTATCGTTACATAAACCCACAGCTAAAGCAGTGGGCTTAGCGCATTCCTCCAAAATCCCGCCAAAATTTCGTACCTTTGCGGCTTCAATCTGAACAGAAAAATCAAGTCATGATAGCGGCACAAAACGTCTCACTTCGCTACGGTAAGCGGGTGCTTTTCGACGACGTAACGATAAAATTTAATTCCGGCAACTGCTATGGCGTAATCGGCGCAAACGGAGCGGGCAAATCAACGTTTCTGAAAATACTGTCGGGCGAAATCGAACCGCAGACGGGGTCAGTTATTATGACCCCCGGCGAACGGATGTCGGTGCTCAACCAGAACCAGTCGTCCTACGATGCATTCACAGTGTTGCAAACGGTTATTATGGGCAACAAACGCCTGTATGACATCATGCAGGAGAAAGACGTGCTCTATGCCAAAACCGATTTTACGGATGCCGACGGCGAAAAAGCCGCCGAACTCGAATCGGAATTTGCCGAGATGAACGGCTGGGATGCCGAATCGGACGCGGCCAGCCTGCTGTCGGGCCTGGGCATCAAAGAAGACCTTCATTATTCGCTGATGAGCGACATCAACGGCTCGGAAAAAGTGCGTGTGCTGCTCGCGCAGGCCCTTTTCGGTAGCCCCGATGTACTGCTGCTCGATGAGCCGACCAACAACCTCGACGTCGAATCGGTGAGCTGGCTCGAAAATTTCTTAGCCAATTTCAGCAACACCGTTATCGTGGTATCCCACGACCGGCACTTTCTGGATCAGGTCTGTACACAGATCGTGGACGTGGATTTCAGCAAGGTCAAGCTGTTTGCCGGTAACTATTCGTTCTGGTACGAATCGAGTCAACTGGCCCTGAAACAACGGCAGGATCAGAACAAGAAAACGGACGATAAGCGCAAAGAACTCGAAGAGTTTATCCGACGGTTTTCGGCCAACGCGTCGAAATCCAAGCAGGCAACCAGCCGCGCCAAGCTGCTCGAGAAACTAACGATTGATGATATTCAACCGTCATCACGCAAATATCCGTACGTCAATTTCAAGCCTGACCGCGAACCCGGCGATCAGATTCTGGCGGTCGAGAATTTGACCTATACCGCCGAGGACGGTACGAAACTGTTTGAAAATCTGTCGTTTACGGTCAATAAACAGGATAAAGTATTCCTGTACAGCCGCGACGGGCTGGCCGTTTCGGCCCTGTTAGATATTCTGGCGGGCGAGCGCAAGGCGGATTCGGGCACCTTCCGCTGGGGCATTACCATTACCATGTCGTACTTCCCAACCGATGCCGAAAAGGAGAAATTCTTCCAGACCGACCTGAACTTAGTCGATTGGCTTCGGCAGTATTCGGTCGAGAAAGATGAGAGTTTCATTCGTGGATTTCTGGGCCGGATGCTGTTCTCGGGCGAAGAGTCGCTGAAGAAAGCAACCGTACTGAGCGGGGGCGAAAAAGTGCGGTGTATGCTGTCGCGGATGATGCTGTCGGGGGCCAATCTTCTGATGCTCGATGAGCCGACGAACCACCTCGATCTGGAATCCATCGAGTCGCTGAACAACGGCCTGATTGATTTCAAAGGCCCGATTCTGTTCACCTCCCACGATCACCAGTTTGTACAGACTGTTGCCACCCGCGTTATCGAAATCACCCCGGCGGGCATCCTCGACAAGCTGATGACCTACGATGAATACCTCACCGACGAGCGCGTGAAAGCGCAGCGGGAAGAGTTGTATCAGGCTGTGGCGTAATTATTTACACCAACCAATGAGACGGGCAGTTTGTAAACTGTCCGTCTTTTTTTTACACCTGCCATTTATGAATGTATCTGTATATGAGTTGACAATTTCTAAAGACCGGCTTCGATACGAGTTTGTTAGTGTTGGCTCTAAGGGACAGATTCGTAAACTAATTGAATACACGTATTTGTCGGGTGTAGGGTTTTGGAATCTGGGATTTGGCGATTTAGATGAAACGACGGGGCAGGTTAGTGACAGTGTCGTTTCAGACAATGGTGATGGCCGTAAAGTGCTTGCCTCTGTTATCCAATCCCTGCTGTCTTTTTTAAACACGCACCCGGCTGAAGCAATTATTTTTACAGGAAGTGACGAACGAAGAACCCGTGTCTACCACCGGATTGCTATTCAGTATCAACGTGAATTTTTGAGCCTATTGACCATCAATGGCCTGACAGAAGACGGATTTGAAGAAGCTATTGAAACCGATAAAAGTTATCTTGCGTTTGTTATTCGTAAAGCCTGATGTTTAACCTGTTCACTATGAAAACGCTAAAGGAAATTGTTGACGAAGGATTAGCGGATACGATCAGAGTCGATCCGGCTATGGATGAACGTTACGGTGATAAGCCTCTTTTTCAACACAAAATTGACCGGCTTTATGAACTGCTGAAAGACACTCCTTTAGAACCAAACTCTAAAAAACAATCCTTAACGTCCGCATCATCGAAATCACCCCGGCGGGTATCCTCGACAAGCTGACGACCTACGACGAATACCCCACCGACGAGCGCGTGAAAGCCCAGTGGGAAGAACCGGTCCGCCGTGCGGTTGTACGAAGCGGTGGCTTGATTGCTAAACGATAAATAGGGTATTTGCCCTTTTGAAATATAGTTTTAAAGAAGCCGCGCTGGTCAAACCGGACGCGGCTTTTTCGTGCGCTTATAGATCAGTAATGGGTAGGTGTATGAATGTTAAAAACAGTGGGGTTTATACCTTTAAATGATTCTACTTTTTATCGCTTGTGCCCAAAACTGTACCTACAATGAACCGAGCTATCGCCTTGTTTATCTGTCTATTACTAACCAGTTTCAGTACGTTTGCCCAAATTACGGTTCAGAAACTATTGACTGAAAACCGCCCGAATCCCATTGGGCTGGATGTGACGTTGCCCCGCTTTAGCTGGCAGTTGCTGTCCGACCGGCGCAATATTCGGCAAACGGCCTACGAAATTCGTGTAGGAACCAATGAGGCATCCGTTGCCAAAGGGACGGTCTGGCAGTCGGGCCGGGTCGCGTCCGATCAGTCGGTGCATGTTCCCTATGCCGGGGCCGCGCTGAAACCGGGCCAACACTATAGCTGGCAGGTGCGGGTATGGGACAATGCAGGTAAACCGTCGGCCTGGAGTCGTGTGGCGTATTGGCAGATGGGCCTGCTGGAACCTGCTGCCTGGAAAGCTAAATGGATTCAGGCGGGTTTTGCCGAAGATACCGCTGCCCGCCCCAGCCCCCTGTTGCGGAAGGTGTTTGCAACGGCCAAAAAGGTACAGTCGGCAACGCTGTTTATTACGGCGCACGGTCTGTATGAAGCCCAAATCAACGGTCAGCGCGTGGGCGACGCCTATCTGACGCCCGGCTGGACAAGCTACAACAAACACCTGCAATACCAGACCTATGACGTATTACCACTGCTCAAATCGGGTCAGAATGCCATTGGTGTTATGCTCGGTAACGGCTGGTATCGGGGTCGGCTCACCTGGCTGCAACGCAAGGATATTTACGGTTCGGACCTGTCGTTGCTGGCTCAGTTGAATATCACCTACGCCGACGGCACGACCGAAACCGTTGTCAGCGATGGAAGCTGGAAATCATCGACCGGGCCGGTGCGCTTCGCCGAAATCTACGATGGTGAACTTTACGATGCCCGACAGGAGAAAGCGGGTTGGGCGCAGGCTGGCTATGCCGATACAGACTGGTCGGGGGTGACAACGAAGGCGTTCGGTTATGACAATTTAGTCGCTTCGTATAACGAGCCGATCACAAAGCACGAACGCATCAAACCTGTTAAGGTGCTGACGACCCCGAAAGGCAAACAGGTGCTGGATTTCGGGCAAAATTTGGTGGGCTGGGTGCAGGTGCGGGCAAACGGAAAAGCGGGCGATAAACTCGTGCTGTCGCACGTCGAAATGCTCGATAAGACCGGTAATCCGTATTTCGAGAATTTGCGGACGGCCAAAGCGCAGGCCACGTATCTGCTCAAAGGGCAAGGACCGGAAACGCTCGAACCCCATTTTACCTTCTTCGGCTTTCGCTATGTGCAGGTCGATGGGTTGACCGGCCCGGTAAATCCGGCTGATTTTACCGCCGTTGCGCTGTATTCCGATATGCCCAAAACCGGTGAGTTCACCTCGTCAAATCAGTTGGTCAGTCAACTGCAAAGCAACATCCAGTGGGGGCAGCGGGGTAATTTCTTAGACGTACCGACCGACTGCCCGCAGCGTGATGAGCGGCTGGGCTGGACGGGCGACGCCGAGGTGTTTTCGCGTACGGCTGCGTTCAATTTCGGCGTCAACAACTTCTTTGCCAAGTGGCTCCGCGATGTAGCCGCCGATCAGGCGTCGAACGGGGCTATTCCGTTTGTGGTGCCCAATGCGCTGGCGGGGGCTGCGACCTTTTCGGCAGCCAATGCTGAACCGGTGGGCGCGGCTGGCTGGTCGGATGCGGGCATCATTATTCCCTGGAATATGTACCTGACGTATGGCGACCGGCGGGTGGTCGAAACGCAATACCCCAGCATGAAAGCCTATCTGAACTACATGCGAAGTAAAGCACCCAACGATCTATGGAACAGCGGTTTCCAGTTCGGCGATTGGCTGTCGTATCGTGTAGACGATTCAAAGGGGATGATCGGGCAGAAATCGGCGGTGACGGACAATTACTTGGTGGCGCAGTGCTTCTACGCGTACTCGGCTGATCTGATGGCTAAATCGGCAAAATTGCTGGGTAAAACCGATGAGGTTACCGAGTACGAAGCCTTGGCCAAACGCATCCGCGAGGCTTTCCGGCGAGAGTACACAACCGCGTCGGGGCGGTTGATTTCCGAAACCCAGACGGCCTACACGCTGGCTCTCCACTTCGATATGCTGCCCGAGAACAGCCGCCCGGTGGCGGTAGAGCGGTTGGTCAGCAATGTTAAAAGCTACACGTATCACCTGACGACGGGCTTCCTCGGCACACCGTTTTTGACCCATGTGCTGTCGCGCTTCGGGCAGAACGACGTGGCGTATAAGCTGCTGTTGCAGGACACCTACCCATCGTGGCTATATCCGGTGAAGATGGGTGCAACCACCATCTGGGAACGCTGGGACTCGATGAAACCCGATAGTACGTTTCAGGACCCCTCTATGACTTCGTTCAACCACTATGCGTACGGGGCCGTTGGCGACTGGCTGTACCGCGTTGTGGCGGGCATCGACACCGACGAACAGGGGCCGGGCTACAAACAGATCATTATCAAACCGCAACCGGGCGGGGGCTTTAGTTCGGCAGGGGCCAGCCTGCAAACGTACTACGGGATGACCCGCTCAAGCTGGAAAAAAGAAGGGAGCAAACTAACGCTCATGATTGAGATTCCGGCAAACACCACGGCCACCATTTATTTGCCGGCTTCCAACGCCGATGCTGTGCGGGAGGGAGACCGAACCCTCTCGGCGGCTGGTATTTCCGTAACCGGCACCGAACCGGGGTATGTCGTGCTGAAAACGGGTTCGGGTATTTACAACTTTACTGTTGACTAAGTTGGTCATGTTTGTCGGGGATAATTAGTAATAATCAGGACTGGAACCCGATGCGAAGGCCATAAGCGGCTTTGCCTAAACGCTGAATGGATTTACGTCAACAAGCCTGACTTGCTACACTGGTAGTGAGTCAGGCTTGTTTGTTTTCGTCTGACCAGATTTCCGCAGTCGTTGGAATTCGATGAAACCGCTCCGTATAAGGACACTGTTTGGCAATTGTGGCACTACAAAGGCCCAAACAACGCAGGAGTTGTACCGGGTTTGTGACCGCTATATTAACTTTTTGAATTTTGATGATGATTGACTCACTGTTCATATATATATAGTGACTTTTCATGTTATGAAGTGGATTGGGTAACAGAATTGACCTATTAATGTCTTATTATTGAGCTTCTTTATGCTTTTGGGTTACTTGTCTATCTACCTTTAACTGCCTGGTTCACTTGTGGAAAAAGTCCTCTTCAGGGGAATTTAGGGGCGAGTGGGGGGGAGGGTGGCAAAAGTCACTGCGTTAGAGTCGTAAACGTGAACGCTTAACGAATATAACTGAAACAGTCTATTGGTCTCTGAATAAGTCTGCTCATGAATGTTTTTGTCAAGGTTGTCAAGTCAACGAAGACAAACAACACGTATTGAGACTATACGTAGTCACTTCAATTTACTGAAGTATACTTAATGAAAAGTCAAAAGACAAGCCAATCAATTAAAAATCAGTTTTTATGAAAAGAAGAATACACTGGTTAGGCTATATCATACTGATGATATATGCCATCAATGCGCAGGCGCAGACAGGCTACATTTACGTTCACAAAAAGACGCTGAATGAAGAATCCAGCCCTGACTTTACCTTCAACGTCACCGGCGGGCCGACCACCGTCCCCACCATTACCCTCAATGACCAGCCCACCACTCTCCGAACCATTGCATCGCTGGGGGGCGATGCGGCAGGGGGCTTATGGGCACAAGCCGGTAATAGCCCAAATGATAGCGATGGAAACTACGCCACGTATTATCGCGCTCCCAACAGCAGCACCTGGACGCTGACACCGGGGGCTGGTGTTGTCATTGACGGCGGGGCGGCAGGCACCCACGTCAGTGTGGCTTCGGGCGGGGTGTACTATTACGATGGCACTACCGAGACTGACGTAACGGGTAATCTGGGCGCAGCCGCCACAGACGTAGCCGACAACTGGTTAGGCGTGCAGTATGCGGTCTTAAACAATAACCAGATCTGGCGCAGAACAACCGCATCGACCACGTGGACCCAGATTCCGGGTATAAGCGGGTTGAATGTGGATGCCATTCCCAACACCAACCAGATCGTTTATGTGTCCGATGATGGATTATACGTGTACAAGACCAATAATGATGGAACCGGGCAGGTAGGTTTGGATAGACCGGCTCAATCAAATCTGTATCTGAAGGAAGTGGCCGTATCGGGCGACGGCACGATCTATGTGCTGGACGGTGTTTTTGTGTATCGCTACACAGGCAGCGGCTGGGTGAGAGAGATTGAATCTCAGCAACTACAGGATATAACCGGTGGACCAACCAGCCAGCTCTGGGGAGATATCATATCGACGGGTAGCACTATTCCGAATCGGATTCATTCGCGTACCGAAACGGCGAATTATCTGGAGGATGAGAATGTGCGGACCACCCCCAACGACAATTCGGTTCTACTGGCTGTTGCCCCCGGTACCTACACCATCAATGAAGGCGCGGTTGCCAACTGGAATCTAACCGACATTACCATTTATGAAGCCCAGTCAGCCACTTCCACCAGTTCGATTCCCGGCCGCTCGGCCAGTGTCGTCGTCAGTGCGGGTGAGGTGGTGCATGTGGTCTTTGAGAATCAACTCACCCAAACCACCGCCGTTATCAATACATGCGGCACGGCCAACACCTTTATTGAAACCTTCGGCACCGGCACCGACTACGGCTCCCCGCTGACGGGGCTGACCAGCTACCACAAGGCCACCAACACCGATTATGGCTATGGCTACTACGCGCTCATCAATAACACCAATCAGATGGGGGGCTATGCGGGGAGTTATACCGACCACACGGGCGATGCCAACGGGCGGATGCTGGGGGTCGATGCCACCGTTGAGTTAGGCATCTTTTACCGTCGGCGGTTTACTAATCTGATTCCGGGTGTTCAGTATGATTTTTCGGCCTGGGCCATGAATGTCAATGCGGTTGGTACTGATCTGCCCAATATCTCATTTGAGATTTACGATCCGGTGAGCGGAAACCTGCTCAACTCATCCAGCACAGGCAATATTACAACGGCTGGGGTCTGGCAGAAGTCAGGGTTGGTGTTTACGGCCACCCAATCAACGATTGAACTCGTGCTGCGCAACAATACCGTGGGTACCAGTGGGAACGATTTGGCCATTGATGACATTACCTTCGGTCTGGCGGGTCCCCCACAACCGGTAGTCGCCACCGGCTCGGCGACCTGTACGGGCTTAGGCTCCCTCACCATTAGTGCGCCCACCGGCCCCACCATCGAATACAGTGTCGATGGCACCACCTACCAGGCGGGCACGATTTTCAGTAGTCTGGCACCGGGGGTGTATTCGGTCACGGCCCGCTACACCGGCACCTTTGCCTGTACCTCTGCGCCGACCTCCGTGACGATTAATTCGGCGGTCTGCGGCAACGTCTTCAATGACGCCAATGGACTGACCGACAATACCGTCAACGGCCCCGGTGTCAATGGCTCCAGCCTCAGCGGCACCCCCCTCTACGCCAGTTTAGTCGCCAACGGGGTGGTTATTGCCACGGTCCCCGTTACCAGCACGGGCACCTACAGCTTCAGTAATGTGGCCAATGGGGCCTACAGCGTGGTGCTCACCACCAACGCGGCCGGTAGCACCACCCCCAGCCTGCCCGCCAGTTGGACCAGCACGGGCGAGAACGTAGGCACCGCTGCGGGCAATGATGGCAGTGTGAACGGCAGCCTGCCCGTTACGGTCAATGGCGCATCGGTCATCAATGCCAATCTGGGCATCGAACAGCGGCCCGTAGTCACCAATGGCACAAATCCGACCCAGGTCAACCCCGGCGGCACCATCGCAGCACCCGTCTCCTCGACCCTGTTCACCGGCACCGACCCCGAAGACGGCGCCTACCCCAACAACCTGACGGGACGGACCGTGACCTTGACCCCCGCCACCAACGGGACGCTGTACTACAACGGCAACCCCATCACCGCTACCACGGTCATCCCCAACTTCGACCCCACCAGGGTGACTCTGGACCCCACCGCCACCGGCGCAACGACGGGTACAGGCGGTGCGTCGCCTGATCCTACCTTTACCTACACGGTGACCGACAATGCGGGCGTGGTCTCCCTGCCCCAGACCATCATCGTGCCCTTCACGGCGGCCCTGCCCGTTTCGCTGGTGAGCTTCACGGCCAAAGCCCAGGCGGATCAGAGTGTGTTGCTGGAGTGGAGTACTTCATGGGAACGCAGCAACAACGGCTACACCCTGGAGCGCAGTAAAGACCTGATCACCTTTGATTGGGTGGGTCAGGTGCGCGACGTGGCGGGAACGAGCAATAGCCTCAACACCTATCGCTTAGTGGATGCAACGCCTTATTCGGGCACCAGCTATTACCGCCTGAGCCAGGTGGATTTGGATGGCACCCGTAAAGTATTCCCCGCCATCTCGGTGGTGCTGCGTTCGGACGCCTATGGCATCTTCCCCAACCCGGTGAAGGATGGGCAGTTCACCCTCAATCTGGATGAGCCGCTGACAGCGATTGTCAACTTATACTCCGCCGATGGCCGGCCGGTGGGCCTCCAGAAAGGGGCTACCACGGCCAGCAGTCTGCACCTGAAAGCGACTCAGCCGCTAACGGCGGGGGTGTATGTGCTGCGGGTTACCGAGCGGGCGCAAACGCGTCAGTACCGCATCGTGGTCGAGTAATTTGATAATACTACATATCGCAAACAAGTCACTAATTTGCCACATTAAACGCTCATTTGATGGAAACTAAATTAAAGCCGCATACAGGGTTGATTAAGCCTGCTAAGAAAGCGTACCAAACGCCCAAACTCAAGGGGTTAGGCAGTGTGGAAAAGCTCACCCTCAAACTGGGGTCCAACGTGGACGGCATGGGCGGCTTTGCTTGACCCTATTTTAGATGCACAGTGAAAAACGGACTTGCCAGCTATGGTAAGTCCGTTTTTGTTGATAGACCGTATCTGTCCGTTTTCAGGGTCTTGTAGTAAACGAAGCTCATTTTATCCTTTAGCCCTAAGCGTATAGACAGTCAGAACGCAATAGATAACCGTACATATGGATGCACACGAATTTGCACAAGAGTGGATAAAATCCTGGAATTCTCACGACCTCGATGCTATTCTAAGCCATTACGCAGACGATCTTGAGATTACAACGCCAATGATAAAGTTAGCACTTGGCACGGATAAAAGTTCGTTGAAAGGCAAAGAACTCGTGGCCGATTATTGGCGTAAAGCATTACAAAAACTGCCTGATCTGACGTTTGAATTAATCGACGTAACAACCGGTGTCAATTCGGTTGCTCTCTACTATAAATCAGTACTGAATAAAAAATCAATTGAGGTCATGTTTTTCAACGAGCAGGGTAAAGTGAATAGCGTGTTTGCCCATTATACTGATTAAAAAAAAACAGTGAATGAGCAGTTATTGATCCGTGAGTAAGTCCGTAACTGTTTATGCTTTGCTCAGGCATATCCAACTGTAAATAAGCTGATTATGAGGTGTTGCGCCGACGCGGTGTCGAACTGAAAAACGTAGGCCGACAACAGTTCACAAGCAGGATATTGCTCTCCTTCCCGACTAATTCACGGACCAATAAGGGTAAACACTTCTCATCGGGGCACCTTATAATCCAGTGCATCTAATTATCCACATCCATGATGACCTCCCTGCCTCGGCCTGTCACTACTTCTTTGACTCGTGTTCATGCATTAGATGCCGCTCGGGGATTGGCATTACTCATTGGTATTTTTTATCATGCGTTAGAATCGCTGATACCTTTCAATATATACAACGTTGTTCAGGACACTCAGACCAGTACATTACTCGACGGCGTCTACTACCTGTGCCATATTTTTCGAATGCAGGTGTTCTTTCTGATGGCGGGCTATTTTGCTCGGTTGCTTTATTATCATCAAGGCCCACAGGGCTTCATTGCGAATCGAATAAAGCGACTTGTCATACCATTTCTTATTTTCTGGCCGATCAACTATATCCTAATTACCGGTCTTTGGGTATGGAGTATTCGTCGGAGCAGTGGTTTACCGGTGGAGCAAGCATTTGCTAAATTACCCCCTGAATTTAGATTTGTTGAAGGCTTTCCTTTAATGCATTTGTGGTTTCTTTATTTTTTAATTATTTTTTGTTTGGGCGTCTTTCTTTTTCACCCGCTTGTTAGTCGTTGGTTAAACTCATCTCAGAAGTTGTCTTCAACAACAAATCAGGTTTTAGCGTTTATTATGGCCCGTTGGTGGGGTTGTTTAGCATTGGCATGCTTAATGATTGGGCCAATGTTAAAAATGTCTCCTTTTTTTGGCGTAGATACGTCAGGTTCGAGCTTATGGCCACAATGGCCACCATTTGTTCTGTACGGGCTTTATTTTACAGTAGGCTGGCTGTTACACAGACAGCCTGATTTATTAATCAACCTGCGTAAGTTCAAAGTAACAAATCTATTTTTTAGTGTGCTATTTGTTAGTATCCTCTTTACCCTTAAGCTATTATATGATCCGATTGATCTGGAAAACAGCAGATGGTTATCGGTGTTAATGAATCTCTCCTATACCTTTGCTTCTATGTTATTTGCCTGTACATTCTTAGGCTATGCATTAGCGTATTTCTCTTCACCTAACCCACAAGTACGTTACTTATCGGACTCTTCCTATTGGGGGTATCTTATCCATTTTCCAATTGTTATTTTTTTTCAGATTCTTGTTGCGCCTTATTACTGGCACTGGTCAATTAAGTTATTCATCATCGTAGTGCCTACTTTTATTATTTTAGCACTAACCTATATTTTTAGCGTACGCAGTAAGTGGTTTGGTATATTATTTAACAAAAGAAATTAGTAAGTAAATCAGAGAAGGTCTGATGCTGCCTGCTCATGACAGAGGATGAAATAGTTGGATTGCAAACCCAATTTATACCGAAAATTGATAACAGCAGGAGCTTCTTTCTCTTGTGACAATAGACCGCTGATTTTTATTAAATAGAGTTTATTTAATCAAGCTATAATTTATAAAAAGGGCTATGACACGGCTCAAGACGGTTAAGATCACAGCAAATCGTACTCATCATAAAAATCAGCGGTCTATTGTTATGATAGAACGTTTAAATAACTAATAAGCTGGTTTAAGTCAAGCACATGGTCAATGGTCGCGTTTAAAAGGGCGTGCTGTGGCATGAAACCAACAAGGGCGGTATCGGGCTGTTGAACAACGGCGGTTCCCCCCGCTTTTTTGATCGCTTTCAGCCCCGCCGTTCCGTCGGCGTTGGCCCCCGACAATAAAATGCCTACTAAGGAAGGCCCGTACACATCGGCCGCCGACTCGAATGTTACGTCGATGGACGGGCGGCTGTAATTCACTTTTTCGGAGTCATCGAGCGAGAAAGTCCGGTCCTGTTCGATCAGCAAATGATAGTCGGCGGGGGCGAGGTAGATGGCACCGGACCGGATGGGGTCTTTGTCGTCAATTTCGGTCAGGGTCAGGCTTGTTTTGAGCGACAGCAAATTTACCAGCGTTGAATCGGTGGAGTTTTTTCGATGCAGAATAATGACCAGTGCAACTGACAGGGGTGGTTTGAGGGCGGGCAATACCTGCAACAGCACCTCAAGGCTACCCGTCGAGCCGCCGATCAGCACAACGTCGCAATCCGGGCGTTGGTCGCTGTCGGTTATCTTATTTTCCGCCATATTTTTTCGCTGTCAACCTGCCCGAACTTCGACTGAATGGCGGAGAATTTCAGGGTCTCCTTCGCCCCTAAACCTAAGTAGCTGAGCGGACCCAAACTCTCCTCAAACAGAAGTAAAACACGCTCCTGCAAGGCCCGGTCAAAGTAGATCAGCACATTGCGGCAAAGGATCAGATCAAATTCATTGAACGAGCGGTCGGAGACTAAGTTATGCGTCGAAAAAACCATTTTTTCGGCTAATTCTTCGTTGAATTTAACCCGGCCGTATTGCGCTGTATAGTAAGTCGAGAAGTCGTTAATACCACCCGACAGTATATAATTTTCGGAGTACTGTTTCATTGGTCCGAGCGAAAAAATACCTTTGCGGGCTGTTTCCAGCACATCCGGGTTCAGGTCTGTCGCGTAGAGCAGTGATTTGTGTAATAGGTTGGCTTCTTTGAGCAGTATGGCCATTGAAAACACTTCTTCGCCCGTAGAGCAGCCCGCGTGCCAGATGCGAATAAACGGTTTGGCAACCAGTTTGGGCAGCACGCCTGTCCGCAGGGTTTTATAAAATAGCGGATCACGGAACATCTCGGTCACGTTAACGGTCAGTTCCTCCACAAACCGCTTCAGATAATCCGGGTCAGCGCGAACCCGGTAACGCAGTTCAGCAAAACTCGGAAACTTGTCCAGCGAACACAGCCGGTTAATCCGTCGCTTCACAGACGCCCGTGCGTATTGCGTGAAATCATAGCCGTGTACTTCATACAGATCGTTCAGCAACAGATCAACTTCTTCATCCTCAATCATAAAGCTCTTCAGGAAATGTCAGGAAGTTTTCAGGCGATGGTTAGGTTTTATCAAGGGTAGACAGGTCTGGTCAAGTGATAGTCAAGGGGCGTCAGTTCCTGACTATGTCTGACAACTCTTGCCCATTCCTGACCATCTTTGACTACCCTGGACCACTCTTGACAGTAAATCAAATCGTTGCCAGTAACCTCAGAAGCCGATCTACGTCGATTGGTTTGGCAATATACTCGGTTGCTCCGGCCCGCAGGCATTTTTCCCGGTCGCCAACCATGGCCTGCGCCGTGACCGAAAAAATAGGTATGTGGCGTCGGTGGTCTATGTTTTTAATGCGCGGAATGGCTTCGTATCCGTCCATATCGGGCATCATCATGTCAATTAGAACGGCGTCGATTCGTTCGTCGGTGGTCAACATATCTAATGCGTCACGGGCGTTTAGACACGACAGACACTCAAACGATTTAGCCCGGAGTGTAGCCGTCAGGGCAAAAATGTTTCGGGAATCATCGTCGATTATCAAGACTCGTTTTTTAGGCATGGTGTTCAGAACATTAAACACAGAGGAACAGAGATTTCACAGAGAGAACGGAGAAGAAAGAGCGCATTTCTCTGCTCTCTCCGTGAAATCTCTGTTCCTCTGTGTTTAGATTGTTTAGTTTTTGTCATACAACCAGACGCGCAGTAATGATATAAGCTGGTCAATATCAACGGGTTTGGTGATGTAGTCCGACGCGCCGGCCTGAATGCATTTCTCACGGTCGCCGGTCATCACTTTGGCCGTAACGGCAATCACAGGCAGGTTTTTCCACTGATACTGTTCCCGGATTTTGCGGGCCGTTTCGTAGCCGTCCAATTGAGGCATCATCATGTCCAGCAACACCACATCGACTGCCGGGTTTTCGGTCAGTTTTTGCAGGGCTTCTTTCCCATCCAGCGCGGGAATAACGGTCATGTTGTATTTTTCCAGTGCTTTCGAGAGCGAAAATATATTCCGTACGTCGTCGTCCGCCACCAGCACTGTTTTGTTGGTAAGCACCTGACTCAGGCCACCCAGTTTTTTTGCGGGTCCACTGCCTTTCGCCTGCTTGTTCTCCTCCACTAAGTGCAGGAAAAGCGACACCTCATCGAGCATCCGCTGATACGAATGAGCCGTTTTGACAACAATCGAATCGGCGTATTTCTTTATCTTGAGTTCCTCCGCCATCGACAGGCTTTTCCCCGTAAAAATAATAATCGGCAGGTTTTCCAGTCCGGGGTTTTTCTTCGCTGCTTCGAGGGTTTCGTAGGCTTTATTATCGGGGATGCCCATGTCCAGAATCACGCAGTCCACCTCCTTGCGTTTCAACGCGTCGATGCCTTCAGACACGTTGCTTTTCAGTTCCGAATTAATATCAAACGTCTCCAGAAAATACGCTAATGCTTTGGCGTGCTTCGGGTTATCTTCAATAATGAGTACTTTTTTTGGATCGCGGTTCAGTACGTATTCAATCTTTTTAAAGACCGCCTGCATCTGCTCAAACGCCATCGGTTTATCTACAAAATCAATGGCACCCTTTAGTAAACTTTCATTTTTCAGTTTGTGCGACGACATAATATGCACCGGAATGGGCCGGGTCTGCGGATCGGCTTTTAGCGCGTCCATAACGGCCCAGCCACTCATAACGGGTAGCTCAATATCCAGCAAAATACCGAGCGGTTTATAAGTCGTTGCGAGCTTCAGTCCTTCGTCGCCCCGAACGGCCACAAGGCCTTTGTAGCCTTTTTTGCGGGCGTAATCCAGCACCGATTTGGCGAAGTTTGTGTCGTCTTCAATAATCAAAATGACCTTGTCCTGCGCCGTAATGGCATTTCGGTCGTCGGGTATGGCTTCGGGAAGCGTCGTGCTGATGTAGGCAGGAGACCCCGCAGATTTTCCACCCGGTAGTGGTTCATGCATGGCCGACCGCTCAGTAATAGTTTCGGGTTGCCCGACGTTCGGCTGGATGGCTGCTTGCTCAGACTCAGTTGCCGGATGAGACCCTAAAACCGGCACGCAAACCGTAAATTCGCTGCCTTCGTTTACCCGGCTTGTCAGGGTAATTTCGCCCCCCAGCAGCCGGGCTAATTCGCGGCTGATGGACAGCCCCAGACCGGTGCCACCATACTTTCGCTTGGTCGAACCATCGGCCTGCTGGAAAGCTTCGAAAATGAGTGGCTGCTTTTCAGGAGCGATGCCGATACCCGTATCTCTGACCACAAAGCAAACCGTATTGTCCGACGAATTCGGCTTTTCGATGGTGAGCGACACGCTGCCTTTGGCCGTGAATTTGAGCGCGTTCGAGAGGAGATTCTTTAAAATCTGCCCCAGCCGCACCGGGTCGGTTTCGATAGTGTCCGGTGCTCCGGGCGCGGGGGTAATGGTAAAATCCAGTCCTTTATCCTTCGCCAGCAACTCAAACAGCGACTGAAGTTCGTCCGTCAGCTCGGTTACCGACACCGTCTGGTAATCGAGTTTCATCTGTCCGGCTTCGATTTTCGACAGATCCAGAATCTCATCGATCAAGCCCAGCAGTCCATTGCCCGACGACTGAATGACCTTTGCGTATTCGACCTGGTCGGTACTCAGGTTTTCGTCCGTATTTTCACTCAACAGCCTGCTAAGCAGTAGAATAGAGTTAAGCGGTGTTCGTAGTTCGTGCGACATATTGGCCAGAAATTCCGATTTGTAGCGCGTTGCCAACTCCAGTTCGTCGGCTTTTCGCTGGATCTCGTCATTCCGTTCTTCCAGTAGCAGTCCCCGTTCCTCAAGTTCGGTATTTGTTTGCTGCAACTCCTCCTGCTGAACGCGCAGTTCTTCTTCCGATGCCTGTAATTTTTGGGCCTGCATGGCCAGTTCCCCATTCAGGGTTTCCATCTCCTCGTGCTGGGCTTGCAACTCCTCCGACTGCGCCTGCGTTTCCTCCAGCAGCCCCTCCAGCCTGACATAATCCAGCGCGGCATTGACGCCAATGGCGATGGCTTCCTGATTGGCTTCGATAAAGCTAATGGTCAGCGGACTCGGTTTTTGCAGCAGCCCCAGTTCAACAGCCCCAACGCATACGTTGTCATAGAGCAGGGGCGTAATCAGCAAGGCGGCCGGACGGGCCTCGCCCAGCGACGAACTTACGCGGCTGTAATCGGGGGGGAGATCCTCAACAACAATTGTTTTTTTGCGTTCGATAACCTGCCCAATCAGGCCTTCGCCGGGTCTGACGGCAAGTGGTACATTTCGGGCTGCGTAACTGCCCGCGAGGGGGTAGTTACCGTCATTGTCGAGCAAATAAACCGTGCCCAGCGGGGCAGAAATGTAATCGGCAAGGGTGTCGATCAGATTGGTTGCCAGCTTGTTCAGGTCTTTTTCTCCCCGGATGGCGTCGCTCAGTTTTACGGCCCCGGTTTGCAGCCAATTCCTGGTATTCAAATCCGTAAACGTCTGTTCGAGCGAGGTTGCCATCCGGTTCAGTGCCTTTGCAATACGGCCCAGTTCATCATCCTGCTCATCGGTATTGCGCACAGCATAATCGCCCCCGGCAATGGCCCGCGTGATGCCTTCCATCACGGCGATGCGTTTGGCGGTTTCGGTATATTTCGTTTCCGCCAGTTTTTCCTGCTCGACCCGCTCGTCCAAGTCTTTTTTGATTCGCCCATACGCAAAGGCGGTTATCAGCATGGAAACAATGGCGGCAATCACCAGCAGAAAAGGCGTGTATAGGATGTATTTCTGTTGTTGTTCGGCCCGGCTCTCAAGCAGTTGGCGTTCCTGCGTTTTTATTCGATTGATAACGGCCCGAAGGTTGTCCATGACGCGCTTTCCCCGCATCATTTCCCGGTTTCGGCTGAGCGTATCCCGGCTGAACGATGTATTTTTTTTTGTCAGGTCAATTGTCCGGCGCATCTGCGCAAACTTGGCATCGAACAGTGTTTTTACCACATCCAGATTTTGTTGCTGGGCCGGATTGTCGGCTGTCAATGCACGCACCCGCTCATAACTGGCCTCTACTCGTTCGTAGCTGCCATTATACGGTTGCAGAAAGGCCGGATCGAGCGTAACAAGGTAGCCGCGCTGCCCCGTTTCCGCGTCTTTCATGTAGGAGATAATATTTTCCGATTCAATCAGCACCTGATTGGTGTGGTTGACCAGTTCAGAGTTTTGAATTAGTTTCTGAATGCTGTAGAACGATGCAGCAAGGCTGATCAGGAGCAGCAGAGTCGATACGGAAAAGACAATCTGAAGTTGCCGGATAACCGAATTCGACGTGGAGGATGGTGGCATGAGTAATCGGTTAAAAGATCAAATCAGGCTTGGTTCGCGGACGCCTGATGGGCTTGTCTGACGGGTAAAACGAAGATAAAACGGGACCCTTCACCAGGGCGGCTTTCCGCCGAGATCAGGCCATGGTGTTTGTCAATATTTTTTTTGGCGATGGCCAGACCGATGCCCGTACCTTCGTAACTGCCTGGACTGTGTAGTCGCTGGAAAATGACGAAGATGCGCCCCAGAAATTTTTCGTCGAAGCCGATGCCATTGTCCTTCACCACAATCCGGCAGAACGCGCCGGTGGGAGATGGGTTGCCGTCAATGTCTTTGCTGTCAATCAACTCGGCACTGATACACACGGTGGCCGGAACGTTAGGTTTGGCAAATTTGAGCGCGTTGCTGATCAGATTCTGGAAAACCTGCCGGATTCGCGTCGGTATCGTGTCCAGAACGGGCAGTTTGCCGACCGTAATCACGGCCCCGCTTCGGCTGATTAGTTCATCAAAATCCAGCCGTAACTCATCGACTAATGCGTTCAGGTCCGTTGGCTGAAACGCTTCGGGAGCCGAGAGTTGGGAATAGGCCAGCAGGTCGTTGATTAGGGCCGACATCCGCGCCGACGACCGGATGGAGCGGTCGAGGTAGGAAGCGGCTTCGGCGTTGTCTTTGAGGTATTTTTCCTTGATCGTGTCATTCAGCAACTGTATTTTTCGGAGCGGCTCTTTCAGGTCGTGCGACACCACCCAGGTAAATTGCTGGAGTTCATGGTTGGTTTGCTCCAGTTCCGCGTTCTTGAGCAGCAGTTCGTTGGTTCGTAACTCAACCTGCTGTTCCAGCAGTTCAGCGGCTTGTTTTTGCGGATTGATGTCCGTAAACGTGCCGATCCAGCGCGTCAGTACGTCCTGCTGCCGGATGGGAATGGCCCGCAATAAATGATACCGGTATTTGCCCGTTTCGAGGTCTTTCAGGCGCACCTCGCAGGTGCATTCCGTGCCGCTGGCGAATGCGGTTTTCCAGGCTTCGCAGGCGTCATCATCGGGGTGGGTTTCGGGAAACGTGGCTCCGCTGGATGCATAGCGATACCAGTGCTGATTAACGTATTCGAGTTGACCATTGGGCGCAACGGTGAAGGCCATCTGCGGCAGCGAAGCCAGCACGACCTGCAACTCCAGAACACGGGCGGCCAGGGCTTCCTGTGCCTGCTGACGCACCTCAATTTCTTTTTGAAGCGACTCCTGGGTGGCCCGGAGTTCCTCCTGCTGAAGATACAGTTTCTGGAGTGTTTTGACTTTAAGGACCAGAATATCCGGGTCAACGGGTTTGGTCAGGTAGTCGACACCCCCGGAGGTATAGCCCTGGGTAATGAATTTTTTCTCGGTATTAACCGCCGACAGGAAGATGATGGATGTGTATTTGGCTTTGCTGAAACCCGCAATGGCATTGGCCACCTCGAAGCCGTCCATGCCCGGCATCTGCACATCGAGAATGATGACTGAGTAGGTTTTTTTTAACACTTTTTTCAGGGCTTCTTCCCCCGATTCGGCAGTGTCGACCTGAAAGCGATGCAGTTCGAGAATTTTTTTCAGCGGAAGAATATTCTCAGGCCTGTCATCAACAATAAGAATCATGTCCAGTCAATAGTTAAAACGTTGAGGAAGAGTATAAAAGCGACAGAAACAGTAACACCGGATAGGCTGATTTATACAACCTGACAATCCGGTGTTTACCACCATTCCGGGAATCGAGTCGTGAAGATAAACAGATAGGCAGATGCTTCCAAATTGGGCGCGTAGGGGTATTTAAGCGGGGGTATTCAGGGCACAACAACGATGCGCGTAAACAGAAATTGGCTACATAATTGACATGTGTGGTCAGGGAAATACAAAAGCCGGGGGTCAGTAAATGATCCCCGGCTCGTATTGGTTTACTATGAAATTCTTTGGCCGTTTAACCAAAACTTGATGGCCTTTTGTCATTCCGAAGCCCGATTTCACCAACCTAATTCATAGTTTAATAAACGGATTTTTCGGACGTTGTCGGGTCTACTATGGCTGCGACCTTACTGACAGAGCTAGCCGGAAAGCCGCCCTGCCTTGCGTGTTCACGGATTGTTTCTTCATCCGGTGAATTGTAAATGCAGTACATTTTGTCGGCCGTTACGTAGCTCTGGACCCACTGAATCTTAGGGCCTAATTTGGTCAATACATCGCAGGATGCCTGCGCAATGGCTTTCAGTTGTTCGGCCGTCGACTGGCCCAGTCCGGGAATTTCCCGTTCGATCACGTACTTTGGCATGTTGTAGTTTTTGGTTTTTTAACATTGATAGTCAGGGTGTTGGTTAAAAAACTGCTTATGCTGTACCACAAGGTCAGCAGGTAACCGTTACCCTCAGGAACGTGGCGGGTATCGACGTGGTCGTATCGGTATTGCTTTTGTTTTGACTCGTAAACAGCGTGTTCAACTCCTGCTCAAGTTCCCTTGCTTTTCCATTCTTTTCCGCTGCGTCAAACGCATTCATGGTGGGGCCATAATAGTTTTTAAACATGTTGACAAATTCTGACGGAGAGTAGGGCGCGTTAAACGTAAACGTATCGTTTACGAACGAGATGTTTTCCTTTGCCACACCGGCCTGACCAAATCGTTCAACAACATGATCGGCTATTCCCCATAACATGGGGCTAACGAATCCGTCCGGTGGGGGTGGCGTATAGGCCGAACTAATCTTCAGTATCTGCGCAACCAGCGTCGGGTCGCCGGGTATCCAGTTTCCCATTACGATACGGCCTCCGGGGCGGGTAACCCGAACCATTTCCTTCGCCACATCGAACGGCTTTGGCGCGAACATAGCACCGAAAATGCTTACGACCAGATCAAAGGACTGATCGTTCAGTTCATGCAGATCAATGGCGTCGCCTTCCTGAAACGTGCAATTGGTAAGCCCTTCGGCTTTTGCGCGGGCGTTTCCTGCGTCGACGAGATTCCGGGCGATATCGACGCCAAGAACAGTAGCGCCGAGTTTGGCGGCAGGTATGGCGGTGGTGCCGTCGCCACAACCCAGATCAAGAACGTGAAGCTCCTGCGTAACGCCTAATTTGGCAACGAGTGCCGCACCGCTTTCCCGCATGGTTTCGGCGAGTTTGGTGAAGTCGCCTTTCTCCCACAAGGCTTTGTTTGGATTCATTGGAGTTGACATATATTTTTTCGTTCCCTACTCGTTTGGCTTTTCGGTTACGCCCCGTTTTTTAAAGTGGTTTCCGGTCTCCACTTTTTTCGCTTAGTTTAAGCTGATTATCAGAATGTTACATTGATTCGGCCGAATAAAAACCGGCCATTGAATCCGAACTGTGTAACGCCCCGGCTGTACAGAAACCGACCATTGGAGGTATTATCAAGGTTGGCCGAATACCGCGTTGTTGGATCGCCCGTTAGGTTCGTTTCGCTGTTTCGGGGGTTGATATACGCGGTATCCGGGTAGATGTCGAACAGGTTAGAGGCCCCGACGGTCACCGAAACACGCTGCCCAAACCGGTGCGTTACGGTCAGATCCGTAACCCATTTGGCCGAAAATGTCTGGTCGTTGGCAGCCGGGTACGGAATGCCATCCACAAACCGGGGTGTACCGTCGGTGTTGAGCGGGTCCGTTGTGCTGATAAACGTAACCTCGCCGAAACGCACGGTGCGGGCCAGAACATCCCATTTTCCGGTCGTATAGCCCGCACTCAGGTTGATTTTACTGCGGGGTACGGACGATTCAAAGCGCGACTGCTCGGTGCGGTCAAACAGCCGGGCACGCAGATTGGGGTCGCCTTCGATTTTGTCAGACCCCTGAATTTTAGTCACCTTCGTCTGATTAAAATTGGCCGCAGCCGTCAGCGTCAGTCGGTTTGAGCCAACCGAGATTCGGTCCGTCAAAACGATGTCGAGGCCCTTCGTGCGGGTCGATATGGCATTGGTGAAAAACTGAACGCTGTTGATTTGCTGATTCGGATCGACCGTATTCAGAATCGTATTGACTGTACCCGCCGTGCCTGACTCGCGCACGAACTGGCTCGAAAACACAATCCGGTCCCTGATATCAATCTGGTAAGCATCGACCGTAAACGTGAAGCCTTTTCCAGCGTTGCCGGTCAGGCCCAGGCTATAACTCTGCGCAATTTCGGGCTTCAGCGAACCCACGCCAAACTGCCGAACAATGTCGTTGTCGTTGTTGACTGTCAGCACCTGACGGGGTACATTATTGACAAACTGGGTGCTTTCGTTATTGAAAAAACGCTGATGGAGCGACGGTGCCCGGAAGCCGCTTGCCACAGCCCCACGCAACGAAACGTTGTTGAACAGGGTAAAGCGAGCCGTGCCTTTGTAGGAAAAATTAGGGCCGAAATCACTGTAGTTTTCGTACCGGCCCGCCACGCCCAGCAACAGGCGCGGGCCAAATTCTGCTTCGAGGTCGGCGTAGACACCTTTGTTGCTGCGTGTTTTGTTCAGTTCGTTGGCGGGCTTGAATCCGGGGAATACCTGTGCACCAGCCGCCGTAAACGACGTGCCCACTTTGCGGCCATCGATGCCTTTCGACGGTTGCCCGAACGAATACGATAGCTCGTCGCCCGCCCGAATGGCGTAATTATCAACCCTGAACTCAGCCCCAAACGCGGTATTCAGGGACGTTAGTACGCCACTAAATTCGTGTCGTTTGCTCACGTCGGCGTTGACGGTATTCTGGGCGAAACGCAGTACTCCCGCGTCGAACTCCGTGGGGCTGGTGCCGGTTGGCAACGATGCATTGACCGTGTTGGTGATGTCGAAACGAATGCGATTTTGCCCAACCGTGTTGCTCAGGTCATAATGCCAGCCGCCAGCCATACCCCGCACCCCCGCCGAAGCCGACATATCCTGCACGCTGGTATTGATGAACGGCAAAAAACCGTTCGGGTAAATAGCCAGGTCAACCTGCGTCGTTTGCGAGGGAAGCCGGTAGAAACCAGCCGCTTTGCCCTGTTTGTCGGTGAAGCCGGTTTGGAAATAGACCTCGGCTGTTTTGCCCACGCCAAACGCACTGTTAGCCATGACGCCGAGGTTGTGAACAGCGGCATTGCCCACACGCATGTTGTTCCGGTCAAGCCCTGCCGCCCGTGCTTTCGCGTCATCGTCGGCCTTTAAACCCTGATAACGGGCTATGAAATCCGTTTCCGGTTCGCCCGCGCCCCTTACTGGCAGAGGGCTGTAGAGGAGCGGCCGCGTGTCGACGCCAACCCGATTGGTTGCGCCCCGGTCGAGGTACTGTGCGCCAACATGGACGTAGCCCCGACGCCCGACTTTTACGCCTTTGCTCAGGTCGAACTGGGTTGTTTGCCCATCGGTAAAGGAGCGGCCCAAAGCATCCGACGCGTACTGACCATAAAGCAGACTGGCGGTCCAGGGGGTTTCTTTCTTCAGAACAAGGTTGATAACACCGGCAATGGCGTCGGAACCGTACTGGGCCGCAGCCCCGTCGCGCAGCACCTCGATGCGCTCGATGGCCGCCACCGGAATGGCGTTCATATCCGTGCCGACGGTTCCGCGCCCAAACGTACCGTTGATGTTCACTAAAGCGGTCGTGTGCCGCCGTTTCCCGTTAACCAGCACCAACACCTGATCGGGGCCAAGCCCGCGCAGGGATGCAGGGTCGATGTGATCCGTGCCATCGGAAACCGTCTGGCGGTTGGAATTGAACGACGGGGCTACATAGTTGAGAATCTGTGAAATATCCGTCTGGGCGTAGGCTTTGAGTTCCTTCGCACCGATTACGTCAACGGGTACGGGCGTTTGAATGCGGGTTCGTGCTGTCTGCGCCCGCGATCCAATAACCGCAACTTCGCTTAACACAGACCCCGACGCGCTCAGTCTGCCATTCGCCGTAACGGTCGTTTTTTCGCTCACCCGAACGGGCAGGGTCTGTGCATCGAACCCGACAAAACTAAAGCGAAGGACATACGTACCGGCGGGCAGGCGAAGGGCGTACGTTCCGGCTGCGTCAGTCGTTGTGCCGGTCGTCGAATTAAGCACCACAACCGTTGCGCCGGGTATGGCTTCGCCGGTCGTCGCATCGGTAACGCGGCCTATAACAGACTGGGCTGATGCTGTTGTAACGGCCAGTAAAAGCGATACAACCAGATACAGGGTGGGGGGTATTTTATGTAATTGGCTCATGATTTTGGGTATGTGGCGGGAAGCATAAATTGGTGTTTTTTGATAACCAGCGAGGATGTACATTGCTGATAGATAGTCGTTTATGGGCGTCAGAGCACCGTTATCAGGCGCGGAGTAAGGGTGGGCTGATTCGTTGTAATACGAACATCACGGCGTACCAGATCAAGCCCGTTCGATACGCTGAGCACGTAGTGTCCATCGGCTAATTCGCTCAAATCCAGATTGATACGGGCCATTGTATCGGACTGGCTGAGTGTTTCATCAAAATAGAGCGTGCCATCAATAGCGTGGAGTTGAATGGTGACCCGGCCACCTACTTGTTTGTCGATGTTGACGCGCAGTTTTTTGCCATTCGCCGTTGGGTAAACCGCTGTCTGATAGCGGGCTAATGTGGTTGGAGACGTCCGTTTGCCGGGCGGTGAGGTAAGGGTCGTGAATTTGCTAGAGCTGACAATAAAGGCCAGAAACAGGGGCATGATGAGTGTGTTCATGGATGGGAGGGGAAGTATGTTTTGTTGGATAATTGGTTGATACGGGCGAGTTTGTTGTGCGGGCCGGTTTCCTGCGGCCATAAATCCTCGGTGATTTCGTCCCAGGAGATGTCGTATGTCGTACTGGTAAAATCGAGAAAATCGAACCGGGTTGACTGAAACAGGATCATTGCACCCAGCAGGGCCAATAAAGACAGCATAAGCGTTTTCATGAATGGGCAACGTCGGTTTAATCGAGCAGGAAGGTAATGGCCAACTCAACCGGGCAGGAAACCGCCGTGCCCTCGCGGTGGGCCGGAAACCAGCGGGGCATACAGACCACTGCCTGAATGGCTGCCTGATCCAGCAATGGGCCGCGTGACTGAATCACCCGAATATCATTCAGGAAACCACTGGGAAGCACCCGAAACCGCAGCCGAACGGTGCCCTCTGTCAGCATTTCTCTCGCCTGGTGCGGATACATATCGAGCTGTTTGAGGTAGTTTTCTATGGCCTGCCGACCTCCCGGAAAAAATGGGTAGTTGTTGACCGGAGTATACTCGTCGGGTTGTTGAGCAGACGGTGTTGGTTCCTGAGAGTCAGTTGCTGTCAATGGAAACCGGCCGTTGACGGTCGATGACGTGTTCGGCAGTTGAGCAAAAACAAGGGTACTTAGTACCGTTAAATAAGCGGTGGTTAAAAGGAGCCGTTTCAAAGCGTAAGAGGTGTTAATTTTAAGTTATTTATCAGATAGTTACCGATGCAAAATTGCCGGTTCTTTTTGCCAAAAAAATCGCCTGAATCCGTGAATTCCCGTCACTGAATTCAGTGATTTTTCGGCGGGATGGGCGTTTGGAGCAGGTGTTGCAGCGTTACCCCACGGCAGCGGCCGACCGTCCCAACCCCTCCCCTAAAAAAAGGGGAGGGGCTAACCAACTCAATCTTTTTTAGCCCCTCCCTGACGGCGGTTCGACGGGTCGGGAGGGGTTGGGGTACTTATCACTCCTCCACCATTCACTATAATCTATGAAATCGCATCAAAAAATAGCGTTGCTGATTGGGTGGCTGGTTGCGTCGGTTTCGGTGCAGGCCCAGCACTACGATACGCCCCCGTTCAACTACGACCGGAGTATGGACCAGGGGTATGTCGATAGTCTGCTTGGGGCTACCCGAACCCGGCTGCTCGGCCTCGACCGGCTTCGTCCAACGCCCACCGTCGATACGGCCCGCATGGAATTCCTGCATTTTATGGCCTATGTCCACTACAGCGGCATGGCCCACCGCGATAGTGCGCTGCTGGTTGCGAACCGCCTTATCCGACTGGCGGAGCACAAAAAGAACAGCAAGTACCAAATCAAAGGGTTGCTGCTGACCGAGCGATACTACCGGGACGTTCGCATTGACTACCCGCAGGCAATTAAACTGAACTACCGGTTACTGTCGCTGATCGACACGTCGCCTACTGTTTTCGGTATGTATTTATGGCGCATCTACCGGAACCTCGGGCGTATCAGCGGGTCGATTGGCGAGTATGGAGAGGCCGTAACGTATTTGCAGAAGAGCCTTGCCCTGTTCGGTAAAGACAAGAAAATCAGCTTAGTCCATCTGGCCGACCTCCATCAGTCGCTGGCCAATGCTTATAAAGGGCAGCAGCAGTTGACGCAAGCCGAAACGCACTACCTGCTTTCGTGGGACATTCTGAATCGGCAGGCCGATGTGTCGATTTCCAACAAAGCGTACCTGACCAACGACATTGGACTGCTGTATAATAGTCAGCAGAAATTCGCTCAGGCGGTTCCGTATCTCAACCGGTCGATTGCGTATTGGGCGCAACTCAACGCGCCACTACCCCAGGCCGACGCGCTGGCCGATCTGGCCGGGTCGTATCTTGGTTTGGGGCAGTATGCCGAGGCCATTGCCACCGCCAAAGAAGCGTTGAGGAAGAACCAGAAGGTCCGTGTGCCTATGCTCACGGCCTACTCGGTACTGATTGCGGCCTACGAGCATCAGCAGGACTGGAAACAGGCGTTTGCCTATCAGCGGCTCTATAACGCCAAAAAACAGGAAGAACAGCAGGCAATCAACCAGACTGAAAGTTTGCGAAGCAAGGCGAAATTTGATCGCGAACGGCTCGAAATGACCTATCGACATGCGCATAGTTTACAGAACCAACGGTATCAGACGCTGGCTAAACAGGCCGAAATAGACCGGCTCAATAACATCAATAAAACAAACGAACTTCTTGGGCTGGCGCAGACAAACGCGCTGAAACACCAACTTGAAACCCAGCAGTTGCGGGTTGCGGCAGCGCAGAAGCAGGGCTTGCAGCAGGCTACTATAAAGCAACTTAAGATTAATCAGTTACGGCTCGGTTTGTTGGCAGAGGAGGGCTTGCGCAATCAGTTATTTGTCGGGCTGGCCATCATCAGTTTGCTGACTGTGCTGCTGTTGTATTATAGCTTAGTGCTCCGCCGGACCAACGCGGCCCTGCGGGCTAAAAACCGGGAGATTGAAATCGCTATGCTCAAAGGTCAGACGATTGAACGGAAACGGGTGGCTACCGAACTTCACGACCGGGTGAGCAGCCTGCTTGGAGCCACCAAAATGACGTTTCAAACGATTGATACGGATGTGCTGCCCCCCCGCGAAAAAAAGTTGTATCAAAGCAGCCTCGATCTGCTCAACGATGCGGCAACGCAGGTCCGGCAACTGTCGCACAACCTCATTCCCGAACAGTTGCTCCAGCAGGAGTTAACGGTATCGCTCAAAGGGTTGATCAGAAAACTGAACATGACCGGCAAAACGGTGTTCTCGCTAACCTGCGAACCGGCGGGCAAAATTCCGCTAACGCAGGAGGCCCGGTTCAATCTGTACCTCATCTGCTTAGAACTTTGCACGAATATTCTGCGGCACGCACAGGCGCAGCAAGCTCATATAAAACTGGTTCGGCATAACGGCTGGCTGGCGGTTCAGGTAACCGACGATGGCATTGGCATTGATCCGTTTGCAGAGGCCGGTATGGGGCTGCACAATATCCGCGAACGGGCCGAAACGATTGGTGCTCAGTTTCGGATGGAAGAGGGCGAAGAAAGGGGAACGAAAACGAGTATTCTTGTTCCCCTCACAGCCGCATGAATCCTCGGTTGAGCGAGTATTTCATCAGACCCAGCGAGGTTGTGACGCCTAACTTCTGGTAAATTCGCTTGCGGTGCGTTTCAACAGTATTGAACGAAATGAACAGCCGTTCAGCGATTTGCATACTCGACAGTTCGTCCAGAATCAGGCTGGCAACCTGCGTTTCCCGCTCGGTCAGGGGGTTGCTGGTGGGGGAGGCCGGTTTCGCTTCGTCCATCAGAAAAATTCGGCTGTCCATATACTGCCGTCCGGCGGCAACCGCCAGTATAGCATCGAACAGTTCGGCTTTGTCGGCTGTTTTGGTCACGTACCCGTTGGCTCCGGCCCGCATTACCTGCCGAACCAGTGCCGGGTCGTCGGAGCCGGACAGGACCAGAACGGCTAAATTTGGATACTGATTTTTTATAGTTGGAATCAGTTCGGTTCCGGTGAGGGCGGGCATCAGCAGGTCGGTTACCAGCACATCGACGGCGCAGCGGTTCGCCTGAGCCTGATCCAGAATAGCCAGCAGAGACGGTTTGTCATTAGCCATCCCGGCTACCCGGAAATGATGGGAGGTTGCCAGCAGATTCGCAAAACTTTCCAGTACTACCCGGTGGTCATCCAGAAGAGCAATGTTATAGAGCATAGTCATGAATTGAGTAGACGTAAATCAGGAACAAGGGTCGGTTATTTTGCGGGTAATTCAAGCATTTTTTGAGTGAAGGGTATCCCATTAACCCCCCCTGACCACCCATACGTTTGTTTGCCCGAAACGGTTGCTTTTGCGAAGTCGTCGAAGCTAATTAATCTGCTTACAGGCGTAGAATCGCGCCCAGCCGGACCGAGTGCTACTACGGAAAAATGGTAGCGTCCGGTATGAACAGTAAATGTCTGGTTAAAAGAGGTTTACATGATTTAAATGCCATTCGCTATGAATCGATTTACGCTGATTTTTCTCCTGTTGCCCGGCATCGGTTTCGCCCAGTTTGGCGGCACGGGCAAGTTTTTTACGTTTGGTATTAAAGTTGGTGCCAACTTCTCCCAACTCAATACACTCGAACTCAAAACGCCCCGGCTTACCGGTCCGGGTGGCATCCCGGTTTTGTCGGGCGGGCAGGTTGTCTATGATTTTTTTCAGGACAACAGCAAAAGTACAACGGGCATTGTGGGCGGAGCTTTTTTTCGGTTCGGCAAGAAAATTTTTATCCAGCCTGAACTGCTTTTTTCAGCCAAAGGCGGCTCGTTCGATGTAATCCGGTCGGGGCTGGCGAGCCAGCAGATCGACGTTCGGTTTACTACGCTCGACGTGCCGGTGCTGATTGGTTTCAAACTGGGGCCGCTTCGCCTGAACGCCGGTCCGATGGCTTCCCTGACCATCTCGAACAGCCAGAGTCTCAAAGACGCCTTGAATCAATACACCTCACAATCCATCGACGATACGTTCAAGCAGGCCGTATTCGGGTATCAGGCGGGCGTTGGCCTGACGCTGGCCGGTCTGCAACTCGATGTGCGGTATGAGGGCAACCTGTCCGATCTGTCGCAGGTGGGCATCGTCACGCCCGGCAACGACACCCGTTTTACGGCCAAAACAACGCTCTGGCAGCTAACGGCGGGGTACGGATTTTGATACGTTTTAGGGTATGGGCGGGTGCGTTTGGTGTAGTCGGGAGTGGTCAGAAGTGGTCAGGAAATGGCCAACCCAGGCCATCAGTAAGGAACAGGTATGACCGACGGTAGGTTTATCAACAAAGGCGGAAAATAATCACCCGATTTTACAGCCAGTTCCGGCCTCTGTGTGTTGTATAGCCTAAACTACACTTACTGCAATGTCTTTACAAACCTTCGATGTTCTGGTTATCGGTACGGGTTCGGCGGGAGCAACCGTTGCGCAGGCTGCCCGAAAAGCGGGTAAAACGGTTGCCATTATTGATAAATTACCGTTTGGCGGTACGTGTTCGCAGCGCGGCTGCGACCCGAAAAAAGTGCTCGTTGGAGCCGCCGAAATCATTGCCCGCGCCCGGCAGATGCAGGGGAAAGGGATCATAAATGAACCGGCCATCGACTGGCCCGCGCTGATGCGGTTCAAGAAAACATTTACCGATTCAGTTTCCGAAAAGACCGAAACTAAATTTACTGATCTGGGTATCAGTACCTTTCATGGCACGGCTACGTTTGTGTCGGCCAATACGGTGCGCGTTGGCGACGACGAACTACAGGCTGAACACATTGCTATTGCCACCGGCCAGCGACCCAAACCGATCGCTATACCCGGCGAGAAATTACTCACGGATAGCACCGGCTTTCTGGAACTGCCGCAACTGCCCGAAAAAATAGTTATGGTTGGCGGTGGATATATTGCGTTCGAGTTTGCCCATATTGCCGCCCGCGCCGGGGCACAGGTAACGATTCTGCATCAGGGAAAACGACCATTGGAAGGCTTCGACGCTGATTTAGTTAGTTTGTTGGTAAACGCAACGGAAGCCATTGGCATTCGAGTTTTGCTGGAAGCCAGCGTAACCGCCGTAATGGGCAAGCCCGATAATCTGACCGTTCGATACACCCAAAAAGGAAAAGAACACTCTGTTTCGACCGGGCTGGTTGTTCATGCCGCCGGTCGCGTTGCCGACGTGGCCGAACTGAATCTGGAAAAGGCCGGGGTCGAGGTTGGAAAGAAGGGCATATTAGTTAATGAATTTCTGCAAAGTACCTCGAATCCGGCCGTTTATGCCTGTGGCGATGTTGCCGATAAAGGCTTGCCACTCACGCCCTTCGCTTCGTATGAGGGGCAAATTGTGGCCGATAACATGCTGAACGGCAATCGAACTAAGTTTGCTAACAATCCCGTACCGAGTGTCGTATTCACCCTTCCGCCACTGGCATCCGTCGGGCTTACAGAAGAGCAGGCCAAAGAAAAAGGCCTGGCTGTAAAGGTGACGTTTCAGGAAACCGCCGACTGGTACAGCAGCCGCCGGATCAATGAACCGTTTTCGGGTTTCAAGCTATTAATTGACGAAAAAACGGATCAAGTAGTGGGTGCTCACCTGCTGGGTTCGGGCAGCGATGAGACAATCAATATGCTCACGCTGGCTATGAAATATCGTATTCCAGCCACCGAACTGGTCAGTACCTTATTTGCTTATCCAACACACGGGTCGGATCTGAAGTCGATGCTTTAGCCAACAAAACCCACTTTGAGGTGTGAACCATCGCAGTAGGGTTTGTTGCTGCTGGCTCCGCACCGGCAAAAAGCCGTGACTTTATTTTTCTGTGTTTCGTGGCCCTGTGCATCTTTCACTTTCAGATTACCATAAACCAGTAACGGGCCGTTGGGCAGGGCTTCGACAAGGCTTTCGGCTTGTATGTCAGCCGTTTGAACAGGATTTTCGTTCCAAAAATAGCTCAATGCTTTCGAAGGACAACGGTCTACCTGTTCAGAAATTCGCTGGGTATCAGCCCCATCCATCTTTATCCAGGGACGCTCTCGGGGATTAAAAACGGCTATCAATTGTGTCCAGCATACTTTCGAGTGAATGCAAACGCCGGGTTTCCAGACAACCGTGATTTCGCCATTCGTATACGTTTTTGTAATGTCGGGAGCGGGGGTATGTTCGATTTCAGCCATACGAGCAGGTTGTTTTATTGAATCACTTTAAGCGTCTCAAACACCCCACCCAGCCGGGTTTTTGCGCCACGCAGCCAGTGAGTTCATTGCATCAGCCGGAATATAGTTGAGCGATTGTGCTTCGGTCAACAGGGCATCGTAGTTGCTCAGGCAAACTAAAGGTACATTTTTGCCCGCAAAATTCTGGTCAGCTAATTCAAATCCATAGGTGAAAATTGCGGCCATGCCCAGCACCTCAGTACCGGCTGCCCGCAACGCATCGACCACCTTCAGCGAACTGCCGCCGGTCGAAATCAAGTCTTCGATCACAACGACTTTATGGCCCGTTTCCAGATAGCCTTCAATCTGTTTGCCCATGCCGTGGGCTTTGGGTTCGGGCCGGACGTAGCAGTAGGGGAGGTTCAGCGCGTCGGCAACCAAGGCGCCCTGCGGAATGCCCGCTGTGGCAACACCGGCAATGACCTGTACACCAGGATAGTAATACTGGACGAGTTCGGCGAGCGCATTTTTAATGAACGTACGCACATCCGGGTAGGCCAGCGTAACCCGATTGTCGCAGTAAATAGGGGACTTCCAGCCCGAACTCCACGTAAAGGGTTCGGTAGGCTGGAGCCGGATTGCTTTCACGGCGAGCAGGTGCTGCGCTACGGTTTGCTGAATGGATGCGGAGGCTGTATTCACGAGTTAACTATAAAATTAAGGTCAAATTTCTGGGGCAGTACGTAATCAGGCTAATTTAACTTTGATTATCCGACAGCTTAGTTTGACCCCGACGGGGTCAAACAAAATAATCTAATCTGATTTTGTCTATTCCCTGTCGGTGTTAATAAAAACAAACATTACTCTTTTCTCAAATGGACTTGTACGGTATCAATCCGGGTGCCGTCCATCGACATGATCGTAAACGTAAACGGCGAAAAATCAATTACTTCGCCCACCTGCGGCACATCTTCATGAATGGATAAAATCAAACCGCCCAGCGTGTCGTATGTGCCGATCGGGATGGTCCATCCGTAGGTTTTATTGAGGTCGTCAATTTCATGGCGGGCACTCAGCAGCCAGTTCGTCTCGTCGAGTTGTTGCTCAACCCAGTCTTCGTTGGTGTCATATTCGTCCTGAATCTCACCGAAAATTTGCTCGACCATATCCTCAACGCTCACAATACCCGCCGTGCCGCCAAACTCATCGACTACTAAGGCCAGACTTTTGCGCTCCGACAGAAAACGCAGCAAAAGATCCTGGGCGGGCATGGATTCGGGAACGGTAATGATAGGCGTAATAATTTCTTCGACGGTAGCTGGTTTTTTAAACAGAGCCAGCGCATGGCAGTAGCCAATCACATCGTCGATGGTGTCGCGGTAAACAACAATTTTCGAGTGACCGCTATCCTGAAACGCCTGCCGAAGCTCTTCCACCGAATCATCGACGGCAATGGCTGTAATCTCGGTGCGCGGCACCAAGCAGGCCCGTACACGCACATCGCGGAACTCAATGGCGTTGTTAAATATCTGGGTATCAACCTCAACATCCTGTTCGGTGTCGGTTGTCTGGTTCAGTTGCTGGAGGTAATGATTAAGGTCAGTGAGGCCGAAAACCGGGCGTATTTCGGGGTTTCGTTTACCCAAAACATAGCGAATAAAGAACCGCGCTGTACCAACCAGCACCCGAACAATGGGTGCAATGGTTTTGTAAATGACCCAAAGGGGAACGGCCAGTGCTTCCAGAAATCGGTCGGGGTGAATGAGGGCGAGGCTTTTGGGAATGTAATCGGCTAAGGGTAGAAAAATAAGTGTCAGAAGGAGTGTTTCAATGGTAATGAATACGGACTCATGGACCGTCCAACTGGGGGGCAAAACAACCATCAGCAGCGGATTCAGCACCGTAACGCCCAGCACCGCATACAGAACCAGAAAGAGGGTATTGCCCGTCAGGGTTGTGCCAACGAATAGAATGGGGTTTTTCAGAAAGTCGGATACGAGTTTTTCGCTCAACGGTCCCTGCTTGCTGTGCAACTCAAAATACAACCGATTGACCGACACATACGCCATCTCGACGGCTGAGAAAAAACCGGCCAGCACAAGGGCCAGGAGCGCACCGAATAAAAGGACGTAAGATTCCAACTAAGGTTTACAGTTTACAGTTTACAGTTTATGGTTTGTCGTTTACGGTTTGTGGTTGGCTGACGCATACACGAACGCGTCAGCCAACCACAAACCGTAAACGACAAACCTTATTTCTTCTTCTTCCGGTCTTCAACCATTTGTTTGATCGTTGGCGAGACGGCTTTTTCGCGTTCGAGCCGTTTGTTACGAACATATTGCAAGGCCAGCAGAAAACCCAGACACATCATCAACAGCCAGTAACTGTCGATAAAGGTCGTGCGCTGGTATTCAGCAATCCAGATAACCAAAAACCCGACCGCAACGGCTAAGAGAAGAATTTCACGAAGTTTCATAAGCGTAAGTTGGGCAACAACTGGTCACCGGGTTGAAACCCGGTGCAAGTGATAGGGTACAATGACTTGTACCGGGTTTCAACCCGGTGACCAGTTATGTCAAACCTCAAACTATACGTTAGCTCCCGTTTTTCTGAACTCCCGATACCGGCGAATGGTGGCAATCAGGAAGCCCAGTACGACAACAAGCGTTCCAATCCAGAGCAGATTGATGAGCGGTTTTTCAAGTGCCTTCATCACAATATAATCGCGCTGGGTCCGGTTAACGGCGAAGGTGAATTTGCCGGTTTGGGGATTGATTTCATTCAGTTGAATCCGAACGCCCAACTCGTCGCTCGTTTCGGCGGGGTGAGCCACCATGCGATTTTTGATGACAAACGCCGGACTTAAAATGTGTTCGCCGTTTTTATCGAGCACCCGAACCTTCGCCCGGACGGCCGCATCATTGGGGCCAATTTCCATGCCGTCGACTTCGTTTGTCCGGGCCACATCGTCCAGAATGGCTACGTAGTCATTCAGGAAAAACGTGTCTTTAATGGCAACGCTATACGTTTCGGTCTTCTCCCAAGTGTTCTCCGCAGTCGGGTCCGGCACCGACGACACGAAGGTGTACATGTCGCGGTCAACTTTGTGCCGGATGTCGGGCGAGGCCAGCAAACCCATTCGCTCGTTTACCTGAGCACGTGGATACAGGTTAAAAATTTTGCCGCCCGGCTCCCGATACTCAACATCGTAATAGGTATTTTCGGGATAGAGAGCCAGTGTATCGCCTTTCTTATGATAAATCTTGCCGTTCTGCTCAATGTCGCGCTGGGCAATGCCGTGAAAGTCGCCTTCAATGACTTCAACATCCTTTCGGGGAATAAAACCGGGCACGTCGCGGGCTTCGATACGCTGACCGCGATACGTCAGTTGATACGGCCCCATGCGCTCCGGCTGGTTGAGCCACAACAGCGTATTTTCCTTATTTTCTTTGTTGTCGTTTTTGGTAAACTCCTCCTGCTTTGAGATAAGCAGCCCGCTGTTATTAACCGAAATCACCTTCGAGAAACCCGCCGAATACAGAATACCGATCAGCATCAGGGCCATTCCCATGTGGGCAATGGCTCCACCCGACAACCGATAATTACCCTGGATAATGCCCAGTAAAATCGTGCCGTTGGTCATCAGCGCAAACACCGAAGCCAACAGCAGGGCCATGTAAACGGGATTTTTGACTTCACCAAACGCAATCAGGGCCGCGCTGATAAGCAGTGTCAGAATGCCGGGCGTAATAAGGGCTTCCCACTTTTTACCTTCAATTTTGCGCCACCACATATACTGCCCAATGCCACTCATGAGCGCAATGACCACAAAAAACCAAACCTGAAATTTGTTATAGTGGGCAATCTGATTAGCGGGCAGGGCCAGATTGGACACCTTGCCAAACGCTTCCAGAACCTTGTTGTACACTGGAATCGAGGTGGTGGCAATGACTTGAAAAGCCGCCAGACAAAGCACCGTTGCGCCAATAAACAGCCAGAATTCTTTGCTATAAACAGACGCTTCTTTCTCGTCGCTCGGAACGTACTTCCACTTGCGGGCCATCAATAATACGGACAGTACCACAAATACCAGCAGATACACCAGTAGTTGCCCGGATAACCCTAAGTCCGTAAATGAGTGAACCGATGCATTGCCCAGAATACCGCTCCGGGTCAGGAAGGTTGCGTACAGAATGAGCAGAAAGGTGCTGATCGACAGGATAATGGCCGATTTCAAACCCGTTGACGAGCGTTTGGCAATCAGCATCGTGTGCAGCGAAGCCACCATAACGAGCCAGGGCACATAAACCGCATTTTCGACGGGGTCCCAGTTCCAGTAACCGCCAAAATTGAGCGTTTCGTAGGCCCAGTAGCCACCCATCATAATCCCGATTCCCAGAATCATGGCACCGAAAAGCGTCCAGGGTAGGGCGGGGCGAATCCATTCGAGCGGTTGGTTGCGCCACAAACCGGCAATGCAGTAGGCAAACGGAACTAACGTAAGGGCGAAACCGAGAAACAGCGTTGGCGGGTGAATCACCATCCAATAGTTCTGAAGCAGTGGGTTCAGGCCGTTCCCGTCTTTGGGAACAAAGTTTGGGTCTGCCGTGAAAATGGGCGCGTCGGGCATAGCCTCGCTCAATAACAGGAAAGGGGAGGAGCCAATTTTGAACGTATCGCCGAACACAACGCCCAGAATCATAGACGCCAGAAACGTTTGTACCAGTGCAAAAATGGCCATCATCGGGGCTTCCCATTGCTTACCGGCTTTCGGAATCAACACCGCTCCCAACACCGCATTCCAGAACAGCCAGAGCAAAAACGACCCTTCCTGACTTTCCCAGAAACAGGCAATCATGTACTGAACCGGCAACGCCCGCGACGAGTGACTCCAGGCGTAATGGTACTCGAAATAGTGATTGAAAATGATGTAAAACAGCGAAGCCGCCACACCCACGACAGCCGCGCCGTGTATGTAGAACGCCCACCGTGCCAGCGTCCGCCAGTCGTCTTTTTGCGCTGGTTGTTTGTCGTTTGACGTTTGTGGTGCCTTACGCTTTGCGGTTTTACCGTTGAAACTGGATTCACCCGCGTAAGCCAGTTGCAGTTCCTCAACGGATTGAGTTTGTGCCGTACTTCCACGACCGAGGGCCGACAAAAAATAAGCAACTGTTGCGACGAGTGCCGTAACGAACGAAAGAATAACGAAAAAGTGGCCGAGTTGCCCGACTGTTGTGTGTATCATTGATTGATAAAAGAATCTATTTGGGCTGAGTCTGTTTCTTTCCCAACATTTGCCGATAAACACGGTGGCCCTCTTCAAATGACAACGTCAGCCCCTGTTTATGATCTTCATGTGCTTTAGCTATCAGCTTATCCAGTCGGCCTTCAAGAAGATCACGCTCTATCTGCTTATCCCATGCATCCCATTCAGCCTCGCTCATAGCTGTGCGGTTTTTGCTGTGTGTTCGGTTGTTTCTAACTTCCCATCCTGGTATTTCGACGGGCATTTCAGCAGAATTTTGTTGCACTGAAAATGGTCGCCCTGCATCGCACCGATAATCACAATCTGCTCCGACCGCTCGAAATCCTGTGGTTTGGGGCTGTTGTAAACGACCTTTTGCGAACGGTTGTCTTTGTCGACCAGCGTAAACTCGAAGTGGTTTGGGTCGATGGCCGGATTATAAAGCATGTCGGTAATACGGCCTGCATTGTCTTTCTGCACTTTGCCCACGACGTGAATCATTTTGTCGTCGCCGTCCTGTGCGAGTTCGGTAGCCTGTTTAAAGGTAACGTAGGAACTGGCATCGCCCGCCGTAGAAACGATAATGCCGATGGCTAAGGCAATGACAACGATAACGAGAATATGAGAGAGTTTCATATAAATTAAACGGTTTACAGTTTGTGGTTCGTAGTTATTCAGCAGACGCTACAAACTATAATCTTTCTTTTTGTCCTTTACTTCTTTTTCAAGCTTGCCAATCTGCCGGTCGAGCCGGATAAGATACCCGATTATACCCGCAAACACGGCAGCAATAACGGCCACGACAACCCATATTTTGCCGTCCGCCCGAAGCCGGTCAGCCATCTCAATACCGTTCGTAACAGGCTGTTGAGCCATCAGGTTTTGACTAAGTAAGAGCAAAGTCAGGAGTAAATAAGGAAGTCGGGTAAGCCGTTGCATTGCAGGACAGAATAGGTATAAAAATAACGTAAAATTAAGCCGAATCATTCCGAAAACAGGTTTTCTGTGATTAGGCAAATGAGATGTCATCTTTCTCATTCGGATGCACCAAAAGATGACATCTCATTTGCCTAATCACAGAAAACGCGATACTTACTTTACTCCTCAACAGCCGCTTTCACCCGCCGTAGCCGCACACGCAGTTCGGTAATCCAGACGCCAATGAGCGTCAGCGCAATAACCGCCGGATAAAGCACCAGCCGCATCGGGCCGGTCATATCATATTGGCCGAACGCCGGGTTGCCGCCATTGCCGGGATGCAGTGAATCCGTCAGACGGGGCAAAATGAAAATCAGCGGGACGAAAACGGCAAAGGCGAAAATATTGTAAACCGACGAGATGCGGGCGCGTCGCTGCTCATCATCAAACGAGCCGCGCAGAATCAGGTAGGCAAAATACAACAGCATCCCAACGGCGACACTGTTCAGTTTCGGGTCGTTCGGCCAGGGTTCGCCCCAGGTGAAATTGGCCCAAAGCGATCCCGTTAGGCAACCCAACACGCCAAAAAGAATGCCTGTATTGGCAAACTCCACCGAAATTCGGTCATCGTCAATCCGGCCTTTCCGCAAATACCGAACGGCATAAACCAACGACGCAATGAGCAGAATAATCATGGAGAACCAGAGCGATACGTGGAAATACACGTTCCGAATGCTCTCGTTCAGGATGGGCAAGCGGGGAACCGTTCCGAGCATTCCCTGGAAAATAACGTACACATAAATCAGGACCGCAAGGGCCTTCCACCAGTTCTTTTTCATCGTTTATAGTTTGTGGTTTGACGTTTTTAATTGCTCTGGTTTTGCCAACTACAAACCACGAACTACAAACGTCAAACGAATCTAACTCCGCCACAGAAACGGAAACAACAACCACGATAGTGTCAGCACGATGGCGTCAATAGCCAGCACCGTACCGATTTCGTTCCAACTTACGCTTCGGTCAAGACCGTCGAGCGCATTTTTCGATATTTTCAGTAACATCAGCAACAACGGCAGAATAACCGGAAAACTCAGTACGGCCATCAGGGTTGCCGGGTTTTCGGCCTTGCTGGCAATGCCCGATACCAGCGTCAGCGAAGCCGCAAAACCCACCGCACCCAGCACCAGCGTGAGCAGATAGAGCGGTACATCCTGAGCCTGATTGCCCAGCACAAACGCATACACGCCAAACCCTAAAAATGATAATACGAGCATCAGGGCCGTATTGTAGAGAATTTTCGAGAGGATAATCTGCTGCGGACTTGCCAGCGTATAATAGTACAACTGGCGTCCGGCCCGTTCCTGTACAAAACTCTTGGCAATGGCGTTGATAGCCGTAAACAACAGAATAATCCAGAACAGCGTATTCCACACAATCGGCGTTAACTGACCGCGTCGGGCGTTGAAGCTGAGGTAACAGACAAACACCGCTCCCACAATATACAGTAACATACCGTTGAGCGCGTAGCGTTGCCGCCACTCCAGCAGAAATTCCTTCCGCATCAACGCGCTCATCTGCCGTACCGATTCTGCCATGCTCTATGGTTTATTACGGCAAATTTACGGTGCAATGCTGACGCGGAAAAGAAATAGTTTTGCCTTCTGCTTTTGTGATGACTCGTATATTGTCACGCTTTTGTCTGAACATGTATCAAAAAACGTTTTGCAGGTGTGGTAGGTGTTCACACCTAAGCGAATCACTCACTTCTGTTAACCCATTCATTCGTGTATGTATATCAAACGCTCGTTCAACTTAACACTGATCTATTTCTTTACCTGGCGGGTACTGCTCTATTCTTTTTTGGTAAGCCTTGCCGTTTTGCTCATGTATGATGTACTCGGCTGGAAATGGGTAGCTATTCCCTGGTTGCCCGTGTCGCTGATTGGCACAGCGGTTTCGTTCTATGTCGGATTTAAAAATAGCCAGTCATACGACCGAATGTGGGAAGCCCGCAAAATCTGGGGTGGCATTACCAACTCAAGCCGGGCCTTTGCAGCGGCTGTCAGAGCGTTTGTGACGAACGAGTTGCCGGGTACGTCGGTTTCGGAGGAACGGATAGATGAGGAGAAGAAAATTCTCATTTATCGTCACATTGCGTGGCTCTATGCCCTAAAACACCTCATGTGGCAGCGTACCGCCTGGGAGCATCAGCAGCGAACAAATGCCTGGTATCGAAATTATTTCGAGAAGAAGTTCGCGTTCGGTTCCTGGGAAGGTGAATTATCGCCTTACCTCAGTGCCGACGAGTTGCAGTGGCTGACCGGCAAAAAGAACGCGGCTGTTCAACTGATGGATCGCCAGAGCCAGCACCTCGCCCAACTCCGCACTCAGGGTTTACTGGAAGACTTTCGGCATATGGAGTTGCAGAAATTTATTACCGAACTACTGGCGGAACAGGGTCGGTCGGAGCGTATCAAGAACTTTCCGTTTCCACGCCACTTTGCCACCACCAGCATGCTATTTATTGGCCTTTTTACCTTTCTGCTGCCCTTCGGTTTGGTGAGCGAGTTTGCTAAAATGGGCGATAGCTTTATCTGGCTGCTGATTCCAAGTAATATGATTGTTAGCTGGGTATTTGGCAGTATGGAACTCAACGGCGATTACAGCGAGAATCCATTTGAAGGATTAGTGAACGACGTGCCGATTTTTACCATCATCCGGAATATAGAGATTGACCTTAAAGACATGCTTGGCGAGAGTGGGTTGCCCGAGAAAGTGGAGCCTGTATACGACGTTCTGTTATAAACGAGTACACGCTCATCAATGGATTATTCGACTACACTAATGCTCTGTGGTTTTTCATTTCTGGCTGGTTTCATCGACGCAATTATTGGCGGGGGCGGGCTGATTCAAACGCCCGCCCTGCTGTTCAGCCTGCCTCAGTATCCGGTGCCAACGCTCATTGGTACAACCAAAATACCCTCCCTGTTTGGCAGTCTGATGGGTGCCTTTCAATATGGTCGGCGTGTAGTTATTCGGGGGCGGTTCATTGGCCCCACCATGGCTATTGCGTTCGGGGCATCCTGGATTGGCTCCTGGACACTGGCGCAAGTGCCCAATCAGTTTATGAAACCTTTTGCACTGGTTATTCTGGTGCTGGTGTTTACGTACACGCTGCTGAATAAAAATTTGGGGCAGGCATCCCGGCATAGCCTGACGAATCGGCAACAACGGCTTCGTATGTGGGTGATGGGCGCAGGAATTGGCTTTTATGACGGCTTTTTCGGTCCGGGAACGGGCAGTTTTCTGGTACTGGGCTTCATTGCGCTCATTGGCTTTGATTTTCTGAAAGCCAGTGCCCACGCCAAATTAGTGAATGCATCGACGAATTTAGCCAGCGCTTTATTTTTTGCCAGCGAAGGCAAAATCCTCTATACAATTGCCCTGCCAATGGCAGGCGCTAACTTTTGTGGCGCATTTCTGGGCGCACGACTGGCTATATTAAAAGGTAATCAGTTCATCCGCGTATTCTTTCTGCTCATCATTGCCGCCACTATTGTTCGGTTTGCATGGGATTTACTACAATCAATAGACCGCTGATTTTTATGATTAGGCTGATTTAAGAAAGATGTCAACGCCTGAATAGGCAGTTAGGACTGAACTGCCCCGAAAAGTGCCCTGTTTTGGCTAATGCGTCACCAGCTATCGACCCCCCAGGCTACATAAAATCATAGGTGATCCTAAAAATCTTAAAAATCAGCGTTCCATCGTAAGATAGATTTGCATCGAAAAACTTTCCGTTGTAATCTTGCGTTAATTAAATTGAATCTAAATAAAAACAGCCGCATCACCCCGGCACCAAGGCGATGAGTAAACGTAGTGTAGCTGACCTGAAAATTGGCGAACGAGCCACCATCCAATCGTTCAACAATCAGTTAATGTCGCTTAAACTGCTTGAAATGGGGTGCCTGCCGGGTGCGGAAATCTGTTTGCATAGCAAAGCTCCACTTGGTGATCCAATTTGTTTGAATGTGGCGGGGTATTGTTTAGCCATGCGCAAATCCGAAGCCGCTACTATACTGATTGAGAATTAAGCGTTTAGAGGCTGCGCTTTTTGAGTGAAGCGCGACGGGCCACCGTAGCGACGGACCACATAAACCGCAGATTGTAGGCCGTAACTACCTTGAAATCATCTCCTATTATTACCCTTATCGGTAACCCCAATGCCGGTAAATCGTCGCTGTTCAATCAACTGACCGGCCTGCGTCAGAAAACGGGTAACTTCCCCGGCGTCACAATGGATAAAAAATCCGGGACGTGGCCCATCGATTCGCAGAATACAGCGACCGTTATTGACCTTCCCGGCGTTTACTCCATTTATCCCAAGTCGTTAGACGAACAAATCGTTACGGATATTCTGGCCAATCCCCGCCATCCCGACTATCCCGATGTGGCCGTTGTGGTAGTCGATGCGTCTAACCTGCACCGAAATTTATTGCTTTTTACACAAGTGGCTGATCTGGGCGTACCTACTGTGCTGGCCCTGAACATGCTCGATGTAGCTCGTCAACAGACGAAATTAGTCAATTCGGTGCGGCTGGCGATGCGGCTCGGCGTGCCCGTTGTGCGAATTAATGCCCGTACGGGCGAAGGCATCGATCAGCTCAAGAAAGCCGTTCTGGGACAGATTCACGAGCCAATGCTACCCGGCAAACTCTTTTTCGATCCGGCTGAAGAAGCCACTGCGCTCATTGCCGATACCAAAGCCCAATACCAGCTCAGTAACAACTATCTTGCTCTTCAGTACGTCATTCAGCACGATGGTTTCTCGTTTTTAAACCAGCCGCAACGGACTGGTTTAGACACCCTTATTGATAAATACCAGTTCAGCGAACCAACCTTTCAGGCGGGCGAAACCATTACGCGGTATAAACGCATTGCAACGGTTGTGGCCGAAGCCGTTACCGATGAGCGTCCGGCCAACCAGCCCACCTGGAGTCAGAAACTGGACCGCGTGTTGTTGCATCCGGTTTGGGGTTATGCCATTTTTGGCTTTGTGCTGCTCCTGATTTTTCAGGCTATTTTCGCCTGGGCACAACCCTTCATGGACGCCATCGACACGGGTGTTGCCTGGCTGAATGGGCAACTTAAAGAGAGTCTTCCCGCAGGTCCGCTTACCGACCTGCTGACTGACGGTATTCTGGCGGGTATTGGCGGCATTCTGGTCTTTATTCCGCAGATTGCGTTTCTGTTCTTTTTAATTGCCCTGCTCGAAGAGTCGGGTTACATGGCGAGGGTGATGGTCATCATGGACCGCATCATGCGTAAATTCGGGTTGAATGGCCGGAGCGTCGTGCCGCTTATTTCGGGGGTAGCGTGTGCGGTGCCTGCTATCATGGCGACCCGCAGCATTGGCACCCGGCGTGACCGGCTCATCACCATTCTGGTAACGCCCCTGATGAGTTGTTCGGCCCGGCTGCCCATTTACACCATTCTGATTGCGCTGGTAGTGCCCAACCAGCGGTTTCTGGGTCTGTTCCATTTGCAGGGGCTGGCGTTGATGAGCCTGTATTTGCTGGGTCTGGTTAGTGCGCTGCTGGCGGCTTATGTGCTTAAACTTGTGTTGAAAACGAAAGAGCGGGGCTATTTTATTATGGAACTGCCCACGTTTAAACTGCCCCGCTGGAATCACGTCGGGCTAACGGTTTGGGAGAGCGTCCGGTCGTTTGTGTGGGAAGCCGGGCGGGTTATTCTGGCCATTTCGATTGTCCTGTGGGTGCTCTCCAGCTACGGCCCCGGCAACGCGATGGAGCAGGCAGAAAACAGAGTACGGCAGGAAAAATCGGCTCGGTCGGGGGAGGAGTTGCAAAATCGAATTGCATCCGAACGGCTCGAAGCGTCGTATGCCGGAGCGTTCGGTCACTTCATCGAACCGGCCATTCGTCCCCTCGGTTACGACTGGAAAATTGGTATCGCGCTGTTGAGTTCGTTTTACGCCCGCGAAGTGTTTGTAGGCACTATGTCAACGATTTACAGCATCGGGAGCGGGGCCGACGACGCGAACGTAACCATCCGGGATCGGCTTCGGCAGGAGCGCAACCCCATTACGGGCGGGCCGATGTACACGCCCGCACTGGCTTGGTCACTACTGGTTTTTTACGTGTTTGCCATGATGTGTATGAGCACCTTAGCCGCTACCCAGCGCGAAACCAAAAGCTGGACATGGCCCGCCGTACAGTTGGCCTACATGATGGTACTGGCCTACGTTGCCGCTTTCGCTACGTATCAATTGATGAGTTAAGAGATTTTAAGTAACGCGGGTGGGAACCCGCTTTTTATAGATGGAAGCGGGTTCCCACCCGCGTTACAGCAAACCCCCAACGCAAAAATCCCCCGTCAGGTAAAGCCTGACGGGGGATTTTTGCGTTGGGATCAACCGTTTACCAAAGCAGTCCTTTAGCCATCATTGGATAAATAAAGTAGTACACGATGTAGGCGAACAACGCTATTGTAAGACCACCTAACGCGGTCGTCTGGTCGAAAATGACCCGGCTCTTTCGGGCGGGGCGGCTAACCCGCCAGTCCCGTTGTGCAGTGTGTTTCATGGTGTGTATGAGGTATAGTTGCGTATAGTCAACCGCAAATTTCGGGCCTTACCAACTGGTATGATAGCGCAGAAACCCGGAATTTGCTGATTACGTATAACTACTTACCCAAATCCACTACGCACATAGTATCATTATTTCGTAAACGGTATCTAATTCGTAAGGCTGTTTAAAACCGTGCAGATACGCCCGTAGAACAAAATCCACACGTTTGGCCGAATTTATTCCCAACGTAGCGCATCAATGACATCCGAAGCCGTCATCCCAACCGGCCCGCGCTGTTCGGCGACGCGGTCGCCCGCCAGACCATGCGCAAAAACACCCAATACGGCGGCCTCGATAGGGTCATAGCCTTGAGCAAGCAGAGCCGTCAGGACACCCGTCAGCACATCGCCGGTGCCGCCGGTGCTCAGACCGGGGTTGCCCGTCGAGTTAAAATGGATATCGCCACCCGGCGTAGCAACAGCCGAAAACGCGCCTTTTAAAACAACCACTACCCCATATTTGCCGGTAAACTCACGCAGAATGTCTAACTTTTCGTAGTCGTTATTCCATTTTTTTGTCAGTCGTTCAAATTCTTTGGGGTGCGGTGTCAGAATGCTGTTGGGCGGAAGTAAAGCCAGTAGCTCCCGGTTTTCGGCCAGCAGATTCAGCGCGTCGGCATCGACTACCATTGGTTTTTTTATCGTTGGCAAAAGGGCTGTCAGCATCGCCAGTGTTTCCGGTGCTTTGCCAATTCCGGGGCCAATGCCCACCGCCGAATACGCAGCCGGTTCCATCCCTTCAACCGGGCTGGACCCGCTCAAAACGTTCGGATGCGCATCGGGAAGGCACATGGCTTCGGGCACAGCCGTTTGCAGAATACCATAACCGCACTGCGGCACCTGCACCGTAAGCAACCCGACCCCCGCCCGCAAACACGCTCGCGCCGAAAGCACAGCCGCCCCAATTTTGCCGTAACTGCCTGCCAGCAGCAACGCATGGCCAAACGTGCCTTTGTTTGAATACCGGTCGCGCTTTCGAAGGAGCAACCGAGCTTCGTAAGGTTGGGTAAAGTAGTACGGCGTTGGCGCGAGGTCGATATAGCGTTTGTGCAGCCGAATGTCCAATAAGTGCCACTCGCCAACATAGCGACCGTTTTTAGGGAGCACGAAGGCCAGTTTGGGTAATTGAAACGTGACGGTATAATCCGGCTCGATAATGACGTCGGTGGGGCTATTGGGCTGGTCTGTAAACAATCCACTGGCAATATCGACAGATACTACCATGGCGGGAGCGCGGTTAATCGCTTCAATAGTGGCTTTAACAATGTCGTCGGCCGGGCGCGACAGTCCTGTTCCCAAAATGGCATCAATGACAACTTCGTTATGGCGAAGGCCCGGAATATCATGCGAAAGCTCAATGTAATGCACGTTGTCCATAACCAGCTTAAGCCGCCGGTGATTGTGCATAAAATCGTCGGACTCCCGTGGCGCATACCGAACGACATACACCTCAATGGGGTACTCGCGCTCCAGCAGCAGCCGGGCTATGCATAAGCCGTCGCCCCCGTTATTGCCTAATCCGCAGAAAATTTTGGTTGGATTTGTCGCCGGAAAACGGTCGACAAACCAATCGACGAAAGCCAGCGCGGCCCGCTCCATCAGGTTGATGGGCGCAATGGGTTCGTGCTGAATCGTGGACTGGTCGAGGGCGCGGATTTGGTCAACGTTTAGTATTTTCATCAAATCGGGGATTGGTGTCCGGGTGTAATTTTACAAAAGTATTTTCTGCTACTGAGAAATTTACTATCTTTGCGGCTCATTTCGCAAATACTTTTCTGGCGATTTATATACGGTCATGAGCGAGTTAATCAAATTAGTGGAGGCAGACAACGCGCAGCGTCGCACCGAGTTGCCCACGTTTCGGGCGGGCGATACGGTGAACGTACACGTTAAAATCCGCGAAGGAAACAAAGAACGTATTCAGGTATTCACGGGTACGGTCATTCAACGCCGGAACCCAAGCAGCGGTGGTGAAACATTTACCGTTCGCAAAATATCGAATGGCGTTGGCGTTGAGCGGATTTTCCCCCTGCTATCGCCCAATATCGACAAAGTCGAGGTGGTACGGCTGGGTAAAGTTCGTCGGGCACGGTTATTCTACCTGCGCGGTCGTCAGGGCAAAGCAGCTCGTGTTAAAGAGCGCAAGCCTAAGCAAGCAGCAGCCTAACCGGCTGTTGGCTCAAAAAATCAAAGCTGCCTGAAAAGGTGGCTTTTTTTATTGGCAGCAACAGACTCCGGCTGTTGCTATTTACCGTTAACCGCAACAGCCGGAGCCTGTTGCTGCCGGACTTTTATGACGCTTAACTTTTTCAAATACCAGGGTACGGGTAACGATTTCGTGCTGATCGACGACCGTGACGAGGCATTTCCTGCTACGAACCAGGCCCTGATCGAGCGGCTATGCCACCGTCGGTTTGGTATCGGAGCCGACGGATTGATTCTACTTCGGAATGGCTCGGGCCACGAAAGGCCGGATTACGATTTTCGGATGGTTTATTTCAACGCCGATGGGGCCGAAGGCAGCATGTGCGGTAACGGTGGCCGGTGCATTGTCCGGTTCGCGCATGACCTCGGTTTGTTTGAGAGCGAAACCCGCTTTTGGGCAGTCGATGGCGAACACATTGCGGTTGTCTGCGAAGAAGATATTTTCCTGAAAATGGGTCCCGTTGCTAACATCGAAGAGCGCGACGGACTGACGTTTCTCAATACAGGTTCTCCCCACGTCGTCCGGTTTGTCGATGACCTCGAATCGCTCGATGTTGTCGCCGAAGGGCGGGCTATCCGATATAGCGCAACGTTTGAGCCGAACGGCACGAATGTCAATTTCGCGCAGGTCCTTGATGATAACACCCTGTTTGTCAGAACCTACGAGCGGGGTGTTGAAGACGAAACGTACTCCTGTGGCACGGGTGTGACGGCGGTTGCCTTAGTCGCTCACCAGCAGCGTGCCATGAACGACCCGGTATTTATCCAAACCATTGGCGGCAACCTGCGGGTGTCGTTTAATGCCCTGCCCGATGGCTCGTTCGACAACATTTATTTGATAGGTCCCGCCAAACGCGTTTTCACCGGAACAATATCCGTTTAGCTATTGGGTGCATTTCCGCTTATCGGACAGATGTCATCTTTCTGTTTCGATAACCCAATAAAGATGACATCTGTCCGATAAGCGGAAATGCACTCTGGCTATTCGTGTGTTACACCTGTTCGGGTTAATAGCTATACCGAATCATGCCCGGTGTCATCGTGCACAGCAGCGGATTACTCACTTTTGTTTCCTGAGCAGACAGTCGCCCCTGCGCGTCGTACGTTTTCTCAATCAGCGCGACCTGTTCGCTGGAATTGGGCATGTACTCGCCAATTTGCCGACGATTACCGGCGAACGTATGTTGGAAAATACGCGTAACATTATCCTTGTTGCCAAGCCAGGTTTCGCGGTTCAGCACGTTGTTTATGTAGCCGTAGACGACCTGATAACTTAGGTTATTTTGAGCATCGTACCATTTCTGTCCCGTTTTTTTGCCGTCTCTAAATTCATAGGTAATCACACCCGTTACTATTTTCTTATCGGGATTATGCTGGTTGAAATACGTACGCTCCGTTTTTAATGTCCCATTAACGTATTCATAGTCAGACTCATCGTAGGTTGTCCAGCCAGTTGTCGTTCCATTTTTGCCGTAGCGGATTTTTTTGATCAGCAGCCCAGCCGGATCATACGTTTGTTCCGTATACCCCGATAACTCCAGTTTTCCCGGAGCTACCTGATACCAATAATCGACTCGGATGAGTTTGCTGGCGGAGTTATACTGATAATGTTCCTCGCTGTATGGAGTGGTACAATTGGCATCGTTGCAAAACGACTTTTTTAACAATGGGGCCTCATCATTGTAGGCAATGGGAGCGGGATCAACACTAAATTGATCGGAACCGTTGGGTTGGCAGGCCAGCCAGAAGGGTGCTAAAAGCAGCAGGTAGATTTTTCTTTGCATGACGTATCAGAAGGTAAGGTTGCCTGATAGACCCACTTTGTAATCAACGGGTTGGAAGGCCCTTATTTTTTATCGTGCTTTGCCAGCCGAGTGGAATTTGTCAAAAAAGCCTTCATTCTCTATCCAGTTTGTATATTATTCCACCGATTAATTTTTGTTTATAGATATGTAACTTGCCGTTTACAAATGACATAATAAATCATGCCAAACTACAGACAGTTACTATTTCTTGTTTATACAACATTACTCTTAAGTTCATTGGATTTAATTGCCCAGTCTACTTTTGAGGAAGGAGTTTTAGTTTATAAAGCCGATACATTAAAAAGGCTTGATTTTACTTCTGCCCCATTTTACGTTTCTCAAATGAGAATTTATAAAAAAGGAAATTTGATTAGACAGGAGGTAATCCATTTTAACCTTTCTAATTCGTCTGATACAATACGGACAACTCAGATTAGAAATGCTAAAGGCGTATACTTATGTCTGGAGGGAAGATCAGATGCAGAAAGTATGGCTATACTAAGGTCTTATGAAGATGAAAGATTGGAAAGAGAAGATCGAGTAGCAAAAGGTTATTTGAAACCGTACGCGATTAAAAAAACTGGTCAAAAAAAGCAGTTAATAGGTATATCCACGGAGCGGATTATTATCCAGGGAGTTGACAAAACTAAGCAAATAGAGACATTGGTTAGCGAAGGAATAAATGTACCGGTAGGCTTATTTTACGAACCTTTACGTGAGATAAAGGGAACTCCGCTTCAGTTTGTTGATTATGATGGTGGTTGGGCAACCCGCTATACAGCAGTAGCCGTCGAGCCTCGAAAGATAGATGCCAAACTCTTTGAGGTCGATCCTAAATTTATGGTAGTGTCTATGAAACAGATGCTGGAAATGGGCGATCCCAATAAAAAATAATCACCAGTTTATCTTCTCTCGCCAATTACTGCGACCTTACAAAACCGGAAAAACTCAATACTTCCTATGCTTCTTCCACGTAATCCAGGTCTTTTTTGAATGTTTCCTCCAGAAAATGCAGAGCGGTGAGTGCAACGATTATCGTTAATAAGCCTACGGTTAATGCGCTGTAAAGCGTTCCAAACGAAGGCTTTAACTGAATGAAAAGTGCGCTCAGAGGAATGGTTGCTCCGCGAACAAAATTCGGTACGGTCGTGGCAACGGTAGCGCGAAGGTTGGTGCCAAAGAGTTCGGCAGCAATGGTCACGAACAGCGTCCAGTAGCCGTTGGCGAAACCGAGACAGACACAAACGGCGTAAAAGAGGGTCGTATCATGCACCGGAGCGAGCAGGTAAATCAGCATGAATGCCAGCGAGAGCAGCATAAACAGCCGGATTACCTGCTTGCGGCTTTGCATGTACTGACTCAAAAATCCGCTAACTAAATCGCCCAGCACCTGCCCCGAAAAGCTGAACATCACCGCTTTACCCGCCACAATGGGTTCGCTCAGACTGAGTGCTTTGCCAAATTCCGGTGAGAACGTGATCAGAATGCCGACCACAAACCAGATCGGCAATCCAACCAGAATACTCTGAATGTATTTGGCTAATCGGGCTTTATTGGCGAATAGCATCCCTACGTTGCCCCGCGATAAATCCCGTTGTTTTGACTTGATAAACAGCCCCGATTCCAGCACGTTGACGCGCAATAGGAGAAGCAGTAAGCCCATACCCCCGCCAATGAAATAAGACACGCGCCAGTCGAACAAATCGGCCATGAAATACGCCAGAATGGCCCCCAGAACGCCCATTGTCGCCACCAGCGTGGTTCCGTAGCCGCGAATATGTTTGGGTAAAATCTCTGTCACGAGTGTGATTCCCGCGCCCAGTTCACCCGCCAGCCCCAGCCCGGCCACAAACCGAAGCAGTACATACTGATCCAGCGACGTAACGAACCCATTGGCAATATTGGCGAGCGAATAGAGCAGAATGGACCCGAACAGCACCGAAAGCCGCCCTTTTTTATCGCCCAGCACTCCCCAGAAAATACCACCAATCAGCAAACCCGCCATCTGTGCGTTGAGCAATAAAATACCCTCACTCAGCAGCCGGTCGCCATCCACGCCGAGGGCTTTCAGGCTCGGCACCCGCACGACGCTGAACAGAAACAGGTCGTACATATCAACCAAATAGCCGAGAGCCGCCACCAGCACCGGCAGTTGCAAAAGCTGGCTGATAACGGTGCGACTCGTTGACGAGGGTTCAGGCGTAGTGATTGGCTTCATTTTTTTATGGTTTACGGTATTCGGTTTGAGGTATTCGGTTTACGGTTGGCTGACGCAAGTGTTACTGGCGCGTCAGCCAACCGTAAACCGAATACCGTAAACTGATTTACACCTTTTCCGGCACCAGAAAGGGAGCGCGGTATTTGCGGGTAAGCATCTGATTGGCTTCTTTATCGCTCACGAATACCTCGTTTTTCGGGTCGAAATGGAGCGTACGTCCCAGTCGGTAGGCGATGTTGCCCAGATGCGCAATGCCCGACGCCAGATGCGCCGTTTCGACGGGGCCGTTCTGCTTCGACTTGTCCCGCGACCGTACCGCTTCGATGAAATTTGCGTAGTGATCGCCCCCTTCGTTGCGAGCCGGACCGGGTGCGCGTTCTTTCCCCAAAAACGTTTTATAATCGGAATACCCATTGATGACCATGTAGCCTTTGTCGCCGTAGAAAATGTTGCCAATTTCGACGCCGTCTTCTTTGTTGGTCATCCAGGGGCGAACCTCAAACTGAATCACTTTTCCCTCTTTCGGGTATTTGTAAATCGAGGTGAGCGTTTCGGGCGTTTCCTTGCAGTCGTTCCACAGAAACTTGCCACCCGCCGAGGTGATTTCTTCGGGCAAACCGACGTCTAACCCCCACATGCACAGATCTGTTTCGTGGATTCCCTGATTGCCGATGTCGCCGTTGCCGTAGTCCCAGAACCAGTGCCAGTTGTAATGAACGTAGTTTTTGCTGAATTCTTTGGCCTGTGCCGGTCCCTGCCAGAGGTTCCAGTTTAGTTCGGATGGAACGGGCGAGGGACCTTTGTTGCCAATATCAGGACGCCATTTATAAACCAGACCCCGCGCCATATACACCTTCCCAATGAGGCCGTCGCGCAGGTGTTTGATGGCTTCCTGAACCGCGACCGAACTCCGCAACTGCACGCCATGCTGCACAATCCGGTTGTAGCGATGGGCGGCTTCAACCAACTTCCGGCCTTCGTAGAGGTTGTGCGCTCCGGGCTTTTCGACGTACACATCCTTACCCGCCTGACATGCCCAGATAGCCGCGAGCGCGTGCCAGTGATTAGGTGTGGCAATACTCACGGCGTCGATGTTTTTATCGTCGTACACCTGCCGTAAATCAGCGATGGTCTGGACTTTTTTGCTGTATTTCTTTTCAAACTCAGCCGCTCCATTTTGCAATACTGTGCTGTCTACATCGCAGAGCGTTGCCACCTCTACGTCTTTTTGCTTCTGAAACCCCTGAATGTGGTCTTTACCGCGACCGTTGATACCGATAACGGCCACCCGAACGCGGTCGTTGGCTCCGAACGCACTCGCCGGAATGTAGGTGGGCAGGCCGATAGCCGCCAGAGAGCCGACTGCGCCCGCTTTGAGAACATCGCGTCGGGAAATTGGATTTGTGTTCATGTGATTGAATTGGTTTAAGGAAGTTCGTAGTTTGTGGTTTGTGGTTTGTAGTTGGCTGACGCACAAGTTGTTGACCGCAACGGCGGACCGGTGCCAGCCAACTACAAACCACAAACTACAAACTATTTATAGCCTCGGCAACGTTAGTCCGCCATCTACCAGAATAACCTGACCCGTCGAGTACGGAAAATCACCTTTCGCCAGCGAAGCAACGGACCGGCCCACATCGTTAGGGAGACCCCAGCGTTTCTGAACACAAAGCCCGGCTTCGATAAGCGCGTCGTATTTGGCTGTCACGCCCGCCGTCATATCCGTTTTTATCACGCCGGGCCGAACTTCATACACCGGAATATCATACTCACCCAGCCGGGCGGCAAACAATTGTGTTGCCATACTCAACCCCGCTTTCGCCACGCAATACTCACCCCGATTCACCGACGCTACCGTGGCCGAAATGGAGGATATGTTAATGATACATCCCCAAAAATCGGGCTGTTTCGCCCGTTGCGCGATCATCCAGTTGGCTGCTGCCTGCGTCAGAAAATACGCTCCCTGTAAGTTAGTCGTCAGCACGTATTGAAAACTTTCTTCGGTTGCTTCCAGAATATCCCGACGCTCTTTCGGGGCCACACCGGCATTGTTTACCAGTACATTAAGTCGCCCGAAGTGGGTTTTTATCGTTTGCATCATCTCGCTACGGGCCGACGTTGACGCCACATCACCGGGGCAATAAATTACCTCGCTCCCCCGACTTCGCAACTCGTTCAACGCATCCCGAACGGCTTCTTCGGGTCGCATTCCATTGATAGCCAGGTCGAACCCGGCATCGGCCAGTTTCTCCGCGATGCCGTAACCAATACCGCGACTGCCACCCGTTATGAAAGCTACCGGTTTCATAATGTCTCTTTAATAGCCTTTAACTGATCGGCTTCTGGTAGCTTTTTATAGTACGGGTCCAGCGGGTAGCAGCCCGATATCAGTCCGTTGCGGGGTGCGGTGGTGCAGTCCGAAAAGGTACGGCAAATCAGGTTACGGGTGAGTGACTGACCCGCGAGCATGTCGGAAGGCATGGTCGGGTAGGAAAGTACCATCCGTCCGAAGCCCACGCTGTCGGCCATGCCGGTTCGGAGTACGTACTGCGCTACGTTAGGCAACCATTCCTGCAAATATGAATACCCCGATCCGATGATGACTAAGTTCGGAAAAGCCCGTTTCAGCTCATGCGTTACGTCGAGTTGCCGTTTCACGCCCAGCAACGGGTCTTCGGGCGGCAGGTAACCATCCGACGGTGGAAATAGAGCCGGGCGCATCAGATGGGGGTTATAATAGGGACTTCCGCCGGTGATGCACACCAACTGAATCCCCACCGATTCGATCAGGGCAAGCAGGGATTTGGGTTCGGTGAGATCAATGCCGAGTCCGTCAGCCTGCCCGCCAAATGCAAAGTTGTACCGGTCGGTGGGTTCGGGAATGCCCACGTCGTCGGGGCCTTTTTTGAACGGCACCCAGTCAAACGCGCTCAGTCGAACCCCCAGTTCAAGCCCCGGTGCGGCCTGCCGGATGCCCGCTACAATATTCCGCAAATAGCGGGTACGGTTTTCAAAACTCCCGCCGTATTTGCCGGGGCGATTCACCGCGCTCAGAAATTCGTGGCCGAGATAGCCGTGGCAATGTTTAATATCAACGAAATCGAATCCCGCCTTTTGGGCCAGTACGGCCGCTTCGACGTAGTGCTGAATAATCTGGTCGATGGCGTCATCGGTCAACGTCGGGTAATCAGCCGACATCCCAAATCGGGCGTTGAGGAACGGATGCGCATACAGGATTTTCGGGGCAAAGATTTTGTGGCTATCGGGTTTACAAAACCGTCCTGAATGCGTCAATTGCAGGCCAATCAGCAGATCGTCGGTACGTCCGAATTTCTCGCCGTGTTGCCGTAGAATTTGTTGACGTAACTGGACAAAATCGGGGAAGGTGTCGGCGTTTAGCACCAACTGATTCGGGTTCGCTTTGCCCGTATGACAGACCGCTACAGCCTCGCAGCCGAACAGCAATTTGGCCCCGCTCACGGCAAACTTCACCCACCGGTTGCGGGTAAAATCCGTAGGTCGCCCATCAGTTGTGCCATCCCAGCCTTCCATCGGTAAAATGCACAGGCTGTTCCCGATGGTTTTGCCCGACTTAAGGTGAATTGAGCGACCGAAGGGACTATCGGCGGGCGGTAGCAACGTTTCATCGAAGGGCAAACCGATACCGTTGATTTGCAGGTAGTTCTGCAAATCCGCAGCCGACTTTAGCTGGGCCATTCGTGAATAGCGGGGTTTGTATTTCGCGCTCATGGTAGATACGGTCCGGCGATCCGGTTAAAAAAGGCGTAATACGGTTCGTTACGGATGATTCGCTGCATATAAAGCGCGACTTCGCGGATGTGGTAATCGCCCCACATGCTCGATTCGCCATTGGCGATTTTACTGCTTGCCGGTATGTAATCCCACCCGTTGGGCTGGTGATAAATTGAATGCAACAGCAGGCCCTGATGCGCCGGATTCATGCTCAAATAGGGTTCATCCAGCAAGGTATTAAGTACCGTCAACCCGGCCTGCCAATACCGCATACCGGCTTCTGCATCACCTTTGTTATTCAGGTAGTTACCGAGTCGAAGCAAGCCCTGTGCGCCAATGGCTGCTGCCGAACTATCGACCGGTTCGTAGTCATTATACGGATTGGCGGGTCGGTTGAGGTAGTCGCCCAGACGGTGTAGATTCGGCGCACCGGTGTCCCAATACGGAATGCCATCGGTGGGGGTGTTTTCAATGTAGAAATCGCAGGTGGCGGTGGCCGCTTTGAGCATGTAGGCTTCGATGGTTGTGCGTCCGCCAAACGGTTCCAGTTCAGCATCGGCGCGGGTAGCGAGCCATTCGAGTTGTTCGGCAAAACCGCACATAGCCCAGGCTAAGCCGCGTGTCCAGGTCGTAAATCCCGAATAGCCCTGCTGCGAATTGGGGCATCGAAAATTGCCGTCTTTCACGTTAAACACGCTTTCGTGCGCCGTGCGGCCCCTGATGTCATACGAATCGCGGCCTTCACCGTAGAAAACGGAGTAGTCGGCGGTGGCGTTGATGTGCTGTAACGCCCGCTCCAGTAAATTGATTTTTATGTCTCCCTCGCCCTGAAATACGTGTCCCAGCGAATGGCTCAGCACCAGCGCACGGCATGAACGTATGGTATCGACAAACAGCGAATGTGGTCCGTTGAATGAACTGATAAAGCCCCCGCCATTTTTAATGGGTGTCCAGCGGCTTGCCTGCACCGCACCGGAAATTTTTAGCGCGAGTTCGTAGAAATTTCGTTCCCATTCATTGTCAGGAATTCGCCCCTCGCGCATCAGCCGAAGCAGATTGCCGTAGGTGCTTACGTTGTTGAAACCGTGGTCGTGAACACCGATGTGGCTGATATGAGGGGCCATAACCGCGAGCGTTTTTTGGCGACCCATCTCCAGAAAATCAACGTCTGTCGTGGCGTCAAACTGCAAAATGGCGGAGCCGAATTGAAACCCCTGCGTCCATTCGGTCCAGCCGCGCGTGGTGTACTGTCCGGCAACAGTAAAAACGGGGGAGCCTTTTGATACGTCATAATGCGTATCAATCAGGCGAATTTTCTGTCCCGATAATTCCCAGAATTGGGCAAGTTTAGCCGATAGGTCGGCGGGTTGTACGGCATTGTCAATCTGCATCGAGTCGGGAAGGCTGCGTTTTAGAGGCTATCGTGGAATAGTCTACAGCAGCAAAGGACAGGAAGGCAGGACGTTACTGTATAAATTTGCGGGAAACAGCCGAACCAAAGAAAACAAGGATCAGAATAAACCCCGCCCGAAGAGTTGTTCGAGGGCAGAAGGATCGTTGTGCAGAATGAAAAAGTAGATCAGGCCAGCGAGAACCAAGTAGCTGAAAGCCAGCCATTTCTTTTTCTGAGCAAATTCAGCCGGGTGGTGGTAATAATCGTAGATCATGGAGGCCGATAAGCCCATGACCATCAGGAAGAACGAGAACACCCCGAAATCTGTTCGGTACGTAATGATCGAGTGCATAAACCGCGCACCCGACACAATATAAAGCAGCCAACAGCCGAAACCCGCCCGGTAAAGGTACACGCTTAACCGCCGGTCGTTTTTGAGATCGAAGAGGTCGTCGGTGAATTTTTCGGACATGAATGTTTCTGTTTGAGCCTGTGAAAATACGAATTGTTTCCTATAAACGCAAAAAAGACAATGCTTGATTCTCAATCGGTTGCCCCCGTTCAGGACTATACGACAATGCAGGTTGAACTGGTTCGCGTTGACGATGCCTTTCATTTTGAGGCACTTGGCAAGTCGGGTGTGGCCCAGCACATCGATGCCGCTACCGACATTGGCGGCCACAATGCTGGAGCGCGGCCCATGGAAATGCTGCTAATGGGCTTGGCGGGTTGCTCGGCCATCGACGTGATCCTGATTCTGAAAAAACAGAAACAGGTAATCGACGATTTTCGGCTAAAAGTTGACGGGCTGCGTGAAAAAGGAGCGACTCCGGCTCCTTTCAAAAAAATACACATTACATATCTGCTCAAAGGTCAATTGGACGCCGACAAAGTAAAACGGGCCATTGACCTGTCGATGGATAAGTATTGTTCAGCCACCGCTCAACTGCGCCCATCGGCAGAGATTACGTATTCGTTTGAGATCCAGTCGTAAATAATAAACGCAAAGGTCGCAAGGGAAAGCGCAAAGAACGCTACGATTTTCATTGCGTTCTTTGCGCTTTATAAACTGAATAGTAATTATGCCTGCTGCTTGAAGAAAGCCCAGGCGTAATTACTACGTTTTATTAATCAGTTAGTTAGCCCTTTGCCAGTCATGGCGAGGGGTTTATTTTTTTTGGGAAAATTTGCCTGACGACATCCGACTTACGACTTTTGTTTATGCAACAATATCATGACCTGCTTCGCCACATTCTCCACAACGGCACCCGCAAAACCGACCGTACCGGCACTGGAACGATTAGTGTATTTGGCTACCAGATGCGCTTCAACCTACAGGACGGGTTCCCGCTCCTGACCACTAAAAAAGTACACACCAAGTCCATTATCCACGAATTATTGTGGTTCATAAAAGGCGATACGAATATTAAATACCTGAAGGACAATGGCGTTAGTATCTGGGACGAATGGGCCGACGAAAACGGTGACCTCGGCCCGGTATATGGCAAGCAGTGGCGGAGTTGGGCAACGCCTGATGGGGGCGTCATCGACCAGTTAAGTGATGTATTGCGTCAGCTAAAAAACACACCCGATTCGCGTCGGATGATTATTTCGGCCTGGAATCCGGCTGACGTGCCGAATATGGCTTTGCCACCCTGCCATTTACTGATGCAGTTCTACGTGGCTGACGGCAAGCTGTCCTGTCAGCTTTATCAGCGCAGTGCCGATGTGTTTTTGGGTGTTCCGTTCAACATTGCCAGCTACGCGCTTCTGACCATGATGATTGCGCAGGAGTGCGGCTATACGGCCCATGAGTTCGTTTGGACGGGGGGTGATACGCACCTGTATATGAACCATCTGGAGCAGGTGGAGACACAACTCGCCCGCGACTTTCGCCCGTTGCCAACCATGCGGCTGAACCCGGACATACGCTCCGTATTTGACTTTACCTACAACGATTTTACCCTCGAAAATTACAATCCGCACCCCGCCATCAAAGCCCCGGTGGCCGTTTAGATAGGATGGGTTTCAGACGGTGGCACAGATGTCATCTTTTTTAGGCAGTGAAATGTAAAGATGACATCTGTGCCACCGTCTGAAACCCACCCATTAGATACAATCAGTTAGTAAGAAATAATGGAGTATTTTAACCAGGTTTTTGATCAAAACAGCGAAATCGGTGAGCAATGGCGTGAGCAGGAATTTGAACAATGTCAATTCAAAAAGCTGGATTTGTCGCGAAAGGCGTTTACGGGTTCCAGCTTTGTTAATTGCCGTTTTGACGACTGTGATCTGTCGAGGGTTGAATTGGGAAATACGAAACTTTACGACGTCACTTTTCTGGATTGTAAGCTAAATCATGTCGATTTTAGCCCCTGCAACGCGTTCGCCTTTCACGTCGATTTTCAAAAATGCCAGCTTGACTATACCGTTTTTCTCAACCGGAAACTCAGGAAAACAAATTTCGTTGAGTGTTCACTGAGAGAAGCGCAATTTCTGCGATGCGAGATGGTTGGAGCCGTGTTTAACCACTGTGACCTGGAGTTGGCCCGGTTTGAGAAGAATAATCTGACTCAGGCAGACTTTTCCAGTTCCTACAATCTGACAGTAGACCCCGATGAAAATAAGGTGAAAAAAGCCCGGTTCTCGCTCTATAATCTGCCCGGTCTGCTAACGAAATATGACCTTGTCATCAGTAAATAAATCTGTTAGCCAGCGATAATAGAGTTACCACTGGCTAACAGATTTCCTTGTTAGTACTGTCGATTTTTCAGCTTCTCGTATTCAGACTCAATCATGCTTTTCTCGCTGGAACCGTAGAAAACAGAGAAATAGTGAGCGGCCAGCCCGATGCCCCAGCCAAGCGTTGTCCAGATAGGCCAGGGGTAAAGTGTACCGTCATGGGACTCTCTGGCGGTAAAATTAATTACCGCCCACAGAAGCCATAAACCGACATTGACAATGAGGTAGGAGCGCAGATGCATCCGAAAGCCGACGCGGGCTTTGGCCTGTTTCCACAAGTAGGGGTCACGTTCGGGAGTAGTTTGAGTTGGTTGCATAAAAAAGGTGTTTGGTTGATAATGAGCAGGTTTGCTTACGAACAAAGTAAAGATAGCAGGACCAGGCGTTTTCCCATCTGCAAAATCTGACCGATTGGTTAACTTGCAGAGTGAACTCCCATTTTAGCATGACCAATTCCGAAATCGTTGACCGGCTCGAACTCACGGGCCGATTAATGGAACTCCACGAGCGTAGCGACGTACCGTCCGACGCGTTCAAAACCCGAAGCTTCCAGACAGCCGCGTTTAACCTCGATAAATCGACCGCCGACCTCGCTAACCTACCCGTTGAGGAACTGGTCAAACTGCCGGGCGTTGGAAAATCCGTAGCCCAGAAAATCCGTGAACTTGTTGAAACCGGTCGCCTGACCGATTTGGAGGAATTGCTGGCCAAAACGCCCGAAGGTGTTCTGGATATGTTTCGCATCAAAGGCTTGGGCGTTAAGAAAGTTCGGACGCTCTGGCATGAATTGGGCGTCGATAATCTCCACGACCTGAAACTGGCGGGCGAAAACGGTCAGATTGCGAAGATTAAGGGATTTGGAGCCAGCACACAGGAGAAAATTCTGGCCGCGCTGGAGTTCATGCAGGAACAGAAAGGTAAAGTTCGGATGGACAAAGCCGCCATGATTGCCAACCTCCTGCACGACGAACTGACCGCCCATTTCGACCGCGTTGACATCAGCGGGCAGGTCCGGCGGAAAGCGCAGGAGGTCGATACGGTGCAGCTATTAGTGCAGACGAGCGATCCGGTTTCTGCTATACTGACGCTCAGAAACCTGCCAAATCTGGAACAGAACGAGTTGGCTTCCTCGCCGTTTGTGTGGCGCGGGTGGTTGGCCGGGTTCGATGTTCAGGTAGAAATTCTGCTCTACCCCGCCGAACAGATGAACCGGCAATTGTTTATTCAAACCGCTGCCGAACCTCATTTACAACAGCCCGGAGAAGGCGGAATATCCTTGCTACAGGTGGCCTACTCCAGTGTGGTTTCGGAGGTGACCGACAAGGCGACGGAGGAGATCGAACAGGCGATTTACGCACGGGCGGGTCTGCCATATATCGTGCCCGAAATGCGCGAAGATGACTTCGCTTTCCGCTGGGCCAAAAGCCACAAAACCGATGAACTCGTCACCTGGAACGACCTGCGCGGAACCCTCCACAACCACAGCACCTGGTCAGATGGCAAGCAGTCCATAGCGGCTATGGCTGCCTACTGCCGCGAACTGGGTTTGACCTATTTCGGCATTGCCGACCACTCCAAAACGGCGTCGTATGCCGGTGGGCTGGATGCTGATCGGGTTCGTCAGCAACAGGCTGAAATTGACCAGCTTAATGCCGGTTTTGGGTCGCTCCCGACTGGGGATGATTTTCGTATTTTCAAAGGCATCGAATCCGATATTCTGGGCGATGGTTCATTAGATTACGACGAGGCTACACTGGCTACATTCGATTATGTAGTGGCGTCGGTTCACCAAACCCTGACCATGTCGCTGGAGAAAGCCACCACCCGGTTGTTGCGGGCCATTGAAAACCCATACACCACCATTCTGGGTCACCCCACCGGACGGTTGCTGCTCGCCCGCGAAGGCTATCCCATCGACCACCGCGCCATCATCGACGCCTGCGTCGAGCATAACGTAATTATCGAAATCAACGCCAGTCCTTACCGGCTCGACATCGACTGGCACTGGATCGACTATGCGATGCAACAGGGCGTCATGCTGAGCATCAACCCCGACGCGCATGACCTTGTCGGCCTGTTGGATATGCACTATGGCGTTGCCATTGGCCGTAAAGGCGGGCTGACCAAAGCCATGACCTTTAACGCATTGACACTTGCCGAGATGACGCAGTACTTGCAACAACGGCGGAAAAAGACAAAAAAGTAGAAAATGTTGAATTTTTGAGAATTTTTCTCAAATTACTGACGTTTTTGTATTGATACGTCAGGTTTGATCTTATTCTTTCTTCTCAAATTATGCTAATCGAATTTAGCGTCGGCAATTATCTTTCCATTAAAGACCGCCAAACACTTCGCTTAGACGCTTCGTCCATTAGCGAACATCGCGACCAGTTGATTGATGCCGGACGTTATCAGTTGCTTCGGAGTGCGGTAATCTATGGGGCGAACGCCAGCGGAAAGTCAAACGTACTGAAAGCGATGGCGGCTATGAATCACATCATAACAACATCCGCTCAGCGTTCATCAACAGCCGAAATTGAGATTGAACCGTTTCAACTTAGCACCGAAACCGAAGGCAAACCAAGCTATTTTGAAATATTATTTTTACTCGATGGTGTCCGTTATCGCTATGGCTTCGAAGTTAATCGAAAATCAGTGAAAGCCGAATGGCTTCTTATAGCTCGCAAAGAGCAGGAGAAGCCATTGTTTTTGCGAGAGGACTATGATAAAATTGAGGTATTTAAAGATTTTAAGGAAGGGAAAGGTTTAGAAGAAAGAACTCGTGATAATGCATTATTTCTGGCTATATGTGATCAGTTTAATGGAGTGATATCGAAGCAGATAATGACCTGGTTTAATAAGTGGCTGGCTGTTTCAGGATTAGGGCATGAAAGCTATAGAAAAATTCTTTTTCGTTTGTTGGATGCACCTATAATACGAGAGCGTCTACTCAATCTAATGAGTCTACTTAATTTAGGCTTCTCAGACATAATACTCCAAAAGGAAAAAATGGATGTTGACAATGAATACTTATCAAGATTTTCAGAGGCAAGCCAACAAAAATTATTTGACTTGGTTAATGGGGAATTTACGACAGGTATTAAGACTATTCATCAGAAATACGATGTTCACTATAGCCCGGTTGAAAATGTGATTTTTGATCTTGATACGAATGAGTCAGCAGGCACTAATAAGTTTTTTGATTTACTTGTCCCAATTTATTTGGCCTTATCCGATGGAGGTATCATAATCATTGATGAACTTGATGCCAAGCTACACCCATTAATGACGCAGGCTATTATCAAACTCTTCAATCAGCCCGAATTAAATCCAAATAATGCCCAATTGATTTTTGCCACACATGATACGAACTTACTCAGCGGCAAACTATTTCGACGTGACCAGATTTATTTCACCGAAAAAGACCAATACGGGGCTACGTCGCTCTATTCGTTGGTTGAGTATCAGGAAGAAGACGGCACAAAGATTCGTAAAGATCGCTCATTTGAAGAAGATTACATTCGGGGCCGATATGGTGCTATTCCTTTCATCGGCGATCTGTCGAAAATTGCATCGTAATGGCTCGAAAAGAAAAGATTCCGAATGAAATTCTGAAGCGATTTGCCCGTCAAGAAACACGACGAAAGCAGGATATCAAAATTAAACGCAGATACTATTTAATTGTCTGTGAGGGAACAAAGACGGAGCCAAATTATTTTGAGGGTCTAAAGAAAAATCTTCCGCCCGGCGTAATCGATACGATTGATCTTGAGGTAGAAGGAACCGGGCATAATACGCTTACCGTTATCGACGATGCTCAGAAAATAAGTGAACGTTTAGAAAGGTTATCGGGCAGGATATTTGATGAAATCTGGACTGTATTTGATCGGGATAGTTTTCCTGAAAAAAATTTTAATAATGCTATTTTTAAAGGCAAAGAGAAAGGTATTTATTGCGCCTGGACAAACGAAGCTTTTGAATTATGGTACTTGCTGCATTTTCAGTTCTTCCAACATTCAATGTCTCGCGATGATTATAAAGCACTCATTGAGCGTGAGTTATCGCGGAAGATGGGCAGACCTTTTATCTATCAGAAGAATAGTGGGGAAATGTTTATGTTGCTTCAGCAGCACGGCGATCAGGAACAAGCCATTAAACGGGCTAAACAATTAGAAACTGTATTTGCTGATCGAACCGATTATGCCAATCATAATCCCTGTACTAAACTACATCAACTCATAGAGAAGCTACTATTTTCTCAGATAACGGGTAATAGTAATGAGTAATTACCTGCAACAACGGCGGGAAAGAATACGTAAATAAGACTAACGAACCGGTTAAATACGAATTAAATATTGCCTGCTTGACGGATAAAGTGGGTATATCGGTCAGATTGCCACTTTGTATAGTTGGCGCATTACGCCATCAAATACGAACTCAACGGGTTATAAAGCCGGTTCTATGCGCATCCTTTACGTATTGTGGCTGTCGGTTTGCCTGCTCAGCGGAGCAGCGGCCCAGCAAAAAACCTTTCCGGCAACGGGTTATGTGCGGGATGTGAAAACGGGTAAACCCATTCAGGGCGTCAATATCGTGGTGCTCAACGTATCAAAAGGATATGTGACGGCCAAAGACGGATTCTACATCGTGCAGTTGCCGCCCGGCAATTATATCCTGCGGTTCTCCCATGTCGGCTACCGGGCGCGGCAGGATACCATTTCCCTCCAGAACACGCTGTTTCGGGAGGTGACGATGGAAGACGATGCCAAAGACCTTGAGGAAGTCGTCGTTACGAGTGAAACCCCCGACCGCAATGTACGGAAGGTTGAAATTGGCGTGTCGCAGTTGACCATCCGCAGCATTCGGCGCATTCCGCCCCTGATGGGTGAGGTCGATATAGTCCGTAGTTTGCTGCTGCTGCCGGGCGTGACAACGGTGGGAGAGGGCGCACCGGGTTTCAACGTTCGGGGCGGCAGCGCAGACCAGAACCTGATTCTGTTCGACGATGCGCCGGTATTTAATTCGAGCCATTTGATGGGCTTTTTCTCCGTGTTTAACCCCGATGTGGTGCGCGACGTAACCCTGAATCGGGGTGGGGTAGCGGCTGCGTATGGCGGGCGGGCCTCATCGGTTTTGGATGTAAAAATAAAAGAGCCGGATGCCGAGAAATGGGGCATCAACGGCGGCATCGGTATTATTTCGAGCCGATTGGGTATCGAGGGGCCACTTATCAAAAACAAACTGTCGTTTCTGATAGCGGCACGGGCTTCGTTCAACGATTTTCTGTTCAAACTGGCACCGCCGAACCTGCGCGGTACGAAGGCTAATTTTTATGACCTGACCACCAAATTCAAATACCAGCCGAACGAAAAAAATACCATTACCCTAACCGGATACCTGAGCACGGACGTGTTTAAACTGGCGTCGGATTCGCTGTCGGGGCAGGAGATCAATGCGTCCTCCACGAAGTTTAATTACCAGACCATGAATGGGGTGCTGCGCTGGAACTACTTCATGAGCAAGCAGTTAAACCTGGCTACATCGTTGATTCTGAGCCGCTATCAGGCCGATTTATCCTCATCCGATTCGTCGAATGCCTTCCAGTTGAAATCGGGCGTCTGGCACCGGCAGGTAAAAACCGACCTGACCTACACGCCCAACGAAGTGCATCAGTTTCAGGCGGGTCTGAGCGCGATTGATTACGATATTCAGCCCAATACCCGAACACCCGGCCCGTTCTCGAACGTGCTTCCGGTTGACCTCGCCCACGAACAGGCCTATGAACTGGCAGCTTATGTACAGGACGAATGGAAACTAAATACCAATGTGGCCCTGATCGCCGGTTTGCGCTACTCTGAGTTGATAAACCGGGGTCCGGCAACGGTGCGGACGTATCAGGAGAACGGGCCGCGTCAGGATGAAACCGTGACATCTACGAAGACTTATGAAGCGGGCAAAACCTACCACACAGCGGGTGGACTGGAACCCCGGCTGGCGGTGCGCTGGTCGGTGGGCGAGGGGCGGGCGATCAAAGCGGGCTACAGCCGACTGCGTCAGTACATTCAGCAGGTGACCAACACAACGGCCGCCTTGCCCACTTCGCGCTGGCACCTGAGCGATGCCTATACAAAGCCCGTCATTGCCGATCAGTGGTCGCTGGGGTATTTCCGAAATACAGCCGACAATGCCCTCGAAGCATCGGGCGAAGTGTATTATAAAACCCTGACCAATGCCATCGACTACCGCGACGGGGCCGAACTTCAACTGGCGCAGGCCGTTGAAACCCAGATTGTTCAGGGCAGCGGCCGGGCCTATGGCTTTGAAGGATTGCTGCGCAAAAACAAAGGTCGCTGGACGGGCTTCATGAGTTATACCTACGCCCGCACCTTCCTGACTATGAACAGCGTCTATGCTGCCGAGCGGGTGAACAATGGCAATCCGTATGCGGCCAATTACGACAAACCCCACACGCTGAACATTCTGGCGACGCACCGCCCAACGGCCTGGTTCAGTATGTCGCTGAATTTTACCTACAGCACCGGCCGCCCAACAACCCAGCCGTCGGCCATTGCGCGGGTGGCCGGGGTGCTCGTACCCATCTACCTCGACCGCAACCAGCAGCGCGTTCCCGATTATCACCGGCTCGATTTCTCGATGACGTTTGAGCAAAATCCACTCAAGAAAAAGAAGAACCAGAGCAGTTGGGTTTTCTCGGTTTATAATGTGTATGCCCACAAAAATGCGTACTCAATTTTTTATAAGCTGAGTTCGGCCTCATCGTCAGACGCGTACAAGCTGTCAATTTTCGGAACCGCTTTCCCATCGCTCACGTATAATTTTAAATTCTGATGAGAAGACGTGGAACCTGGCTTTATGCTCAACTATTACTGTTATTTCTGCTCGTTATTTCGTGCGTAACGGAATTTCAGCCCGACACCGTTAGTATTCCTCCGTCGCTCATTGTAGAAGGTGAAGTGACGGACCAGCCCGGCCCCTATACGGTTCGGCTTTCGCGCACGGCGGACTATTCCTACAAGAGCCTGAATTTGTATGAAACCGGCGCAACGGTCGTTATCTCGGATAATCTGGGCAATCAGGAGACCTTGCAGGAGAGCACGGGCGTGTATTCGACCAAAGCAACGGGGTTGCGGGGCGTGGTTGGGCGGACCTATAAAGTGACCATAAAAACGAAAGATGGAAAGGTGTACGAGTCGGCACCGGAAGTAATTACGGGTGCTCCGCCCATCCAGAAACTCTATTACGAATACACCACCGACCCGACGGGGGTTTCGTATGCCCGCAGGCAGGGCTGGAACGTTTATTTAGATACGAAGGACCCCGAAGCCACGGGAAATTACTACCGCTGGAGCTGGACGCATTACGAACCTATCGACGTGTGTTTCAAGCAGGAAGTGCCAAATCAGTCCTTTTTGACAGGATTAGACTGCTGTTCACCCTGTTGGGATATTACCCGCTGTTACAACTGCATCAGCGTTACATCCGATGTGAACATCAACGGCCAGGCCATCAGCCGCCAGTTTATTGCCCGCGTACCGTTCAAATCGACCAGCCGCTACTATATTGAAGTGCAGCAACAGGCCATCAGCAAAGGGGCGTATACATTCTGGAAAAGTGTTCGGGGGCAGGTTAGTAGCACGGGAGGCCTATTCGACGCGGCCCCGGCACTGGTACAGGGTAATGTGCGTTGCGTAAGTGACCCCAACACGATGGCCTACGGTTTTTTTGGTGCAACCGGGTTATCTGAACAATACCTGTACGTTGACCGGAGCGGGGGTCAGGGCGTTGCCGATCTCGATCCTTTAGTAGTGGTTCCAGAGCCTTCCGGTTGCGTTGCCTGCGAAAACAACTTGTACCGAACACCCAATAAACCGCGCTGGTGGCAGTATTGATTCATGATGAAGAAGAACGGTAGAAGCGGTACGATGCGAACGAGCGCGGTTATTTGTCTATTCGTGTTGATGTTGGGTATGATGGGATGCGTAACGCCCTACCAGCCCGAAACGGTTAGTGTGATTACATCGCTGGTCGTTGAAGGTGAAATTACAGACCAGCCCGGCCCCTATACGGTTCGGCTATCGCGCACGGCGGATTATTCCTACAAGAGCCTGAATTTGTTTGAAACCGGCGCAACGGTCGTTATCTCGGATAATCTGGGCAATCAGGAAACGCTGAAAGAACAGTCGCCGGGGGGTGCCTATCAGACAAGTGTTGCCGGGATTCTGGGTGTGCCGGGCCGAAGTTATAAACTTACGATTCAGACCAAAGGCGGAAAACGCTATGAGTCGGCACCGGAAGTGATGCCAGCCGCTCCGCCCATCCAGAAACTCTATTACGAAGCCAATTACACCGCCCCCACCGCAACAACAGCCGGAAAGCAAAGCTGGTCGGTTTTTTTAGATACCAAAGACCCCGATACACTTGGAAATTACTACAAATGGAGCTGGGCGAATTACGACTTTACGGAGGTCTGTCAGAAAACATTTGTTACCCGAACCAGCAGTTATACCGGTCTTTACTGCTGCTCCGAATGCTGGAATATTACCCGTTGTTACAACTGCATTAGCATCAACTCGGACGCGAATATCAATGGGAAGGCCATTAGCCGCCAGTTTATTGCCGACGTACCGTTTACGTCGCTGAGCCGGTATTATATTGAAGTCGAACAGCAGGCACTCAGCAAAGGGGCCTATGAATTCTGGAAAAGCGTTCGGCAGTTGACGGCCAACACGGGTGGTTTGTTCGATGCGGCCCCGTCAACGGTGCAGGGTAATATTCGGTGTGTGAGTGATGCCGCAGAGCCAGTATATGGGTACTTTGGAGCCACCGGCGTTTCGGCAACGTATCTACAGGTAGACCGAAGTTCGGGGAAAGGCAGCCCTACGGTAGATTTCCCGGTCAACGTGCCTTATCCGACAAAACCCCCCTGCATTGTCTGTGAAAATGGTTTGTATCGAACGCCCATTAAACCCCGCTGGTGGACTTATTGATCGGTTTGGCAAGGTGCTATAAATCAGATAGATTTGCAGAAATGACAAGGGCATGGCAACTCCGGTGAAAGTACTGATTCTACAACTTGCATCCATCGGCGATGTCGTGCTGACGTCGCCTGTTGTCCGATGCCTGAAACAGCAACTACCGGAGGCTGACGTTCATTTTTGCACCAAACGCGCATACGAACCAATCATTGCTTACAGCCCGTACCTCGCCAAAAATCATTACCTCGACACCAGTCTGCTTGCGTTGATCCGGCAACTCCGCGCCGAGCACTTCGATTACGTAATTGATCTGCAAAACACGTTTACCACCGACCTCATTAAAGTAGCCCTCGGCATCCGGTCATACAGCGTTGAAAAGCACTCGTTGCGGCAATGGATGTATGTGCGCTGGAAAATTAACGCCCTCTCTGAGCAGCACATCGTAGACCGGTATATGGCAGCGGTGCAGCCGCTGGGCATCCGAAATGACGGGCATGGACTGGATTATTTCATTCCTTACAAAGATGAGGTTGAGACGGCCTGGCTCCCAGATACACACCAGAATGATTTTGTGGCATTTGTCATTGGCGGTCAGTTTACTACCCGCCGATTGCCCGTTTTGCGGATGATTGAGCTATGCCTGAAAATCAATTACCCTATTGTGCTCCTGGGCGACAAAGCCGATGCCACCGTTGGCGATGAACTGGTACGGGCCATTGGCGAGGGGCAGATTTATAACGCCTGCGGACACTATAATCTGAACCAATCGGCGTCGTTGCTGCAACGGGCGCGGGTGGTATTCAGCCACGATACGGGTCTGATGCACATTGCGGCTGCATTCGGTAAAAAAGTTTATTCGATTTGGGGCAGCACGACACCTCAACTTGGATTTTATCCTTACAAAACCCCGCACGTACGGCTCGAAACGCCGGGATTGGGCTGCCGTCCCTGCTCGGCCACCGGTTTGGGTAACTGCCCCATGCACCACTTCAAGTGCATGAATGACCTCTCGTTCGATTTTGAGGTAAAGGAGTTACGCACCAAGAAGAAAAATTTCTGAGCGAGCGTTATCCCGTAGCCGCCAGTGTGGCTAAAGTCTTTTCACACGAAGTGTGACGGATTTCATAGTCTGCCGTTAAAATAGTACTTTGTGGGCGCACTCAACCTACTGTGTTTCCCTCAGGAAGCTAAATCGTTGAACTATGTATCTGGAAGAACGTGTGGAACAGTTGGAAGCGTTGACTGTTGATCAGGGTAAACAGGCTGAATTAATCGCTAAAGGTGTGGCTAAACTGACGACTGACACCCAACAGGGTATTGACGAACTCAAGCAAGGCCAAACCGCTTTGCATCAGGAAATTATCCGGCTGGCTGATTTATCGGACGGAACCAACGAGCGCATTACCCAACTTGACCGTAAAATCGATCTACGGATTGATCAGGTCAACGAACGCTTTGATGAGGTTGATAACCGATTCATTGAGGTCGATGCCCGCTTCGCTCAGGTCGATGCCCGCTTTGATCAGATTGATACCCGCTTTGATGGCGTTGACGCCCGCTTTGTTGAGGTTAACGCTCGCTTTGACGGAGTCGACGCTCGCTTTGTTGAGGTTGACGCTCGCTTTGACGGGGTCGATAGTCGCTTTGACGGGGTTGATACCCGATTTGATGGGGTCGATAGTCGATTTGATGGCGTCGGTGCCCGATTTGACAGGGTAGATGCTAATCAAATAGAATTTCATCAAGAGATAACCGACATGCGGCAGGAAATTGCCGGGTTAAAGGCTGGTCAGGAACTGATTCTTCAAATTCTACGCGAGAAACTTCAATAAACAGGTTAATCAAAAAGCCGGGTCACCCCACTAAGTTAGCCAACATAGCATGGCTTATTAGTGGGGTGACCCGGCTTTTTGATTAACCTGTTTCCTTATTTTACCTCACTAACTTCCAGCACGACACTGGTTCGGCGGGCGTCGACCTGGGGGTTGAAGCCGATGGTCATCAGGTAGTTGCCCGAATACGTAGCGGTGCTTTTGTTGATGGCCGATGACGTTCCGGGATAGACGTTCAACTCCTGAATCGAGTATTTTTTGTCGGGGTTAAGCCCTTTCAGTTTTATAGAAGCCAGACTGCCCGCCCGGTAGCGATTCTTTACTAAATACGTAAACCACATGGCCCGGTCCTGTCCGGCACTGACGTACATAGCCGAAGCCACATCGTTGGTGTAGGGCGATGACAGCCGGAACAAATCGCCCTGCCAGATCACGTTTTTCACGCGCTCGTAGGTTTTCAGGGCCTCCTGACTGAACTGTAATTCCGGTTCGGTTAGCTTACTGACCACAATATCGTACCCAATTTTGCCCATCATCGCTACGTCGGTGCGGAACTTGATGGGCTGTTTTCCCCAGTCCGTTACGTGGTTGCAACTGGCGATGGCCGGAAAGAAATACGAGTAATTCCACTGGATAAAGACCCGCTCAAGCCCGTCGGTATTGTCGCTGGGCCAGTACTCGGTAAAGTATTTCAGCGCACCATAGTCCACGCGGCCCCCGCCCCCGGAACACAGCATCATGGGCAGGTTAGGGTGTTTGGCCCGGAGCCGGTCCAGCACTTTATACAGGCCATGCACATAATCGACGTAGAGGTGCGACTGGTTCTGAATCGTAGCCGAATAAGCGTTGTAAATGACGGCGTTACAGTCCCATTTGATGAAACCCAGCGTCGGATTTTTGGTCAAAATTCCATTAACCAAATCATACACAAAATCCTGAACTTTCGGGTTCGAGAGGTCGAGCACCAACTGATTTCGATAGTAATATTCTGTCCGGTTTGGGAGCTTGATGACCCAATCGGGGTGTTTTTCGTAGAGTTCACTCTTGGGACTGACCATCTCCGGTTCCAGCCAGATACCGAATTTGACCCCCGCCGTTTCGGCTTCTTTCACTAAATAGCCCAACCCGTGCGGCAATTTTTTTACGTTTTCCTGCCAGTCGCCCAAGCCCGCGCGGTCGTTGTTGCGGGGGTATTTGTTACCGAACCAGCCATCGTCCAGCAGAAACAAATCGACGCCTAATTTTTTACCATCGGCAAAGAGCGTCGTCAGCTTTTCCTCATTGAAATCGAAATACGTGGCTTCCCAGTTGTTCAGCAGCGTCAGGCGGTTGCCCTCGCCCTGTGGAATCCGGTGTTTACGCGCCCAGCGGTGCAGACTCCGGCTTGCCCCGCCCTTGCCCTGCGTCGAGTAGGTAAACAGGAAAGCGGGTGTAACAAACTCAGTAGCAGGGGCCAGCGTGTAGGCCGATGCATACGGATTGATACCCGCCAGCAGGCGAAGGTTATGCAGCGGGTCGACCTCGAACGCCAGTTGGTAATTGCCCGACCAGGCCAGTGTTCCGGCAATTACCTCGCCCCGGTCTTCGTCGGCGGGTTGGTTAAGCGACACCAGAAAGGATGGCGGCTGAAACAAATCGGCCCGCGTGCCCAGCTTGGTATCCAGGATTTTAATGCCTTCGGTGAGCGGTACTTCGGTTGGGTTCATCTCGCTGGCCCAGTCGCCGTGGAAATGCGTCAAATAATAATTTTGGGCTGGAATGTAGAGGTTGGCCGATGCGTAGTTATGGAGCACAACGGGCTTTTTTTCGGTATGCCGGATAGTTGTCCATTGCTCGATTACATCCTCATTCTGATACGCTTTGTAGTGCATCGTCACCTCAAACGGGTACTGCGGGTCTTTCAGATAAACGTTTGTCAGAACGACCCCATCGGCTGCCGACTGGGTTTCATGGCGTACGTACTTGAGGTCGAGGGAGGGGTTTCCGTCGGCATGGGTTACGCGAATGGCGGGTTCCAGCAGATTGCGGCCCCCGCCGGGCGTATAAATGGAGTTGTAAATCCCGGTATAATCTTCGCCCCGCTTGCCATTGCCCGCAATAACTGCATATTCTGCTGTGTTCTGGAGTTTAGGCCCCAAATGAACCATCGTGGGGGTTTGGTCTTTATCGACCCGAATCACTAAAGCCGTCTGGCGGGTTTCAATCGCAATGTGTACATCACCCGGTGCGGCTTTCGTGTAGGTAATCACAAAAGACAGCAAAAGCGACAAATAGATTTGTTTCATGAGTAACTGGTTAAGTAAAGAATCAACGTATCAAAAATAGGCAGGTGAGCAATTGATCACAATTAGATTATTGAACACGGAGTATTCCGCCATTTCGGCACAAGGAGCACGGAGGGTTAAAATATTGAATTCAAATCACTTATTTCTCTGTGCTCTCTACGATCTGCCGTTGCGGTGTCCAGTAATTATTCGTTACCGGTTTTGGTTGTGTACTCCATAAACCGATACACTTCCTGCCGAACAACGTCGAATACCTGATCTGTCTGACTGCGAAGTTGCTTGTACGCCTGAGCCGCCATAACGGGATTGGGCGTATCGGCCAGAACGGGGTCGGCAAGGACACTCAGGTTGGTAAGGTACTGAGCCATGCTAAATTCGTACCCTTTTTCGCTGCCATTGGGAACTACGAGCGTCGAAAAATCCCAGCCAAGCAGATTGTTTCGCTTGATACGTTCCTCACTAAGTTTCTTTATTTGACTAACGATACCCGCATAGTCCGCCCCCGGATTCCGGCGACGAATGCGGTCAATAACCATTAGTTGGGTGCCATCGGGCGCAAACTTTGGCGCGAACGTACCGTCCGTAATTTCCCAGATTTCTATTTTCACAACAGGCGCGGTTGCGTGGTCGCGCTTTTGCAAATCGCCTATTTTGGCTTGTACACTGTCGCCATAGATACGGGTCATAGCCTCGGGCGACGCGCCTTTTATGGCCATCTCATGCGTAATAATTCGGGTGACGTAATCGTATTCATTCTGGTTCGGATTCGACGTAAACTGCTTGACGGTCATGTACCAGCCTTCGAGTTTGCCTTCATCGACGGCAGCCTGATTGATTTTTTTCCATTCCCGCTCAACCGGCAACGCGTCCTGAATAGTAAGGCCGGGCGATAACTTGTGGTAAATCAAATACATATACGTTTTTTGCGGTGCTTTGGCCTGAGCGAAAATGTCGTACGGATGAGCAACTAAAACGCTCAGCAATAAGGCATTGCGAAGCAAACGGACTGCGTAATTCATTGACGGAATTTGATTAGAAGGGGAGTTTTTGACAGGCATCTGTTGACGCACAGGAATAAGGAATTTCAACCCAGAATCTAATCAAAAGACTTTGTTATGTTTTTCTGGACAGGATTACAGGATTAGACAGGATTTGATGTACAGAAAAATCCCGTAATCCTGTCGAAAAAACGGTAGAATAACCGGAAAGCGGCTTTCATTAATGGGCGCGAAAGTTGGCCTGACTGACTGTAAAAAAAGCGTTTCGAACTGTTTCTTTCTCTTATTAAAAGCTGCTCCATGCGTACAACGTACCGCTCTCTTTTTATCATCGCTGTTTGTTTTGCCATCAGCTTTATGCCCGCTAAAAAGATTGGCATTTTTAAGCAAAGTCTGGATATTGGCAAGCCTAAACTTGCCGGGTCGTCGCAGTATAACAAAAAGACCAAAGAATATATGCTGAAAGGTTCCGGCTATAACATCTGGTTCGCCCGTGACGAATTTCAATACCTGTTCAACGAAATAAACGGTGATTTTACGGCTACCGCCGATTTTGAATTCGTCGGTGCCGGTACGGACCCGCATCGAAAAGTGGGCTGGATGGTTCGCGAATCGTTAGACGACAACGCGTCGCATATCAGTGCCGTGGCGCACGGCGATGGCTTAACGGTATTTCAATGGCGCGTAACAAAAGGAATGGCCATGCGCGACCCGGAAGACGAGATTTTCAGTCCCGACAAAAACGTTCAGACCATACAGGTCGAGCGGAAAGGCAACGAATACACCATGCGGGCGTCTGCAAAAGGAGCCGCGTTGCAAACTGTTGGTTCGCACACCATGAGCAACTTGTCGGGGTCGCTGCTGGTGGGCTTGTATATCTGTTCGCATAACCCCGAAAAAGTTGAAGAAGCAATTGTAAGGAACGTGCAGGTAGTTCAGACGAAACCCTGAAACAGCGATTTTTTTAGACAGGATTACAGGATTTAACAGGATTTTTCTATCTATCAATCCTGTTAAATCCTGTAATCCTGTCTAAAAAAATAAACTTGCCGTACTTTTGCGGGATGGAATTAGCTTGCATTGACGTAGAAGTACCCGGAATGGAAATACTTAAAAGCGACCGACTTACCCATCTCAAATATGACATTCGGGGGCCGGTATATGAAAAATCTCTTGAATTAGAGAGTCAGGGATATAAAATCATTAGCCTGAATATCGGCAATCCGGCTACGTTCGGCTTCGACGCTCCCGACGAAATTGTTCACGATATTATCCTTAACATCCGCAACGCGCAGGGCTATTCTGACTCGCGGGGGCTGTTTGCGGCCCGGAAAGCGGTCATGCACCACACCCAGAATATTGGGTTGCCCGGTATTGAGATTAACGATATTTACATTGGCAACGGCGTCAGCGAACTGATTATGCTGTCGATGCAGGCTCTGCTCAACGAGGGCGATGAGGTGCTTGTTCCCTCACCCGACTACCCACTCTGGACGGCTTCTGTGGCGTTTTGTGGCGGAAAACCCGTTCACTACATCTGCGACGAAGCCGCCAACTGGAACCCCGACCTTGCCGATCTGGAACGTAAAATTACGCCCCGTACGCGAGCCATTGTGGTCATCAATCCCAACAATCCGACGGGCGCGGTTTACGACAAAGTGGTGCTGGAAGGGCTGTCCCGTATTGCCGAGCGGCACAAACTGATCGTGTTTGCCGATGAGATTTACGACCGGATTCTCTACGACGGAGCGGTGCATTATCCCATCGCCAAAATGATTCATGATACGCTTTGCATCACGATGGGCGGGCTGTCGAAAAATTACCGGGCGGCTGGTTTTCGGGGTGGCTGGATGATTCTGAGCGGAGCGCGGCAGCGGGCAAAATCGTATATCGAAGGCCTGACCCTGCTGGCGAGTATGCGCCTGTGCGCCAACGTACCGACGCAGTATGCCATCCAGACGGCGTTGGGTGGCTACCAGAGTATCAATGACTTAGTGATGCCCACGGGCCGACTGCATAAGCAAATGATGCTGGCATACGACCGCATGACGGCCATTCCCGGCATAAGCTGCGTGAAGCCCGAGGGTGCCTTGTACATCTTCCCGAAAATCGACCTGACGCAATTCAACTTTGCCGACGATGATGATTTTGTGTATAGCCTTCTGACCGAACAGAAAGTATTGGTTGTGGCTGGAAATGGCTTTAACTATATTCATAACGACCACTTTCGCATTGTCTGCCTGCCAACCGTCGATGAACTGACCGTAGCGATGGACCGCATCGAAACCCTTCTGGAAAGCCGCCGGAAATAGGGCGGACAAGAATACACGGGGATAAATCCCGGTGCAATTTATCATTCACGTCATAAATCACTTGCACCGGGATTTATCCCGGCGTAGTCTTGTCCGGTTGTCAAATCCGACCGCTTCCTGCGAAAGCCTTCCACTTAGAAAAACCGATAAACGTTTTCCCCTAAACATACGTTATACCATTCCGCTCTACTAAAATGGTTTGCAAATCTGCGAACTGATTTTGATAGAACTGGATAAAAATGTTTACTAACTACCGAGATAAGTGAGTACGTTACGCGCCCACTGCCTTTTTTTACAGTACATAAATGGACGAAACAAAAGAGAATGTGCATCGGTCTGAAACACAGAGCACTGAACGCATTGCCCACGATTTACCCAAGCGCGACGAGTTACTCCTGACACCCGACGAACAACGCATCAAAGAAGCCTTTCAGGACCACGACTGGAACGAAATAAAAACCGCCGACTCGTGGGTAATTTTTAAAGTAATGGCCGAGTTTGTTGAAGGGTTCGACAAATTGGCGAAGATTGGTCCCTGTGTGTCGATTTTTGGATCGGCCCGCACCAAGCCCGATAACCCGTATTACAAAATGACCGAAGAAATAGCGGCCAAATTAGTGCGGCATGGCTACGGCGTCATAACGGGCGGTGGGCCGGGCATTATGGAAGCCGGTAACAAAGGAGCCTTTGAACAGGGCGGGAAGTCGGTTGGCCTGAACATTACGTTGCCATTTGAGCAGCACAGTAACATATACATCGACCCTGACAAGAGCATCAACTTCGATTTTTTCTTTGTTCGTAAAGTGATGTTCGTGAAATACGCACAGGGATTTGTGGTGATGCCCGGTGGCATGGGAACCCTCGATGAACTATTTGAAGCTATGACGCTGATTCAGACCCGCAAAATTGCGCGGTTCCCGATAGTGCTTGTAGGTCGTTCCTACTGGCAGGGACTCATCGACTGGATAACCGACGTCATGCTGGGTCAGGAGCACAACATCAACCCCGAAGACATGAAGCTTATCAGCATTGTCGACACACCGTCCGAAGCGGTCGAAGTGATCGACAAGTTTTATAATAAGTATCTGCTGAAGCCGAATTTTTAACATTTAGTGAAACGAAGAACGGGCGCATTTCTCAGAGGAATGCGCCCGTTCTTCGTTTCCGTGTTGAGCATAGTTTTAACTATGTTCGCGTGTTATCCGGTCTCCGACCGGTATTGTTAATCGCCGGTCGGAGACCGGATAACACCCCGACGAAGTTGAAAACTTCGCCGAACCATCTAAAAAATAATCAGAGAAGCCGTGCAGGCGGTCCACCCGCGTTACTTCTTAAAAAGATACCGGAATATCAACCAGCGTGTTATCCCAGGCGATGGTCATGATGGATTCATTAACGGCATCACCAGCCTTTCTAAATTGAATTGTCAGGTTTTCAACAGCCTCTTCCGGTTTTTTGACGGGGGCTGTCACACGCAAAACATCCAGTTCCGGTTTGTAGCTATACGCGCCCCACTGGTCTAAATCAGTGTTCAGAATGAGCGTCCATTCGGTTTCGTTTGGGATTGCGTAGAGGGAATACACGCCCGCCTTGATCTTTTTGCCCTGAATGGTGGCATCTGTGAAAAATTTGATCTCCGTAGCTTCGTTTGCGCCAACCCGCCACACTTTGCCGTAGGGGAGCATCTTCCCAAATACCTCGCGTTCTTTTTTGGCCGGACGGCTATAGGTCACCCGAACATAGCCTTTATCGCCCGATTTGGCCGGAGCGAATTTGCGGTCATGGGCAAAATCGTCGGGATAGTACGCCATGTCCATCGGGCTTTTGTCGAGGCCCCGCAATTTCTGCGCTTCGGTAACCAATGCGAAGCAGACGAGCAAGCCCGTAAGCAATCCGAAAATTTTCATGTATTTGACGTAGACGTAAATCCAGATTTGCAAGCGAAGACGCGCTGTTGGTAGCCAACAACGTACTACTTAATAGACTTGTTACTTACTACTTAAAATGGCGTTTCCTGCGTCGGGTCAGCGTTGCCAAAGTTCGACATGGTATTGGCTTTGCTTTTGAAAACACTGCCCGCCGACGGTGGAGCCTCAAAACTACTTAAACCATTCACTTCAGGCGCGAAGCCCTGCGCCTGAACCGGCTCGAAATACGAATCGAGGTCGCAGAATTTGGTGAACTTGCTGATGAACCGAAGCTGAATCGTATCGAGCGAACCGCTTCGGTTTTTAGCGATGATCACTTCGCCGATACCGGCGGTTGAGTTGCCGTTCTCATCGGCTGTAATGTTGTAGTACTCAGGGCGATACAGGAAACAAACCATGTCGGCATCCTGCTCAATAGACCCCGATTCGCGAAGGTCGGAGAGTTGCGGTTTCTTATCGCCACCGCGCGTTTCAACGGCCCGGCTCAACTGCGAAAGCGCGATAACCGGTACGTTCAATTCTTTCGCTAAGTTCTTGAGTGCCCGCGAAATCGACGCAATTTCCTGTTCGCGGTTGCCACCACCCATCTTGCCCGACGTATCGCCCGACATCAGTTGGAGGTAGTCAATCACGACCATTTGAATATCGTGCTGGGCTTTCAGTCGTCGGCATTTGGCCCGCAGTTCCAGAATGGATAGGGCAGGGGTATCGTCAATAAAAATGGGTGCTTCGGTCAGCCGCTGAATTTTGTGGTGCAACTGCGTCCACTCATGCGGAGCCAGTGTTCCTTTCCTGATTTTTTCAGAATCGATTTCAGCTTCGGCGGAGATCAGTCGGTTTACCAACTGCACTGCCGACATCTCCAGCGAAAAAATGGCTACCGGTTTTCCGTGGTCAACAGCCGCATTGCGGAGTGCACTGACGACAAAAGCAGTTTTTCCCATGGCTGGCCTCGCTGCCAGAATAATCAATTCGGTGGGTTGCCAGCCCGATGTAACGCGGTCGAGGTTGGTGAAGCCGGATGGAACGCCGGTTAAGCCTTCCTGATTTTTCTTGGTTTCGAGTTCGTTGAGGGCCATCCGAACGATGGTACTCATGTCGGCGTAGTTCTTCTTGATGTTCGATTCCGAAATCTTGAAGAGTTGTTGCTCCGTGCGGTCGAGGAGTTCAAAAACGTCCGTTGTGTCCTCGTACGCGTCGCGCAGAATCACCGACGACATGGCGATGAGTGCCCGTTTGAGGGCTTGCTCTGACACAATCCGGGCGTGGTACTCGATGTTGGCCGCCGAGTTTACCCGGAAGGTGAGTTCGGAGACGAACCCGCCCCCGCCTACGATTTCGATCTCACCGGTTTTGCGAAGTTGCTGCGTAACCGTCAGCAAATCAATAGGATCGGAATTGCCGAACAGCGTCAGAATGGCCTGATAAATCCGCTGGTGGGCTTCTTTATAAAACGTTTCGGGCTTAAGAATGTCGACAACCGACGAGAGCGCGTCTTTTTCAATCATCAACGCACCCAACACCGCTTCCTCAAGGTCAAGGGCCTGCGGGGGTAGTTTACCGAGGCCCGTATCGAGCCATTGGTTTCCGGCCTGCTGACGTCCACCGGCGAAAGCCGATGGTTTACGAAGGTGTTGATTGGGGCGTGCGTTGTTCTCCATCTGATATGCAAGTTTACGCAATCCTCCCCGCAAATGGGAACCTGAGTTGCCCGACGTATAACCTTATTGAGGACCGGAATGTGCGTAACATTCTGGTAATGTTGATGGTAGAACGCCGAATTTTTTTTTGACTATTTAAGCAACGGCAAAGGAGTGGAGGTGCGTACATCATGCTGAGACAAAGTAGAAGTCTGTACGTCAGCAAGATAGAGATTATCTATTAGTTAATCTCAGTTTTATGCAAAAAATTAGCATAGAATAAGAAACCAACCCGAACGAATAATTTTTCGCGGAAATGCGTTGTAGAAGCAAAGAAATCGCTTACTTTTCGGAATCACATTTTAACGCAATTTATCGTTTGGTCGAAAAAGTCATTACCCTCGACAATGTATCGCTCATCGACTTCCTGGGCGTAGAGAACCACACTATCAAAGAGGTGGCGGCTGCGTTCCCAATGAGCAAAATTATCTCGCGTGGCAACGAGATTCGTATTAAAGGCACAACGCCCGAAATCAGCCGCATCAGTGATATCCTCGAATCGCTGCTGGAACATTACCAGAAGTACGGAAAAATCACCCACGAAAACGTTCAGAATTACATCAGTCACAGTGGTCAGCCGCTGGGCAGCAATGGCACAACGCCACCCGTGCCGCCCAATGACGACGAAGTACTGGTTTATGGAACGCGCGGTGTGGTGGTCCGGGCGAGAACCGACAATCAGAAACGCTTAGTCGAAGCCGCCGAACAATATGATCTGGTGTTTGCCATTGGTCCGGCAGGGACCGGAAAAACCTACACGGCGGTTGCGATTGCGGTGCGGGCCTTGAAAAATAAAGAAGTAAAGAAGATTATCATTACGCGCCCGGCCGTTGAAGCGGGGGAGAATCTGGGCTTTTTGCCGGGCGACCTGAAAGAGAAAATCGACCCGTATCTGCGCCCAATTTATGACGCACTTGATGACATGATTCCGGCAGAGAAACTGAAGTTTTATACCGAAAACCGGATCATCGAAATTGCACCGTTGGCGTATATGCGGGGCCGGACGCTGAATAATGCCTTTATTCTGCTCGATGAAGCCCAAAATACGACGTCTATGCAGATGAAGATGTTTTTGACCCGGATGGGACCAACGTCAAAGGCCATCATCACCGGCGACCGTTCGCAGATTGACCTGCCCAATAAGCAAAAATCGGGACTGGTCGAATCGGTGGATATTTTGAAAAACATCAAGGGTATTGCGTTCGTTGAACTCGATGGCCGCGATGTCGTTCGTCACCGGCTTGTTCGCGAAATTATTACGGCGTATGATAAAGCAGGTAAATAAGGACCTGGCACCGGGTAAACGAACCGGCTGGCGTTGGCTGGCCGGTTCGTTTTTATGTCTATTCTTTTCCCTGAACGGCTCGGCGCAAACGTTCAATGAACCCCTGCTGAAACGGTGCGGGGTTGTTGAGCATGAACACATCCTGCAACAGCGAAATCCAAATCGGCTGCGCGAATTGACGGAGTTGAACCGGCGGCTTCAGCAGGTGGAACTATATGGTAAATCGGGACGGCAGGCCGCCGATGAAACCGTTTACCGAATTCCGGTGGTGGTGCATGTCGTGCATAATACGGCTTCGAATGCTATTGGTGGAGCCGGGAACGTAAACATCTCCGATGAGCAGATTCTCTCCCAAATTCAGGTGCTGAATGAAGACTACCGACGTAAATCCGGCACGAATGGCTTTAACACCAGTCCCATCGGGGCCGACGCCCATATCGAGTTTTTCCTGGCAACGGTCGATCCCGGCGGTCAGCAAACATCGGGTATAACCCGGCATTATTACCCACAAAAAACATCGTTTAATGTCTTTGATGACGATGTATTGCTCTCTCAAATTGCTTATTGGCCCAGCAACCGGTATTTGAACATTTGGGTAACCCGCGTCGATACATACATTGGTTATACACAATTTCCGACAATGGCCGACACGTTGCGGGGATTACCCAGTGTGTCGAACGAATTTACGGATGGCTCAATCATCGATTATCGGTATTTCGGCAAACAAACCGGCACCGTCAGCAGCTCATCGCTGTATGCGCTGGGCCGAACCGCAACGCACGAAATCGGCCATTGGCTGGGCCTGATTCATACCTGGGGCGATGGAAATGGATGCGCTGAAGACTACGTAGCCGACACACCCCCTACAGAAGACAGGTCTGATGTGGCGCAGTTGACTACCTGCCGCCAGACCTATTCAACGTGCGTAAATGGGCAGCAAACGCGCGACCTGATTGAGGACTATATGAACTACTGGCCCGATGCCTGCATGAACCTGTTCACGGCGGGGCAGGTGGCCCGTATGCGGGCCGTCCTGACGCTTAGCCCCCGACGGGCGCAACTATTAAAATCGGTCTCCTCCCCGTTATCAGAAACAGAAGTACTGACGATAAATGTGTATCCGAATCCAGCCACAAGCGATCCGTCGGTTGATATCCAACTAAAAGGGTTTCAGTCATTCAGTGTCGATCTGTTCGATATAACCGGGCGTCAGGTACGAACCCAGGCTTATACCGACTCGCCCAGCACCCGCGCCCAACTCCCGGTCAGTGGCCTGGCAACGGGCGTGTATATTGTGCGGGTCAAAACCAGCAGCGAAATGGTCAGCAAACGCTTGCTGGTACAATAAAGAGTTTGTCGTTTATCGTTTCTTATACGCGTGCTGTGCCGGAACGGATAACGACAAACAACGAACTGGTAACTACACACCCTATGATTAACGTTTTACCCATTTCAAGTCCTGCCGATCTTGAATCGGCTTTTGCTATCCGCCGACAGGTATTTGTGGAGGAACAGCAGGTTTCGGCCCGCGAAGAATACGACGAATTTGAGGATAGCAGCACCCATTTTCTGGCCCGTGCGGACGGTAGTCCCTGCGGTACGGCCCGCTGGCGACGAACCTCAAACGGGGTCAAATTAGAGCGGTTTGCGGTTCTGGCTGCGTATAGAGGGCTGGGAGTTGGCAAAGCATTGGTGCGGGCTGTACTCGACGATGTGTTTAGTCAGCAGCCCGAACCCATCGAACGAATTTACCTGCACGCGCAGGTTACCGCCATGCCGCTCTATGCCGGTTTTGGCTTTGTGCCCGTCGGCCCAATGTTTGAAGAGGCTGGTATTCAGCATTATAAGATGGTACTACCCGGTTCGGCCTACGCGAAAGAATGAAGGGCAACCCGTTTGTGCGCTATGCTGCTGCTCTGATTGCCGGAATTTGCCTGTACGTTCAACTCCCCAACTGGCCTGAATTGCCTTTGTTTGCCCTAATTGTGGGCGTGGGACTGCTGGGCCTGGGATTTTTTCGGAATGCCGGAACAGGCACCAAGCCCATCCAGACGGGGATGGGTTTGGGCGGTTTGCTGGTTTTGCTGGCTCTCGGCTGGGCCATAACGTACCAGCGCACAACCACGAACCGACCCGACAATATTGTTAACCGTGTTCAGTTGACCGATACGCTCCGGGCTTATGAAGGCGTAGTGTCGGCTCAGCCCGAAGAACGCGCAAAAACATTTCGTGTTGAGTTGGAAATCCGGCGCGGAAACTGGAAAAGTCGCAGTGACGATGGGTGGCAACCGCTCAGTGGCCGGGTTATTGTCTATCTGGATAAGGCAGGTCAGTCCATGCCCAAATACGGCGAAGTTTGGTTGGTGTCCGGTCCGCCCCGGCCCATTGACCCACCCCTGAACCCCGGTGAGTTCAATTACAAACAGTATCTGAGTTACCGCAATATCCGGCACCAGCAATACCTGCGACCTTTTCAACGGCAAATTCTGGCCATCGACCCACCCAGCCGTGTCACGCAATTCGCAACGGTCGTCAATCGCTGGGCCGATAGCGTACTGACGCATCAGGTGGGAACCCGCGCTGAATATGGCATCGTGAATGCTATGATTCTGGGCATCCGCGACGACCTCGACCCGGAATTATACCGGGCGTATTCGGCGGCTGGGGCTGTGCATATTCTGTCGGTGTCGGGGCTGCACGTAGGTATTCTGTTCGCCGTGCTGACGTTTCTGCTGAGTTTCCTTATCAAACGGCCGCGTGGTAAGTTGCTCATGGCCGTTATTCAATTAGCGATTCTGTGGTTTTACGCGCTCGTGACTGGCTTTTCGCCCCCGGTGCTGCGGTCGGCGGGGATGTTTACGATTCTGATTATTGCGAACGCATCGGGACGGCAGCAGCATCTGGCCAATACGCTGGGCGCGTCGGCTTTTTTCATTTTGTGCTTCGACCCGTACGCCCTGTTTTCGGCGGGTTTTCAGTTGTCTTATCTGGCCGTAGCGGGCATTGGCGCATGGCAGTCACCGCTGTATCAGTCCGTTACGTTTCGCTATAAATGGGCGAACCGGCTTTGGGAGTTAACCGCCGTTGCCCTTGTTGCTCAGTTGATTACCTTTCCATTGGGCGTGTTTTATTTCCATCAGTTCCCCACGTATTTTCTGCTGGCAAACCCGATTGTTATTGTCATGTCGGAGTTATTATTGCCGCTCGCCATGGCAACGCTGGCTTTTAGCTGGGTGCCGTATCTGAACGACGTGCTGGGCTGGCTGTTGCAGAAAACGGCCTGGCTTCTCAATTATGCCGTAACCCAAATCGGCCAACTGCCGGGTGCGGCCTGGGATGGGCTTTGGCTCTCGCAACTGGCCATGCTGCTGATCTACGCCGTTATTTTTTGTGGCGTCGCGCTTTTGCTCAGCCGCAACCGGGCGTATCTGTGGGCAACCTGTCTGGCTGCTGTATTGCTGGCGGGCGTGACGCTGTGGGGCGACTATGAACAGGCGCATCAACGCCGGTTGGCGGTTCATTTTCTGCCCCACCGAACAGCCGTTAGTCTCACCGACGGACACCGCAGTACGTTGCTCACCGACCTCGACACGACCGATACGCGTTCGTACGATTTTTACCTGAAAAATACCTTCGGGCAATGGGGCATCACTGATTTGACAATCGGGAACGTGAAAGCTGATTCGCTTAACGTTGTGCCTGCTTATCATCACACCCGCGAGTATGCGGTATGGGTCTGGCAAGGAAAAACGCTGTTATTGGTCAATAAACTGACTGGCAAAACGCGCTGGAAATTACCCGCCGTAGTGGATTACCTCATCATTCGCCGGAACGCCCTCAATGAATGGAATCAACTCAACGGTCGTGTGGTAGCCCGGCACATTATCTTCGACGATTCGAACAAAACACCATTGACAGCCAAGCTGTTAGTAGAGGCCAGACAGCGCGGAATCGCCTGTTATTCGGTCCGGCAGATGGGCGCGTATGTGACCAGCCTGGAGTGATTTTGATTATATTTACGCATTCAAGATACGACCGCAATGACAATCAGTATTGCAAACCTACCGGAAGAGCAACGGAATACAACCGTCGAATTCGCCAACTACCAGATGGACGATGATGCGTTTTACGACTTTTGCCGTCAAAACGAGCATCTGAGATTTGAGCGTAATCCCGACGGAATCATTGTAGCCATGCCAAACACAGGAGGAAAAACCGGAAATAGAAACACGAAACTTATTTCCCGACTTGACTTTTGGTCAGAGTCGTTTGGAGGACTTATATTCGATTCCTCGACCGCGTTTAAATTTCCGAACGGAGCGACGCGCTCACCCGATGCTGCCTGGGTAAGTGAGGTACGCTGGAACGCGCTGACCGATACACAGCAGGAGAAATTTCCGCCCGTTGCGCCAGAATTTATCGTTGAGCTTCTGTCAGCCACGGACTCAATTAACAAGTCAAAAGAAAAAATGCAGGAGTACATTATCAATGGTGTTCTGCTGGCCTGGCTTATCAATCCTAAAGCGAATGAAGTGCTGATTTACCGCGCCGATGGCACCATCAGCAAGCATACCGATTTTGACCAATCCATTACGGGTGAGGACGTACTGCCCGGATTCGCCTTTGATTTGCGGTTATTGCTGCGTTAAACATGGCAGATGAACACGTCATATAAACGAAGAAGGTGCTTGAGCAATTCAAGCACCTTCTTCGTTTATATGACGCCTTTAAAGTCAAACGGTCCATCAATTACCGCGTGTACAGCGACCCTTTGGCAATGGTCGACTCGTACTCGAAGTTGATCGTTTCCAGAAACTTACCCGTTACCCAGCCTACATCGGCATTGCGGACGAAGACAAACCGCTTGGGGTTACCAGCCGTTGAGTACGATTTCATGATTGCTTCCAGCCACAGTGCACCCGCAATCAATTGTTTCTCATTGAGTTGGTTCTGAAGCGTTGTTATATCCCGCTCGGCCTGATCCCGGATAACCGAATTCGTAAGGCTGCTCAAACTGGGTTTGGTCAGTTCACGATAGTCGGATAAGGCCAGTTTTTTGAACCGCTCCACATCATCTATTGTAATCGCTACGGCCGTTAGTCCCGCCTTTTCGGGATGCAGATACGTAACAACGGCCCAGGCAATATCACCACCCAAACCAACCGTTCGGCGTTGAGACAGTCCTTTGCTGTTTGCGTTTAGTTGCGAAACCAACGCCTTTTCCGACATTTCTTTGACAACCCGCTGTGCTTCCTGCTTATACGCGTCTATTTTCAGCGTGCGCTTGTTCTCGATCTGATTAACCAGTGAGTTAAGGCCAACAGGCACCTGAACGGGGTGAAACGTTTTGGACATGCCCGTACCCTGATCGAAGTAGCCGCCTAACGTGCTGTTGTTGCCAATGTCCAGAGCCGATGTTGTTGACCAGACTTTTCGGGGGATGGCACCGATAGTAAACAATTCGGCTTCCCGGCTGGCAGTCAGGGTCGTATCTATTTTCAGGTTGCTGCTGGGCAGTACGCGCGATAACTGATCGTATAGTTTCTTGCGTTTGTCGGGGTTGCGGGCGAGTTCTTCCCGAACGTCATTGCTAAGCACGATAAAGACCCGCTCGTTTGGAATATTATAGCGTTGAATCGAGTCCAGGCATGTTTTCAGCGCATCCTGTCCGGCCTTGTAGGAACCGGAAGCATCGGCAAAAAACGTTTCCGATGGGTTGGCAATATCGACGGTCGATTTAATCTCTTTTTCGTAGAAATCCGTCTCGTACTTCGTTTTGAGGATAGCCAGTTTTATGGTTGATGTCCCAATCTGAACACCCGCATATAGGTTTTTATTGGACAGGTTCCGAACCACTTCATTTACGCCCCAGGCACTGGCAACGTACTTCAGTTTCAGGAACTGACCGCGTGCCTTTTCTAAGTAACTCAGGGCCGTGGTGCTGTCGCGCAGATCGCTGTAGGATAGACCCAGGAGTTCATTGGTAACGGCTTCCCAGTATAAATTAGTTGATTTAACCGCAGGCATGGCCCGTTTCAGCAGGCTGATTGCCTCGTCGGATTTATCGACGGCCCGGAGGGTATTGGCTAACTTAATGTAGCGGATAGCCTGTGATGTACTGGTAGCCTGTTGCGCGAATCCGGCCACTGACCAGAAACCAGCAAGAAAAAGAAAAAAGAAGAAGCGGTTCATAAGCAGAGCGTATAGAATTGATGAATAACGAGTAATACAACTTAATCGTAGATTCATAGTTCACGGATGTCGCCACACTTACGCAAAAAAAGCCCCGCTGGACTTATCCAACAGGTCATTATTTATCCAACGTAGGGGAAATAGTCAGGGAATGGGCAGTGAAGATTGGTCAGGAGTAGTCAGGTAATGGTCAAGAGTAGTCAAGTATCAATGCTTGACAATAGCTGACAATTCTTGACCATTCCCTGACCAATATCTGACTACTCCTGACCCTTTACTGCTTAACGGCTGCTGCCGAATCGGGTTTGGCCGGCTGCATTCCTTTGGGCGCGGGCGGACGCCAGCCGCCAACGGCTTTCTGCATCTCCTCTTTTTTAGACTGGTACGTCGTCCATTGCTCCGGCGTGAAAATGACGTGCAGTTTCTCTTCTTTTTCTTCGTTGAACATCAGCATCACATCCCGAACCTGATTGATTGTTTCGGGAGAAGGACGACCACCGCCCGTGCCAATGATATCTTTGATGGCGTCTTGCTGTTGGCTGGCATACTCATTATTGAGTTGCTTGACCGATTTAAGCTGATCTTTCGTCAACGACAGGTTTTCTTTCAGCCATTTCGTTTCTTTCTGGGCTAAATCGCCGGCAATGTTCGGCACCGAAGCGCGGGGCGGGCTGCTGGGAATGTTCTGATTCATTCCCCCTCCGCCCATCCGACCGCCCATTCCGCCACCATATCCGCCGTACTGACCAAAAGTGTGGACATACAGCAGCAGAAAAAAGCAGCACAATCCTATTGATTTCGTGTTCATGATTGTTTCTACAAATTAAGTAGGTGTCCGTTACCCGTTTTCTACGGGATTGATAAATCAAAGCAAAAATACGGCAACTTATTGGGGTTTTAGATGCCGCAAATGCCTAAACTTTTTCGTTTAACCTGCCGTTGTCTTTGTGTATGGAAATGCTCGAAAAAATCCGCAAGGCGTACACTGAGTACGTGCTTGAAAATGGCAGACAACCCAACTCCGTCTTCCAGTTTGCCAAAAAACTAAAACTCACCGAAGCCGACTTTTACACCCATTACACGTCGTTCGATGCCATCGAAGCCGATGTTTGGCTGGCATTTTTCGATGAAGCCAGAGCCACCGTCAATGCCGACGAAACCTATCAGGGTTATTCTGTTCGGGAGAAATTGCTGGCGTTTTATTACACCTGGATTGAGTTGCTGAAGGCGCAGCGCAGTTTTGTCGTGTATAGCTACGGACGCGTTCGGGCGGAGCGTGCCGCAGCACCCGGCCCCATTGCCAAAGCCGCTATGCGTTCGGGCGGAAATGGAAGCAAAAGCCGTGTATTTGAGCCATTTAAAGATGCGTTTTTCGACTACGCCCGCGATTTGCTGGCCGAAGGACGCGAAAGCAAAGAGGTCGAGCCGCGCCCCTTCGTGACCGACCGTTACCCAAATGCACTCTGGACACAGACGCTTTATCTGCTCGATTTCTGGGTGCGCGACGTGAGTAAAAACTTTGAGAAAACCGATACCGCCATCGAGAAATCGGTCAATACGGCGTTCGATCTTATCGGTCGGTCGCCTTTGGATACCCTGTTCGACTTCGCCAAATTTATGTACCAAAATAAATAATGAATGATAGAATGATTGAATAGCTGGTGCATACCTCCATTCAATCATTCAGTCACTCTATCATTCAATCATTGAAAAAATGAAAAGCCAAACCTCCGTTCCGACGACAAAAGTTGCCCGTGCCAGCCAGTTTGTGAAAGCCGGAGTTAAAGTTGGTGGGAATTACATCAAGCATTACAGCAAAAAACTGCTCGACCCGGATTTGTCGAAGGATGAACTTCACAAAGACAATGCCGCCGACATTTATAACGCCCTGAGCGAACTGAAAGGCTCGGCCCTGAAAATGGCTCAGATGCTGAGTATGGACCGGGGTTTGCTGCCGGTAGCCTACTCCGATAAGTTCACAATGGCGCAGTATTCCGCTCCGCCATTGTCGGGGCCGCTGGTTGTTAAAACATTCAGAACTTATTTCGGGAAATCACCCGCGCAGTTATTCGATACGTTCGATAGCGAAGCGGTCAATGCGGCCAGCATCGGACAGGTGCATGTGGCGTGGAAAGACGGAAAGAAACTGGCTGTGAAAGTGCAGTATCCGGGCGTTGCCGATGCCGTTACGTCGGACCTGAGAATCGCCAAGCCGCTGGCAGTAAGGCTATTGAATTTGAACGAGCGCGATATTGACCGGTATATGGGCGAGGTAGAATCGAAACTGCTGGAAGAGACTGACTACGACCTCGAATTGAAACGCTCCATCGAAATATCGGAAGCCTGTGCCCATATTCCTGATCTGGTTTTCCCGAAATATTACCCGGAATTATCCTCGAAACGCATCCTGACAATGGACTGGCTCGATGGTATGCACCTGAAAGAATTCCTGAAAACCAACCCGTCGCAGGCTACTCGCAACCGCATTGGGCAGGCCTTGTGGGACTTCTATGATTTTCAGATTCATACCCTCAGGCAGGTTCATGCGGACCCGCATCCCGGTAATTTTCTAATGCGCCCCGATGGTACGATGGGCGTTATTGATTTCGGTTGCGTAAAGGTCATCCCCGAATTTTATTACGACAACTACTTCCGGCTCGTCAACCCCGACACGCTGGAAGACATGGATTTGACGGAAGAAATATTTGAAAATCTGGAGTTCCTCACCGATGCCGATTCGCCGAAGGAACGCCAGTTTTTCTCCAACCTGTTTGTTGAAATGACCCGGATGCTGGGCGAACCGTTTGCGGTTGAAACGTTTGACTTTGGCGACGATGCGTACTTTAACAAGGTGTATGCCTTTGCCGAAGGACTGGCGAATGTGCAGGAGTTGAAAAATTCGAAAATTGCGCGGGGTTCGCAGGATGGCTTGTACGTAAATCGAACGTATTATGGTCTCTATGCCATGCTTAACGAACTGAAAGCCAGTGTAGTAACGACCAAGCCCGAATGGCTTCGCTCGAAAAAAGTGCTGGTTTGATTGAGAACAGTATCAAAACGGTTAAAACCGTTGCCCAAATTGGTCAGTGCTCTGGTAGCCCACGGTTTAAACCGTGGGCTATTATAAAATCGGGCTGAAAATGAATCGTTTTAACGATTTATAGGCATCACATCCCTGAGTCCGCCGAACCATAAATCCGTTCCACAATTTCCTGTAAAATCGCTCCCTGTTCGGCGGAGCACACGTTGGATGGTTTTCCCTGACATGCATCCAGAAAGGCAGCCGTATTTTTTAGCTGCATGTCGGTTTCTTCCAGATAAGGGAACTGAATATCAGCCAGTTCGCCCGCTACTTCGGTATGCAGCGAAAAAGGAAAGAGTTTAACACCGCCTTTGCTGCCAAAAATCTCCAGGTTCCGGTCTTTGTCGATTTGTGTATTGAGCGCGAACGAAGCCGACAGCATAATCGACGCTTTATTGGGAAACGACAGATAAGCCATCGCGGCATCCTCTACCTCAAACGTGGCCGGATTCCAGTTGCCCATTAGTCCTTTGCCACCCGCTTTGCCAATAAAATCATAGGTATTGCCCAAAACCTGATTAGGGGTAGGGTAGTTGAGGGCGCACAGGGCCAAATCCAGTACGTGAACGCCAAGGTCGATGAGCGCACCACCGCCCTGCATGGCTTTGTTGGTGAAATAACCCCAACCCGGAATCCCCCGCCGACGTAGAAAATGAGCTTTTATGTGGTAAATATCGCCCAGCAATCCGTCGGCTTTGCAGCGCGTCAGCAACGACCATTCAGCCGATTGCCGAAGTTGAAAATTGTAGGCCAGCGTCAACCCTTTTTCAGCCGCTAAATCGGCCATCTCGCGGGCATTTTGCGCGTTCAGGGCGGGTGGTTTCTCACAAAAAACGTGGCAGTTATTGGATAAAGCCTCCATCGTTTGCGGATAATGCAGGTTATTGGGTGTGCAGATAACGACCACATCGGGCGCACAGTGGCGGTACAGTTCGCCCGTGTCGGCAAAGGCGTTTGCAATACCGTGTTTGTCGGCAAGGGCGCGGGCTTTGCTCAGATCGCGGCTGCAAACGGCCACAACCTCAATGTGCTCCGACAACTGTTTGAGCGCAGGAATGTGGTTATTATCGGCAATATTGCCACCGCCAATGATGGCTGCTTTGAGTACGGGCATAGCGGATGCGGAGTCAGTAAATCCATTCGTGCGCCAACTTACTCGCTTACCAGCCGACACACAAGCATCTCTATGAAAATAGTACTCGCCCCCGATAAATTTAAAGGTTCCCTGACCGCTTCAGCCGTATGTGCAGCCATGACCGAGGGTATTTTACAGGCCGATCCAACCGCCGAAGTGGTAGCGATCCCTATGGCCGATGGGGGCGAAGGAACAGCCGAAGTGCTTACGCAGTCAACGCACGGAACCTGGCATCTGGTTACCGTTCTGGACCCGTTAGATAACCCGGTCGAAGCCGGTTTCGGTGTTTCCGGCGATGGAAAAACGGCGTTTATCGAGATGGCCCAGGCATCGGGATTACGACTGCTGAACCCGTCGAACTACGACCCGTTTCGAGCCAGCACCTTTGGAACCGGGCAGTTGATTGGTCAGGCCATCAGTCGGGGTGTCGAGCGAATTGTGCTGGGCATTGGCGGCAGTGCAACCAACGATTGCGGGACCGGAATGGCGGCTGCGCTGGGCTGGCGTTTTCTGGATAAATCGGGGCAGGCGTTGCGGCCCTGTGGCGGAAACCTAATCGAAATTCAGACAATTATTGCACCGGAACTGATGTGGAGCGGAACGGTCGAAGTTGCGTGTGATGTGACAAATCCGCTGGTTGGGCCAAACGGTGCAACCTACATCTACGGGCCACAAAAAGGGGCTACGGTAGCTGATTTGCCTGTTCTGGACGCGGGCATGACGCACTTTGCCGGGTTGATTCAGAAGCAGTTTGGCCTCGATCTGGCAACTCTGCCGGGAGCCGGTGCTGCCGGTGGGCTGGGAGCCGGTGCTGTCCTGTTCTTAAACGGTCACCTTACTGAAGGCGTAAACCTACTTATGAAACATACGCAATTAGCCGAAAAAATGACCGGTGCCGATCTTGTTTTAACCGGCGAAGGACGCATTGATAACCAGACGTTGCAGGGGAAATTGATTGCGGGAATCACGCGGCTGGGGCAGGAACAGCAGATTCCGGTGGTGGCTTTGTGCGGCTCCCTGCAACTCACATCTGATGAACTAACCACGCTCGGACTGACCAGTGCTTTCTCGATTATGCCCGGCCCGACCAGTTTGGCCGATGCCCTAACCAATGCTGCCGAATACCTAAAACGAGCTACGTTTCAGGTAATGCGCTTATTGGCTTTTTGATTCTTGCTTCGTTGAAGTAAAATTAGTAAACACAAAGGCACAAAGGACACTAAGTTTTTGCCTGAACTACAGGCGGATACGTATGCTCAGTATTCTCTGTGCCTCTGTGTTCAATTATTCTTCCTGATACTTAACTTTTCACCCGTATATATTTTTCAACTATCACCCGGTCAATCCCCAATTTATCAATTTTCTCAACCCCTTTTTGAATCAGTGTATCGCCACTAATTTTAATAACAAAGTTGAACGTATTGTTTTCCCATTGTTTATCAATATAGTAATCCAAGTGCTCTGTATAAACACTGTCAGTGAGTGTATATTTTCCGCCACCGGCCGTGAATGCATTAGACGAATCTTTCTTTGTATTTACCGCATGATTCAGGAAAGCAAAATGCGTTGGATTAAGAATCTTTATCATTTTATGGCTGGGATCGAACGTAGAGAACGTCGTATCTTTTTCGGTGGTTGTCGCCGAAATTAGTTCCCAGGTTCCAACCAGGGGTGGTTGGGTTTGTTTTTTAGTACAGCCACACAACAGGCATAGTGGCACGATCAAAATAAAAGCATTGTTAAGTTTCATTCGTTTATTTAGTAGACTCGTTGTAATGAGGGTGGGCCGCTGGGGAGCAGAAAATTTTACTACCAAGAGGTACTTATATCACGTCCAAAAGATTGAATTTTTCCATTGATCTTAACATTAATTGAGCTGATTTTTTTAGGTGCAGGATCAACCGGAAATTTAAGCTGACATCGTACTAATGCTTTGCTAATTACATCTACACCAGAAACCCAACTGCCTGGAATATCAATAGAATTTGATCCAAATTTTGCAAGATTAGCATTGTAGCTATTACCGTTATCATCGGTTATTGATGATTCCTGGGTAAACAATGTGTAATTATACTGACTTTGCTGAGTGTTTTTTAAGCGAAAATTCAGTGTGACTAGCTGTGTGGCTCTATTTAATTCCAGTGTAATTTTATCAGCCGTGTAAGTATCTGCTTCAATCGGGGTTAACGTTATAACTGAGTCATTAGGTATAATGACAGTGGCAGATGATGAGACGGATGTTCTTTTATCAGGACGTAAATTTACAATTGAATCAACAGGTACTTTATGCTCATTTATATCTTGAACAGGCGGTTGTATCACAGTACCTGTTTCTGGATTTTTTGTAGATTTCGACACTTTATCTGGCAAAACGAACCAAATAAATAGGCAACCTAAAGCAAAACTCAAAAGGCGTATATATGTATTTGAAATAGTTGACGCAAACTCAGCCCCGAATAATTTGAAATTACCACCAAAAAAAGCTACAAGTATTAAAATAGCCCCAAAGACAAAAAAACCAATTTCTAAACTGTTTGGCATCTCCGGTTTATTTAGCGTCCAACGCACTATCACTTTTTGTCCCACGACCCTGCATAACTCTTCCTGCTTAGGGGGCATATAAATGTGCATGGTCGCCCGAAATGTGCCTAATGCACATCAACTTAGCTACCTCCCAAGGGCGGTTCGCCAACCGAAAGCTGGTCTGTCAAAACAGCCTTGCTGTCGCCCGGAGGCCGCCTGATCGAGAACTGCTTTTACGTTCCACCCAGCAGAGACAAGTACGCAAGATTGCGGAATTATATCTTACTGATAATCAGTTAATTTTGGCTCTGATCTGTGCTTGAATAGCCTTTATTTTCTGGCTTTTAAACAAATAAATAGGTTATGCCTGCCCTCTCCAAATCAAGTGAGTTAACGGTAGGTGTTAAAAGCAGGAAAACATATCTCTCTGCGGGGCACTCTGCCCATTACCTAATCCATTTTATGATAAACCCTGATTTTTCCGGTAACTTGTGGCATGGATAGTAATGATACTACAGTACAAATAACCACCGATACGCTGATCGCTGATACCAAACCAAACCGTACCGACGGACCGTCGGCCAAACCCCGCTTCGATGATATTTTTATGGACCTGGCCGTCAATCTGGCTAAGCGGTCGCATTGCATCAAGGCGCAGGTTGGGGCGGTGCTGACCCGCGATACCCGAATTATTTCAATCGGCTACAACGGACCGCCCGCCGGAACGCACAACTGCGATGAGGAATTTCCGGATGTGGGATGCCCCCGCGATTCGAAAGGGTCGTGCTCGCTGGCTCTTCATGCCGAACAGAATGCCATTTTATATGCCGCCAAAAACGGTTCTGAAATTGAAGGAGCCACCATTTACGTTACGCTGTCGCCCTGCATTGCCTGCGCCCGGATTATCTACAGCATGAAAATCGCCCGTGTCGTTTACCTGAATTCCTACGCCGAATACAAAGGTATTGCGTCCGATGAGGGCGTCGATTTTCTGCGCCGGTTTGGCGTAACGGTCGAACGGTACACGGCTGGCCGGTCTGCCGATGAGATGGGTGCATCAGTAGCCCGGAAAACGGCATGAATATTCTGGCGCATGCCTACCTGTCAGACCAGCAAACAGAACTGATTATCGGCAATTTTATCGGGGATTTTATCAAGGGTGACCCCGCGAATCTGCGTCATAACCTGACGCCGGGTGAGGTAGCGGGCGTTCGTGTACACCGCGCCATCGACTCGTTTACGGATGCACATCCCGCCGTTGCCGCCGTACGTGACTTGCTGCATCCGCGTTGCCATAAATACGCCGGAGCTGCCGTCGATATTTTCTTTGACTATTTCCTGGCTATTGATTTTCAAGTACTTACCGGCGAATCGCTGGCCGATTTTATTGGTCATTTTTACCAGACGCTTCAGGAAAATAACGCCCGGTTGCCACTGCCTGCCGCTCGCATGGCCGACTACATGATTCGGCAGGACTGGCTGACCAATTACCAGTTTACGGATGGTATCGACCGCTCCCTGAAGGGCGTTTCCCGCCGAACGGCGTTTCCGTCGGGATTAGATACGGCCATCGAGGATTTTACGAACTACTACGACCAGATTGCCGGGCATTTCGCGTATTTTTGGCCTGCCTTAGTCGAACACATCAAACAAACGCGCTCCGCGTTAGGCTACTCATGAATCGAAAAATAACATTCGTCTCCCTCGCCGTTACGGCCCTGTTTGTGGGTCTTCTGATCGTACAGAGCGGCTGGAAAAAGGCCGAACCCTGGCGACCCGATCAGTTGCTCGAACCGGCTGATCTGGCAGCTACCATCAATAGCGATGATTCGGCCAAGCCGCTCATTATCAGCATTGGGCCGGGGGCTTCCATCAAATCATCGGTGGCAATCGGGCCGGGCAGCGAGGCTGAAAATCTGGCGAAATTAGAAAAATTGCTGAGCAAAGAGCCGAAGAACCGCGCCATCGTGATTTACTGCGGGTGCTGTCCGTTTGCGAAATGCCCAAATGTGCGCCCGGCATTTACGAAACTGAACGAGATGGGCTTCACGAACCACAAACTCCTGAACCTCACCAAAAACTTGAAAACCGATTGGATTGATAAGGATTATCCGGTGGTGGAGTGAAATGCAGTTTGTGGTTTGTTGTTGGATGACGAGTGACCTCGTACTGCACTGGCAAACGCGTTAGTTCCGACGTGGAACCGCAACCACGAACCACAAACAACAAACTGCCTAACCTTATACCCCCTTCCGCCAAAACCAGTAAAACGGAAGTCCTGTTGCAATCAGGCCTAAGCCGGTTAGGGCTTCGCGGGGCTGGTTGATGAGTGTCATACACACAAGCAGAATACAGCACCCACAGAAAAAGAGGGGGACAAACGGATAGCCGATAACCCGGTAGGGGCGGGGCCGTTCCGGTTGTTTGTGGCGAAGTAAAATTACGCCCAGTGCGGTGGCTCCGTAGAAAATAAAGGACGCAAAAACCAGCATGTCCGTAAGCTGGTCAAAACTCCCCGACCAAACCAGAATGACCGACCAAACGCTCTGTAGCAGAATCGCCATTGACGGGGTTTTATAGCGGGGATGAATAACGGCAACTGATTTGAAAAACAGCCCGTCGCGGGCCATCGCGTAGAAAACCCGGGCCGGCATCAGAATCGAGGCATTGGTTGAGTTGGATGTCGTTACCAGAATCAGTACCGAAATAAAAGTCGCTCCCGCCCAGCCAGCCGCTGTTCGTACTACCTCGACAGCCGCAATTTTATCGGGCGTGCCGGCCAGCCGAATGAGCGCGTCGATGGGTAACACATACAGATAAACCGCGTTCAGCAGTACGTAAATAGCCACCACGATGCTTGTGCCCACAACCAGCGCAATGGGCAAACTGCGCTGTGGATTTTTGACTTCTTCGCCAATATAGCCGATCTGATTCCAGCCTTCATAGCCCCAAAATGCGCCCAGCGAAGCCACAACGAGCGAGCCGAGCAAACTGCCATGACCATCCGTAACGGGCTGAGGAACCGATTGGGTCAGGTTGATTATAGAACCCGATTCGGCCTGAAAACCCAGCACAACAATGATGGCGACGGCCCCGAATGTTAAGTAAATCAAGGCCCGGCTAAGTCCTTCGGCAAAGGAAACGCCCCGGTAATTTATCCAGCTTAACACAACGATGAGCAGGGTGGCAACAACCTGTACGGCCATCTCGACCGACTGCCCGCCCGACCCTGTCAGCGCGACGAGCGACTGCCCGAATATGTGCGCGAGGGCTGCGATGGTGGCCGTTCGCATGACCGTAAACGCACCCCATCCATACAGGAAAGCGAACAGACGACCGTACACGTTTTTAAAATACACGTACTCGCCCCCCGATTCAGGGAACATACCCGCCATCTCGGCATAGGTGAGCGCACCGGCCAGGCTGACGATACCAGCCACAATCCAGCAACCCAGCACCAGCAGGGGCGAGTGTAATTCAGCCGCCATTGGAGCTACCTTTTTAAAAACTCCCGAGCCAATAATGCCGCTGACAACCAGCAAGATAGCCGAGCGTAATCCAAGCGAACGGGTGAGTGTAGTCATGGCTTTTATTGGTTGAGTAGCAGAAGTGGTTAATTGGTTGATTGATTGGTTGATTGATTGGTTGATTGGTTGATTAGGTGATTAGGTGGAGTTTGTCAGGCCATTGCTTCCACACCACCTAATCAACCAATCAACCAATTAACCACTTAACTAACTTCACAAATACCACGCAAATACGTTAGCAAGGCGGGTAAAAAGCCGCTCATACCTTTGTAGTCAAGCATGGCAACGGGCGTACTGCCGAATACCCGCGCCAGCCGTTCCGCACCGTCGCTGCGTTCGTTCACTTCATGGGCCAACAAATTCTGATACGTGTGAATGCCGAACAGAATGGCTCCTGATCGGGGCAGTCGGGTAAGCGTTTGCCGCTCAATGCGGATGTACAGTTGATTGCCAATGGTGGTGGGCGTGAGGTGCAGCAAGCGGTCGGCGAGGAGTTGGTCGAGGGCGGGCGTGTGTCGGCTGGTCATGTCCAACTGGTCTGTTACTTTCACGCTCCAGTTCGTTCGCCACACCGGGCGACCCACCGGCAGGCGTTCCATGAGGGTATAGGCAGCGCGCATCATTGGCTCCACAATCGGCACAATCGGCGCGTGAATTTGCCAGAAGGGTAGCCCCAGTTTTTCATCCAGACTCCAGCCATTGCCAAAGCAAAGCTGCCCCGCCACTAACCGTACATCGTTGCCCGCCAGCAGCGTCAGGTCTTCCTGCACCTGCCGACCTACCCAATCGAGCGGGGCGTAGGGCAGGGTAGCCGCATCGCCGAAGGTAAACGTTTGTTCTTCATCCAGCCGATGGTTTTGCCAGTTCCAGCGGTCGCCTTCCTGCCGAAGCAAAAACTCGTTGGGTGAGAACCGCGACAGATTTGTCAATACCGCTTCGACAATATCCCATTGTGCTGATTCATAGCCTGGTAACGCCTGGAAATAGTAATCGGGAAATGCCGTAAGCAGTTTCCGTTTCAGCGCGATTTCGGTCTCGTAATGGTTATCTATTTCAATGAGCCGGTCGGTTTCGGGTAAGGGCGACGTACCCATTTTGTCGTTAAACTGCTGACCAAAAGGAAAATAAGGAAGCATCTGATTTATGTTATTTCGTACGGTAGTATCTGCACTTGCGGAATTTTACTCCGTGATTAAGACCGAACCTGTAACCCCAATCCTGCGCCACCCGTTAGTCGCATCCACCCATCTTTGACCACGAAACCGCCCGAAACAATGTCTTCGGCCAGGTCGAAACTGCCGTCGAGGTCGAGGTAGCGGGTGGTTGAGCAGGCGAAGGCCGCGTGAAGAGCCGCCGTAATGCTGACGCGGCTCTCGTCATTGCATCCCCAAAACAGCGAAATAGGCGTGTAACGGGCAATGGCAGCGATTTCGAGCGCGGGCCGGATTCCCCCGCATTTCATTAGTTTGATGTTGAAAATACCGAACGGTTGTGGCTGTTGCGTAAGGGCTAAGGCTGCTTCGGGACCTTTCAGTGATTCGTCGGCTACGACCAGCCGCCGGACGTTGTTGGGAAAGATGAGCAGTTCATTTTCCTGACCGACGGGTAATGGCTGCTCGATGAGTTCGACGGTTGCGAAACGAGTTTGATAGGTAAAACGCTGTAAATCAACCAATGAATAGCCCTGATTCGCATCAACCCGGATCACCACCGAGTCGCCATAGACCTCCCGAAGTTTCAGCACACGCTCAATATCTTCGTCGGCATCTCTGCCGGTTTTGACTTTCAGCACGCGAAAACCCTGCTGGTGGTAGGCTTCCGCTTCGGCCAGTGTGTCAGCCACGTTCATGATGCCAATGGTAACCGAAGTGGGCAACGACTGAATTTTCTGCCCGTAAAACGCCACCACCGGAACGCCCAGAAACTGCCCAAAGGCATCGTGCAGCGCAATATCCAGCGCGGCTAACGTGCCGGGTGCGTCAGGAAATTGCTGCCGGGCTTCGTCTAATAGCGACTGAAAATGCCGAATATCTCGTCCGATTAATCCCGTAATCCAGTCAACCTGTAAGTTCCGCAACGTTTGTTCCGGCGATTCGCCCACCACGTCCGGGTCGGGATTAGCCGCGCCCAGACCGACCAGACCGTTATCGAGTTCGACTTCCAGAAAAACGTTTTCTACCGACGAAATAGTCTGGTAAGCGATGGTATAGGGTTTGGTTAAGGCCAGATTTCGGCAATACGCCCGGAGCGATTTAATGCGCATGAACCAGTGCCGTTAACCGCTGAATGATGGGTAAAATCGGTGCTACGCCTTCTTCCAAAGGCAATAAAACCGGTATATTGAGTTGTTCCGCATACGCTTTCTGGTAGGCATATGCTTCAGCCCGGCTACAGCCTTCGGTGTTGAGGGCCAGCGCAATAACATCCGAACTATACCCCCGAATCAGTGCGATTTCCGTCTCGACGGGCGGAATTCGCCCCCAATCAGGATTGTGATCGTAGTGCGTTCGTTTGGGCGCGTGAACCAGCACGACATGCCGCGCATTTCCCGACACCAGAAACTCGGACCCGCATGGGCCACTGGGGTTTCGCAGGGAAGCCTGCCCTTCAATGAGCAGCAAATCGGCTCCGGTTTCGCGCCAGCACGAGACAAGTGCGTGTTCTAACTCGCCCGATACGAAATCGTTCAGCGTCGAATCGAACACAAACCCGTAGTGCCCGCCCTGTAGCCAGCCCGTTTGCCCGGTATAAATCATTTGCGCGTTGAGATTATTTTGGCCGCACGTTTCCCGAATCAGGCGGGCGGTGGTGCGTTTGCCAAGGGCGCAGTCGGTGCCCAGAACGGCAATAATGGGGCAGGTAATCCGGTTGATTTCGCCTGTCCAGAAATGCAGTTCATGGCGGGGCTTGGGGCGTCGAACGTCGATAAGCTGTCCACCATGTTGTTGCGCGAGAGCCACTAAGTCGGGTTTATCGGTCAAAAACTCGTGCAGCCCGTTCACAACCGACAGGCCATTTTTGAGTGCCAACTTTATGTCAGTCAGCATGTTGGGCGGCAGGACTCCGCCAACCGTCGCCACCGCCACAATTGCATACGTTACCGGACCAACCTGCGCCAGCGCGTCACTCACCGACTCAAAAATAGGCATATCCCGAAACCGACCATCAAGCAGCGTACCGGCGTCCTGCCCGGCGGTGGGCGCATCGACCACACCCACAACCGCATAGCGATCCGTTCCCCGAATCAGCCCGTGGGCAGTTTTGGCATCGGAAGTCGTGAGCAGACCGTCGGTTAGCAGGATAGCGCGGTTGTTCATAAATAGTTGTTAATTAGATTCAAATACTGGTGTTTTTGCGGTAATATGGCGATTTTGCCCAAATAAATTAGCTATCATTGGCTATATAGCCTACTATTCTTCCGTCACGGCATGAACTGTACCCTTCTTTTACGATTGTTTATTCTACTGACTATTTCTACCGGCAGTTGGTCACAATCGGTCAGCACACCGTTGATACCCCGCCTGAAAAGGCTTGATTCGGTCCTGACACGGCTGCATGAGCAGGCTATGTTCAACGGCGTCGTGCTGGTAGCCGAACAGGGGAAAGTGCAATATAAAAAAGCATTTGGGACCGCCAACATCGCAACAAACGAACCGCTGACCACCAATTCGGCTTTTAATCTGGCGTCAATTTCAAAGCAGTTTATTGCCATGCTGGTAATGCAGTTGCAGGAGCGGGGCAAACTCCGCTACGACGAGCGGGTGCGGACGTATCTGCCTGATTTTCCGTATGATACCATTACAATTCGACATTTGCTCACTCACACATCGGGCCTGCCTGATTATGGTGACCTGGCACAGCAGCATACCGGACCGCTCGACACGCTGACGAATGCGGGGATGCTACAACTGCTTCACGACCGCAAACCGGCATTGCTCTTCCCGCCCGGCACCCGCTGGGAATATTGCAATACGGCCTATGTATTGCTGGGGTCGATCATTGAGAAACTGGCGGGTGTGTCCGTCGAGCAGTTTTTCGAGCAGCAAATTGCTCGACCGCTGAAACTGAAAAATACGTACGTCTATTACTTCAAAAGCAGCACGACGCCCCGCAATCGCGTGTTTGGGTTCAAACGAGAGAACGGTAAAAACGTGCTGAATGACCTGATTCGGCTGGATGGCGTCATTGGCGATGGCAATATTTATTCGTCTGCCGAGGATTTATTAGTGTGGGAGCAGGCACTCAATACGGAGAAATTAGTCAAAGCCAGCACCATGCGCGACGCCTTCACACCCGTTAAATTGACCGGCCATACGGACGGACAAGTCACTACGTATCCATATGGCTTTGGTTGGTTTATTGAAGATAGCGGTAAGGTGCTGGCGCACACAGGTAGCTGGGTCGGTTTTCTGAACGTGTTGGTTCGTTATGTGGCTAAAAAACAAACGCTGATTGTGCTGAGTAATGGAAACAGTGGCCTGGCGCGTCGCGTTGCCCGCGAGATTCTGGAAGGAAAACCGTTTCAACTGCCCCAAACACAGCTCATTACCAACATACGGCTCATAGACGGAACCGGTATCGCATCCCGCAAAGCCGCTGTCCGGCTTCGCGACGACCGAATTTGGGAAATAGGCGACCTAAGCCGCTTCCCGAACGAGTCCGTTACCGATGGGCGCGGGCTGGTTTTGGCACCGGGTTTCATCGACAGCCACAGTCACCACGATTGGGGATTGACCGACCACCCGGACGCGTTGCCCGTTGTCAATCAGGGTATTACAACCATTGTAGTTGGGCAGGATGGCGGTGGTGTTTCGATGGATACATTACAGGCCCGGCTGAAGCGGAATCCCCCGGCGGTTAACGTGGCGAGTTATACCGGCCATGCCCTGTTGCGGCAAAAAGCGATGGGAATCAACGGCCTGTATCGAACAGCTAAACCCGCCGAAATAGCGACGATGAAAACGCTGTTACGCACCGAACTGCGAAACGGTTCGCTGGGCTTATCGACAGGATTAGAGTACGAAGCCGCTTTTTTCTCCAGCCGGGATGAGGTGCTGCAACTGGCGCAGACAGCCGCCGATTCGGGTGGTCGGTACATCAGCCACATCCGCAGCGAAGACATGATGCTCGATGATGCCGTCGATGAAATTATACAGATTGGGCGCGTCACGAAGATGCCCGTGCAGATTTCTCACCTGAAAATTGCCCTGCGCGATCAGTGGGGGCAGTCGGCGCGGTTGCTGGCGCAACTGGAGCAGGCCCGCGCTGAAGGGGTCAACATCACGGCCGACTGTTACCCCTATGACTACTGGATGTCGACGCTGCGGGTGCTGTTTCCGAAGCGGGATTATACCAATCCCGTTAGTGCCGAATTTGCTGTAAATCAACTATTTGACGCTGATAAATCGGTGCTGGTCCGGTTTGCCTCCAACCCCGTTTATGCCGGAAAAACCGTTGGCGAAGTGGCCCTGTTGCGGCATGAAAAACCGGCTCAAACGCTGATGGGTTTGGTGGCCGAAGCGTCAGCATTTGCCAAAAAGAACCCCGAAGCGAATGGCGTTGAGGGCATCATGGGAAAGTCGATGGATGAACCCGATGTGGCGAATTTCTTGGCGTGGCCGCACACGAATATCTGCTCCGACGGGGCCAGTGAAGGTCATCCACGCGGCTACGGGGCCTTTGCGCGGGTACTGGGCCGGTATGTCCGCGAGCAAAAAATTATGTCCCTCGAAACGGCCATCCAGAAGATGACCAGCCTCACCGCCGAACATCTTGGCCTCACAAACCGGGGGCTGATTGCGCCCGGCTATTACGCTGATTTAGTGTTGCTTAACCCAGAAACGGTACAGGATAATGCCCGCATCGGCGATAATAAAGCCTTGTCGACAGGCATCGAGAGGGTGTGGGTTGCCGGAAAAGTGGTTTATCAAAACCAAAAACCGACGGGCGTATATCCCGGCGTATTAATTCGGCGAAAATGAGCGACAGTCCGTATTTTTGTGGGATGAACCGGTATGTGGTTTGTGGTTTACAGTTTGTTGTTGTGGTTCCCCGCCGGGACTGACGCATAATCGTTAGCGAACTGTACGCCACCTAACTACAGACCACAAACGACAAACCACTTTTGATTCCTGCCGTTGACGCCCTGTTGAAAGACATCCGCAACAAGCGGATTGCGCCCGTTTACCTCATTCACGGCGACGAGCCGTTTTACCTCGACCGTATTGCCGACGAACTCGAAAAAGTGGCCGTACCGGTCGCCGAACGCGGATTTAACCAGTTCGTTCTATTCGGAAAAGATACCGACGCGGGGGCTGTGCTGAACTACGCCCGTCGCTATCCGTTCATGGCCGAACGCCAGTTGGTGCTCGTAAAAGAGGCCCAGCAGATGGGCGGCATCGGCGATAAATCCACCCAGACATTGTTTGAAGATTACGCCCTCAACCCGCTGCCCAGCACGATTCTGATGCTGTGCTACGTAAAGGAAGATGGCAAACCCGGATTAGATGAGCGTAAATCGTGGGTGAAAGCGTTCGGAACGAAGGGTAAGTTATTGGGGGTTAAGAAGTTATACGACAACAAAATTCCTGATTGGGTAGGGGAGTACTGCCGGGAGCAGGGCACCAAAGTAAGCCCCAAAGCCTGCCAGCTACTGGCCGACCACATCGGTAATGACTTGAAACGGCTGGCGAGTGAAATTGATAAGATTCTGATTAACCTGCATGTGGGCGAGGAGATTTCGGCTGCAACGGTCGAACGGCTGGTTGGTATCAGCAAAGAATACAACGTGTTTGAGTTGCAAAAAGCCCTTGTCCAGCGCGATGTGGTGAAGGCGAATCAGATTGTCGATTACTTCGCCCGCAACCCGAAAGATAACCCGCTTGTCGTTATTCTGGCGCAGCTATTCGGGTATTTCAGCAAGGTGGTGCTGGTGCAGGCCTCGAAAGACCAAACCGACAAAGGGCTGGCTCCGCTGCTGGGCGTCAATCCGTTTTTTGTGAAAGATTACCTGTCTGCCGCCCGCACATTTCCCCTGCTGAAAGTAGCCGCCATCATTCACGCCATCCGCTTGGCCGACGCCCGCAGCAAAGGCATCGACGCCCCAACCATGAGCGAGGGCGATATCCTGCGCGAACTGGTATTCGAGGTACTGCATTAATTTGCCGAAAGCGCGGTAAATACGTCTGAAAGCGGGATTCTTTGATGGAAGCTGTTCGACACTCCGTGAACCAAAGTGGGTAGTTTATGGTAGTGCTACAAATCGTGTCTGTATGCCTGACTATGTGCCAACTTGTCAGGCTGTGCGATTTTGGCCGGGCTTTTGCCCATCTTTGCCTATGAATTTCTGGAAAAGAAATAGAAACTCAGTAATGGAAAACAAAGACATTTTGGACGAACAGACGTCCACCGATACACAACAGCCTGACAACCTGACAACCGCCGACCGCGACGAAACCGTAACAACCGCAACGGCGGACCGCGACGAAGCTGTAATTATCAACGGTGGTGAACCGGAAGAGCCTACGGAAGCTATTGATGCAGAAGAGGTAGTTGCCCAGGCAGAAGCCGCGCCGGAGGCTGATAAAACCACCCGCGAATTGGCCGAACTGAAAGATAAATACCTCCGTTTATACGCTGATTTTGAGAACTTTCGCCGTCGAACAGCCCGCGAAAAACTTGACCTGATTGGTAACGCCAACGAGGGCATGTTGCAGGCACTGATTCCGGTCGTTGATGACTTTGAGCGGGCCATGCAGTCCATCGAAAATACCAATGACGTTACGGCATTGAAAGAAGGTGTTTCACTGATTTATAACAAGTTAGTTCGTACACTGGAAGGAAAAGGCTTGAAGTCAATGGTGGCGAAAGGCGAATCGTTCAATGCGGATTTGCACGAGTCAGTTACGCAGTTTCCGGCTCCCAGCGACGACCTGAAAGGGAAAGTTATTGACGAAATTGAGAAAGGATATTACCTGAATGACAAGGTCATCCGGTTTGCAAAAGTGATTGTAGGCAGTTAATAAATGGTGACTGGTTGATTGGTTAATTAGTTGAACTTAGGCTGTATCAGTTAGTCAACTAATTAACCAATCAACCAGTCACCATTCAAAAATATGGCAACGAAGCGCGATTATTACGAAATTCTGGGCGTTGATAAGAACGTCTCGGCGGAGGATCTGAAAAAGGCCTATCGGAAGATGGCCATTAAACACCACCCCGATAAGAACCCCGACGACCCCACCGCTGAAGATAAATTTAAGGAAGCCGCCGAAGCGTATGACGTGCTGAACGACCCGCAGAAAAAGGCTCGGTATGACCAGTTTGGTCATGCGGGAATGGGTGGTGCAGCCGGAGGGTACGGTGCCGGTGGTCCGTCGATGGATGATATCTTCAGCCAGTTTGGCGATGTCTTCGGCGATGATTCACCTTTTGGCAGCTTCTTTCGGGGTGCTCAGGGCGGTGGCGGTGGTCGGCAGCGCGTTCGTCGCGGCTCCGATCTGCGTATCAAACTGAAACTGAATTTGCAGGAAGTGGCCAATGGCGTTGAGAAAAAAATCAAAGTCAAACGGCACGTGACCTGTAATACCTGCGGAGGCAACGGCTCCAAAAACGGCACGGCCGTGCAAACCTGCTCGACCTGTCAGGGCACCGGACAAACGCGCAAAGTGGTCAATACAATGCTCGGCCAGATGGTTTCGACCAGCACCTGCCCGACCTGTAATGGCGAAGGAAAAACCGTGACCGACCGCTGCGACGCCTGTTTTGGCGAGGGCCGTGTGTTGCAGGAAGACGTCATTCCAATCAAAATTCCGGCTGGTGTTGCTGAGGGTATTCAATTGTCGGTTGGGGGCAAAGGCAACGTACCCCCGCGTGGTGGCGTAGCGGGCGATCTGCTCATTGTTGTGGAAGAGGAGGAGGACGAATTTCTCAAACGCGACGGCAACAATGTGGTCTTTGACCTGTATATCAGCTTTGTCGATGCCGCCATCGGTACGAATGTCGAGGTGCCTACCATCGACGGCAAGGCCCGTATTACGCTCGACCCCGGCACGCAGAGCGGCAAAATGCTGCGGCTGAAAGGAAAAGGTATTAAAGAACTGAACGGCTACGGACGGGGTGACGAAATCGTGCATGTGAACGTTTGGACACCAAAAGCTCTTTCGCCCGACGAACGGACTATGCTGGAGAAGCTACGCCACTCGCCGAACTTCCAGCCGAAGCCAAACAAAAACGAAAAGGGTTTTTTTGACAAAATGAAAGATTTCTTTCACGGTTGATTTTATCCGGTTAATTTAACGGCGGTGTCAGATGTAGCAATCCGACACCGCCGTTTTTGTTTACAGAGCTGTCTACATGGCCGACTTGTAGCTAAGGGCAGCTAACAGGATTAACAAAAAATAGCTCATGCCAACGCTTCAGAACATCACACTGGCAAGTGCCGCCACAACGACCGCTCTGATGGCCGGTCTGTTCTATGCCTATTCCTGCTCGGTAAACCCTGGATTGAGCCGCTTATCGGACGCAGCGTATCTGGTCGCTATGCAATCCATTAACAGAGCCATTCTAAATCCTGTTTTTTTCATCGGCTTTGTGGGCACAGCGGTGTTGTTGCCCCTCAGCACCTGGTTGCAGTATGGTCAGCCAGTTTCGCTCCGTTTCCAGCTTCTGCTGTGTGCAACAGTCATTTACTGGGTGGGTGTTTCTGGGGTCACAATGCTGGGTAATGTTCCTCTGAATGAAGCCCTGGATTCATTTAATGTACAGACAGCTTCCGTCGAAGAAATTGCCGCTCAACGCGCGGCCTTCGAATCACCCTGGAATCAGTTGAATACAATCCGCACAATTGCTTCCGTACTGGCAATTGTCCTCGTCATTATTGCCTGTTTGCTGCAAGGGCATTTGTACGATAAAAAGGCACTTTAGCGTTAGCGTAGAAAATCCTCAACGAACATGAATAAACTTCTTATACCTCTCATTTATCGGTCTGTTAAGCTGCCAGTCGGACGCGCAGCCCACGGATGTGGCCGCCCGTGCTTCCGGTCGTTTTGCGGTTCAGTTCTACGTCGTGAATGGCGATATACTTTATACGAATACGGGTATCAACAAAATTAACGTCAGTGAATTTTATATTCTCATAGATCGGAAAAAGCCGGATTCGGTACGGGTAGGCAGTGTTTACAAAGCAACGGGTGACCTTGGCTCTCAAATTTATATCAAGGACGTTGGTGTTCGCGAAACGAGCGGCACATTTCAACTGATGGCTCCCCCAACGGTTTCCTCGGATTATGAAAGTAGCATTGATGGCAATACCTTTTATGAACGAACTGGCTTAGTGCCGACGCTGACGATGATGATCGGGCTTTCTTATCTAAAACCACAGCAAAAGGCGGGTAATCAGTTAAAATGAGACTGCTACGCAGATTCTGTCGAAGAGATGCCTGTCGCCAGCCGCCCACGACGCCAATCTGACCATTACGTTCATGGCCGGTGCCAGGGAGAAAAAGGAAATAGACAACTACTCAGCCAATCCTGGTTTCGGCCACTCCATAAAACTGATTCAAAGACTGAACGTACATACCTATTCGTCTGATTAACATGAAATTGCTAACCGACAAGACCGCCGATATTGTCATTGTGGATGATGACGAAGACGACCGCCTGCCGTTGAATTACGCGCTGCGCCAGTTATTACCCGGTGTAAAGGTATTATCGGTATCTGACGCACGGGATGCAATAGCTTACATCGGTAACTGCGACCGACAACCCTCCCTGCTCATTACCGACCTGAATATGTCCTGCGTAAATGGGCTGGAACTTCTGAGACACATTCGTCAGTCGGATACCTACTGCACACTGCCGGTTTTGGTGCTAACTACGTCGCAGGCTGACGAGGATCGGAAGCGGTGTTATCAGGCCGGGCGGGCCCAATGCGTTTCTGGTAAAGCCAAATCACCTGACTGCCATTACGGAATTGCTCCGCCTGTGCGTTCAGGTCTGGTTGTAGTGAAGGCCGTTCTTTCGTTAGTTGAGTGAAAAAAGAAGCTGTTGGCTAATTAATTATGCCCTGAAGATTCGAAGTGCTTTATAGGGAGCAAAACGAGTCCGGTTTTTTGTAACCGGACAGGCTGATGGATGACCAGCTCAGTGACTTTTCCAACGGATGAAGGGCGTATGCGTAACCTTTACGTTTTCTTACTATACCGCACTCTTTATTGCACAAAGCCCGCTTCTTGCTGCACAACACACCCTAACCCTTTGGGTTCCAACGCCCACTAAACAACCGCGCTCCTTCAGTGGCCAATGGTTCATGAATGTATTTAGCTTTGACGGTTCGGTAAACGGTTAGCATTGGGGTTTGCAGTATAACTATCCGACGATACCGTGTTCAATGCGGCCCAGCACATCATCAACCAGTCCAAAACCGGTCGTTGTGTCTAAGAGGTAGAGGGGGGATTGAGTGTTGAGTTCTCGAATGGGTGAACGAAGCCATTCGACCAATATGCCAAAAGTCGTTCAATTTTGCAAAGCGTAGTTGCTCTGGCAATACAAATTAGTGTCTTGCCCTAAAAATAAATCGGAGGTTTTCGTGAATGATTTCAAGAGACGATTAAAATTGACGCAAATCATTCATTAATAATAGATTACAAGTTCAACAAACATCACAAACTGCCCTTTTGGTAGACGAAAGTGGAGAGTAAATAGGGGCATTTACGGATATAAATATGTCAAATGCGTAAAGAAAACGTGACGCAAGCTATACCAGAAGCCTGACAAGGGGTTTTTAAGCTATTTTTTGCCTGAAGGAAAATGAGCATCACTGTATGGCGATAATCACTACATTAGTTCAACACGACTGTCTTCGAAAATCGCTTGTTTCCTAAAATATATAAATCAAGAGTGAGCTTCCAAAAATTTTGGAGGAGTTCGCTATAACTCTAAACTGACTGGAGGCCAACCTCTACGATTAGTAGCTAAACGAGTAATTTAAGCGGATTGTCCAGCCTACAGAACATTGGCACACGAATAGACAGTAGTTTGATAAATCGGCTTCAAGTAGCCATGCCTGTCGCACAACGTCCCGTTCAAAATGGCCTTAACCACCCAAACTCGCCAGATACTAATCATCACCCAATGGCTTACTCAAAAAAAACCATGCGTAATAAGGTGACGGGTCAGGACATCACCTTTGTGCAATAGGCTACGGGAAGTATACGCCAACGATGCCATGATACTTATTGCTATTGGGTAAACAATACCCATTGAGTTTGCGACTATTGAGGCCGCCAATAATTACTGGAGAGCATCACGCTAATAATCTATTCATTTCGCAGATTATGCAATCTTTTCAGCAAATCATCGTCCTTTTACTTCGTATCGCGTTGGGAATTACGCTGCTGGTTCCGGTTACCGATCGGTTAGGATGGATCGGGCCGGCCTACTGCTGGCTACTTTACCAACTTATGCCTACAGTGCTGATGCCTGGCGTCCGCGAAAACGACCGTCAATCCTATTCTAATACTAATCAAACAACTTTATGGCAAAGCGAATCAAAATTGGCCTCCTCGAACCCAAATTTTATGAGATGCTCTCGGCAATTGACAAACACATTGCCGAATCGGGACTAACCCCTGCACACATTGACCTGCTGAAGATTCGGGCTTCTCAGATTAATGGTTGTGCGTACTGCATTCAGTCGCATACCAAAGATGCGCGGGCACATGGCGAGACTGAAAAGCGTATTTACGCCCTCGATGCCTGGGAGGAAAGTCCTTACTTCACCGATGAAGAACGCGCTATTCTGACCCTAACCGAAGAAGTGACCCTGATTCAAGACAAACGGGTGTCCGAGCAAACCTACGAACGGGTCGTGGCTCTGTTTGGCGAAAAGCTGACAGCCAACCTTATTATGGCTATTATCAGTATCAACGCCTGGAACCGGATTGGTATCGCCACCCGAATGACCCCTACCTGATTCAAAAATACCTACCCAACCGTACTCTGGCGTTGTAACCGGACCAATTTTGAACATCTGCTCCGCGACCATTTCGACGTTCACTGGGCCTTTACCCAGACGCTCAGCGAACGGCTGATGAACAAGGCACTGGTGCTGGAGCAACTGGCTATATACCCAAAGTCATAGTATTGAAAATCCGCAGAGCCAGTGGAGCAATCACATTACCCTGAACGGCAAGCATAACGCCCTGTATTCCCCAGTGGTTATTCCCCTTTTCCAGCAGGTGAACGAATGCAGTATATTGAGCAATCCAACTGGCAGGCTGCATCAGGGATAGCGTTCCGGCTACGGTTGTATTCAGTTTAGCAATCATGGCGTTCGTTGGTTTATCGAACGCTGTAAAGGTCTCTCCGACCAGCCTAAAGGGTTTATGACTTACATCATAAGCCAAGGATTAGCTTCACAGTCCGATCTACGGATGATAAATCGGCCATCTTGGATAACTCCAAAAGCAGATAAATAAGCCCAGACAATTCGTAGAAATACGCCATTTAATTACCTCTCTTAGTGCGTTCCAGTAGTTAAAAAATGTCTTTTAAACTTAATTGAAGGTGATTTTAATGCTCACTGTCGATTTTGGTCTGCTTAGCACAGCGTTTGCAGGTATAGGTTTCAACTGTGGGTAAGCATAGCTAAATCAGCTTAACCCAGTATCTATTTTTCATTTAACCATCAAACCAATTCGAATCATGAGCACACAAGAAAGTGCAACAGCGTTGGAGCCTATTACTGAAAAAGCGTTTCGTCAAACGGTAATTCCCCGAGCCGCTCTCTCTCTGGCCGCCTGCCAACTGGCCGTTACGAAATGCACCAATGCGAACGCCAAAGAGTTTGCGGGCTTTGAGTTGACCGAAGCCACAGCCGTTGTTAAAGTACTCAGGGAACTGGGTACGGCTGACCCGGCGGTGGATGCCGCCACACTGGAAAAGTTTAAATCAGCCTCAGCCGGTGCTGAATTTGATAAACTCTTCATGCAAGCCGAACACGACAACCATGTGTTTCTACAGGAGTTAGCCGGGAAGTATCTACAGGATGCGGCTGACAAGACCAGCCCTGCCGAAACGCAGACGCGGCATTTGGCCACAGTAGCACTGGCCGCGTTTGAGGAGCATGTGTTGCTAACCCGACGCATTCTCACCGAGTTAGCCTAAGACAGCACCGATGTTTACACCCTGCCTACAGGCAACCGAAGTATGCGCTAATGTAGGCAGGGTGTTTTCCATTTCTGTTCTTACGTATGGAAGTATCTGAAAGCTTATCAGGACTTATTAATCAACTTATTCAGCAGGGGTACGTCCTGGATTTGAATAGGCATTCGGCTTGCAAAGATTGCGATATACATCATTTTCAGGTTGATATAGTATATCGCTTTGAAGGCCTCACTGACTCAGGCGAATCATGGATCTTGTATGCCCTTTCATCCAGTTCATCTGATGTAAAAGATATTCTGATCAATATCTATGGGGTTTATGCCAATACCGAAACGTCCAGTATTGAACACCAACTGGATCTACCAGCCCAAGCCCCTGTCTATTTACTTTAACGGAATACTGTTTTGTAAAACTAACTATCACCATGAATACGCAATACGATTCTCGTCGCTCGTTTATCAGACAAACCATGGCAGGGGTACTCACGCTCGGGGCCGTAAAGGTCTCGATGGCCTCGGTCTCACGACCCGCTTTAACGGAGTCACTCTTTACGTTCGGAGGGCCTGTGGCTCAAAATGAAAAAGTGTTCCGTCAGACAGTACTGCCCCGAGCCGCTCTCTCCCTGGCCGCCTGCCAACTGGCCGTTACGAAATGCACCAATGCGAACGCCAAAGAGTTTGCGGGCTTTGAGTTGACCGAAGCCACAGCCGTTGTTAAAGTACTTAAGGATCTGGGTACGGCTGACCCGGCGGTGGATGCCGCCACGCTGGAAAAGTTTAAAGCAGCCTCAGCCGGAGCGGAATTTGATAAGCTCTTCATGCAGGCCGAGTACGATAACCATGTGTTTCTACAGGAATTAGCCAAAAATTACCTACAGAATGCTGCCGGTAAAACCAGTGCGGCAGAGAGTCAAACCCAGCACCTGGCCACGGTGGCGCTGGCCCTTTTTAAGGAGCATGTGTTGATGACCCGGCGTATCCTCACTGAAATAGCGTAATGAACAATAGGCATACATCACCAAAGGGCTTGCATTGACTTACAGGACCTTTGGTGATGTAAATGGCTTTCTCTTCAGTCATCACCAGGCACTTCAATATGAATTCTCTCATTAGTATACGTCGTCTGGGCCAGAGCCTATGGCTTGATTTCATCAGCCGCCAGTTACTAACTTCCGGCGAGCTGGAGCAGCGCATCGACGAAGATATGTTGGGTGGGGTAACGTCGAATCCCGCTATATTCGAGAGAGCTATCGGGGGCAGTACTGACTACGATAAGCGCATCGGTGAACTGGCACAATTAGGGGAATCGGCGGAAGCCATCTATACCCATTTAATGATTGCCGACATTCAGATGGCCTGTGATTTGTTCCGGTCACTATATGAACGGAATGAAAACCCACGCGATGGCTATGTTAGCATAGAAGTATCACCTACGCTGGCCTATGATACGCTTGGTACACTTGCGGAGGCACGACAACTCTGGCAGGCAGTTGGACGCCCTAACGTAATGATAAAAGTACCGGCTACAGTAGAGGGGCTACCCGTTATTGAGCAACTCACGGCCGAGGGAATCAATGTCAACGTAACGCTCATATTTGGTTTGGAGCGTTATAGGCTGGTCGCAGAAGCTTACCTGTCTGGACTCGAAAAACGCCATCGGACTGGGGAGTCCCTAAACAAGATTGATTCGGTAGCCAGCTTCTTTTTAAGCCGAATTGATGGACTTATTGACCCACTTCTGGCCGCATTAATAGAAAACGGTGGATCATCCGGCGAACAGGCACAACCACTAATTGGACAGGTAGCGATAGCGAGTGCCAAACAGGCCTATCAGCTTTATAAAGAACTTTTTTCGGGAAGTCGTTGGGAGGCCCTCCAAGCGAATGGTGCCAATCGCCAACGTCTGCTGTGGGCCAGCACCGGTAATAAGAACCCGGCTTATGATGAGTTGAAATACGTTGAGGGCTTAATTGGCCCTCAGACGATAAATACTGTTCCGGTTGAAACAATAGCTATTTTTAAACAACGAGGACTTCCTGCTAACCGTTTAGAGCAAGGCTTGCCCCAAGCACAGGCCGTGTTAAATAATTTTGATCAAACGGGTTTAGACTTACAAAAGCTTACTGACCAGCTTGTAACGGACGGAGTGCAAAAGTTCATTAGTTCGCTGAACAATTTATTGAATTTAATCGAAAAGAAGCGGCTTGCTGCTGTCCAAGAAACACGGAAGGTCTTTCCCGAAAGTGTTAAATAAATCTTCTTACATTTTAACTCTTTGGTTTGGCTCATTATAAGCACAGAAGCATACCGTGACCATGAGTAATAAGTGATTAAACACTTACTAAGCTTTTCGTACTGTTTTCTACAAATTCTAATTGCATCTCTACACCTTTATCCTCACGCTGATAAATCCGTAAGCGGCCCCCGATCTGCTTACTTAGGCCGCGAATCAGGCTCATGCCCAGCGAACGGCTCTTGCTGGGGTTAAAATCGGCGGGTAAGCCCACACCGTCATCGCTGACTGTAAGCTGGTAGGTGAGACTGTCGAGGGGAGTGAGCCGAACCGTCACTGTTCCGGGTTGATGCGCCGGGAAGCCATACTTCAACGAGTTGGTGATGGCTTCGTTAATAATCAGGCCCAGGGGCACAGCATACGTTACGTCCAGTTCAACAGAGGCAATAGTAATTCGTTTCTGAATCGTATTCTGGCGGTTAAATGAGCTAATTAGATAATCGACAATCTCCTCAATATAGTCCGCCATTGTAATGGTGGTGGCTATTCGTTCTGATTGATACAGTTTTTGGTGAAGCAGTGCCATGGCATGAACCCGGTTCTGGCTCTCCCGAATGGCCGACACAGCCGCCTGATCGGTTAAGTACATCCCCTGCGAGTGCAGCAGACTGGTGATGATCTGGAGATTGTTCTTTACTCGATGATGAATCTCCTTCAATAGCCACTCTTTTTCAGCTACCAGGTCCCGAAGAGCTTCATTCTTGTACGTAATTTCAGCTTGCTGAACTTGCAACTGCTGATTACTTTTCTGCTTCAATCGGTAGCGATTGAAGCCTATACCTAATAGGCCGGCCAGCAGAATAGCACCGGCGATGAAACTATTTCGGGTAATTTGTTCCTGTTTCAGTTCGCTCTGCTGACGTTGCCCTTTTGCCGTTAGCAACTGAATCTGCTGTTCTTTATTGCTAATTTCATACTGCATCTGCAACTCCTCCAGTTGGCGGCTCCGGGAAGCACTAAAAATAGAGTCGCTTAACGCTTTATGCTGCCGGAAGTGGGCAATAGCCGACAGATAATTGCCAGCGGCCGAATCGGCCTTAAAACCCATCCAGTGTACTTCCATCAGGATATTGAGTGGCACCAGACCCGCAGGAGCCGCCAGTAATTGGTTGAGACATGCATCTGCTTTTGTATATTGGGCAGTTGCTATATAAAACCGACTAATACCTGCACAAGCAACGAGAACATCCCATTTGGCCCCCTGTTTAGCGGCCTCCATACTTTTTTTATAATAGGTTTCCGCTTGCTTATATTGGTGCATGGCCGTATAGCATTCGCCTATGCTTTCCGCTATTACCGATTTTTCCTGGGGACGAAATGGGAGATTTTTACGGGAGATATACTGCAAAAACAGGAGTGCTTCCTGGGGCTTACCCTGTTTGAGTAAAGCTCTTGCCATCGTTTTTGCTAAGCTGCCATCCACAATTACCTGCTCCTTTTTACGGCTAATCGCTAAAGACTTCCTAAAGGCAGTTATACATTTATTGATGTTGCCTAATTGAAAGTAAACATAGCCAAGTCGGAAATAAGCAAAATCCAGTTCATTGGTAGCATGGACAGCTTCCACGCTTTTTACGGTTTCTAAAGCGTAAAGGAGAGCTCTGTTGAAATAGCCTTTAAATACGTTTATATCAGCCAGTGTGTAGTATGTGTTGTAGATTTCTTTATAGCCGATGGCTTTTTGAATAGAAACGGCCTGGAGCAATTCACGTTCAGCTTCCTTCAGTTTGCCTTCAACAAACTGAACCTCGCCTATTGCCGAAAAAAGAAGGGCCTGCTGTTGTTGATTATGAAGTTGACCAGCAAGATCCAGCGCATGATGATAACAAATCAAAATGTCAGGGAAATATGTATCAGCGTAAGGTATGCTGATTCCCATACTGATCCATACCCTGGCTTCTCCAGCTTTGTCGCCCACCTTTCGGCTTGCTTCAATAACTTGCATAAAGCATTTTTTACCCCGCAAAAGATCGTTGCGCTGGAGATAGTACGTTCCTATTTGGCAAAGGCTTTTGCTTCCACCGGTTTGCTGACGAATGTATTCGCTTAGTTTTTCAAGCTGTCGGAAGTTAGACAAGGCACTATCCCAAGCGGCTATTTGCTTATCAGTCAGCCGAAACGTTTTTTCGTTCGGGGTGCTGTTGGTAGCTGAATCCTTGGCAATACCACTGCGTTGTGCCATTGTCACGGCTTCAGTAAAAACCAGTATGAACACGATTATCAATCGCTTTCCCATGATTGTTTAGGCGAAAAACAGCAATTTCTCTGTACGAATACGGTTCAATCAAAGTAAGTTAACTCATTTACCAACCTGCCACTACTTTGACTATTACTGGCCTCCGGTAAGTTTGGATTGTATACAAACAACTCTAAAAATTCTGGAGCGATTCAGGATTCTACGCCTGCCTTTAAACAAGTTGATATAGCCTCTAAATACCCTCTATCACCCATTTTACTCGATTACTACCCTCGATCATGTCTCTGGCACGTGAATCGCAAAAAGGCTGATAGAAATTGCTTATTAAGTTGATTTCCCCAACTAAACTATTGATACGTAATGAAAACACTACTCTGTTCAGTATTGCTGACTGGTTGCCTGTTGCTGGCTGTCATGGCCTGTTCTGATGATAACGATACTCCGGCTCCTGCCAAAACGTTTGTACTCGTCCACGGTGCCTGGCAAGCTCCGTATGCCTGGCAGTTTGTTAAAAGCCAACTGGAACAGAACGGCCAGAAAGTGGTCGTGGTCGAACTGCCCGGCCACGGAGCCGACAAAACACCACCCGCAACGTTAACGATAGACGTATACCGGGATAAAGTCATATCGGCTATCAACGGCATTCAGGGCAATGTCATTCTGGTAGGGCATAGTATGGGCGGGGTCGTCGTAACGGCCACGGCCGAAAAAATACCCAATCGCATCGACAAGTTGGTTTACATTGGAGCGTTCCTGCCTGCCAATGGACAATCCTTGCTCGCCCTGGCTTCAACCGACAGCACGTCGCTGCTCGGCCCGGCGCTGGTGCCCTCCGCCGATCAGCTTACACTGGGAATAAAGCCCGAAAGTATCGTACCTATTTTTATTCAGGATGGAACCGACGCGGTGAAAAAATTAGTGGTTGATAATTACCAGCCTGAACCCGCTATTCCGTTCACCAATCCGGTAACCCTGACTGCTGCCAACTTTGGGAAAGTGGCCAAATATTATGTCTACACCACCCAGGATCAGGCAGTTGGCCTGAACCTGCAAAAGCGAATGGTTGCCGCAGCCGGGATCAAAAATACGTACACGCTCAATAGCAGTCACTGCCCCTTTCTGTCGATGCCCGATCAGGTAACGAAAGTGCTTCTGAACACTACCCAATAATGGTTGAGATAATGTACGCTTGCGCGTATATACACTATCGTTAGGGAAAATTTATAAGGGAAGTGTATTGGCAAGTTGCTATATCACAATAAGCTCTCGAATAAATTACACAGTAATAAACTCAAAGTAACAATTATGGAAACGAATCATAAAAGACCTGTTTTGTTTATCACGGGTGCCTTTGTGGGCAACAATTGCTGGGATGAATGGATCACGTATTTCACGAGCAAAGGTTACTCATGCAGTGCTCCACCCTGGCCCTTCAAAGATGCCTCACCGGCGGTGCTCCGAAGCCGCCAGCCCGACCCCGATATTGCATCCATCCGTCTGGCAGCGTTGACGGATCACTATGCCGAGATTGCCAAACGCTACACTGAAAAGCCGATTTTGATTGGTCATTCCATTGGTGGGTTAATAGTACAGCTTCTGTTGCAGCATGACTTAGGAACAGCGGGCGTCGCTATTCATCCAGTGGCACCACAGGGTATCATTACCCTGGAACTCTCCTTCTATAAATCGACCTGGCACCCGCTCGGGTTGTTTACTGATTCAGACGAAAGTTACCTGATGTCGTTTGACGATTGGCAGTACATATTTACCAACGGTATGCCATACGAAGTTCAGCTCGAAACCTATGACAAATTTGTCGTGCCGGAATCGAAAAAGGTGTCACGGGATGGCCTGACAGAAGCGGCTCACGTTAATTTCGACAAATACCATCCTCCACTGCTAATTACAGCGGGCACGACCGACCACATTATCCCGGCTTCGCTGAATCATACCAACTACACTAAATACAAAGACAGCCGCTCCATCACCGATTACAAAGAATTTGAGGGACGGAATCACTTTGTGCTGGGTCAGCCTACCTGGCAGGAAGATGCCGACTATATCCTGAATTGGCTGGAGCATACGACCGTATAAGGCGGCTGTATGCAACGATATAAACCACCCTGCTGATAAAGTAACCATCATTACTGGCTATGCTTTAGTCAGATTCTCCCGGATTATTGTTTCCTCTGAAAACACCAACCGAACCTGCACTCCCTCGCTCTGGCTTATCAGCAAATTCCCCCCAATCTGCTTACTTAATCCCAGCATCAGGCTCATGCCCAGGGTGCGGCTTTTGTGGGGATTAAATTCAGCGGGCAGACCAATTCCGTCATCACTCACCACCAACAGATATGTATGGCTATCGAGTACCGTTAGTTCTACCTGGATGGTGCCCTGTTGAGTAGCCCTAAAGGCATACTTCAGTGAGTTGGTCACCGCTTCGTTGAGAATTAGCCCCAGCGGAACCGCCAGCGTTACGTCCAGTTCGATGGACGTAACGTCAATCCGCTTGCGGATGGTGTCTTCCCGGTCAAAGGACTTAATCAGGTAATCGATAATCTCGGCGACGTATTCCGCCATAGGAATAGCCGCCAATCGGTCCGACTGGTAAAGCTTCTGGTGAATCAGGGCCATCGCGTGGACCCGGTTCTGGCTTTCGCGGATAGCTGACTGAGCCGCCTGGTCTTTCAGATACACGCCCTGGGAGTGCAACAGGCTGGTGATGATCTGGAGGTTATTTTTGACCCGGTGGTGAATCTCTTTGAGCATCCATTCCTTCTCCGTCAGCAGTTGTTGCTGTTCGTCGAGTAGGGTTTCGAGGGTTTGGTTTTTCTGGTTAATCTCGCCTTGTTTGGCCTCCAGGAGTTGGCTGCTCCGCAGTTTCAAGCGATACTGATTATAGCTAAGCCCCAACAATAAAAGCAGCATAATTGAACAAATCAGCGTCGTATTTCGGGTGATCCGCGTCTGTCGCAATTCATTTTCCTGTAATTTGCTTTGTTTCGTTAGGAGGTCGATATTCTGCTGATGTTCTTTGACTTCATACTGCACTTCCAGTTGGGCAGTCTGCTTCGCCTTTGTTTCGTTAAACAGCGAATCATTCAACGTTTTATGCAACCGGAAATGGTTAATGGCCGATACAAAATCCGTTTGGGCAGAATCGATCTTAAACAGCATGAGGTGAATGTCCTTCACAGTTGAGAGCGAGTTTTCCTGGGGAACATAGGCCAGCGATTTTTCCAGAAAGAATTTGGCCTTTTTGAAATCGTTCTGTTTCAGATAAAACCGCCCAACCTCTACGGGTAATTTTTGCGACATTTCCGTATGCTGATGCGATTTTTCGTACCAGTCAATGGCTTCCAGATAATAGTGCTCCGCAAGCGAAGACTGCTGCAAGGCTTCGTAACAAACAGCCAGACTCTGCGCAATTGAGGCTTTCTGAACCTTATTCGTCGGGGGGATTTCCGCGACGAGATTTTTTAACAGGCGAATGGCTTCCGGCGCTTGATGATGGGCCGTCATATTCTGAACTATAAAACTCGCTGCGTGGTACATGGCAAAGTCGGCCTGTTTTGCCTGCCGCCACTTTTGGAGGGCTTTTTTGTACCAACTGATGGCTGGCTGCTGTTCGCCCAATTCCCAATAAACCTGGGCCACATTGCCGTAAAAAACAGGCGCTGATAGCGTATCGCCCGTTCGGTTCATACTCTCCACGCACTGGAACGAATACATCAGCGCCTTGTCATAATTACCCTTCAGGCGGTTGATATATGACAGCCAGTAATAGGTATAATGTAGCCTGGGGTAGTGAATGGCCTTGTAGCGGTTTAATACAGTAACGAACTCGTTTTCGGCCAGATCCAATTGCCCATTTTTGGCGTGAATGGTAGCAATTTCGCGGAGCATCAAAATTTCTGATTCGTAGTTACCAATGGCCCTGAAAATTGACGCGGCCTGCTGGTAGCAGGCGAATACCTGGGGGAGGTTTTTCGTAACGAACACTAAGCAACTGGCAAACCGCCCTATAGCGTCGGCTTCTCCCTCTTTATCACTTGTTCGCCGACAGTCGGCAATCAGTTTTCTGAAATGCATCCGCCCGACCGTAGTATCCCGTTGTTCCATATGAGCGACCACCAGCATTGCCTCGGCCGCGTGACGCTTTCTATGCAGACCCAGTTTGATACTCAGTTGCCGGGCCTGGTTCAGATACGTTCTTGCACTATCTAAATCAATGGTAGCCTCACCGAACTTATAAATATGAAACTTTCCTAATTCGAGTAAGGTATTGACGCGATTACTATCGGCCTTACTGGTCTCCAGTTGAGCCAGAAGATGATTGACCATCTGTCGGTTTATATTCTGCCTTATATTCTGCCCATGAGCGACATTAGCCGTCCAAAGCAGGAACGAAGCCAGTACACTGTTTAGCAGAACACGCTTTATAGCAATCCGATGAGGAGCCATATCAAACTTGGTATAGGCTGTTAGCCGTGTTGGTGGCTGAGTATGAATGGAAACAGTTATCGGCCTCATGGATGTCAATTGGCTACATGGAATAAATTTAGCAGTACGTCAGGATGGCTGTCCAAAGCAAAAGCTATACTTCATTTAAATATTCCTTACCTATTTTTTCTTCAGCAAATTCCAGCCGAACCTGTACCCCATTGCCGTCATTCTGACGAATCTGTAATCGACCCCCAATCTGCTTGCTCAGCCCGCGCATCAGGCTCATGCCCAGGGTGCGGCTTTTGTGGGGATTAAATTCAGCGGGCAGACCAATTCCGTCATCACTCACCACCAACAGATATGTATGGCTATCGAGTACCGTTAGTTCTACCTGGATGGTGCCCTGTTGAGTAGCCCTAAAGGCATACTTCAGTGAGTTGGTCACCGCTTCGTTGAGAATTAGCCCCAGCGGAACCGCCAGCGTTACGTCCAGTTCGATGGACGTAACGTCAATCCGCTTGCGGATGGTGTCTTCCCGGTCAAAGGACTTAATCAGGTAATCGATAATCTCGGCGACGTATTCCGCCATAGGAATAGCCGCCAATCGGTCCGACTGGTAAAGCTTCTGGTGAATCAGGGCCATCGCGTGGACCCGGTTCTGGCTTTCGCGGATAGCTGACTGAGCCGCCTGGTCTTTCAGATACACGCCCTGGGAGTGCAACAGGCTGGTGATGATCTGGAGGTTATTTTTGACCCGGTGGTGAATCTCTTTGAGCATCCATTCCTTCTCCGTCAGCAGTTGTTGCTGTTCGTCGAGTAGGGTTTCGAGGGTTTGGTTTTTCTGGTTAATCTCGCCTTGTTTGGCCTCCAGGAGCTGATTACTACGTTGCTTGAGCCGATACCGATTATAGCTCAGACCCAGCAACAGGAGCAACAGGCCCGACCCACCCAGAATACCATTGCGGATGGTTCGGTCCTGTTTTAATTCACCTTCCTGTAAAACTTTCTGCTTTTCAAGGAGTGCTATGTTTTGCTTATTTTTTTGGGTTTCATACTGAATCTCCAATTGATCGAATTGCTTATTCTTCGTTTCGTTAAAAATTGAATCGTTCAGTGATTTATGAATTCTGAAATGACGAATCGCCGATAAATAATCGCCTTCTGCCGAGTCGATTTTGAATAGCATGAAGTGTATGTCTTTTACTAAGGAAAGCGAATTCTTTTTGGTTGAATCGACCAGCAGAGGCTTTAGGTAAAAATTCGCCTTTTTGTATTGATTTCGTTCTAAGTAAAATTTACTCACTTCCTGCCTGGCCTTCCGCGACATTTCAAAGTCATGGTTTGCTTTTGCGTACCACATCAGGGCTTCCAGATAATATTTTTCCGCCAGCCGATCATCCTTCAACGCGTCGTAGCTGTATGCGAAACTTTGCGCGACTGACCCTTTCTGAATATAATTTATTGTTGGAATCTGAATGGCCAGATCGTTTATCAACTTAAGCGCTTCCTGCGGTTTATGCTGCTCAATCAGATCCCGAACTATACTATTGGCGGCACTATACATTCCGTAATTTGGCAAGCCGTCCTGCCGCCACTTTGCCAGTGTTTTCTTATACCAGTCAATGCTTTGCCTGTATTTCCCTAACTCAAAGTACATCTGGGCCAGGTTGCCATAAAAACTGGCTGCCGACAGGGTGTCGCCTGTTCGGTTCATGCTTTCAATGGCTTGTAAGGAATAGAAAAGACTTTTGTTGAAATCGCCTTTTAATCGACTGATGGTCGATAACCAGTTATACGTGTAATGGAGTTTGGGATAATGGATAGCTTTGTATCGTTTCAGTATCGTCAGGAACTCGTTCTCGGCTTGATCCAACTGCCCCAGATTGGTAAGGATGCCTGCAGTTTCCCGAAGGATTAGCAGTTCTCTTTCCTGATTATGAAGCACCCGATAAATCGCGATGGCCTGCTTATAATTATCAAAGATTTCCGGGTAGTTCTTTGTGGTGAAAGTGATGCAATAGCCAAGTCGAAAACGGGCGTTGGCTTCAGATTCGCGGTCACCGGTTCGGCGGCAGTCGGCGATTAACCGGTCGAAAAGCGTGTACGCCAACTGACTATTAGCTCCTTCCAGGAAGTTGACTACTCGTATCGCTTCGATTTCATGCTGCCACTTCGGCAGATGCAGTGAATTGCTCAGTTTTTTCGCCTGATTCAGGTAGGTTAAACTGCTGTCTAAATCCGTCCTGACATTCCCTGGTTTAAATAAGTGATATTTTCCTAATTCAAAGAGGATTCTGATCCGGCTGGTATCGGCCTTACTTTGGGGAAACTGAGTCAGAAGCTGGTTCACCATTGGCCGGTTGATATTTTGACCCTGAATCGGAACGGCTCCCCAAAGCAGAACGACAAGTAGCATACAGCCTGATATGGCAATTTTTAACTGATACTCAAGAAAAGATACAGGGTGTGTCACCCTTGCGCGGGTCAAGTAGGTAAACCTCGCCAATAGCAAGGTCTGTTTCAAAAAGATTGACGATTTCAGCCGTTTATTGGTGCCAAAAGAACATGCAGTCGTAAACATCTTAGTGATTTTATACCTCATCAGTTGGCCAAACAGATTAGCGTACTGGTATCGGTTAGTTGAACTTTTTATAATTCCCTGCAAAAATGGCTCCTGGTCAGGTTGTCCTCATTACTACCAGAAGGACCCGTGAACCATCTTTTCGGCTACCGCCGACTCTGAAAAAACTGGAGTTTTATGGAGTTTATACGAATTGTTTTGGAGACAATTCCTATACGTACAGACGTTTTAAAACAGTAGTATCCTTATAAACACACTCTGAGAGCACTTACGGCTGGTTTTAAGACTTAAGCTCAACATCAGTTTCATGGCACGGGAGTTGACCCTCTGTTCTATAAATCGGTACGGGTCTCACCCTTAAAACCAATTACCATGACGCTCCTTGCCAACTTCCTCCGCAAGCTCATTGGCCCATCCACTGCCACGCTTGTCGAAGACCTTCATGTTCGGCAGCTCGACAACTGGATTATAGAGCCGAACGGTTCGTTCATTCATCCCCAGTGTAGCTGGACACTGGCCAATGGGCATCCATGCGAAGGTGTTTACGAAGGCCGGAATTTTTACGATCAATACATCCAGACTGTAGATAGCTTATACCCGGTTTGGCATGAAATCGTCAACGAAGTCGTCGGCTCCCCAATCGGTGGTATTGTTATTGGCGAATACCAGTTCCGATGCGAAACAAACGGGCTTTGGTATAGAGCATCTTTTACCCATTTCTACCGAATTCACCAGGGGCAGATCGTTGGCGTTCACTATTATATGGGTAAAGTCAGCCTTCAGTTGCATCAATTTCGGCAGGGTGCCAATCTGTCGACTCTATTCGCCTTTCATTCGCTTAACTGACCCCTCAGTCTGACGACTCATCTCTTCGTATTCACGAGTCATTCTTTTTTAGAGTTCTATGTATTCAATGCCTAACAAACTTCCTGCCGATATGGGCTTAGTGACCGGCAACGTCGAGCTGATGGAGTTTGGTGATTTCACCTGCACACGATGCCGTCAGTCACGGGAATTAATCCATACAGTCCTGAGACAGTTCGAAGGTCAGCTTACCTATACGTACCGCCATTTTCCAGCCCGCCGAAACGAGGCCGCTATACTGGCTTCGTTAGCGGGTGAAGCCGCCCGACGGCAGGGGCAATTCTGGCCAATGTACCAGGCACTGTTTACACAGCCGACAATTAACCGGACGACAGTTTCTATGCTGGCTATTCATCCGGGACTAAATTAAAGTCAGTTCCTGATCGATTTAACCACTGGGCAACTACGGCATTGTTTTGAAGAGGATTGGCAGGAAGGTCAACGACTGGGCGTTATCACCACGCCGACCTTATTTGTGGGTGGGCAGCAGTTTCACGGAAAACTGACCCAGGCCCGTTTGGTGCCCATTATCCGTTCTCATCTAAGTCACTGTCACTATCCCGTTTTGAGTAAGGTTGACTTAAAAAGTGGTACGATCTGTTGGGGGAAGGGCGATTGGGGTTAATTCGTATCTACCCGGTTGACGATGTAGGCGCCTGAACGGACAGCGTTTTGCGGATACCCAGCTTTTCCATCCGATATTCCAGAGTTGTTGGTTTTAGGTTGAGCAGTTCAGCCGCCCCTCCATTGCCCCGAACGCGGCCGTTGGTTTGCTTAAGCACTGCCAGAATATATTCTCGTTCAGTTTGCTGCTGAATCTGCCTAACGTCCTGTAAGTCTTTTGGCGGCAAGATCGTTTGTTGTTTTAACTCCCGGTCGCTGATTTCTAACGGAACCGGGGATACATTCACCCTAAATAAATTGCTCACTAAAGGACGGCCTAACGCCAGAGGAGACTGACCATCGTTGAGGATAACAGCCTGTTCCATCACATTTTCCAACTCCCGGATATTACCCGGCCAGGCATACGTGAGTAATTCGCTGATTACCCGGTCGCTGATGCCCCGAAACGGCTTGCCCATTTTCTTCGCTGATTTCTGGGCGAAAAAATGAGCCAGCAGCGGAATGTCGCTCAGCCGTTCGCGTAAGGCAGGCAGCGTGATTGGAAACGTAGCCAGTCTGAAATAAAGATCCATTCGGAAACGACCTTCGGCTACTTCTTTCTCTACATTACGGTTGGTAGCCGCAATGATCCGTACATCGGTTTTGATGGGCGTTTTGCCCCCAATTCGCTCAATTTCCTTTTCCTGTAAAACCCGTAGAAGTTTTGCCTGTAATTCCAAAGGCATCTCGCCGATTTCGTCTAAAAATATTGTGCCTTCCTGCGCTAATTCAAACTTACCAATTCGTTTTTCCAAAGCACCCGTGAAGGCTCCTTTTTCATGCCCAAACAGTTCTGACTCGATTAGGGTGGCGGGTAGGGCCGCGCAGTTGATCTTAACTAAAATTTTGTCTTTTCGCGACGAGAGGTTGTGAATAGCCCGGGCAATGAGTTCCTTTCCTGTGCCGCTTTCGCCCAGAACGAGTACGGTCGTATCGGTGTAGGCAACCTGGCTAATCTGGTCAAAGACCCGTAACAGGGATTGGCTGCGGCCGATGATTTCTTCAAAATTGGCCGACGTTTTTACTTCTTCCTGAAGATATGTCTTTTCGCGCTGGAGTTGCTCACTGAGCCGAGCTACCTCCTCGAAAGCCAGCACCCGCTCCAGCATCAGGACAATTGGCTGTTCCAGCCGCTCCAGCAGACTCAGGTGCGACGACCGGTACGTATCAGGTTTGCGACTCAGGAAGGTAATCCCGAACGCATCATTGCTCCCTATCTGTATAGGCATCACCAGGCTCGACTGGAGCCGAAACGACTTGGCCAGTACCTGGCCATACCGATTTGATTGACAGAAGTCAGCAAAGGTATCGTCGTTGTAGCGAACAAGGCCCTGGTGCCGGATACCCGCCTGCATCAGCAGCAATTGGTCAGCCGGAATAGTAGTCATTGGCTGTAGGTCCATTAGGCTTAGGGTCTGGTACTCCTCGAAGCCAACCCGGTAATAATTATAGCAGTGATCGACCCCATTTTTTCGATACTGAATGGTCAGAAAATCGAATGGTACATAGGGTTGTAACCGCATGGCTGTGTTGAGCAGTTTCTGCTCCCAACTGCCCGGCTCCGATAGTGCTTCAGTCAGTTCAATTTGCAGGGCTTTTTCCTCACGAAGTCTGGTCTCCACGCTGTGGGCGTGCCGATACCGGCTAATTTCCAGTGTCGTTAAAATATCTTTTTCCCGAAACGGCTTCACAATATAGCCACTGGGCTGCGTGGCCTTCACAGCTTCGAGTACGCTTTTGTTGTCGTTGGCGGAGATGTAGATAAATGGAATATTTCTGTCTTCGAGGTGCTTCGCTAAATCGATACCGGTTTCTTTTCCTTTCAGGTAAATATCAAGCAGCACCATGTCGGGCGTTTTCTGATCAATGAGCGTCAGGGCTTCGGCCACCGAGTCGGCCACGCCCAGAACGGGATAACCCGCTTCGTGCAGGATCAACTCCATATCATTGGCGATGATGTACTCATCTTCAACGATGAGTACCTGACATGCGGGTGGGGAGGAAAGCGTAGAATTGAGGGGCTGCTGCATATTCCGGGAACACGACAAGATGGTAAAACTCGGACCACATTTACCTTGGACTAACAAGAATTGCGCCCGCTATAGCATCAATTACGCACAATGACTTACTATAGGGAAGAATTGTTGTCATACTGAGTGAAAGGACCTAACACCCGGCTATCATGGCTTAAGGCATCGTCTATTTCTGATATAAAATTTAATTTTTAATCCATTATAATCAACACCAGAATGATGGTGCGTCCTGAAAAACTACGGACTATTTAGAAATCTACGAATTTTCTGGAGTTCTCCAAGCAGGAAGAATAGTATGCCGAAGAAGATTAAACCGGCTGAGGGCAAGATCACTTGTCAGTGAGAACCTTGCCATTGACCATACGTGCTGCAACGATTAATTGCGGCTTCCCAAAGGCTGGCACTCCGCTTGATGAACGCAAGGTATATACCTTATTCATTCTATGCCATGAGTACATCAAAACAACTTGTTGAAGTCATTTACAGCATCGTTACCGACAATAATTTGAGTCGGGCACTGCCGGTGCTGGATGAACACATTGTGATTCATATTTCCAGGGATGTTTCCTTTGGCGGAGAGTATCAGGGCCGAAGCGGTTTTCTGGCCATGATGTCGAATCTATATAATTTATGGGAGCGTGTTCGACTGGACTCTCTCACGTATTATATTCCTGAAAACAACCTGACACCAACTACAATCATTACGACGGGTAATCTGGAAGGGGGTCTTCTCATCAGCGACGAGTTGACAGTTTTGCCGTTTATTCATCACTGGACAGTGGAAAATGAAAAGATTACGGAGTTGAGAGCATTCCACTGGTAGATTAACAAACGGCGGAATTGTCAGCAGACCATCATCCAAAATCTCGGTGGTTAGCCAGGCAAATGAGTCGTAAACGTACCGACTTAGTTTAACCGGATTTACTCCATTTTTTTGGAGAAATCAACCAAATGCCCACACCGTTTGGAGTAGAAATTTTTACTCCCAACGGTGTCGATGTCTATCGACAGCCTTGAATAACTCGTTTAAGGCTATTTTTTGTAACGACGGGTGATTGGCATGTAAATCGTTTATGAATCAGTAATCAAACGCTAAGAACATATTTGTGCCTAACCCATATTAACTGATACCCATGCTCTCCCATCTGGCGAAAGTACACACATTCATCGTTGAAACTGCCGGGAGAGTTAACCTTAATTAATTAGTATAAACACTTCTTTTCCTATGGCTACTGTTTTACTAACCGGAGCGACGGGTGGTTTGGGGCACGTGGTTGCCCAAACGCTCTTAAATGAAGGGCATCATGTGATTGCTACTCGTGCATACAGTGATAACCCGCGAAACCTCATAGCCGGAGTGGTCACCTATGAACTTGATTTAGCTGATGAACCGCAGGTTTATCGATTCGTGCAACAGGCAGTTGCCAAACACGGACCTATTGACGCAGCGGTCTTGCTGGCCGGTGCGTACGAAGGCGGTTCTTTGGCAGAAACCGATGGAGCCTTACTCGACCGGATGATCACCGTCAATTTCAAAACGGCGTATAACGTAGTTCGGCCTCTGTTTGCCCACATGACCGAACAGCCAAACGGCGGCCGGTTCGTGCTGATCGGTGCCCGGCAGCCTCTAAACCCGCAACTCGGCCAGCAGTCAGTGGCCTACACCGTATCTAAATCCCTATTATTTCAGTTATCTGACCTGATTAATGCATCCGGCAAAGACCACCGCATTGTTTCTACAGTGATTGCCCCCAGCGTCATCGATACACCCGCCAATCGTCGGGACCGACCAGCCGCTGATTTCAAGACCTGGGTCGATCCGCAAACCATCACTGACACGATTATCTTTCTGCTATTTGGTGCAGGCCGTGACCTTCGCGAACCGATACTGAAACTATATAATGAAGCTTAAATAACCCTTGTTAAATCCCGGCCATTTACTACCTTAAACCACGTTCAGATTTATGAAATTCTCTACTGATTATCTGCACGTTCCTGACTGGGTAGAAAAGCCCGAGGGATACAAAACCGGCTCATTGGTGAAATACCAAGGTCATATTTTTGTTGCTGACTTCCGAGCTTCAAAGCCCGGAGAAGGCGATCCACTAACGATTGGGTGGCAATTGTATGATGGATTTATACGGCTGCCTGAGTCTAGGCAATCCGCCGTTGAATGGGAAGTGGGGGAAGCGGTATTTCGAAATTCTTAATTATTTCAGAGTTAAGATTTTGCTGTGATCCGCCTAACTTCAAGTTAATTAGAATGTTATAGTTTATTTTTAATGAATAGTATACGAAAAGATAGTCAGCTACAGCATCGTCAACAATCAGATTGTAATAAGCTTGATTAGTACAAAGTGGAATTTTGTTAACGGCCACTCTACCCGCTGTACCTCCATCGCCATACATGGCAATGACCAAAGAGTTTTCGGGTATCATTTTCGCTGAAGAATTTTTCAGACCCGATTCTGTGATAAAGCTATCCGTGTTATAGATGTACTCTTTATGGATCCCGGTTGTCTTCATCCAAGGTATTTCCCCGCCCAAGTAATAATCAGAATTTGACGTCAAAGGCGTACCACCTGACGTAACGTATACCCGGATTGAGCGAGTATTGCTGTTCGGCAATGTCAGCGCGGCTGGCAATTTTGCACAGTCCCTCCACGTCGCGGAAAACTCCACCCGGAAAGTGGCTGTCGAGCCAGTGTATCTGCTGGGTAAAGTACCTTACGCGTTCCAATACAAGGAGCAGTTCGTCGCAGCTTTTGGTGGCCTGCCGCAGTCGTTTCCGGACGGAAGCAAAGGATTTGTCTTTTGGTGGCCGCAGCACCTTGTCAGCAAATGTTACGGCTTCGTTCACCAGCTTAAAGCGGGCGTTGATGGCGGCTTTATCGGTCAGTTGGTCGCGGCAGTCGATTCCCCAAACAGCTCTCAGATTTTTGCTCCAGTCCGGTTTCAGGGCCAGCGCGTCGCGGGCCTCATCGCTAAGTAGTAATTCATTCGTTTTGTACCAGGTATACAGCGTTATGGCTGTCGATTTCACGGTGCCTTCAAAGTCGCCCTGCCCAAACTCTACGCCCTGCCCAACAAAACGTATTATTAGTAAGAATAGAATCAATACGTACCCGATCTTATCGGTAAAAAACACGAATAACCTACCGGATAATAAGGTGGAATACCAGTTAATATACATTCGTTTTTTTTGATAAAAAATGAATATATACTGCGTAACAACCACGAAGTAAACCATTTGCGAAACTATGCAATCCCAACTCCAACCCCAACCCCAACCCAACCAATTAAGTAAGGTGCTTGCCCAACGCTATCAAATTTTATATGAGCAATATGGCGAGGAAGATGAAGACGAGTTCATCATTAGCACGATAAAAGAGTCAATCGACGACTGGCAAGATCAGAGTGAGGACAAACTTCGGGAAGATGCCCTGTTTTTCTTATTGGTAAACAGCCATCAAATGCTATATAAGGCTTATTCCGCACCGGTAGAAGATCCTGACACTGGAGCCTTATTGCCTATTTTTTTAGACGGGAATGAAACTGAAACCCGAATTAAAAAGGGGCTTGAGGTAGTTTTAAACGATCTTGAAGATCTTCCCCAGCCTATATCAGGCCATCAGGTCATGAAATCCATTGATCGCAACTGGGTACATCTAAAGGATGTTTTGATTTGGTCCTGAGTTCATTCTATTCTATACACCATGACACCACAAGAAGAGGACCAGCGGTTAGCGGTACAAATCGCATTAAGTGCGGTTCAGGCATTTTTTCAAATCGCCGTTGGTTTCTCAGCCGTTCTGATTGGCTATTATCAGTTTGCCGTAAAAGATGTTTCAGGTACGCGAGACTTGACTTACTGGCTGATAATAGTATCGGGTACTCTGGCTATGGCAAGTATGATCTGTGGATTTAAGGCACTAAGTTTAGCGTATAAGCGTGGAGATGGGCGGGTTGTTACTGGCGCCAACGAAGCCATTTGGTTGACAAAGCCCTTATCGGGTTGGATGGGTTGGCAATCCACTACCGGGTTGCTGGCCCTACTCTCTTTTTTTATCGCTGTATTGGTCCCACAAAAATCAGAAACTGAGAAAACGGTTGCTTCGGTAAACATAGATAGCGTATACATTAAACTGGATAGGGGAATAGTCAATATCCGTAAAAAGGATGTAAACATCTCTTTTCCTTTAACCACTACTGCCGTGGCTATTAAATCCTCGGTAAGTAATAAAGTCGGCAAAAGACGGCCCTCAAAATGCAAATAGGATCAGATTCTTCGCCAGCCGCATGACCTGCGTGATCTGAAACGCGCCACCCCGCACAGGGCGACCTGTGCGGTCCGTTTTTTTAATCAGACTCCGTTTCGGTTTTATGAACTTTTCTAAACGTTTTCACCCCTTCTTTCGTTATATTGATATAAAATATCTTTAAATAATACTACCATGAGTACCGAGGATCACAGTCTCATTCCTACCCTTACCCGAGGGGACATCCAACAATATGTCGCTACGCATGAATTTAACGAAATTGGCGACCGGCAATGGTTTCGACTTATCCCCCACGGCGAGCACTTGTTTCGAACACCCGAGTACGGTTTCTTATCCGGCACAGAACTAACCACAGGCGATATATTATGGATAGCGGTCGGGCTTAGCAACGGTTACCAGGCAAGACTCTATGCGGATGAACCTTGCTTAGCTTCACCCCTTGCCGCAACGCATCATTAAGTGATAGGTAGTCAATTGAGACAATAGATAAGCAGGCAGCTTCGAGCCAGCGTCATGCTTCCCATATAAACAGTACGGGGCGCATGACGCGGTAAACGCTCACTTCCTTCCATCAATCAACGTCGGGGAGTCGGCTTCTGCCAACGAAATCTTTTGGGAGTATCCGTCGGCTCATCGACTTTGTAAGGCTCCACTAACTTGACTATCAAACCAGTGTTCGTCTCTAAAGCGACAATGACCGGTTGAAGCGAAACGATACTCATTGACTGGGTACTAAACCCAGTCGCAGATAACCGGATCGTATGCTTTTCCGGATTGAAGGTATCGGTTGACTGACGATCATCGGGTATGCCCACCGAAACCGTGCATTGGTGATTCCGGTCATCCGTTACCTGATAGGCCCCTGGTCTTAATAGGGTGCAGAGGACAATATCGCCTGTGACAGGTTTTTGGGTTGTATACACCGAAGCTTCCCTTTGTTTATCGGTAGATGTCAACTCAACATGATAACCATCTTCCCCCGTTGATGAAAAAAACACCAGGTAACCCGATTTCTTCACCTGAAAGTGTTGGCGCTCCTGGCAATTGCAATCGGATTGCGTAAACGAGGTGAACGTTGGCAGGTCAATATCAACTTGTGGGTCAATCGCCGTTTCGTCACAGGAAACCGTGAATTGGCCTGTGACCTGTTTATTTCGATACACCACCCCTTCATAAGAACCAATGGTAGAAAGGGGATGGCACAATACGATGGTGCTGCTCAGACTGGCGGTGCTACCGCCAAAGGTGCGAAACAGAGACTTATTAAGTGTAAGGTTTGCTTTCATCGTCGTGTTCGGTTAACCTATGTCTGAACTAAGTACCATTTCTACGTCATTGACAGCCACGGTGAGATTTTTTATCGGAATCAGCACGGGGATCAGCGGCCCGCTGCCTTCCAGAATCTTTAGTGGATCTTCGAAGGAGAAGAGAGGAGATTGATCGGCGAAATATTGGGCAACGGCAGTGGTAATGAAATTCAACAACCCCAGGCTGGTTCCTAATAAATTGGAGAGCCATTCCTGAATATCGTCGGGAAGATCCAGTGCTGCCTCAATCGCGTTAATGATGGGGGACAGGAAGGCCTTTAATATCTTTTTCGCCCAGCCCGGCAGGAACCCGAGTATCGAATCAATGATGCTATCGACAACTGCGTCGAGAATATTGCCGATTGTACCGGCTATATCAACGATGTCAATATCAATCCAGATCGGGTCCAGAAAAAACTGCCACTGGTTCGCTACGTTCAGATCGTGTGCATCGTGATCGGAAAACAGGCCTTTGGCCGGATTCGAAAAATACTTTGGGATCAGCTTGAAAGCACCGGAAACTTCGCTTTGAAATAACCCGCTGAAGTCAATCGGCACACTTACATCGGGATTACCGGTAAAGAACGATATCCTGGGTGCTCGTAAGACGCAGCCCCACGGACTTGGAATGATACAGAAACCCCCGATGGTCTGGGTGGGAATGTCAATTCCGAAGGTTACCTCAAGCGGATCGTAGATAACATCCATTTCATCCAGACGAACCGTTCCATCGCTTTGGAGATCAATCGAACCGGAGCCCAGTCGAATCCCCGCTGAATAGGAGACGGTAAACGGGCCAAAGGAACCGGAATCTGATTTCACAACGTGGAACGTCTCCCGGATTCGGTCAACAAGTTTATTAAATGCACGCTCATTGGCGGCTACGGTTAAATGTGCCATGGTCGGTGAATAGGAAGGTTAAGGGGTTTGTAGATCAAGACGTACAGTTAACGTATCGGTTCCAATGGCGGGGTTGAAAGGGACCGACACTGACACAGGCGTGGGAACTATGCTGATAAAGTCACCCAACTGAAGCGCAAGGGCGTTAAAGGCCACCCGCAGTTGGGGCAGGATGCCCAGCCGAAGGGTCGTTTTGAGAAAACATTCCAGGCTATTCTCCAGACCTTCGGGTTTGATGTCGACCAGTTCCAGGTTGTTTAATTTCATCCCCAATACAGGGTCCCCAAAATAAGATTGCCGTTCCGCCTGCAATACTACATACAGTTCCAGATGAAAACACTGAACACTTTGCTTGGTGAAGGGTAAGCCTGATTTTGGGGGATCCGGTAATTTGACGTCTACCTGGTGAGTGCCATACTTACTGTTGCCACCCTGGCCAATGTGCGGCTCATAAGGTGGTGGATAAATGGTAACTTCATCTAAAAATTTCTGATCAGGACAAGCAATGCCACCACATACCTCTGCCTTTAGCACGAGTGTTTGTTCCGCTAATTTCGGGCCTAATTCGGGTGGAAGCGTAACGACAGTATTCGGCTCAAAATCAATAAGCAGTTTCTCCAGTGAAAAATTATACTCCAGTCCATACACTCCCGTATACCCCGGAATAGGTAAATAACGAAGTTCAGAAACCAAAGGATTTCCTCGCTTAACCACCTCTGGATGAATATCTTTGGGAGGACAGCAAAGCAATTTTGGATTATTCACAAATGCATGTGTGCCGTAATGAAACAGCGATGGACGCTGCCGCATTACATGGTAGATGATCCGGTTAAATCCATCTTCATGGGCACCAGCATAGATGTCTGAAAAGTCAGTAAATGGCATGATGAAAGAAAGTTAGATGGTGAAAAGAGATCATGACAACGCTAATACGGTTGAATAATCAGATGAGTCGTCAGTAGTGAGTCAATCGGAAACAGTAGAGGCTAAACGTTTATTAACCGGTCAAAAACAGTTATCACAAAACTCTATTCAAGGAAGCTGTTTAGGATTTCTTTTTTCGGTTGATTCTTCTTAAAAACAGCACCACGAAGGTCAGCCAATGAAACGACAGCCAATTTCACGCCCGTATTATCAGCCGGAAACAAACTTGTCGTTGGCCTGGCGGCCCTGATAGCCGACCGCTTGACCACCATTTTTAGCCGGTGTGTGCGAGCCATCAAGCTGCCTACTCGACAAGTCGTCCAAGACTTCCATGAAAGGCAAAAATTTGTGTTTCGCACCTCAAATTTTTGCACTTCTTTGGACGTCTTTTTCATTATCCTAAACAGCTTCCTAAGGAGGAGAAATCTATTCATGCAAAATTGCTCTTTATAGATTGCACATTTGCACTATACCTTCGTTCTTATAGTGTGCAAGCCATTCTGCCCGTTACCAGCATTATCAACCAAGCCCGACAAGGTGTCTTGCGGCAACGCGTCGATGAGGTCGCTCGATTAGTAACTGGATACGGTATCAGGTTTCTCACTAGCGGAGGATGTATTAGGCCGCATCGAATGGAGCATCGTTGGTTAAGTAGCATGGAAGTCTATCGAATTACTAAAGATCCCTATCACTCAAATTCCTTATCTGTAATCGGCAGTCACCGACATGGTGGCCGTTGGACTCCTAAAGGGGTTGGTATTCTCTATACCAGTCGTAGTCCGGAATTAGCTTTATTGGAAACGTTGGTGCATTTACCTCCACTAACCTTATCCGAGCTGCCCCAACTGTGGCTAAGCACAATCCGTTTGCCGAACGAAGCCAATAACGTTTTTTGGGTAAATCCTAATCAGTTACCCTCCTGTTGGAAGACGGGTACCTTAGGGGAAACTCAAACCATTCTAACCGAATGGTTACAAGAACCTTTTTGCTTAGCCATAGCTGTGCCCCCAGTAATTTTGGAAGTGTCCTACAATCTTCTGTTACATCCGCAACATGCCTCTTTTGCAGATATAGAAATAATTCGCCAATCACCGATATGATTAGATGACCGACTCTGAAAATAATTAATGAGAAAACTCAAAAAGCGGACATAATAGACGAAAAGGTTTTGCGAAGTATTTGTACTTAAACAATAAATAACACGGAATATATTTTAAATTTTATAATTACTGAAGTATTGTTTTTTTAAGATGGGCCTGTTGAATAATTAATGCTATTTCCCGTTTGGCGATAGATATATTCTATTAGTTGACACATAGCATTAGCGGTATATTAGCCAATGATTTTACCTTACGATACGTACTGGATAAGTTCTGTGGTCATCCCATCCAACCAATCCAAAAATATGAATGGTCAAACTTGGCCCAGGCTGGTTTCACGGAGCATTTCATTTATTCGCATCAGCAAGCCGATTTACTTAATTTCAGCCATTGAGCGAGCTCTTTATAGCCCGTAAAGATCGCTATATAGCCATTCATCAACGTCTGCAAGGGGAAGAGGATGTAGAAACCAGAGGCTATTTACGCCAGGAAGCTAAACAACTGGAAAATGCGATTGAATTCTAAATTCAGGTAGGTAAAAAGTGCCAAAAGTCTGTCTTACTGCCTGTAAGACAGACTCCAATTTTGTCTTACAAATTGTATTATTTTACATAACGTTTGATTATACAACAAATTTTAGCCAACTTCCCTTCAGTTCGTTTTTATCACCTCAAGCATTGATACGCGATTACCATTCCCTAAAAACTCGGTTGATAGTGGTGATTGGCTGACTAAATTGGGTATTCACTTGGGGTCAAACAAACAGCCTTATGCAACCTTCGATACCCTCTTCGGCGTCTCGTACCATTACCAATCCGATCCTCAAAGACGAGGTGACTTTTCTGCAAACAAGTCAGGAAAGCAACGGTCGTTATTCGTTGGTCGAAGTTTCGTTGGCACCGGGAGGTGGTAATCCTCTTCATTATCATCGGGACTTTGCCGAGGAGTTTGTTTGTTTAGAAGGAGAACTGAGTATTCAGTTGGACAAGCAAGTTATTCGACTCAAGCCGGGGGAATCGGCCACGGTTCCAGTACACAGGCCACACCGCTTTTTTAATCAATCCCCTCAGCCCTGCCGCTTTGAATGCCGCATCACGCCGGGTTTTCCCGGCTTCGAGCAATTTCTTCAAATTGTATATGGACTGGCTCATGATGGGCAGGTGAATGAGCAAGCCATGCCCAAAAATCCCTTTGCCTTAGGATATGTGATTCTGATCAGCGGTACATACATGACTGGTTTAATGGCCGTCTTGCAACCGGTGTTAACCTGGCTGGGTCGTCAGGCGATAAAGCAGGGCCTTGGCCATGAGCTACAGTGCCGATATATCACTATTCAGTGAAGCTCAAAACAAATTATTGGCCTTTCGTTAACATATTTGCACTTATACAACAGCTATGAAGCACCACATTACTCTACTTCGAATTATCGGCTTTTGCTTATTGGTCAGCAATAGCATGGCACAGAATACTATTGAGGAGGCTATAGCGACACTCAACGAATTAAATAATGTCCAAGTTTTTGCCGACCACAAATTGATAACTGATTGGTCCGGAGTAAGAAGGGATATTAAGCTCAGAGATTTTTCAGTTGCTTTCGACACAACAGCTAGTAGCACAAAAGAATACTATTCCGATCTTATCATCAGCCAAGCAAAGGTTACGCTATTCCGCTATAAGAAATATACTGCTTTCACTATCTGGCAACGAGGGAGTACAGAGCCAATGAATATTTTTTATACGATGGTTCAACCAGGAGACCGTTATGAACTGCAATTGACACTTGTTGCTCAGCGCAAAACGGGCGAACAAGTCTCACTAAAAAACAAGCTTATCTACAATCTTCCAATTGATTAACTATTAGATTTTTTAAGGATTTGTTTAACAAGGTAGAAATACAGAACCAAGAAATAATCTCTTTACATAAGTGTAGTTATAAATCCCATCCGGGAAAAGTTAAAAACACAAAGCGGGGCTTATACGGCCCCGCTTTGTGTTTTTAACCGAGATCATTTTCAATCAACTAAAGGCGTTGATGTGCTTCTGGAAGATGGCTTCGTATTTGTTGGCGGCTGCCGTTTGTTTCGCCGATTTACAGGCTTCTACAATGGTTTGCAGAATGTATAAATCAGAGTCAGGATTGCCGAAGCGGTTGCCGTTGCCACTCTTGTCGTAGGTCAGGGCCTGGTCGGCGCGGGTCGCCATGACGTCGGCAATTTCAAGGGCTTTTTTGCTGTCGCCCACTTCAAACAGGAACCGCACATAGTTGGACGAAATCTGGTCGTACGGAATGCTCTTGTCCGGAATCACCCTCAGCGAATAATCCAGCACCTCTTTGGCTTTGGCCTTGTTGCCTTCGCGAATGAGCTGGTCGGCAAGGCGGAAGAAGGCAATACGGGCCGAAATAACCGGCGGTCCTTTATACGTTTCGTCATAATACACATCCGGGTTGTCGAACTCGCGCCAGAACGTCTTCTTGGTCATGTTGTTATACATGACCGTTGAGTTTACGTAGCCGTCTGTAGCTCCCTCAATGGCAACCGGCATCAGCCGGTAGGCATAGCCTTCCAGTTGCATATAGCTTTTCAGGCTCAGGTAGTTATCACTCGCCAGCGTGCTCGAAAAATAGATTGGCCGCTTCCAGTTGTTGGTCGCAATCATGTCGAGTATAATCAGGTCAGGCTTGTACAGGTCTTTCTTGCCGATGGTCCATTGGAGCGTATCGCGCATCAGCGGACGCAGCATTGGCGGTACGAAACCGGCCTTGTCGACAGCCGCTTTATCAATGGGCAGGAACAGCACCGACGAAGGCAGAATACTGGTCATGTCGCCGTTGGTAAGCGGTACCTGCACCGCCGGGCTGCTGGTTTTAATCAGGTTGATGTACTGCTTGAGGTCAATACCATTTTTCACGCCCGGCACTTCATAGAACGGCACAATGTCATTTTTGCCTTTATTGAAGTTGTCGTATTCGAGCGAAATTGGCAGCGCATCCGACTCATACGTTTTGCGTTTCATCTGCTGAATGTACCACTCCGTACCCAGCAAACTCAGGTTACATACCCGCACATCGCGCCGGAATCCTTCAACCTCCTGTACATACCAGAGCGGGAACGTATCGTTGTCGCCACCCGTGAAAAGAATGGCGTTCGGGGCACAGGAATTGAGCAGGTTCTTCGCGAAATCGACGGATTGATACCGTTTGTCGCGGTTGTGGTTATCCCAGCTTTTCGCACCCATCATCAGCGGCACCAGCAGGCACACACCCGCAACCAGACCGTTCCGGGCAACGTCTGATTTGACATACGTCCGTATCCCTTCGGCGAGGGCCATCACACCCAAACCCAGCCATATGGCGAAGAAATAGAACGAGCCGACGTAGATATAATCCCGTTCGCGGGGTTCAGAAGGGGGCGAGTTCAGGAAGATTTGCAGGGCAATGCCGGTGAATAAAAACAGCAGTCCCACAATCAGGAAATCGCGCCGACGGCGGAAATACTGGAACGCAATGCCGAACAGAGCCAGCGCAAACGGCAGCATGTAAAAGTTGTCGCGGGCTTTGTTATTCTTCAGCAAATCGGGTGTGCCCGCGTCCGTCGACCAGGGCAGCAGATAGCCCGCGCCTTCTTCATCGCTCTCGCGCCCGGCAAAGTTCCACATCAGGTATCGCCACCACATGTGGTTCAACTGGTAACTGAACAGGTATTTCAGGTTGTCGCCCATGGTTGGCTTCTGCCCTTCGGCAAGGCCCAGCATCTGGCGATATAGCGCGGGGTGATTTTGCTGACTGCTATAGACACGCGGAAACAGCATCTCATCGCCGGGCGAATAGATATACTCTGGCTGATGGTCGAAAACAACGTACTGATTGCCTTCTTTCTTCCACATGGCCGCTCCCTGTTTCTGGTCGATGGGGCGGGCCGTAAACACCGGGCCATACAACAATGACCGGCTGCCATACTGCTCCCGACGCAGGTAGGAAAGAAAGTTCAGCGCGTCGCTTGGGTCGTTTTCGTTGATTGGCGGGTTGAAATCGGCCCGCACCAGCACCTGCATATACGACGCGTAGCCGATCAGCACAAACGCCAGCGACAGCAGAGACGTATTCCAGATTACCCGTTTCGACCGGGCCGACCAGATGATGCCGTAAACGATAGCCCCCAGAAACGCTACGGTAAAGAAAATTACACCGGAGTTAAACGGCAGGCCAAAGGTATTGACAAAAAGCCGCTCAACGGCGAAAGCCATACCCGGCAATCCCGGAATGATACCGGCATTGATAATGGCCAGAATAACGAGACCGATACCGGCAGCCGTTGCACCGCCCCAGAACGTTGGTTTGGGGTATTTTTTAAAGTAATAAATCAGAGCCAGCGCGGGCAGTGTAACGAGGTTCAGCAAGTGAACGCCAATGGAAAGGCCCGTTAGATACGCAATGAAAATAAGCCAGCGATTGGCGGCCGCTTCGTCTTCGATGCGTTCCCATTTAAAAGCCGCCCACACCACGATGGCGGTGAAAAATGACGACATACCATAGACTTCGGCTTCGACAGCCGAGAACCAGAACGTGTCGGAAAAGGTGTAGGCCAATGCGCCAACGGCACCGGTGCCAATGAGCAGCAATGTATCGGCCGTGTTGTAATCACGTTCCTGCTTGCCTAACAGTTTCTGCGCCAGCATGGTGATGGTCCAGAACAGAAACGCAATGGTTAATGCGCTGGACAGTGCCGACGCCATATTGACCCAATAGGCCACATTAGTCAGGTTTCCGAACGAAAACATCGAAAAAATACGGCCCAGCAACAGGAAAAACGGAGCACCCGGCGGGTGGGGAACCTGAAGTTTAAAGGAACAAGCAATGAACTCGCCACAGTCCCAGAAACTGGCGGTGCGCTCGACAGTACTCGCGTAGGTAAACAGCGCGACGGCGAAAACAAGCCAGCCTGTGAGGGTATTCAGGCGTTTAAATGGTTGCATACAGAATAAGATTAACGAACTGCTTTTGTGTAAGGAGTGCCCAAAAATACGCAAAAAAGAGGCCCAACCGGGTCGGGTCGGGCTGTTAAAGTTTGTTAAGGAGGATTATTGGTCGTTGTTGAGAAACCACCATCAGGCCGCAAACTCGTATACGGCAGCCTGGATTGTTCGGGTTGGCTTGCCGGACGATAAAGCTGCCTGCTGAATCCGCCGTACCGTAACCGGTGCGAAAAACTGTTCGCCAGTTACCGGATTGACACGCGCCGGTACATTCTCAAAGACAAATAACTGACCGTCGAGATCAAGAATATAGCGGACATTCATCTCAATCAGAACTTCATCCGGCCACGTCATATTTTTCTGATTCAATCATCATTTAGTTATACACCTCTCTCCGTGCTGCTTTGAGCGTGTTCTGCATCAGCGAGCAGATTGTCATCAGGCCAACGCCACCGGGAACGGGCGTAATGAAACTGGTTTTCGGGGCTACTTCGTCAAATTTTACATCGCCTTTGAGGGCGAAACCGCTTTTTTTGCTGGCGTCCGGCACGCGCTCCAAACCAACGTCGATTACTACGGCTCCCTCTTTCACCATGTTCGCCGTAATAAACTCCGGCTTGCCGAGAGCAGCTACTAAAATATCGGCTGAGCGGCATATTTCGGCAATGTTCTGGGTACGGCTGTGCGTAATCGTGACGGTGCAGTTGCCGGGGTAGGTGTTGCGCTGCATCAGAATGGACATCGGCAGACCCACAATCTGACTCCGGCCCACAATGACGCAATGTTTACCGGCAGTTTTGATGTCGTAGCGTTTAATCATTTCCAGCACCCCCTGCGGTGTCGCCGAAACATAAGCGGGTAATCCCTTCGCCATGCGCCCGATGTTGATGGGGTGAAAACCGTCCACATCTTTGGCGGGGTCGATGGTTTCCATAATCCGGTCGGGGTTGATGTGGGCGGGGAGGGGCAACTGCACAATCAGACCATCCATGTCCGGGTTTTCGTTCACCTCCCGCACTTTGTCCAGCAATTCGTCTTCCGTAACGGATGGGTCGAACCGGATGAGTGTCGAGTGCATACCGACCTCTTCGCAGTTTTTCATTTTCGAGGCCACATAGGTTTCCGAAGCCCCTTTGTTGCCTACCAGAATAGCGACGAGGTGCGGAATTTTGCCGCCCTGCTCGCGAATCTGCGCGACCTCTGCCGCAATTTCAAGTTTAATCTGGGTCGAAAGAAGCTTACCGTCAAGGAGTTGCATTAGCGAAAGAGTGAAAGAGTGAAAGAGCGAAAGAGTGAACTGCTGAAACAGGAAATCGCTCTTTCACTCTTTCACTCTTTCGCCCCTTAAAAATCTACCCCGCAAAGGTCGCAAAGATTAGGAAACTACCCGTATTTCTCCTGCCACGCTTTTTTTAGTTTTTTATATGTCTCGTCTTCACGCGCTTCGAGGTACTTGCCGTAAAAAATCCGGGCCGACTCCGCTTTAACGGGGTCTTCGCCACGGGGCAGTTGCTCGCGACCGTGTGCGCCCGATTGTCCCTTTTTGTCATCTGGAACGGGTCCGTCGTATTTCTGACCGCTGGCGTGGTTGGCGTACCGCCTGGCTCGGGTATAGCCCATTTGTAGAAACTTTCTGGCCATGTCCATGCCGATGAAGTCCCCTTTTTCTTTGTAATCAAGAAATAATTGGTGAATTTTTTCGGACGATTCGCGGGCAATTTCCGGCGTTTTAAACCGCCAGTAGGGGAGGATTTCGTCTTTGTATGGCCTCACGAGCAGAACGCCCATTTCACCCTTCCCAACGCGGTACAGTTCGGGTTGCTCGCGGAGGTTCAGATTTCGATAATCGAGGTCGTAGTTGAAGGCGCGGTTGCTGGCGGGCATTGGCTGGCTGTCGTTTGTTACTGGTGTAGATAACAAAAATGATCGGCAAATGGCTGTCAGCGGAATAAACGGGCGTCGAAGCTATACGGTTGTTTATGGGTAATCAGAACCTCATTGACACGCGAATGCGCCGGATTGATGAGGTAATTGTACTCGCCCGCAACCACCGCCGACGGGACTTTCAGCAATAAAAACCGGTTCTCAGCTAACCAGGCTTCTGTAATGTCTTTAACGAGTTCCGGTGGTTTAGGGTCGTCCCATCCGTCGGGCAGTTGATCCAGCGGCACACTCAAAAATGAGTCTTCAGGTACACGGATTGTCAGCATTTGATAATGGTCCGGCACGTACGATAACGGGCTGTGAACCAGTACTTCCAGCGTTGCCAATGCTCGCGAACTGGCTGTATAAAGTACGGACGTTCCAACGTAATTCCACCGGCCACCCATCAGTCGCGAACCGGTTCCGGTCAGGTCATCCGCACGACGGGCATTGGCTATGCGATACACGTCCATTATACGAATACCCCCCAGTCAATTCGAACAAGCTCGTCCTGAATGGCCTGAAATCCAAATTGATTATCTAATAAATGAATCGGTTTCTTGCCGCCAAAAATTGGGCTGGGATGGTTCATCCAACCTCTGAATTTTTCGGGATTGCCAAATATGTCATTGCCCTGTTTGTACAGGTTGGCTAATTGTAGTGCGTTTTCGGTTACGTCCTGCGGCAATAGTTTCTCGTCTGTATACCGTTGCCAGGTTCGGGCGGAGATATGCAGAATGGTGAATAATTCAGCCTGCGCAATACCCAGATTGCGGCCCATTGTTGCCACAGCCTTTTTCGATAACCCCCGCCGACTGACCTCTATCAAATCGAATACGGATTGAATAGGCGGCATATCCTGTGTACCAAAATACTGGTTGATGGTTGCTCTGTTCATGAGAAATAGTGTCAACTGTCGTAAATATAACGACAGTTGACACTATTCGGTTTAGCCAGCTATATGTTTATTTCCACTACGTTAGCCTGGTGACGGCTACTACCGAACGAATTTTATACTTTCGTCCTAAAATCAATACCTATGATTTGGCAGAATGAACCGGCAATCTGGTCGGAAGAAAGAGATCGGGTGTATGTGCGCGTTGAGGGCGACACCGATTTTTGGCGCGTAACGCACTATGATTTTGTTCGCGACAACGGTCATTTCTACGCACAGGAACAGGCGGGCGATTTTGTGGCGACTGTGAAAATAACGGGAGATTATAAAGACCTATACGATCAGGCGGGGTTGATGATACGGCTTGATGAACAGAACTGGATAAAGACCGGAATCGAGTATGTCGATGAGCAACAGCACGTTAGCGCGGTCGTCACGCGGGAGTTTTCCGATTGGTCAGTTTGCCCGCAGGCGCATAATCCAGAATCCGTTTATTTGCGCATGACCCGGCAGTATGACGCCGTTCGTCTTGATTACTCGTTCGACGATTTCACCTACCAGATGCTGCGGCTGGCGTATTTTCCTGCCGATGTTCCCGTACAGATCGGCCTGATGGCAGCCGCTCCCGACGGTCGGGGCTTCGACGTCACGTTTGAGCAATTTTCTGTGCTGGATATTTCGTAGGTTCAGATTACGGGGCCAGCCACGTCATTTTAGATTCAGGCTCGTACTGAAAACAGGCCCGCGTTTGTCCGCCCCGGCTTAGGTGGAGGTAGTCCATAGCCAGCACACGGCATTCGATAACCGCAAAGTTTTTCCGTCCGGCCTCACTTTCTTCTGCTGAGGGCAACCCTTCGCCCAGGTGCTCTGGAAAACCGGGATAGGCCTTTTGTAATTCAGTGCCGGGTTGATAGTCAGATAGATACATTTTTCGTCCGCCCGCCCAAACGGTCTGCCAATGCGTATCGGCCATGTCGTCGTCGGTATGGAGCCGGGTTTCAACCGACAGCCGAAGCTGTATCTGTAGCGTCTGATCCCAGAATAACAGAGTAGCGATGGGAAACGCTTCAAACTGCAATACTTTTTCCGACCGCGCATCGGTATGAAACCAGACATATTTCCGGGTCACATCGACTTGCCGTAATACAACCATGCGGGCATCGGCTCCGGTGGGCGTGTGGGAAGCAATAACCATCGTTTTGAACCCCGCACCGGCAGAAGCATCGTTTTCGGGTTTTAAAGCCAATGCGAGGTATTGCCAGCTTTGCTGTTCGAGGTTGGCAAGGGCGGGATCATTAATTGGGGTAGTGATGGATGAAGGCGAAGCGGCTGGTTTGTTCGATAAATTCATAGACAGGTTGTGCATATAAAGAAGCGACTGCCATAACCCTGTCGGTCGTTTTTTTGTTTATCTATTACACGCATTAACCGATTCCGAAGCACCCATACGACCCATGTGTTTTCATAAATCCCTCAATATCAAGGCGTCTGAGCTTGAGGCTCGCTACGAGGCTGCCCTACCTCCGTCGGCTGATTTTAAGCCGGTTTACCACGCCAATGCCTATAATTTTCCGGCCTGGCCCATTGTAACCCGGCAGGAACCGGGCAAACTGCAACTTATTCACTGGGGGCTGATTCCGCACTGGGCTAAAACCGAACAGGACGCCACCGACATACGCACCCGGACCATCAACGCCCGCTCCGAAACGATTTACGAGAAACCTTCGTTTCGCTCGGCGGCTCAGGCGGGTAAACGATGCCTGATTCCGGTCACGGGCTTTTTTGAATGGCATACCGACCACAGTAAAAAATTCCCCTTTTACATCAGCACCACCGACCAGAAAATTACGTCCATTGCGGGTTTGTGGGACGAATGGGCGAACCCCGAAACCGGCGAACTGGTGACCACGTACACCCTGCTGACAACGGAAGCCAACCCCTTGCTGGCGGCTATTCATAACACCAAAAAGCGGATGCCCTGCGTGTTAACGCCCGAAGCCGAACACGCCTGGCTACACGAAAACCTGAGCGAAGCGGATGCTTTGGCTCTGCTGGCACAGCCGTATCCTGCCAGCCGAATGCATAGCTACAGCATCAGTAAACGCATTACATCCCGAACTGAATCAACCGATGCGCCAGAGGTATTGACACGGGTCGATTACCTGGAATTGAGCAAAAACACTCAACTGTTTAGCTGAGTAATCCGGTCCGTTCGTCCATGTTGCCGCCCGTTTGTGTAGAATTCGATTTTAGCGGAGCTTTTTGTGTTCAATTTTGGTCAACTAAGTTGTCTTTATGTTCGTATAGCCAACTGACGAGCACTCAATTCATTGTATTGACTTCACCTGACTATGAAAAAAGCATTACTTTCTTTAACAATAGGCGTTGCGTTGCTAACGGCTCCCCGTGTGGTTTGGGCGCAGTTTCCGGCAATGCCAGCCGGTGGCGGACAGCAACCGGCAGTGGCTATTCCCGGCACATCCAGCGATACGTCGCCCCGTGGCAATGCCAAACTGACCGGCACCGTTACCGATTCGACAACGGGAAAGCCGGTTGAATTTGCCAGCATCGCCCTTGTTAATGCCCAAACCAAAAAACCAATCGACGGAACCGTTGCCGACGATAAAGGTAAATTCAGTCTCTCCAAACTGCCCCAGGGTGATTTTCAACTCCTGATTTCATTTGTTGGGTATCGGAACAAAACCGTGTCGAGCGTTAAACTCGACCGCAAAGGCGACATTAACCTCGGCACGATTAAATTAGCCGCCGACGTTCGGACGTTGAAGGAAGTGGAAGTGGTTGGACAGGCGTCATTGGTTGAGGAAAAAGTAGACCGGATTGTCTATAACGCCGACAAGGACATTACGGCCAAAGGGGGCGACGCCACCGATGTGATGCGTAAAGTGCCGTTGTTGTCGGTGGATTTAGACGGGAACGTCAGCCTCCGGGGCAGCAGCAACGTGCGGGTCTTAATCAATAACAAACCCAGTACGATTGTTGCCAGCAGCGTGGCCGACGCGCTGAAGCAGATTCCGGCAGACATGATAAAAACGGTTGAGGTAATCACCTCACCCTCTGCTAAATACGACGCGGAAGGTTCGGCGGGCATTATTAACATTGTCACCAAGAAAACCACGTTGCAGGGCTTTACGCTCAATGTCGATTCGGGTGTAGGGAACCGGGGCAGCAACCTCGGCCTGAACGGAAACCTGCGAACAGGTAAAATGGGCTTCAGTCTGAGCGGTTTCGGACGGGCAAACTACAACGTGATCGGTCAGTTTGCCAACACGCAAACGACGGTTGGCAGCCGGGGAAATACTATTACCAACCAAACCGCCGATACCCGCAATCATGGCGTTTTCGGACAGTACACGCTGGGCTGGGATTATGATATCAGTAAAACCAGTTCCATTACGGCCAGTCTGCGCTACGGTGCCCGTAATAACTACCAGAATCAGGACAACTTTCTGACGCGTACCATATCGCCAACGGCTTATTTTCCCATCGTATCGGGGCGTAATGTGTTAACGAAAGACTTGTCGGGCACGGTCGATGCGAACGTCGATTATACGCGCACATTTGCCAAACCGCAGCAGGAATTAAGCGTGTCGGGGCAGTTCAGCCGAAATAACCGCAACAACGATTTCACGGCAGACATTTTGAGTTCGGCTGATTTTTCGACCATTACGGCTCGTCAGCAAAACCTGAACAACAGCTACAATCAGGAGTCGACCATTCAGGGCGATTACCAGACACCGATTGGGAAAAATCAGATGCTCGAATTTGGCGGTAAGGGCATTTTCCGGCAGGTAGAAAGCGCGTTCAGCTACAAAGTTGGAGCGGGTACGGGCGAACTTTTAACGGACCCGCTTCGCTCGGCCAACACGCTGAATTACGACCAGAGCATTGGGGCCGGTTATGTGTCGTACACAATTTCGACAAAAAATAAATACACGATCAAAGCCGGTACGCGCTACGAGCACACGACAATTAACGCCAACTACAGTCAGAATCAACCGGGTGAGCAGGGCGGAGCCGCCGGAAAAGATTTAGGGATTCCAAGCTACAGTAACTTTGTGCCGAGTATCAACATCTCGAAATCACTCAAAGGCGGAAAAACCATCAAATTAGCCTACAATCGCCGGTTACAGCGTCCGGGTATCCAGTTCCTGAACCCGAACGTAAACACCTCGAACCCAACCAGTATTACACGCGGTAACCCGTTGCTGTCGCCTGAGTTGACCGACAATTTTGAGCTGGCTACCAGTGCTTATATCAAGAGTGTTTATTTGAACGTGTCGCTGTTTGCGCGGCAAACCAACAATTCCATTACGAGCGTTCGCGACACCGTTTCGGCGGCTGTCAATCAGGCAAGTACGCCAACACAATCGCAGGTAATCGAAACGACTTACCTGAATATTGGTCGTGAATCGGCTTATGGCACGAACGTATTCGGGAACGCTACCTTTTTCTCGAAATGGCAGATTGGTGGTGGGTTCGACCTCTATTATGCGCATTTAACGAATAATAACGTAGGTTCTGCTTATAACGCAACGAACTCAGGCTGGGTCACTACCGGGCGGTTTTTCACCAGCCTGACGCTGAAACATGGCTGGGGCTTGCAAGGCTTCGGGTTTATCCGGGGGCGGCAGGTTCAGTTGCAGGGATACCAGGGCGGGTTTGCATTCTATAGCCTGGGCCTGAAAAAAGACCTGAAAGACAAGCGCGGCAGTTTTGGGATTGCGGCCGAGAATTTCTTCAGCCATCCGTTCACGATTCGGTCGGAGTCAGCGTCGCCTATTTTTACACAGAGCAGCGTAGTGAATTTATACAACGCGGGTATCCGGGTTAACTTCAGCTACAAATTTGGCAAACTAACCTTCGACGCGCCACAACGGCAGAAAAAGTCCGTCAATAACGACGACGTAAAAGGTGGCGAAGGCGGTGGCGATGGTGCTCAGCAGCAGCAGGCACCAGCCGCCGGTGGCGCACGTCGGCCGAGGTAACGGGAAAGTAGGAGAAAAGGGAGGGTGAGGAAATGTCATTAGAACACCGGGTTGAAACCCGGTGTTCTATTATAAACCGTCAGTTACTTATCCCTTGCCACTTACTCCTTACTACTTTTCTTACAACATCGCTGCGCCAAATACGCCTGCGCTATCGCCTAATTTGGGTTTCAGAAAACGGGTGTTCAGTTCGCGGCTATTGAAAACGTACTTTTTCGCCCGCTCGATGCCTTCGGTATACAGCAGATCCACGTTGCCAACGCCCCCACCCAGAACAATTACGTCGGGGTCCAGAATATTGACGATGACCGAAATGGCCCGGCCAAAGTATTCGAGCAGCCGGTTAACGGTTTGGCTGGCCACTAAGTCGTTGCCCTGGTGGTAGCGTTCCATGATGTCTTTCATCGTCCGCTCTTCACCATTGATCTGTTTGTAATAGCGTTGCAAGGCCGGACCCGAAATAACTTGCTCTACACAGCCGCGCTTGCCACAGTAGCAGGAATGGCCGTTTTCTTCGAGGATATTGTGGCCCCATTCGCCCCCGATACCCTGAAAACCGTTCAGCACAAACGGTCGTCCTTCTTTACCCCGAACCACAATACCACCGCCAACGCCCGTTCCCATAATCACCCCAAATACAGTCTGGTAATCAGGAACGGCGTCGGGCACGCTGCCCATTGTTGCTTCGGCCAGCGCAAAACAGTTGGCGTCGTTGGCTACCTCAACGGGTACTGCCAGCAGCCGGGCCAGGTCCTGCTTCATCGGTTTGCCATTCAGCACGGTCGTGTTGCAATTTTTCATTGTTTGCCGGGCCGGGTCGAACGTGCCGGGCGTAGCAAAACCGACCCGCTCAGGCGACAGACCCGTTTCGGCTTTCAGCATGTCGATGAGCCGAACAATCTGACTCATAATGTGGTCATAGCCCCTATGAGCCTCTGTATCAATGCGTTTTCGGATAACAATAGCATCAGGCGAGGGCGCGGTTAACACAACACCTTCGATTTTGGTGCCGCCGAGGTCAATGCCCCAATAAGTCTGCATAGAATAGGTTGTGAGTTTGTTGTACGAAGGCACAGGCTGTTCCGTTGCGATATAAAACGCTTCGGTTGTAACTTGCACCGGTAAAAATCGCAAATCGCAAACTGCAAATTGCAAATCGTGTACATTAATTCATAAATCATGTTATCAACCGGCCAGAAAGCCCCCGAATTCACGCTCTTTAACAGCGATAAAAAGGAAATTTCGCTAACCAATTTTCAGGGTAAAAACCTGATCATCCTGTTTTTTCCGATGGCCTTTACCAGTGTCTGTACCGCCGAACTCTGCGAAATGCGCGACAACATCAGCACGTATTCGGGCCTGAACGCCGATGTCGTGGGTATTTCGGTCGATTCGCCGTTTACGCTGGCTAAATACAAAGAGGAACAAAAACTGCCGTTTGACTTACTGTCCGATTTCAACAAAGACGTCTCGCAGGCCTATGGTTCCTTTTACGAAACTTTTGCCATGAACATGAAGGGCGTTAGCAAAAGGTCGGCGTTTGTCGTAGATCAGAACGGCGTTATCCAATATGCCGAAGTACTCGAAAGTGCCGGTGATGTGCCCAACTTCCAGGCCGTACAGGAAACCCTCGCATCTCTTAACTAATGGTGAAAGAGCGAAAGAGTGAATGAGTGAAAACTGGTGCCAGATGGTTTTCACTCATTCACTCTTTCGCTCTTTCACTCTTTCAAAAATGGCCTGGTATCATACTTTTTTTCACGGACTGCCGCAGGCTGCCTGGAAAGCCGCGCAAACGGAGGAGCAGACGCAGCTTGACCTTGAACTGCTTGTCGAATCGCTGGATTTCGGCCCTCAGGATCGGTTGTTAGATGTATTCTGCGGCTATGGCCGTCATGCGTTGCCGCTGGCCCGGATGGGTGCCCGCGTAACGGGGGTAGATATTTCGGAGGAGTATACGGCTGACCTACAGTCAGTTGCTACCGCTGAGAAGTTGTCCGTTACGGTTGTTGCTGACGATTTTCTGACGATACCGCAAGACAGGCTGGGGGCCCTTGCTTCGTTCGATGCGGGGTATTGCTTAGGAAACAGCTTCAGTTTCTTTCCCCGGCCCGATATGCTGGCTTTTCTGACGCGCATTGCCGGTCTGCTCAAGTCCGGCGGGCGGTTTCTGGCGCATTCCGAAATGATTGCCGAATCTATCCTGCCCGACTACCAGGCCCGAAACTGGCAACCCATTGGCGAAGAGGACGGCGAACCTATTTTGTTTTTGGTCGATAATGAATACCATCCCCTCAAAAGCCGCATCGACTCTCATCTGACCTACGTGCGGGCGGGGGAAACCCAGACCCGAACCGCCCGGCATTACATTTATACGCTGGCCGAACTTTGCCATTTATTTGCTGAAGTAGGCCTGTCAATTGTCGATTGTTGCGGTACGGTTGAGGGCGAACCGTTTGCGTTGGGTGACGAAGCGGTATGGATACTGTCTAAAAAAGATTAGTAATAAGGGTCAGGTAGTTACCACTGATTTAACCCCGCTATAAGTCTCTAAACGAGCTTGAAAATTATATTTATAAAACCAGCACTTAATTTATTGTGCGCTGTAAGTAATTATTAGTGAAAATGTTAAATTATTTCGGCTTTAATCCGTAGTTTTCAACTGATTTAACACCGTTAACTTAAGACTGGTTACCTAAGAAGTATATGGAAACTATTGAGCGTAAGCCACGTAGTCGAGAGCAAACCCGTTCCGGTATTTTAAAAACGGCTAAATCCATCGCCCGCCGGGAAGGATGGCAGGCTGTTTCGATTCGCAAAATAGCCGACGCCATTGAATATAGTGCGCCTATCGTTTATGAGTATTTTGATAGCAAGGATGTTCTGCTTGACGAAATACGAAATGAAGGGTTCAGCCATCTGTTTCAGGAGTATGAGCGCATCCTGAAACTGTACCGCGACCCCGAAAAGCGGCTGTACGAAATCTCGCTTATTCAGTGGGAACTGGCCCGTCAGCAACCGGAAATTTATCAGGTAATGTATAACCTCGACGGGGCCTATTGTACCATACCGGTTTATCAATCAGAAGTAATGCAGGAAGTTAGCCGCCTTGTGAGCGAAACAATTTTCTCCTTTATTCCGAAGTCGAAAGACAGCATCAAACGGCTTTATTTTCAGTGGTGGTCGGTGTCGCACGGGATGATTATGCTGGCCATGCTCCTGAAAGATGAACAGCCCCTCGACCAGTCAGAACAGGTTTATCGGGAAACAATGCGTCGGTTTGTGCGCGATTTGCGCTGAGTAGCGTGGGTAGGAACCCGCATAACTGGATAACCTTTGAATTGCCTATCCGCCGTTTCTGATGCAATTTGGGCGTCTGTTTTTGGCTCATTTGCCTAAATGCTGGTATTGTTTTGGTATTCATATAGTGTTAGAAGGTGGTCAATTCCTGATCACACTTGACAGCCCTACGGCTACTCCTGACCACCCGTCTAATGCATCGGCAGACTTTTTACTTTGCCCCCCGCCACATCGTCAACGCTGTGCTGAATGATAAATGCGTTGGCATCAATCTCCGTTACTATGGAGCGTAACCGACTGATTTCAAGACGGGTAATTACCGTGTACAGAACGGTGTCAACGTCCTGATGACTACCATGTTTGCCGTAACCACCTTCTCCCTTTAGAATGGTGATTCCCCAGCCCTGCTGAATAATCTTCTCCCGGATGAGCTGATGTTGTTTGGAAATAATCAGCATAGCGGTGTACTCCTCTATACCGTGAATGATGAAATCCACCGTTTTAGAAGCCGCAAAGTACGTAATCATCGAATAAAGGGCCGGGCTGATGCCCAGAAAGAAAGCGGCCGCACCGAAAATAACCACGTTGAGCAGCAAAATAACGTCGCTCACTTTCAGCAGATGATTGCTTCGGCTAATGAGTATAGCCGCAATTTCGGTTCCATCCAGCACGGCTCCGCCCCGCATAGCCAGCCCGATACCGGCCCCAATGAAGAACCCGCCAAAAACGGCTGTCAATAATAAATCGGGTGTAACGTCGGGGTAAGGAATGACGGCCAGGCTAAGCGAAAGTCCGGCAATGGCAAGCGTGCTTTTAAGAGCAAACTGCCGCCCAAACTGCCGATACCCCAGGCCAATAAAGGGTAGGTTAATAAGCAGCAGCCAAACCGGCAGCGGAACGCTTACCACCGAAGCGAGCAGCATGGAAACGCCCGTGACGCCCCCGTCAATGAAGTGGCTCGACAGCAGAAAGCCTTTGATACCCATACCAGCACTAAGAATGCCGGCAATGATGAAAATCGTATCTTTCAGGCCGGTAAACGTAGCCGATCTTTGCGCCATAACGTTGGGGAATGGTGGAGTTAGTAAGGTAAGTAAGTTGGTAAGTCAGTAAGGGCTGACCCACGGCATATACACGTAGTCAATGTTAGCTAACTAACTAACCCTGAAAAGATTAACTACGGATAACCCCGGATTTTATCCGGGGGGCAGGGGCGGGGTGGGGTCGGGCCAACTAATACAGCCCGTCTATCGACAGATACCGCTCGCCGGTGTCGTAGCAGAATGTCAGAATGCGGCTGCCGGGAGCCAGACCGGGAAGTTTTTTTGCCACAGCCGCCAGCGATGCTCCCGACGAAACACCCACAAATGTACCTTCTTCCCGCGCCGACCGACGGGCCATTTCATACGATTCATCTTTGCTTACCTGAATGACCCCATCCAGCACGTCGGTGTGCAGATTTTTGGGAATGAAGCCCGCGCCGATGCCCTGAATCGGGTGGGGACCCGGCACACCCCCGCTGATAACCGGCGACAATTCCGGTTCGACGGCATAAACTTTCAGGTTGGGAAATTTCTGTTTTAACACCTGCGCCACCGCCGTGATGTGCCCTCCGGTGCCTACACCCGTAATCAGTACGTCGAATCCATCGGGGAAGTCGGCCAGAATTTCCTGCGCTGTTGTGCGTACGTGAACGTCGATGTTCGCCGGATTCTCGAATTGCTGGGGCATCCAGGCACCGGGCGTTTGAGCAACGAGTTCATGAGCGCGTTCAATGGCTCCTTTCATACCTTTTTCGCGGGGCGTCAAATCAAATTCGGCACCGTAAGCGGCCATGATTTTGCGCCGTTCGATGCTCATCGACTCAGGCATGACCAGAATGATTTTGTAGCCTTTCACAGCCGCCACCATGGCCAGACCAATGCCGGTGTTGCCCGATGTTGGCTCGATAATCGTACTGTCGGACGTGAGCAGGCCTTTTGACTCCGCGTCCTCGATCATCGCCAGAGCAATGCGGTCTTTGATGCTCGCACCCGGATTGGCCCGCTCTAATTTGGTCCAGACTTCATAGCCTGGAAATAGACGATTGATGCGTACATGGGGCGTGTTGCCGATGGTATCGAGAATGCTGGGGGCTTTCATTGGTAGTAGGTGTAATGGTGAAAGTAAGTAAAATAAGTGAAGTGAGTCGAATAAGTTAAACAAGTATACGCACTCCACTTACGTTCACTATTACGCCTACTTCACTAAAAAATTAAATGACAAAATTGATTGGTTCGAGCGATTCCAGCGACTTAAGGCGGACGTCGGTCTGGTGCTGGTGAAAGACCAGCGAATGGGCTTCTACACTACTTGTTAGCCAGACGTTACCGCCAATAACCGAATCGTGTCCCACCACCGTAAAGCCGCCCAGAATGGTCGCATTGGCATAGATAACCACGTTGTCTTCAATGGTTGGATGCCGTTTTCTCTGCGCCATTGACTTGGCTACGTGCGTGGCACCGAGGGTGACGCCCTGATAAATTTTTACGTTATCGCCAATGACGGTCGTTTCGCCAACAACGACGCCTGTGCCGTGATCAATGAAAAACGACCGGCCAATCTGCGCACCCGGATGAATGTCGATACCCGTTTGGCCGTGTGCATATTCGGTCAGCATACGCGGCAGAAGGGGCACATTTTGCTGAAGTAATTCGTGGGCGAAGCGATAGACCGCAATGGCGTAAAACCCCGGATAAACAGCCACGACTTCTTCCATGCCGATAGCCGCCGGGTCGTTGTCGGCAATAGCGTGGGCATCGAGCAGCAGACTGTCGTAAATGGCGGGTAGCCGGTCAAAAAAACGGTCAGCAATAACCGACGGATTGTCAACAAGATTGCTTTCCAGCGGATGTAGCAGGCAAATAAGTTGTTCGTTCAGGTGTTGATACGTCTCCTCAACGTGCTGTGAGATCGACTTGCAATCCTGTGTTACCGGAAACAGGAGTCGCATCAGTTGGTCGATAAACCGACCTGCATCGGGCCGCGATGGAAGTTTATAGCGGTAACGCGACCGCTGGGTTTGCAGGTGATCGAGAAACGTACTGGTATCGGTGGTCATAGTCGTTTGTATCTGTAGTAGAATCAATACCCCGTTTTGTGGAAACACTACACTAACCCGCTGTTCGTTTAATACTAAAGGAGGTCTCGGGAAGAGTGGTTTCTATGATTTTGAAACAAAAAGCGGCCCGCAAAGTTCGGTGGCCTTATTTGGAATTGTATTTGCACAGTAAAATACGATCAGCAAATGAATCAACTTATTATGCTTAGTAAATCCGTCATTGCCTTTATGATTTCGCTGGCGGCCACATCGGGTTTCGCCTGGGTAGTGGCATCGGCTTGTCAGCGTAGTAACTCATCCGACAACCTGTCGCCTGATTCAACGGCCACGACCAGCCCGTCGAGCGCGTTATCGGCGAAGGTTGTCAACGCCTATCCCAAACTAACCTTTACATCACCCATCGAGTATACGTACGCCAACGATGGTACGAACCGGGTCTTCGTTGTGGAGCAGGAAGGTCGAATCCGTGTATTTGAAAACAACGCCAATGCCACAGTGGCCGGTACGTATTTAGACATCCGCAGCAAGGTAGCGTCGGGGGGAGAAATGGGCTTGCTGGGTCTGGCGTTTCACCCTGATTTCAAACAGAACGGGTTTTTCTATGTCAATTACACCAAAAACAATCCGCGCGAAACGGTGGTGAGCCGCTTCAAGGCCCAATCGGCAACGGCATCGGAAGTTGACCCGGCATCGGAGGTTATTCTGTTCAAATTTGAGCAGCCCTATTCCAACCATAATGGGGGTAAGACTCTGTTCGGGCCTGATGGCTTTCTATACGTGTCTACAGGCGATGGCGGCAGCGGGGGCGACCCACAGAACAACGGGCAGAACCGCAAAAGCTGGTTGGGTAAAATACTGCGTGTTGATGTGAACAGCACCGAAAAAGGGCAGTACGGCATCCCGGCTGATAATCCGTATAAAAGCAATGCCAACGGCTATCGGGAAGAGATTTTCGCCTATGGATTACGAAATCCGTGGCGGGTCAGTTTTGACGACAAAGGCCGGCTGTGGGCGGGCGACGTCGGTCAGAATGCTATCGAAGAGGTGGACATTGTAACCAAAGGCGGTAACTTCGGCTGGCGGGTTAAAGAAGGTAACTCCGATTACAACGCAAAAGATAATACTGTGAACGCGGCTGATTTGGTTGCCCCGGTCTGGCAGTACACCCACGATAATGGCAATGTATCCATTACGGGTGGCATCGTGTATCGAGGCTCGGCGAATCCCGCCCTGAAAGACAAATACATCTATGCCGATTACGCCAGCGGTCGGGTTTGGGCATTGACAACAAACGGGTCAAAAGCGACCGATAATCAGGAAATCATTGCGCAGGCCGGTGCTATTTCAGCCTTCGGAGAAGACCAGAGAAACGAGATCTATCTGTGCGATTACGGGTCTGGGAAAATTCTGAAATTCGCAGGTAATTAATTGGCTGGTTATTTGACATTTTAATTCTCTTTTTTGCATAAAATTGCCGACGTTTTTGTCATTCCGACGAGAGGAGGAATCTCAAGTTTGATTAATAGGACGGTTGAGATTCCTCCTCTCGTCGGAATGACAAAAACGCGATTCATTAAACCACATTTGTAGAAAGTTTTAACAGTTTCATGACCAAACAAGGCTCTGTGCTTCGGCAGGGAGCTTTTTTTGTATCTTGAGACTTTATTTGTATGGCGGCAATGATTACAACAACTTTCTTCGACTCACCTCTCGGTATCGTACGAATTGCGGGCGACGACGCGGGTGTGTCGGCCATTTCCTGTAACGACACGCCCCCCTGCGAAAAATTTCTGTCCATACGCTCCGACGCGCTGGCCGAACCGGTCATTATGGCCGTTTCGCAACTCCAGGCGTATTTTGACGGAACGCGCCAGACTTTTGATTTTCCGATAAATCCAGCGGGAACGACCTTCCAGCAAGCCGTTTGGCGTGCGCTGCTCGATGTGCCTTATGGTACAACGGCATCGTACCTGACCCTGACCCGGCGTATTGGCGACGAAAAAGCCATTCGGGCGGTGGCGGCTGCCAATGGACGGAACCCGCTCTGGATTGTGGTGCCGTGTCATCGTATCATTGGCTCCGACGGGTCGCTGACGGGCTATGCCGGGGGGCTTTGGCGCAAGCAGTGGCTAATCGACCACGAGCGCGTTCAGTCGGGGCGCGAAACAGCCCGGCAGTTGTCGCTCTTCTGACGGGTATAAACCTCTTTTATTGATGCCACTCGTACTTTTTCTTACTCTGTCCGGCCTGTTTCTTATCGTCTCGTCCTGTGCCCCGCGCTACAGAGGCCCCGTAACTGACCATTTCAACGGCAAAAAATTTTATAATCCCGGTATGCCTGAACGTACGGAAGGGGGTTTACTAAAATGGCTACTTCACCGCGATAAAGGCCCGTGGCCTGACCAGTCCGACGCTTTTGTAGGTGCCCGGCCCGCTACGCGCATTGAAGGCGATAGCTTAGTGCTCACCTTTGTAAATCACTCTACGTTTCTGATTCAAACCAACGGGCTGAACATTTTGACGGACCCCGTTTGGTCGGAGCGGGTTGGCCCAACGTCGTGGCTGGGTATTAAGCGCAAACGTCCGCCGGGATTGCATTTTGAAGAACTTCCGCCTATCGACGTTGTGCTGTTGAGCCATAATCATTACGACCACCTCGACCTGCCAACGATCAAGAAATTGGTAAAAGCCAGCAATCCACTGTTCATTACGCCCCTCGGCGTGTCGTATTTGCCCAAATCGGTGGATGGCCGCACAACCCGCGAACTCGACTGGAACGATACGCTGAAAATCAACGACAAGCTCTGGCTGACCTGCACTCAGGCACAGCACTTCAGTAACCGGGGCATGGGCGACCGCGACGAAACGCTGTGGTGCGGTTATTTGCTCCACACGAGTTTTGGGACGACCTATTTCTGTGGCGACAGTGGCTACGGTCCTCATTTCAAACGGATTGCCGGGCAGGCTCAAACGTCGGCAACTGGTCCTGTCAAACTGGCTTTGTTGCCCATTGGCTCCTACCGGCCCGAGTGGTTTATGGCTCCCGTTCATGTGTCGCCCGCCGGTGCTGTAGAGGCCTTTCTTGATTTGAACCCCGCGCAGGCAGTGGGCATTCATTTTGGTACGTTTCAGCAGGGCGATGATGGCCTGTTCGAGCCTGTCACCGATTTACGGAAGGCCATGCAACAGAAAAATATTCCTGAAAACCGGTTTTTGGTACCGAAGGAAGGCCACCCGATGGTGTTTAAGTAATGAGGCAACTGCCAACAAAACCGGCATTTGCAACGTTTGATAGATAACGTAACCAGTAGAATAACGTAATGAACAGGCGTAAAAACAGTATGAATTTATTTCGATCAGGGGCATACATAATGTTGGTTTTCGGCAGTTACTGGTTGAGTATAGCTGATGTTTGGGGGCAGGAGGGGTGGCATTTAGAGAAAGACAAAGATCAGATTCAGGTATATTCCCGGCGTGTTCCCGGTCAGCGGTCAACGGAGCTAAAAGTCGAGTGTGTGCTGCCCGGCACCCAAAATGAGCTGGTGGCGTTGCTATCGGATATTCCCAACTACCGGAACGTCATCTACAAAACCAAAGATGCCCGATTGGTCCGGCGCATTAGCGAAACCGAACTCATCTATTACGTTGTCAGTGCATTACCCTGGCCCGTTAGTGACCGGGACATGGCTGTTCAGTTGACTTTTTCTCATGACCCCGTTTCCCGAATGCTCCAGGTACGGGGCGTCGGCGTCCCCGATGTCGTGGCTGATCAACCGGGTATGGTGCGTATAGTCGACTGGCTGGCGGTGTGGCAGGCGCGGCAAATATCGAAGCAGCAGATGAAGCTTACCTATACCTGCCGGGTCGATCCCGGCGGAAATATTCCGGCCTGGCTCGATAACGTAGCGATGGCGTCGAGTGCTTACCAGTCGTTTTTGATGATCCGCAAGAGCGTGACCTTACCCCGCTATCAGGGAAAAACGTACGCTTTCTTATCGAATTAAGGGTTGTCAGGAAATGGTCAGGTTTTGTCAAGAGTAGTCAGAGGTGGTCAGGAATAGTCCCACAACTTCTGACTATTTCTTGACCACCCATGACCATTTCCTGACTACTCCTGCCCCTTCTTTTCTAAAACAAAATATCTTGGTCGGGCTGTATGGCGGGGGGAATGTCGGTTTCGTCGAGCATTTCGCGCAGGTCGATCTCGATGGTGCGGCTCATCGACGTGATGGGCGTATCGTTGGAACTGCCTTCAAATGGGTTTTCCGTACTCTCGCCAACCTGCTCCAAACTCATAAATACCCACGAAACCAATACGCCGAAGGGAATAGTCAGCCATACGGCATGATTACCGAGTTTGTGGAATTCGTTCAATAAACCAAACGGAACGAGGATAACAAACAAGCGGATAAACAGCACGTTGATGGTGGCAAACTGACGGGGATAAGGGAAATTTTTGATGCGTTCGCTTTTTCCCTGATGTTCATATAATTCCTTGATTATCAAGGTTAGTTCTATGTAGCGATAATTGTCTATCCAGCCATCGTCAACCAATTCCCGCAAGTGTTTCGATTGCCATGCCAGCAACTGCGTGGCCCGGTTTTTCTTGCTGAGAATGTAATCGGTTTCGGTGTCGGCCAGCAGTTTTCTAAGTTCTTCGGTCAGATTGCCCGCGTGCTCAGGAATCTTTAATTTGTAGAAATCGCGGTACTCCCTGTTATAATTTTTCTGCATATTTTCCCACTTTCGGGGTTCGCGCAACTGGAAGCGAAGTGCTGTAAGCCAGGCCACATGCCGATAAATCAACTGCTGGTGTACAGCAGCCGAACTACCGGACGACGCAGCCGGACTGCGTATGAAATCCCGCACCATAATGCCGAACGTGCGGCTGCTATTAACAATGCCGCCCCAAATCTGACGAGCTTCCCAGGCGCGGGCGTAGGTAGCATTGTTACGGAAACCGGCAAGAAACGCGGCCGCCGTACCCAACAGGGCAATTGGCACCCACGGCATTCCCAGCCAGTGCCAGCCCACTACCGCATACAGAAAGACCACAACGAGGTTGATGCCCAACAGCCAGTATAAAGTATGGCGGGTCCAGAACAGGAACTCTTTCAGCGTATAGTTTCGTCCAGCGTGCATACGGAGTTAACGTTATGGATTTGCAAATATGTAAGATAAAAACCCTCACATACTATATGATTTTCAGGGGTTTATAGTTTCTTTTCATACGCCATAAACCGCAGGCCCGGACGAAAACCGAGTGTAATTTCACCCGCATACTGGTAGCCTAATTTCGGGAAAAGCCGTTGTGTAATCTGATTTTCCGAGTTGGTATCAATCCGCAGGAAAGCAATGTCGCGCTCAATGGCAACCTGCTCGGCCTGAGCCAACAGCGCAACGGCTACTCCCTGCCCGCGAAAAGACGGATCAACCGCCAGCCGATGCGTTACAATAGCCCGCTGGCTAAGATCAAAGCCGACTTGTGCATACTCAGCTTCCTGGTCTTCGGTTAGGGCTGCAAAACCCGCCAGATGTCCATTTATATCGGCAACCCAAAGTTGGTTTTTATCAATATCCTGCCCGAATACGGCTTCATTGGGGTAGTGGTCATCCCACTGAAAATTACCGCTTTCGTGCATCAGCGGAACAATATGCCGGACGAGGCTCATCAAAGACGGTAAATCGGCATTTGTAGCCTGGCGAATAATCATCGGAATAATTTATTATTTACCTTCTTTTAACAATTCGACCACGAGCGTCAACTCATTGACCGTGGCTTCGGGGTCGCCGGAGTAGCCCACGTGCCGGTAGCGTATGCGTCCATCCGGCCCAATAATCACTTTGGTCGGAATACCCTGAACGTTATAGGCATTGGCTACTTTCTGCTGTCCGTCAATGGGTACGACAAACGTGTAGGGATGCTTGTCCATGAAGTTCTGTACGCGCTGCGCCGGGCCACCCTCGCGGGTATTGACGAACAAAAAACGAACGTTCGGGTCGTTCTGAAGTTTGGTTTGCGCCTGCTGCATGGCCGGAAACGACGCAATGCATGGCCCACACCAGGTTGCCCAGAAGTCCAGCACAATGATTTTCCCTTTGAACGCTGCCGACGAGATGGTGCGGCCCTGCAAATCCGTAAGCGAAAAAGCCGGTGCCGGTTCGTTAATGAGCAGTTGCTGAAGTTCGTCGCGGTGGTCAGCCCGTAAATCGGCTTCCAGATCGGTTAGGTAGGCATCGGCTTTCTGGTCGTTCTGGCCTGGCTGTTTGGCATACCAGCTACGGAGGGCCATTTTCAGGGCGGGCGTTGCTTTGCCTGCCTGAACAGCGGCTTCGGCCATTGGGCGGGCGTCGGCGGCATGGTTGGTGCGGAGGGCGCACTGATAATACCGTTCGTTGGTGCGCGGATCGCTGGTTTCGGCATTATCAGGGTCAATAACGGCCTGATAAGCCACGTACGCATCGGTGTATTTGCCCTGTTGCTCCAGCGTTCGGGCGTAGGTGCTCATCAACTGCCGTTGCCGGTTTTGTTTTTCCGTTTCCCAATTGCCCGACACCGCAGTGGGTTTAGGCTGTGCCTTTAAAACAGCCATCGCCCGTTTAATCAACTGCTCGGCTTCGGGCAGCGACCGCCGTTCTTCAGCTAACTGAAACGCCATGGCGTTGAGCATCGTTACGTCGACATTGGCTGCGGGTTGTTTGTCTAAAAATGCCATCAGGCCGCTGATATCGTTGTTTTTGAAGTAACCATCGGTCATAATAACCGTAAGCGGGGATAGCAGGGGAGAGGTAGGAAAATCGGTCAGAAAGGCGGTATAGGCTGCTTTTTTTCGTGTCCAGTCCACCTCATTACGAATTTTGGCAGCCCGGTCTTTCTGCATCAGCGCACCCGCCGGGTCGCCCATTTTCTGCCGTTCGCGCATGGCGGCTGCTTTCGTAAAGTCGCCCATACTTTCGTATAGCTGAGCTGCAGCCGCCAGCTCAGCAGCCGTTGGTGTTGGCTGCGATGCCAGATAGGATTCAATACCGGCTTTCACCTTCGGTCCGTAGCCCGCTTTTTTCTGTTTGATCTGGGCGGCCAGTAAATCGGACCAGTATTGCGGGCGCAGGTCAGGATGTTGAGCAAGCTCATGTTCGTAGAGCGTAACGACCCAGTTCGGGTCAGGCCGTGCGCCGGATTCATACAGAAAATGACTACGGGTAAATACCGATGCCTGGCCCCCGGTAGCGTGGGGTATAATCCGGCCACTCGCATCGCAAACGGGAATGACATAGAGTTGACCATTATTCAAATCCGTCCGTTGCGTCAGTTTGCTGTTCCGAAAGAGCAGCATAATGCCGGTTACGTCTTTTTTTAGCATCACAATTTCGCCGACGTAATCGTTGCCTTTCCGCACCAATGTTACGCTTGTTGGGCGGCTAAGGTGCATCTGATTGGGTGCGCCATAAAACACATACCGGCCCTCAAGCGTGCTGTCTTTGGCTAAGGGCGTTGTTTGGGGCGTATACGTAAACGACACCGGCTGTCCCAACTGCGGCCGTTCGGGCAGAAAACAGAACTGGGCCGCAGCGGGCAAACAGGCATTGGTCAGGAAAAAAAGCAATACTAAACGGTTCATGTTCATAACGTAAATGGAGATGCAAAAAATGGTGACTGACCACCCCAACCCTTATCAAGCCGCCACCGGCTCCTGTTTTATAACCGGTTTCGATACAGCCCAAAGGCCTGCATACGTGAATAACCCGTTCAGTAACAGCCGCTCAAAGCCGAATTGATAGCCACCAAACCAGGCCGCCGAATTTTCATTGATGATGTACGTCAATACCGGCGAAGCTAAGCAGATGAACGGCACGGCGCGGTCCATAACCGGGCGTTTATTGAACATTCCGAACGCATATAAACCCAAAAGCGGCCCGTAGGTATAGCCCGCAATGTCGAACACGGCCGTGATCACCTCTTTGCTGTTGACCTGCCGGAAAATCAGAATGACGACGTAAAACAGCAGCGAAAAGCCAATGTGAACGATGTGCTTAATGCGCGACCGCTCCACTTCGGGCCGCTTTTCAACGTTCATAAAATCGACACAAAACGAGGTCGTCAGGGCGGTTAGGGCGGAGTCGGCACTGGCGTAGGTGGCGGCTGTAATACCCAATAGAAACGTGATTGCCACCGCCAAACCGAGGTGATTGAGTGCCAGCATCGGGTACAGATCGTCCGTGCGGGCCGGAATGGCAATGCCTTCACGCTGGGCAAAAACGTAGAGCAACACACCAAGCGCGAGGAACATGAAGTTGACAAAAACAAGCGTAACCGTGAACCAGAACATGTTTTTCTGGGCTTCGCCGATGTTTTTGCAGGTCAGGTTTTTCTGCATCAGGTCCTGGTCTAATCCGGTCATGACGATAGCAATAAACGCCCCCGAAATAAACTGCTTAAAGAAATTCTTCGGGTCGTTGGCATCCCAGAAAAACACCTGCGACATAGAGTTTTCTTTCACCGTCTGAATCAGTCCACCAAACGAAAGACCCAATTCCTGCGAGATTAATACGATGGTCAAAACCACCGCCGTAATCAGAAACAGCGTTTGGAGCGAATCGGTCAGGATGATTGTTTTTACGCCCCCTTTGAACGTATACGCCCAGATAAGGCCGATGGTTATCAGCACCGACACCTCGAACGGAACGCCCAGCCCGTTGAACAGCGCGATCTGCAACACCCCGGCCGCAACATAGAGCCGCACCGCCGAGCCAACGGTTCGGGCCAGCAGAAAGAAACCCGCACCCGTTTTGTAGGACCAGAAGCCGAAGCGTTTTTCAAGATAGCCATAAATCGAAATCAGGTTAAGCCGGTAATAAAGCGGCATCAGCACCGTGCCGATAACGATATAGCCGACAATGTAGCCCAGCACGACCTGAAAATAGGAGAAGCCAATTTTGCCGACTGCACCCGGCACCGAAATGAACGTTACCCCCGACAGCGACGTGCCGATCATGCCAAACGCTACCAGCCACCAGGGCGACTGCCGGTTGGCCGTGAAAAACGTAGTGGTGTCGGCTCCACGGGCCGTGTAGAATGAAACGGCGATCAACATGCCGAAATAGACAACCAGAATAACTAAGGCAAGGGTAGTGTTCATGCGGGTAATTTATACTGTACGGTTCACAGGCCGGGCTACTGTTGGGAGTGGTTTCAATACAATTTTTGCCGGTAAAATCAGGCAACTTTTCAGGGCAGAATGGGGTTATTTTATAGCGCGGCAATCGTTTCCAAAAGTGCCTGTTTTGCCGTAAATTTGCTAAATAAATACCATTTTATCTGCTATGCAACCTTTTGAAGAAACCGTTGTGGACGTGCTCGACGAAGTCGTTGAAACTGACGTTCATAACCTGATTGTCTTCAACGACGAGGTCAATACGTTCGACCATGTCATCGACACGCTGATTGACGTCTGCAAACATACGCCTGAACAGGCCGAACAGTGTACGCTGCTCATTCATTACAAGGGCAAATGTTCCGTTAAAAATGGTTCATGGGAAGAACTTGTGCCGATGCGCAATGAAATCTGCCGACGCGGCATCAGCGCGGAAGTCCTTAACTAATCTTGAATGATAGAGTGATTGAATAAATCGTGCGCCAGCTATTCAATCACTCTATCATTCAACTACTCTATCATTCAACGAAATTGGAATACCCCTCCAAACTCATAGAAGACGCGGTAAACGAGGTGTCGAAACTGCCGGGAATTGGGAAGAAAACCGCCCTCCGGCTGGTGTTGCACCTGCTTAAACGCGATGAAGAACAAACCGAATTGCTGGCTCAGAGCCTGACGGCGATGCGTACAAAGGTGCAGTACTGCCGGAAGTGCCATAACCTCTCCGACAACGATCTGTGTACAATTTGTGCCAGCAACCGACGCGATTCGTCGCTGATTTGTGTGGTTGAAGATACCCGCGATGTGCTGGCCATCGAAAACACTGCGCAGTATAAGGGCCTGTATCACGTACTGGGGGGCATCATCTCGCCGGTCGAAGGCATCGGGCCGAGTGATTTGCAAATCGATTCGCTGATGACCCGGCTGCGTGGTTCCGAAGGCGAACAGGTGCGCGAGATTATCCTTGCCATCAGCCCCACGATGGAAGGCGACACGACGGCTTTTTATCTACAGAAAAAACTCCGTCCCTTCAATCTTAAACTGTCAACCATCGCACGCGGTATTCCCATTGGGGGCGACCTCGAATACGCCGATGAGGTAACGCTTGGGCGAAGCATCCTGAGCCGAATCGCCTACGATTAACGGCCGCGACAGGCTCCGGCTGTCGCTGAATGTTATTTATCAGCGACAGCCGGAGCCTGTCGCGGCCGTTGAATACAAAATTCCCGTTTCTTTGCGTCTGATGAACATCCCTGCCTTGAATGGGTTAATTCATCGGACGCATTTTTTATTCCCTACAAACCAACATTCGCATGAATCGCTCCGAGTTTTTAAAAATGGCTTTTGCTACGTCGGCCAGCTTAGTTGCTTTCCGCTCATTAGGTTTTTCGACTACCCAGGCAGAAGGGCCGTTCAAACTGGCTCCATTGCCCTTCGACGCGGGTGCGCTCGAACCGCATATTGACAAGATGACGATGGAAATTCACCACGATAAACACCACAAGGCTTATGTTGACAACCTCAACAAAGCCGTTGCGGGTACGGACATGGCGAAAATGGACATCGACGCGCTGGTGAAAAGTGTAAACGCCAGCACACCACCCGCCGTTCGGAACAATGCCGGTGGTCACTGGAACCACACGTTTTTCTGGAACATCATGGGTGCAGGGGCGGGTGGTGCGCCAAAAGGAGCACTTGCCGATGCGATTACCAAAAAATTCGGCTCGTTCGATAACTTTAAAACCGAGTGGGGCAAGGCCGCAACAGCCCGTTTTGGCTCAGGCTGGGTGTGGCTCATCAAAAACGGCAGCGACATTGAAATCACCTCAACACCCAATCAGGATAACCCGCTAATGGCACTGGCGGAGAAAAAAGGAACGCCCGTTCTGGGCCTCGATGTGTGGGAACACGCCTATTACCTGAAATACCAGAACCGTCGGCCCGAATACGTTACGGCCTTCTGGAACGTCGTTGACTGGAATAAAGTCGGCAAGAATTTCTCTTAATAGTAGATAGTGTAATAGGTGGGGTGGTGAAATGAGTGGCTGGTCACTTACTTCACCATTCCACCTATTACACTATCCACCAAATTTGTACTTTTGCAAAAATAGCTTTACTCCATGTTATCAGAAGAATTATACAACGAAATCCCCTCGTTGGATCTGGCCGATTTCACTTCCGGCGACCCCGTACGCAAAGCCCGATTTGTACAGGAGTTGGGCCGGGCGTTTAACCAGATTGGTTTTGTCGCAATCCGTAATCACGGCCTGACCGACGAACTGACCAAACGCCTTTACGGTTCGGCACAGGCATTTTTCTCGTCGCCCGATTCGTTAAAACAGAAATATGAACACCCCGAACTGAACGGGCAGCGGGGTTATATCGGAAAAGGAAAAGAGACCGCCAAAGGCTTTAAAGTGGCCGATTTAAAGGAGTTTTATCACGTAGGTCAGCCGGAACCGGAGGGGGATATGCCCGCCAATGTGCTGCCCGACGAATACCCCGAATTTAGCGAAGCCACCCTGACCGCCTACCGTACGCTCGAAAATGCGGGCAAGCAACTCCTGCGGGCCATCGCGCTGTATCTGGAACTGCCCGAAACCTATTTCGATGACAAGGTCAAAAACGGCGACAGTATATTACGGGCTTTGCATTACTTCCCGCTCGACCCCGCCACCACGCCCGACGAGGCCGTTCGGGCAGCACCACACGGCGACATTAACCTCATTACGCTGCTCATGGGAGCCTCGGCTGATGGGCTGGAAGTGCTCCGGCGCGATGGTAAATGGATTGGTATAACTGCCCTGCCCGATCAGGTCGTGGTAAACGTAGGCGACATGCTCGACCGGCTCACGAATCACAAACTGAAATCGACGATTCATCAGGTGGTGAACCCGCCCCGCGAGAAAATGAATCAGTCGCGGTATTCGATTCCGTTCTTTATGCACCCCCGCGCCGATATGAACCTGACCAGTCTGGAAAGTTGCATCGACACGCAGCACCCGAAAATATACGTTGATATGACAGCGGGCGAGTTTCTGAACGAACGACTGATTGAACTGGGGCTGAAAAAATAGGTAGAGGTCGTCAAGAGTAGGCAGAGATTGGCAGAAGCCTTTTTAATCTTGACAGTTCTTGGCTACTCTTGACAACCCTGACCACACCTGATCCGACCGTTCATGATTCCCTACCTGACCAGTTCCAAACCTGTACGCCGAATCCGGTACATCATCTTTTTGAAAGATGTGCTGGTGCTGGCTCTCACAACGTTTGGCGGTCCGCAGGTTCATCTGGCCATGTTTTATGAGCGGTTAGTGCAGAAACGACGGTATCTGACGGAAGAGGAACTACTGGAGTTAAACGCCCTGGGTCAGGTGCTTCCCGGCCCAACGTCTACGCAAACCATCACCGCCATTGGGTTTAAAATTGGCGGGCCGAACCTGGCCTACATAACCCTGCTGATCTGGATATTGCCCGCTGTTTGCATCATGACAGCCGCTGGTATGGGCATTTTTTACCTCGAACAACATCACTTATCGCTTCAGTTTGCCCGGTTTATTCAGCCAATGGCCGTCGGTTTTATGGTGGTGGCAGGGTATCGCATCGGGCAGAAAGTCATCAAAAATCAGGTTAGTCTGGCATTGGCCCTCACAGCCGCCGTAGTGGCCTACCTGTTCCGGTCGCCCATAATGACCCCCATCGTCATTGCCGTTGGTGGTCTGACAACCGCCCTGACGTATCAGAAGCAGGAACGAATGGAAAAGCGGCCCCTGCGCGTCGAATGGGCCAATTTTTTTCTTTGGTTAGGCGTGTTCATGGGCGCGGCCATACTGGGGGCCTATACACAGTTATTGCCGGTTCGTTTATTTGAAAACTTCTACCGAAACGGCAGTTTTGTGTTTGGTGGCGGGCAGGTGCTCACCCCCATGCTATACAATGAGTTTGTCGCCTTCAAACACTATCTGACACGCGAAGAATTCCTGTCGGGGCTGGGGCTGGTGCAGGCGGTGCCGGGTCCGGTGTTTGCGTTCGCATCATATATCGGTGCGCTGTCCATGCGTGACGCGGGCTTACAGGGGCAGTTTTGGGGTAGTTTCGTCTCGACAGCCGGTATTTTTCTGCCCGGCGCGTTTCTAATCTTCTTTGTGTATCGCTTCTGGGATCAGTTGAAACGCTACCGGGTGGTGCGGGCTTCGCTGGAGGGAATCAACGCAGCGAGTACGGGGCTAACAGCCGCAGCCGCCATTGCCCTCTTCGAGCCAATGGTTCTGCACTGGCCGTCGGTTGCGGTTGTTTTGCTAACAATTGGGTTGCTCCTGTACACGAAAATTCCACCTTATGCCTTAATCTTGAGCGGGTTACTGGCGGGTATACTGTTGTAAAAAAAGTTAAGCCGACTATAACCCAAAACGATGTGGCTTGCCTAAGTGATGGGCAAAATACACGCTATTTGTCGGCCAACTCAACCCTTATAATTCGTCTGACAAAAAATTGCGGATTGTCTGATAGGGCCGGGAACCCGTCGGCTTACCGTTGGTTCCATTGGCGGGAGGGGTTCCGGTGGGTCGTGTCTCCGTAGTGCGGTTGCGGCTGGCATTCTGGAGAGACAGCATTTCTTTTCGCAACTGCCGCTGCTCGTCGTCACTCAGGCCGGAACGCGTGGCTTCACCCTGTCCGTAACCATCATTGAAATTGCTGATGCGGCTATCGGTTTGGGCGAGTTTCAGTTCGGCTACCAACTCGTTAAGATCTGTTATAATGGTCTGACGATGAGCCTTTAACTCGCTCAGGTCGGGTAGTAGATCGAGGTTATGTTGAAGCACATTTTGCCGGGTGCGCTGCTCGGCCAACTGGGTTTCGAGGGGCAGGATTTCCTTGTTCAATCGCTTCAGCCGACGGCGCAGTTTACCGAGTTTTATGTCGGCCTGCAACCATCGGAACCAGAATGCCGAAAGTACCGGCAGCGCAATCCCTAAGCACACAGCCCCCGCCAGCGCGAACAAAATTCCACTCAATACGAACGACAGCAACGCCCACGGACTGTTGACAAGGGCGAGGTTCAGTTCGCTCGATTCGCTCAATTGCTGCTCAATTTTACTTAGCGTTGCCGGGCTAAGTACGGGCGTGGCGGATGTAGGATCGGTATTGAGCTGAAGCTGCCGAACCGATTTGTTGATGGCTGCTTTGAGTTGGTCTGTGCGGTAGGCTTCGTAGCGGAACCAGCCCAGAACGGCCAGTGTCAGAACCGAAAATACGGCCAGTGCGATTTTAAACCGTTCATATTTTCGCCCGTTTTTTTCGGGGTTTTCCTGATAGGGTTTTTCGATCAGGCGGTCGTAGGCGGGTTTGAGCAGAATCGACACCATGGCCAGCCCGACCGCAAACGCCCAGGCTTCGTTCGGGTTACGGATGTTGAGGGCGTAAGCCACAATTTCGTGCGAGATAATCAGGTCGCCCGCCAGAAACGAAATGCCCGCTACTAAAAACAGCAACCCGGCCAGTAATGAATAGTCGGGAGCGGCTTTGGTTCGGCGTTCGCGCAAACGGTCGCGGTCGGTTTCGATTGCCTGCCGGTCGGTTTCGCGCTGGTCAATCTGTTTCGCCAGCCGCTCTACCTGAAGCGTATGCGTTTGCAAATCGGCAAAGGCTGTTCGGTTCGCGTCTGTCACTTCAGCTACCTGATTCTCGGTAGTGGTCAGCTCCACTTTTTTCTCCTGAATGCGTTCCAAAAGCCAGTCCGTATTAATCTGGCTGGACAAATATCCTTCGTATGTTTCCCGGTTAACTCCTTCTACGCCACTGGTGTAGCCATGCTGGAAATCGGGTTGGTTCGTTGGCTCCATCGTTCAAGTTGTATAGTTATACAGTCATGGAGTTATATAGTTGTTGACTGAAGAAGCGGGTTAGTTTAAACCACTTTTCAACTCTATAACTATACAACTTTATAACTGCGTAGCAAATCGGTTTTCTGTTTCTCCGGGAGTCGGTCGCGGAGACTGCGGGCGAGTTCAAACTCGCTCACAAATAGATTAACAAGCCAATCGCGGTGGGTGTTCAACCGGGTTAGCTCGGTTTGGGTATGTGTAAGTGCCCTGCCAAGCGGTCGCTTCTGCGTCCGAATCGCATCAATCTCACGACCAAGCCGGGTCATTTCGGCCTCCCAAACGGGCAGGTTCTGTACTTTATCAATGGCCAGCCGACGATTTTTCTGGATGGTGGTAAGTTCGGTTTGGCACGTGCTCAGGTTGCTCAACAGCAGCTTTCCAGCCAGCAGAAACAGGCAAAAGACGAACGCAAATAAGGCGATTGCCTGCCCCACAGACCTGGCTTGCAAAGCCCAGGTCAATACAAAAGCCGATGCAGCCAGCGGCAAACCAACTTCTGCTACCATCCGCCGACCCGTTAGCCGCGTTCCCTCCTCATAAAAGAACGACGTACGGCCAAACAAATTGAACATACCCGCCAAATAGATACCTACTGCAATCCAGCGGTTAGCGAAAACCGGGCGCAACGTTTCGTCGATCAGGTAAAAATTGCCAACACACATCGGTACAGAGAGCAACAGACTCGCTGCGGTCCAAATCCCGTTTGTGGGGCCGGGCTGACTATCGCGTAGAGTACTGTGTTGTTCGCGCAGGGTAGACAGATGGATTTCATGCTGGTCGATGTGCCGGTTTAGCTCGTCCATTTCTGCCGTATACTGTTCAATAGCTTCTTCCAGTGGAGCGGCCTGCCGGGTGAAGAATGCCTTGATCTGAGCGACTTTTCCATCCGGGGGAGCATCAGACAAACCAAAGAAAACGCCCTCATCACGCAGATTCTCTTCGTCGGCGAGCCAGTTTGGCAACGGTTCCGGTATGTAGTTCGGCAATGGGTTTGGCGTAATCAATTCGGTTGTCGGCTGCAGTGTTACGTCTGAGAGAACCGGCCTGTCTGCCCAGTCAGGCAATGGAGACGCGGGAGCAAGAAAGTGGCGGAGTCGTTGGGTAAGCGTCATGGGCGAAGGTTGCCGAACGTGGTCTGGCGATGGCAGAGATGACATCTTTTTTAAAGATGTCATCTCTGAATGAAAATTGGCGGGTTTTACCGCAGAAAAACCCGCTGGAGACAGCCCCAAAGGCGTTTCTTTAATTGCTGATCGGCTTCGATGGTTGGCAGCGAATCGGCCAGCAGGAACGTAATGCCCTCGAACCGAACCGGCGAGTAGCGGTCCATCATAATATCGAGATGAATGCGCTCGAAGGGTACGCCAAAGGTGATAAAATGGTTGATGTATTTGCCCCGCAACAGTTCGGCAAAATTCACATCCTGAACCCCATGCAGGTTCAACAGATCGACGCCGTCAACGTTCAGATTAACGGCTTTCAGAATCTTCTCCAGAAACAGTACATTGCTTGGGTCCAGTTCTTCGTCGGCCAGCAGCAGGACTTTGTGATTCAACTGCGGCATCCGGGACGGTTGCTGAATGGGAGGTAAAATCGACGGTGTTGTTGGTCGTGGCGCAGACTGGGGCAATGGTTCCGGCAGGATAATGGACTTGGCAGGTTCGGGCGTAACCGGAAGAAGATCAGATGGTTCCGGCAGCGTTTCAACCAGCACAGGGGTTATTGACGCCGGTAATTTCTGTGCCGACAATACATCTAATTCGGCCAGTAAATCCAATTTGTCAGTTTGAATTAGCTCATCTGTCGGGGCTTCTATGTCCACACCCTCCTGTGTGGCTGATTGACCTGATGCTTCCCAAGATTCGTTAGCGACCCTGAATAGGGGCTCGGTTTGGTAAAAGGTTTGATAAAAATTCTTTGCTGACATACCGATTAACGGGTTACCCGTCAAAAATACGCAAAAAAGCCGCCCCGCTGGTAAAGAGCAGGACGGCTTAAACGGTAATTGCAGACAAATCGTTAAACGCGAATGGGCTGCCGGGTCGAAATGGTCAACAAGTCGTAGATTAAGCAGTAACTCGTGAGGCAGTTGATGGCAAGCATGACTGAAAGGCTGATGAACAGGTAAAAAACGAAGACGGGCACAAGACCCAACAGGCACGGGATCAGTAAATTAGCCATTAATAAAGACCGAATAATCTGGTCTAACGAGTTCATGTTTTTCTTGAATTGCATAGGTTAAGAGGAGTTCATACGGTGAATAAGTAAAAATAGAAACATAAACCGTATGATGGTACTATCCGTAGCTGTTTATGTAAAGAAAAATACTTAAGTAGTCGGATATTTTTTTATTGATTGCATACAGCATTAATAAAATCCGATTACGTAAACTAAAGCAGAACGTCAACCAGAATCCTGCTTCAAATGACTGATTGATACGTATTTACGACGAACTTTTGCCGGTTAGTCGTCGTCTTCGTCAGCCTCTTCGGTATTTCCTGTTCGGACAAACGCACCCCGGCGGGGAGCGGGCATGACGCTCGTTGAGCCGCGTACGGTTTGCCACACGATCTCGCTGAAAATCAGGTCGTCAATCTCGTCGGGGCGCGTTAGATTGAAGAGTGACGAGCGTTTGGAATTTCGATTGACAGCCACATTTTTCTGGTTAATATCAACACCGGCTTCGCGGGCAGTGAACGGAGTTGGATCGGCGGTTTTATTGAAACACCGCCACATCGGTACAGCAGCCGCATCGTATTGACTCATGGGTTTCAGCCCCAGAATCAACTCGATGGTTCGCAACATACCCGACGTGGAATACATGGTGTGGTCAACGAAATTTCGTTTGACGAAACCACCGCCTATAAACGCTATCGAGCGGTGAGCATCGACGTGATCGGGGCCGTTCTGGGCATCATCTTCCAGAATAAACACAACGGATTCTTTCCAGATGGGGCTTTTGGAAAGATGCTCAACGAATCGGCCCACGGCCAGATCATTGTCGGCTACGGCGGCATCGGGCGTGGGCAATCCAATGCGCGCACCCGATGTATGGTCGTTGCCAAAGCGCAGGGTGTTGAATTTAGGGACGTTCCCGGTAGCCACTAACCCATCAAAATCCTTCTCCCAGGCCTCTTCCCGCTTGCTGTCTAAATAGCCTAAGTTATAGCCTTTGAAGGTAGGGCAGAATCTGCCTTCCAGCGTTTTGATGTTTGGTTTTTCGTCGTCGGCAAACCAGCCATAACTGCGAAACGATATACCGGCCCGCAAACAATGGTCCCAGATGAACCCATCGCGCGGGTGAGCAATTGCCTTCTGACCTTCGTAATCGTACGTACCGCCCCGGCCGCCGTAGCTGGTAACCCAGTTTTTCTCGACGTAATCGTTGGCGTACGCGGCTGACGACCAGTTATGTCCATCGGCACTGACTTCGGCATCGACGTAAAAATTATCGAGCAGCACAAATTCACTCGCCAGCGCGTGCTGGTTTGGGGTTACTTTTTCGGGAAACAGGCAAAGCGAAGCATCCCCGTTTCCGGCCTTCATGTCCCCCAAAATCTGGTCGTAGGTGCGGTTTTCCTTGATGATATAAAACACATATTTAATGCTGGATTTTTCGCCAACCCGCATCGGTATCGGGTTGCCCGCTTCGCCTTCCGACAGTAATTCTTTGCGTTTTGTGTAGGGTGTATTGGCGTAAACCAGCCGTGAATAAGCCGCTAAAACGTCCTTGTCCGGTATGTCGATTATCGAAAGCGTACCTTTGAACAACCCGGCAATGTACTGAACCGGCCCCGGATTCGCCTGCGGATTTGGACCGACCTGTTGTGGCGTCCGCGTTCGCACCGGATTCGGGCCTTTGGGGTTGGCTTTCGACGAAAATCCTTTTCCGTTGGTAACATATAGTTTGGACCCAATGACTTTCACCGCCGTTGGATACCAGCCTGTCGGAATAAATCCGCTGGACTGACTGCGACCCTTGCGCGTCACGTCAAATACGGCTAAGCAGTTATTGTCGGCGTTGGCAATGTAGAGCGTCTTTTCATCGTCGCTCAGGGCCAGGCCGTTCGGTGTGGTGCCTACCGGAGCATCTGGAAAGAGCGATGCCGTCAACGTTTCAACAACCTGACGTTTCTCTACTTCGATTAGCGCGACGGTATTGTCATTGCCATTGGCGACAAAGAGATATTTGCCATCGCGGGTTAAGAGCAGGTCATTTGGATTTTTATTGGTCGCGATTTTAGCCACTATTTTCCGCTCGTTGACATCGACAACCAACACACTGGCACCACCCCAGAGCGAAACGAAAAGCTCGTTTTTATCCGGTGATAAGATACAGGCGTAAGCAGCCGCTCCGATGTTTACTTTACGCAGAACTTGCCGGGTTTTTGTATCGGTAATGTATAAAGAACTGTCTTCTTTGGTAACGACGTAGAGCCGGTTTTTGGCATCATCGACGCACAGACCTGTTGGGGAGATTTTCGTTGGCCAGGGTTTACCCAGCACAATAGACTCGTCGGGCAGGAGTTTCTGATTCTCGATTTTATAGACCAGAATTTTGTTGTCGTTGCCGCCCGATGCATATAGCCGGGTTTCGTCCGCGCTAAAGGCCAACCCCACATATGATTTCCCAACCCGGACGGTATCGAGGATTTTCTCCGTACCGGCGTCGATCAGGGTTATGCTCTGCGTGCTTTGCCCATTGTTGGTGACGGCCATGTATTTTTTGGACGGTGAAACCACCAGATTTAGGGGCAGATCGTCCAGATCAAGGCTTCGTCCGGGGGGAGTGAGTGCCCAGCCGTTGGGTAGATTGACGCGGGTAGCGGCCATTTTTTTATAGACATCGGCTTCCCCGGTTGCCTGGGTCGAGTTCGTTCTCCGATGACAGCCTGCCAATAGCCAGAGGAGGAGAAGGGCACCAAAGCTGTAAAGTATAAGCGGGCGTTTTGTCATACACGTACTGTTTTGACGCTGTTCTATTGTAATTGAAAATTCTTTAAAATCTACTGAATTTGTTAGCCCGATTGAAGAATTACGAGTGAAGATGTCTCTTCCAACGCAGAACCGACGATAGCCGGACGTGTGTCGGATGGGTTGATTTAACTGAATATACCGCAAAATTACACGTTCGTTCTTGCCCTTATTCCATTACTGATATTTTTCGCTCAATCGTAACAATCAGGTAACATAGGCTATCTCATCATTACGTTTTCCCGATCTACTTGGGCCTTCGGCAAAACAGGAATGTCCGGCTCCTAAGAATCAATTCATTGGAATATATAGGTTACTCTACAACTTTATACTATAGTCTATCTCATAAAGTAATCAACATCAGTTTTTGGTTTAGTTATTTTTGTTGATTATAGTTACAAATTAAGTAGCCAATCTATAGTGATTACTTATTACACAACCATTAAACTATAGTCTATGTAATATTTCTTTTATATGTATGTTACCTTTTTACTATAATCTTGTCAAACGTTACGGTTTGACTACCGTGCTCAGGCTGTTGATGAGGGCCTATTTGCCCGACTTAAGCTTTATCTCTGGAGTTAATCGTTTCGGTCCTTTCTACATGTCCTTTCAATCAGTAAAGTCTAATCAACACAAAAATGAAACAAAATTTTACTGTACCTGATTGGTCGATTTTGGCTGCCCTGCTGCTCGCCATCGCCTTTGTACTACCCACCAGAGGGCAAACCCCCATTACCTCGGCCAACATTGACATTATAACGACTCCAACGGGCAGTACCTACACTGATTCAAGAGCCCCCAATGCCAGCAGTTCCGCCCTGACCAATAGCGGGAGTTATACGTATACTTTCGGCAATGCCAGCGGCTTAGCCGATAATGGAAAAAAATTGAAGGCTTTTACCGCTGGCGGCTCAGGTTATACCTATAATACGGCTATTCCCATCACTGTTAAGATACGCCGGGTGGAGAATGCTGCCATGACTTCGTATCGCAGTACCTATGGGGTTAGTCCCAGCGTTCCGGTGCCAACTCCAAGAGATCTGGCTTATTTTGAAGGGCTGGTCAACAATACGAACGGGACAGTACGCATCGAGTCAGCTTACATTCCTAAAATGGAAGACCTGTTTCTGACTAACGATCTGGCCATTGGTATCGACAATCTATTTGCTAATACCACGGCCACCAATTTCAATAATATTGAGCGGATTGATGTCGTTGCGCCCGCCGGTATCCCCGTGGCTGTGCCGGGGGCACAAGGTTTTGCCCTCTTTGAGCGGGGTATTTATAATGCACACGACCCCGCCGTGGTGGTCCTGATTACAAGTATCGATGCCAATGGCAATCCGCTTACCTACGCCAATAAGGTGCTACGAATAGCCACGGCAAATTACTTTGTTAGCGGGCAAACCACCAATGGTGTCTATCAGCCTTCAAACACGGCTGCCGGCAATTTTATTATCCTACGACGCGATAATGCAACCGAAAATTTGAAAGCTTCCGATCTGATTGGTGCCGGACAGGGCATTGGCGGGGTATTTTTGAAGTATTCGGATTTCAATATTACCCCCGGCACGACGGTATATGGATACTCGGTACTGGCTAACGATTTTCCGGCCACCGCCACTGCCGCTGATGCCCTGAATTTCACCAATGCCACTTACTTTCCTACGAATACTTCAGATGCAACGGGGGCGGGCGGGAACGATATGTCTACCATAACGGGTGTGGTAAAACGGCTTTTTATATCAGGGAACGTTTACAATGATGCCAATGGCCTGACCGATAATCTGGTCAACGGCAATGCGATAAATAACCCATCAGGCATCCAACTTTACGTTAATCTGGTCGATGCCAATAATCAGGTTGTTGGGGTAGCGCAGGTGCAACCGGATGGTAGTTTTACCTTCGATCAACTGGCTTTTGGGCCACTCACCGCTCAACTAACTACCAATCAGGGCATTGTAGGCATGCCCGCTCCCGCCATTGTTTTACCCAGTGGCTGGAGTAATACGGGTGAAGCCTATGGGGTTAACAACAATAGCGGGATCGGCAACGAACCGGCTGCCGATGCAAACGGCACTGTGGCCGTGCGCATCGGCGATGTGGACATTACCAGCATTCTCCTGGGCATTGAGAGAAGACCCGTGGTGACCGCTGGGACGGATAGTCCCCGTACGAATCCCGGTGGAACGGCCACCAGCCCAGTTTCGTCTACGCTGTTTACCGGCACCGATTCTGAAGATGGTAGCTATCCTGTTAATCTGGCGGGTCGTACGGTCAGGCTGACACCAACTACAAACGGAACCCTGTATTATAATGGCATTCCGGTAAGTACCACTACCACCATTACCAACTTTGATCCAACGAAACTAACGATTGACCCCACGGCTACAGGTGCCACTACGGGTTCGGGCGGAGCTTTTCCAGATCCGACGTTTACGTATGCCGTGGCCGACAATGCAGGACTGTTCTCCGATCCTAAACCCATTGCGGTCCCTTTTACCAGTGCCCTGCCCGTATCGCTGGTGAAGTTTACCGCACAGGCTCAGGAAGATGGAACGGTGAGACTGGATTGGACAACGTCGTTTGAGACCAGCAACAAAGGCTTTCTTGTTGAGCGTAGTAAAGACCTGAAAGCGTTCGAGAAAGTGGGTGAGGTTGGTGATGTAGAGGCCAACAGCCGTGCGTTAAAAAACTACTCGCTGATCGACCAGACACCTTATTCCGGCACGAGCTACTACCGGCTAACACAAACTGACCTCAACGGTCAGGCAACGGCTTTCCCCCTAAAATCTGTTGTGGTACGGGATAGTCCGTATGGCGTGTATCCTAATCCGATCGTGAACGGTCAGCCGTTTATGCTGCGACTGGATGAACCCGAAATCGCTATCATTAACTTGCTCAGCGTAGATGGCCGGGTGTTACCCATCCAGAAATCGGGTGTAGAGTCGGGTAATCTGTTGCTGAAAACGGCTGGAAATCTTTCTTCAGGCGTTTATGTGCTTACTGTGGAGGAGCGCGGTCAAACGCGCAAACACCGTCTGATTGTTCAATAGGGGGAACCTGTTCAGCGCATTCGTTTAATCTTTAATTTTCTATCTTATGACTACAAAGGCTATACAAAGATCGGTTTTATTACCTAAGAAGACCTACAAAGCACCGAAGGTCAAATTGTTGGGAAGCGTTAAAAAACTTACCCTCAAACTGGGATCTAATGTGGATGGCATGGGTGGATTCATGTAATCAGCCTATGTACGTGTAAAAAGTCTGATTAGCTGTCACGACAGCTAATCAGACTTTTTTGCTTAACGGAGTAGAATTACTTTACCAATCAGGCAGTTACTGCCTGCCGATGGATGATGGCTTCGCGGTCGGGGCTGGTCGAGATAAAACTGATGGGCAATCCAAGCGCATCTTCCAGATAGTGAACGTACGTAGCCAGTTCGGCGGGCATATCATCGAATGACCGGATGTTGGTCAGGTCGGTCTGCCAGCCTTTAAACGATTTATAAACGGGCGTTACAGCCGTGTCGCACAGGTCGTACGGCATCTGCTCGGTGAGCGACCCGTCGGCGAGTTTATAATGTGTACAAATCTGAATTTCCTCGAAATTATTCAGTACGTCCACTTTCATCATCACCAACTGAGTCACGCCATTAATCATGATGGTGTATTTCAGGGCGGGTAAATCCAGCCAGCCGCACCGGCGCGGACGACCCGTTGTTGCGCCAAACTCACGACCTTCTTTGCGGATAAGCTCACCCGTTTCGTCGGAGAGTTCGGTAGGGAAGGGGCCGCTGCCAACGCGGGTGCAGTAGGCTTTGAAAATACCGAAAACCTCCCCAATCTTGCCGGGCGCTACGCCCAAACCCGTACAGGCACCAGCGGCCATCGTGCTCGATGACGTAACGAACGGGTAGGAACCGAAATCAAGATCGAGTAGTGAACCCTGGGCACCTTCGGCCAGAACTTTCTTGCCCGATTGGATCGCTTCGTTCACCGCATATTCACTATCCGTCAACCGGAACTGCTTCATGAACTCGACCGCGCCAAAAAACTCGGCTTCAGAATCGGGCAGCACCGATGCATAATCGAAGTTGTTCTGTTCCAGAATGACTTTATGAATAGCCACCAATTTGCTGTATTTCTCCACAAAATTAGGCGACAGAATATCGCCCACGCGCAAACCCTGACGCGCCACTTTGTCCTGATACGCTGGCCCGATACCGCGCAGGGTAGAGCCAATTTTCGACTCGCCTTTGGCTTGTTCGTAGGCCGCATCGAGGAGCCGGTGTGTTGGCAGAATGATCGACGCCTTGCGGGAAATCTGCAAATTCTGAGTCAGCGCAAGGTTGTACTTCGCCAGTCCATCAATTTCCTTTTTGAACACAATAGGATCGAGCACGACGCCGTTGCCAATGATGTTGAGAATATCATCCCGGAAAATCCCGGATGGAATCTGGTGCAGCACATGCTTGAACCCGTTGAACTCGAGCGTGTGTCCGGCGTTGGGGCCGCCCTGAAATCGGGCAACGACCTGATACTGTGGTGCCAGTACGTCCACAATTTTCCCTTTTCCTTCGTCGCCCCACTGGAGGCCTAATAAAACATCGATCATTATGAAAATGAGTTTGGATCGCGCTCAAGCAAACGCATCCGGTCATTGAAACGAAAAATAATTGCTGTCACTTTTCCAATTTGGGTGGTAGGAGCAATATAAAAACCTTCAAAACGAAAATGTTCAGCCCAAATGTCTGAACGAGGATTATAAAAACGTACTATTTCGTTGGTATCCCAGTCAATAGATGCAATATCGCTTCCCTTGTTTCTATTACAATTGAAGCAGGCATAAGCTAAATTACTATTTTTTGTCGGGCCATTGTGTTTAACACCAATGATATGATCTACTTCACAAAACAGTCCTGTCCGTAGTTCACTCACCAAACAATATTCACAGCAGAAACTTGCTCTTAGGGCTACTTCATTTCTTAATTTTACTGGTATATAGCTACCCTCTCGCGCCATTCTGACCGGCGCGGGCCTTAGCCATACGCATTAAGTGTTCAAACTGTTCGAATTCGTTCAACTCAACTTCTTCATCCGCCGATATCGAACCAGACTTCTCCATGGCTAACAAATAACGGACACGTTCACGGGTCTCTTCGGACGGACGAAAAGCCAAAATTTGCTGCGGACTCATACCTGTCACGATAAAGTCAACAAACTCTGTGTACGCTTTCATAAGATGTTTATTGTTTCTTAGTTAACAAAGGAAATTACACCTACTACTTTGAGTTTACTGGAACGTAAAACTCAAGCTACTCCTCTACCGGCACTTGAACACCCTGCTGGTCTTTTTCAGTCACCTGGCGGTTTTCGCAGAGGTTGCGGGCACAGGAGCCGTAAAAAATCAGCGAGTGGTGCATGACGTTGAATTTCAGCATGTCGCCCACCATATTCTGAATGTTCTGAACGCGCGGGTCGCAGAACTCCATCACTTTATGGCAGTCGGTGCAAATCAGGTGGTCGTGCTGACGATAGCCGAACGATTTTTCGTATTGCGCCAGATTGCGACCAAACTGATGCTTGGTCACTAAGTCACAGTCAACCAGCACGTCTAATGTATTATAGACCGTTGCGCGGCTAACCCGGTACTTTTTGTTTTTCATCGAGATGTATAACTCGTCCACATCGAAGTGGTCCTGTCGATTATAAATCTCTTCGAGAATGGCAAACCGCTCAGGGGTTTTCCGCAATCCCTTCCGTTCGAGGTAGGCGCGAAAAATCAGTTGAGCCGAATTTAAATTTGACTGAGTCGGAGCAGGCATGTCCAGTTCCTGTTAAGTGAAAGTGCAAAGGTAAGGGTTTCCGATTTATAGTATTCGGTTTCCGGTAGGCTGGCGCAAGAGTATTGTCGCGCCAGCCTACCGGAAACCAAATACTATAAACCGGAAACCGTTAAGAGTCAAACCGTACTACTTCAAACACGCCCTGAACGCGTTCGAGTTTCTGCATCAGCGTGTCTAAGTGAGCCGTATCGTGAACGTAGAGCCGGATATTGCCCTCAAAGATGCCGTCTTTGGAGTCGATGGCTACTGAGCGCATATTGATGTGTAACTCATTGCTGATGACCCGCGTTACGTCGTTGATCAGGCCAACGCGGTCGGTTCCGGTTATGCGAAGCCCGGCCAGAAAAGCCAGTTCTTTCTGGGAGGTCCATTTGGCTTTTATAATCCGGTTGCCATGATTCGACATGAGTTCAACGGCGTTGGGACAGGTAACGCGATGAATTTTGATACCGTCATTGATGGTCACAAAGCCGAACACGTCGTCGCCCGAAATCGGGTTGCAGCATTTCGAGAGCGTATAGTCGATCTTGTCCATGTCCTCACCAATGAGGAGCATGTCGGCGTCGGCCCGCTCGCCATGCATCTTTTTGAGTTCCTTCACGAACGCCTTGGCGTCGGGCAGGTCGTCGGTATTGAGTTTGTTGGCGCGGTTTTCTTTGGCTTCCTTGTCCGACTTGAACTTCTTCAGTTCGGCAACGTCGATATGCCCTTTGCCAACGCGGTAGAAAAAATCATCGGTAGTTTTAGAGCCGAAATAAGCCCGTAGCTGGTTGATGACCTCGTTGGTCATTTCCATCCGCAGTAAACGCAGTTTTTTATTGACCAACTCGCGGCCATCCGTCACGAACCGTTTGTTGTCTTCTTTGATTAAATCCTTGATTTTGGTTCGGGCTTTCGACGTCACCACGAACCGAAGCCAGTCTTCGCTGGGTTTCTGGCGGTTTGAGGTAATGACTTCTACCTGATCGCCATTCTGGAGCACGTAACTCAGCGGCACGAGGGTGTTATTGACCTTTGCCGCCATGCACCGCGCTCCAATCTGGGTGTGAATATCGAACGCAAAATCGAGGGCCGTAGCCCCGCGCTGCAACACCTGAAGGTCGCCCTTGGGGGTAAAAACAAAGACTTCTTCGCTGTAGAGATTGCTCCGAAAATCATCGACGAACTCAATAGCGGCTTTTTTGTCGCCACTCCCCGCCGATTCGATCATGTCGCGCACTTGACTAATCCAGGCTTCGATACCGGCCCCGGTCTGGGTGTCGTTGCCTTTGTATTTCCAGTGGGCTGCGTACCCTTTCTCGGCAATTTCGTTCATCCGCTCGGTCCGAATCTGCACTTCTACCCATTGGCCTAATCGGCTCATAACGGTGGTGTGCAGGGATTCGTACCCATTGGTTCGGGGGGTACTGATCCAATCTTTCAGCCGGTCGGGGTTGGGTTTGTAATGGTCCGTTACGATGGAGTATGCCCGCCAGCAGGCTGCTTTTTCTTCTTCCTGCGGTACGTCCAGAATAATCCGAACGGCAAACAAATCATAAATTTCCTCGAACGGCTTTTTCGATTTATTGAGCTTGGTCCAGATCGAGTAAATGGATTTTGGTCGGCCTTTAATCAGGTATTTGATGCCCGTATCGGCCAGGTCTTTCTCAATCGGTTCGATAAACCGGCCAATGAACCGGTCGCGGGCAAGGCGCGTGTCGCGTAGTTTTTTGGCGATGTCCTTATAGGCGTCCGGTTCAACGTGTTTCAGGTACAAATCTTCCAGTTCCGATTTGATGCTGTACAAACCCAGCCGGTGGGCGAGGGGCGCGTAGATGTAAATCGTTTCGGAAGCAATTTTCAACTGCTTATCGCGGGGCATCGAGTCCAGCGTTCGCATGTTGTGGAGCCGGTCGGCGAGTTTGATCAGAATAACCCGCACATCGTCTGACAGGGTCAGCAGCATCTTGCGGAAATTCTCGGCCTGCTGCGACGTACCGTACTCGAAGATGCCCGAAATCTTGGTCAGGCCATCAATGATTTTCGCCACTTTGGGGCCAAACGCCCGGTCAATATCGGCAATGGTTGTCTCCGTATCTTCGACAACATCGTGGAGCAGGGCGGCTACAATACTCGTCGTTCCCAGGCCAATTTCTTCAACGGCAATCTGGGCTACGGCCAGCGGGTGGTAGATATACGGCTCCCCCGACCGCCGACGCATGTCTTTATGGGCTTCGGCGGAGGTGTTAAACGCTTTTTTGATCAGTTTGGCGTCATCACCGTTCAGCATTGGTTTTGCCGCCCTCAATAATCGCCGGTAGCGCTTCAGAATTTCCTGCCGCTCCAGTTCCAAATCAATAACAGGGTCGACCGCGTCGGCTGGACGCTCAATGGCATTCATCATAATAGGCTTCGTTACAGTAATGGCCTTTGGGTTGTACTCGTACTACAAGTTAACAAATTATTAATCGAAAAATGATGGAATAGGCACTAAAAATAAAACCTTATAAGAATTCACTTGGTAGGTTCAGATTTTTGCGTACTTTTGCACCCTGAAAAGGCTCAAACAGCCTCTGGCTGTTTTTGATTTTCGGCAAACAGCCAGAGGCTGTTTGAGCCACCAAACTGCGGGCGTGGCGAAATTGGTAGACGTGCCAGACTTAGGATCTGGTGCCGCAAGGCATGGGGGTTCGAGTCCCTCCGCCCGTACAACGTTTAAAGAGTGAAGGAGTGAAAGAGTGAAAGAGCGAAAAACTAACGCAAAGCCAAAAGCCGACGCCAGTTTTTTTTCACTCTTTCGCTCTTTCATTCTTTCACTCTTTCGTTTTCTAAACAAACACAACTGTGGATATCACCTTAGAAAAAGCCAGCGATACCAATGCCTCGCTGAAAATTACGCTGACACCAGCCGACTATAAGCCCGAAGTAGATAAAAAACTGAAAGATTACGGTCGTAAGGTGCAATTGAAAGGCTTCCGGCCCGGTCACGTACCGGCTTCGCTGGTGCAGAAAATGTACGGCAAAAGCATCTTAGTCGATGAGATCAATGCGATGCTGAGCAAAACCGTAAGCCAGTATATCCGCGAAAATAAATTACAGGTGGTTGGCGATCCTGTTCCGAACCGCGAACAGGCCGACGCCATCGACTGGGACAGCCAGTCGGATTTTGCGTTCAGCTACACGCTGGGCCTGGCATCGGAATTTGATATTGATTTCGCCGATCTGCCGAGCGTTTCGCAATACGAAATTCAGGCCGGTGAGGCTGAAATTACCAGCACCATCGCCGATTTACAGCAACGTTTTCATGGTCACGCACACGGCGACGAAGTTGCCGACGGCGACACCATCTATGGCGAACTGAAACAGATTGAAGGGGCAGAGGGTGCAGAACCCTTTTCCGCCAAAACGGCCTTTCCGATCAACCAGATGGCGGAAGAGGCCAAACCGCAGTTTATTGGTAAGAAAAAAGACGATGTGGTAACGTTCGTGCTGGAACAGGTTTTCCCGGATGAGAAAGCCCGTGCCAATGCAAGCGGCGTGAAAAAAGACGAAGCCGCCAACCTGACCGGCGAGTTTACCTTTGCCATTGACGACATCACCCGCAACCAACCCGCCGAGCTAAATCAGGAATTTTTTGATAAAGTGCTGGGCGTGGGCGCGGTGAGTGATGAAGAGCAGTTCCGGGTGAAAGTAGCCGAAATCATCAAAGGCAACTACGCCCGTGAGTCGGCACAGTTGCTCCGGTTAGATATCGAAAAAACGCTCATCGACAACACGCCGATTCTGCTGCCCGACGAGTTTTTGAAAAACTGGCTGCTGGACGTGAACGAAGGTAAATTCACGCCGGAGCAAATTGAGGAGCAATACGCCGACTTTACGAAGTCGGTTAAACTGCAACTCATCAAAAACAAGATTGCCGAAAAAGCCGACATCAAGGTTGAATTTGAGGAAGTGCTGGCCGTAACGCGCCTGATGGTTCAGGAGCAGTTTGGCTTCATGGGTGGCGAAGACGAAGAGATGAACAAAACCATCGACCGGATTGCCCGCAACTACCTGATGGACGAAAAGAACAACGGACAGAACTATACGAGCACCTTCAACCGGGTGTATGACGACAAAGTAATCGAATACGCCAAAACCCAACTGACCGTCGTTTCGCAGGAGATAACGGTAGATGAGTTCAAAGCATTAGTTGAGAATCGGTAAGTAACTGGTTTCCGGAATACAATAAAAAGGCCCGCCGAAAGTCGGGCTTTTTCTGTTTTGTAAAGTTCGTGTACCTATATTCATAACGGGATAAACTCCAGGAAGAGTAAGGCCGATGTTACACATCTTATACATAATCGCGATAACGGCTGAGGCAATGACGGCGGCCCTGTCGGCTGGTCGCCGGGATATGGATTGGGTCGGCGTTTGCATTATCGCCTGGGTTACGGCCCTGGGCGGGGGCACGGTCCGTAATGTGCTGTTCGGTCATTACCCAATGTCGTGGATTGAGCACCCTGAATATTTGGTCATAACAGCGGGTGCGGCTCTATTAGCGGCTTTGATTGCGTCTCAAATGAGTCGCTTAAAAAAACTGTTCCTGTATCTGGACGCGCTTGGTTTGGTTGTCTTTACCATTATTGGCTGTCAGGTTGCGCAGGGTATGCATTTCTCGTTTATCATCGTACTGCTGAGCGGAATGATAACCGGCTGTGCAGGGGGTGTTTTGCGTGACGTTTTATGCAACGATATTCCCCTGCTTTTTCACAAAGAGATTTATGCAAGCGCATCCATCGTAACGGGCGGGTTTTATATTGCCATCGAGCATTGGGGCGGGGGCGTAAATTTGGCTACCCTTATTGCTTCGGTCGTTGGGCTAACGGTTCGTTTGTTGTCCATCCGCTACGGTTGGCAAATGCCTAAATTCATTTATCGGGACGAATGGCATTGACTGATTTCATACTGTAAATCTCATCAGTTGGTTTGATTTATTTGACGTAACTTCATTTGCATAGCCCTTAAAACGTTACAGGTCATAAAACACAACGACCTCATACGACTACCGTATTGGTTTGGCTTGCGCTTCCATAATCAGTTGAAGGTCGGCGTTTTCAGTTGTCACGTGGGTGTGTGTACCGCGCCCCAACTGGCTTAGCTTTTTCATCGGCAGGCCGGTAAGCGGCTTGCGGCCAAACGTAAAAACCGTCAGGCAGATGTCCTGGCGGGCACCCTCGTCAATGAGTTCAAGCACCGCATCGCTAACGGGAAACTCGCCATCGGTAGCCAGAATAATGCGGTTGTTACCCGCCCGGATATAGTGTTTGTTCGCCAGTTTGTAGGCCAGTTGAAGGCCTTTGTTCCCATCCGTATCGCCCGTCGACTGGAGTTCGTCAATGACACGGGAAATCTCAGCCGCTTTTACGCCGGATGTTGGCTTCAATACTACCCGCGCTTTTCCCGAATAAACGATAATCGAGAGCTGGTCTTCAGGGCGAAGCAAGGGCAGGAGTGACTTGATGGATCGCTTCAGCAAAGGCAGTTTGACCGGCGAATCCATAGACCCCGACACATCGAGCAACAAAACCATGTTATTCGTTGCAAAACCGCTTAACGACCGCGTAACGGTCTGCTGTTCAGTTCGTTCCAGATAAACCGTATCGACTCTGGCCCGCTCCACATAAACGGTGTCATGCTGCGGTTTTGGTTCAGATACGGTCGCTATAGGGGCGACAGGCTGGCTGGTTTGACCGGTAACGCGTATCGGTTTAGGACTGGAAGTCAGCACATTGATCACCCGTTCGGCTTTTTCGGGGGCGGGAATGGGTGCCGTTGGCGAAGCGGACGAACGGCCGATAAAAAGGTCGGGTTGGTTGATCGCTTTGAGCAGGCCAACGCCTGCCAGTTCAGCAAACTTGTTGTATTGATAGACCAGTTCGTTGTTGTAGAAATAATAAAATGAGGTGTACGGCTGTGTTGCTGCCGCCAAAAAAGCGGGTTTGACTTTCTGCGTCATTTCGGCCAGCCGGAGCGAATTCTGAGCCAGGTCTTCATAGGGCGAGTAGGGGCATAGCCCGTTGCTGCGCCCAAATCGCTGTAGACCCTTCAGGTTTTGATACTCATCGGTAATCAACTGCCGCGCATCGGTTTCTGCCAACTGGGTGGCGGGTAGCCGGGCTGTTTTGCTCATCAGGTACGCTTTCACACCGAACAGGATTTCCCGGTCATCGTCCAGCGTTTTCAGCAACGCTTTTCCCGCCACCTGCCACGAACTCGCCGGGTTGGTGACCGGATAACTTTCGTGGATGCGTCGCACATCGGTATATAGCTGCTCTTTTTTCTGGTCGAAGGTGTCGAACAGGTAGGCATATCGGTCCAGAATGGCGTCGGAGCGTTGTAGCTGATCGTGCAGGTATTGCTGTTGAGTGGTGTACGCAATCAACTCGATACTCAGGCTGTCCATCTCCTTCAACATACCCAGTAACACCTCCGATTGATTTAAGATTGACTGTCGATAGGGTTGCGGAATGGACTGACCAGACCGCAGCAAAAGCTGTTGATAGACTGACAAGGGCACTTTGTAGTCGTCATGTGCATACGTCAATCGGGCACGCTGCCCGCTGCGGGATGGGTCGCGGTGGTATTCTGCCGATGCCTGATAGTTGCGGAGCAGCACCTGTAAAAGATGCATCTGACGCAACGACTCGTTGATAAACTCCACGTAGCCATTCAGGGCAAGCCCTGTTGCAATGCTTGCCGGAGAAACGGCCCGTTTGATTGTGAACGGCAGCAGTGGTTTGTTTTGAAACGGTAAAGTTTGAGTTACTGTTTGGGGTGTCGACGGGGGCGGTTCGGGCGTAAAAACCGGGCTGAGCGCGGGGTAATCGAGCAGCCGCCGGGCCGACTGGCTGTAGTTGACAAAGGCGCGGTGGCTGGCCAGTAAATCCTGATTATACTGATTTATCAGCGACACGTAAACGGCGTTGCCGTGTGCGGCCGACTGCCGGGCGGCAAACGTATTGTCATCGACCGCCCGGCGTTTTATGGTCTGAATTGCCAGCAGGGCCTGTTTGAAGTCATTTATCGCACTGGAAGCCGGATAGTCAATCATTGCCTGTGCTTTCCCAAACATCGACAGCAGTTTCTCATCGGCCAGTATGCTTTGCTGAACGCGTGCCACCGGCCAGGCCGAACGGCTGTCTTCCCTGAGGTAACAGGGCAGTGAATCGAGCAACTGCTGCTGGCTCAACAGTACCTGCTCCATCTCTTTTTCGGTGACCAAATACGGATCGGTTGGCAGGTAAGGCTGATATCGACGATATACCCGCTGAATCTGCTGGTAGAAAGCTGTCCTGTCCTGGCTCAACTGGGCCAATAGTACCTGCATCGCGCCAACCAGCGCATCCGACTGTTTCAGGCTATCGCTCGGGTAGGCCCTTAAGCGAACGTGTGTTTCTACCGCTTTTCCCGTCTGGTCGAGTTGGGTCAGCCGTTGCCAAAGGGCCTCCGCACTGGCGTTCAATCGCTGTTTTTCGGCTGGCGTCAGCCCGCTGCCCAATAACGCTTTCCGATAATAGTAGTCGGCCAGCGGTCCCGACGACGGTAGATTCAGGGCAAAATCGGGTCTTTTACGGTACTGGTTTACGTCGGCCTGATAAGCCCGCAGCATCTGAAACCGGTTTGTCAGCACCTCGACCGATTGATTCAGGAACGCCACATACTGATTCAGTGACTGCTGGGGCGTTTCGATGGGAGAATACGCCGTGGCAACCATAGACGAGAACATCAGCAGGCTCACCAAAAAAGGAGTCATGGCGTCGGACGGTTAGCGGAATATACGGGTAGGGGCTTGACGCGGATACCCTGAAAGAATAAAATGGGCAGACCCGCTTCGTCTACTTCAATTTCGGCAGGCAATTCATACTGACGCCTGATCTGTAGGTAATAATCAAAGTTACCCGATGATACCCATAACTCTTTTTGATCGGCTGCCTTGGCCTGCCATTCGTTGGACTGGCTCTTCAGGAGATCGTCCAGTTCGACAAAAAACTCCTGTATAGCTATCGTAGGTATAGTAGTGGTCATGGTGTGGTAACGGCATCCGGGTCGTTGCCTTTATAAATGGTCATGATGTTGTCCTGTTCAATCCGAACATAACCTTCTCCCTGCAACTTATCCTGAATTACCCGTTCGCCGATGTATTGCAGGATGGCCATCCGTTCGGATAACGGTGTTTTCGTTCGGGCTTCCCAATAGCGGGGTTCCGGGATGCCGATAATAACGATGGCGGGCGGCATGGCTAATTCGTACCACATCTCGAAACTACTTTCATTATTCGTGTAGTGGATCGTGCCGCTTCGTCCGCCGTCGGCGTAACGCACCTGGGGGACGGCTTCAGCATTCAGGCTGGTGGTTGAGTTAGTCTGTTTTGTCATGCTTTCTTCGTATATTTAATCACCATGGTTGACCCAAAAACTGGTTGTATTGTCCTGTCGGAAACGCTCCAAATTAAGGTCGGAGCTACTATTGATGCTGTAAAATACTTAAATTTATCTGATAATCAGAGTGTTATCGACAGGCATAACGGATGGAAATGGCTGACTGTTAAGAACCTGCCGGTCAACGAACAGTATTACATCGTCTCCTTTGGTTTTCAGGCTGACGCCCTAAAACAGATCGACTTGATCGTCTCGAAAGACCGCTTCGATTTGTCGGCCAACTGGAGCGACTGGTCGGAAACCAAGGAACTGAATCTTCTGACCGAACTACGCATCTGGGTGAAAAATGAACTCGGACGCGAAGGCACTTTCGACTGGGGAAACATACGAGCGGCTTATGACCAAAAAGGGGGTAGCAGTTCGATAACGATAACCTACAAATGAGCTATTTCAACGCAAGAATCCAGTTACTTACCGCCGGAAGCGTGCCTGCAACCGAACATACCCCACTGATGGCGTCTGCCTGATTGGTCGATGCGTTTAGCGTTACCGTACAGTCTATTTGGCCGGGGTATTTACGCAGGCACATCGTAACGGTCGATTCATTCAGCCACTGAACCGTCCACGCCGACCAGCCATCCTGGTTGAGGGCGAACAGACAGGCGTTGTCATTCACCCGGATTAGATACGGCTGGTCGATCCAGTGGCTCATGCGAACCTCGTAACTGCTGAAACCCACTTTATACTGACCGTCGGGCGAAAGTACATCCTCTGACATACGGCTTTTTATGGTTTATTTTTGGCTTGTCAATGTGAAATTTTCACTTTTTTATACTGATTTCCGGTAATGCGACTTTAGCCACTTCATGAACCAGCACCGGCTTATCCGTTTTTAGTTTTAGCAGAAACGAATTAATCGCTTTGCCATATTTCCGTGTGCTAACGGCAAACAAAACTATGCCCCGCTGGCCTGATTTTATCCTGACCGATTTATAGCGATATACCGTTCGCTCAACCACACTATTTCGATCATCGGCAGCCGTTTTTCCAATCAGGCAGTCAATGATTTTCTCCCCTGTGGCCTTATTTTCAATTACATTGAAATTGACGATGGGTAACGTTTCTTTCAACTTTTCTAATTGAGAAATTTTTGTTATTACCACCTGACTTACAGTTGATTCAGTCAGGACAAAGTCAATCATGACCATCGACTTGTAATTTGGAAGCTGATCGCCGAGAGCTACGTATTCGTGTTTGTAAAGCGAAGCATCCGGATGGGATGACCATGATAATTGATGCGCTTTTTTCTGGATGTAGATCGGGCCTGAGATGGATAAAAAATTAATTGTCTCTTTCTTTGCCTGCCCATAAACCGGATATAAAATAGACAGAACGCCAGCTAAGGCGGTAAGTACTAAACTGTGTTTCATTTTGTTGTTTCGTTAAAATTTTATTGATTTTTTTGCCGATAGCCACTAAAAGAAAATTTCATGCTAAGCGGATATCTGTTTTTGGTTTTATTTTTTTTGAAAAATTTTACTGGGAATTTTTCGCCCGGATATAGCCAATAATAAAGAAGACAATGAAGCCAATGGGGCCGAAAAAAAAGATACTCGTCATGCTGGCTTCCATTGTTCTGTCGTGACCGTTTGACGAAAATTTATTAATAAGAAAATAGCTCAGGGAGGCAATGACGATGAAGCCAATAATGCCGGCGAGGAATCCGATGCCAATGTATTTCATGGGTTATTTTTCTTATGTGTTGGTGGGAAGAAGTTAACTGTACAAAAATTAGTTATCGAGGGTAACGCGCTGCCCCTGGTAGTAAGATCGGTTTTTATCGGCGGCATCGCGGTCGGCTTCATTACCAACAAGAGTGAATGACTGTGGTGTTGCTCCGCTCAAAATGGCTCCTTCGTAATAGACCCGTTTTGCATCTTTTGCGTAGCCGGAGGCAAGCACCGTAAAGGAGCTTAGATCAGAATTTTTTAGGGGCTTATCTTCGTAAAAGACGGTTCGGCTATCCTGAGCGTATTCATCCGTCAATACCCTGAACGACGCTTTATCGGCTTCCCTGATTAGCTTGTCCTGAAAATAAATATGGGTGCTGTCGGCGGCATAATGCGTATTGGATTCATCCCACTGTTTGAATGTGGCCGGGTCGGCAGACTCCAGCGGTTTATCCTGATAATAAACGTGGTTTTTGTCGGTTGCATAGTACAAGCCAGCGACTGTAAACGATTCAGCGTCAGCTATTTTTATTGGGTCTATGGCAGGAGCAGGCGAACCATCCAGCGTTGTTTGAGCGTAATAAACGTTGCGCTCATCTTTAGCGAAATTTCGGCTTAGAACGGCAAATGAACGGCCTGTGCTACCGGCAACGGGTTTTAAATTAAAATAGCCCGTTTTGTCGTCTCTACCGTACATATAGTCAAGCGGCTCAAACGAACGCACATCCTTCACCGCGAAGCCCACTCCTTTATAATAAGCACGCGATTTATCGCTGGCGTACTCATAAACATTTGCATTGGCAATCGCCACAAACGAGCTGGCATCCGCGCCGGAAATACGCACAATTTTATCTTTCCGACTGGTCTCGAATAACTTGAAGTCGATGTAATTGTCGCAGTAAAAAACGGCTGCCTGATCTTTGCCGTAATGCTCATCGAGTGCGTTGAAATGGGGGCCGTTTGCACCAGCGATGGCTATGCCCCGGTAATAGGCCCGGCTGTTGTCGTGGGCAAATACCTCATTCAGTTCCTCGAAAGTGGCATAATCGGCATCGTCAACCCGTCTGTCTTTGTAGTACACGGAGCCGTCTTTAGTTTTCTCATAGCCGGACTTTTTACAGGATGTTAACATCCCTAAGCCGATGATAGACAGTAAAATGTGGAATAGTTTCATGGTTGATAAACAGCCGTTAATGTGTGCTTATATAGCGTATCACAAGCAGCAGGAATAAGACCAGAAGCAGGACCACAACTTTTGCCCATTGATACGACAGCAGATTCAGCCCGACCAGAACAAGCAGCAGAAACACACCCAATCCTTTTAGGGCTGTTTCCATTTGCCCTCCTCCGGCGTCGTTATACGGATTTGCTTTTTGCAAAATTGCCCACAGAACGAATGCGCCGTAAACCCCGATAAGTGCCCAGTTGATATACGTAAGTAGTTTCCAGATAGTCATATAAAGCCGCGTGTCGGGTGGTTGTGTCGCTTGTGTCACGAATTAAAGACGCCATCGGCAAAGGGATGCTTCGCTAAAATCAGGCTGTGATCGTTGCGTTTCTTTTCCTGCCAGTCGACGCTGATACACCCCAGCAGTTCTTCCTGTTTGCTGAACAGAATGCGCCTGAAGTCCTGAGCCCTATTCCTGTTTTGTAATTCAAAAGTGCAGGCCATGGAAAACGTTATTGTGTCAAAAATCCAGAACAGGAGTTCGTCGAGTATCGCTGTCGTTCGTCGTTCCAACTCCCGCCCCCGCTCAACTACCACGAAGTGAAAATTTCCGGAGCTATCAAGTTCAATATGAGGCAGTGCACCATCGACCGAATAGCCATACGTTGGCCATAGCGTTTGGGGTGCATGAATACGTTCACCCAGAGTATCCACCTGCTTTTTTACGTCAGCGAGCGTCATTTTCACACTTCCTGATAGTTCGTGTGCGAGGTGGCCGGATGCGGCTTTTCCGTTTTTGCTCATTTCCAGCCAGAATTGTTACCCGAGAGCAGTAGCAGCATGAACAGGCCATATAGTATGCCGGGCACCGCCAATAAGGCCATCAGCATAATAGCGGCAAGTCTGTATTGATGCGTGTATAGCCAGTAGCCACCCCCTAAGAGAGCGGTTAAACCAATTAGTATGACCAGCCAGAGCATACCGTTGTCCCACTCTACGGTACCATCGCCCAAGCCGACAAAAAAGAAAAAAAAGGCAATTAGGGTGATGACGGCGTCGATGCTCCACAAAATCCAGAATAAATACATGATGGGTAGGTGTTGGGGGTTGATAAGGTAAGGTCGGCCTCTTATTCCTCACCCGTATTCAGGATTTCGTTAATCAGCCAGTGGTTATTTTGCCGAACCAGCCGGAATTCATAAGCACCTAAGAGGGTCAGGATCACCGTGGCCTTATTTTTTACAATGGTGATTTTACCCATTTTGAGCGACTTCAGCGAAGCCAACTCCTTGTCGACATCCTGCGTGAGCATTACCAGATCATACTCAAAGCCATCGGGTGGCCCTTCATCCTGCGGACTCAGCCGGAAACCTGCGTCGCGCTCGGCAAAATACGTCCGCCATTGGTTGAGGTACGCATCGCTCAGGAGAGTACTGCTTTTGAGATAAGCTAAGTAGCGTTCGCCATTTTTGAGATTCACCGAATACGGCTTGCCTGCTTGCTGATTGACCAATGGAAAGCGGTTAATAGCCTGCATATGCGTCTTGTACCAGGTCAGAAACGCCACGACCGTTTGGCCCGCCTGTTGAGCGTCAGTGCTAATCGATTGAGAGCCAATTGCCTGATAATGAATTTTATGTGCTGCTTCTCGTTGCTGGTTTAAGTCAGCCGGGAAGAGGGTTGTACAGGCTATTAAAATGGATAGAAACGTCATCTGTCTTTTGGCTTATACTGCAAAGGGTAGTTCGTATTCTTTGCTGATTACTTTAGAACTGCGGGTTTTCACATCTACTCTCGTTTTGAGCGGTGAGCCGGATACGAGGTAGTTTTTAACAAACTGATCGTCGTGAACCATCCATGAATGATCGTCCAGCAAATAGTCGGTCACGCCCGCTTTGGTGGCCTGATATGCCCAGCGTTCAACGATGTTCGGCTCGAAGTTGACGATGTAGCCCATGTAAAGCACTTGTATTCCGGGCACAGACTGGTTGCCTAACTCAGTGCAATTGACGACGGTAATGGTCAGGGAAGAGCCGTCTTCCAGGTCTTTGACAGACCACTCGTCGATGATTGTTTTTTCGTTAGCCATGAGGATATGAGTTGATAATGAATGTGTTAGAGAGCTTTCCCGGAACCAATGTTAAACTGCCAAACGATGCGCAAGCCAACCATAAACAGCGCGAACAGGATTAGTATCCATTTCAGAACGGGAAGAAACGGCCGGTTTCCCATAACAAACAGAACCGCAATGCCGCCCATCAATCCCAATACGGTCAGTCCAATAAAGACAAATGCCACAAAACCGATACCAATGCCAACATCACGAATGTCGCCGTAGCTGGCCGCCCGGCTCAGAAAATACACCAGCCCCGGCACGCCAATCAGACTGGTAACGACAGTGCGGGTCAGGCACCAGCCCTGCAAACCGGGAATCCAGAGCCAGGGTACAAAGGCCAGCATAACGCCAATAACGGGCAGAAATAAATTCAGGAACATAACATTCCAGTGACCTAAGCCCGTGAGCGGTTGATAGAAGCTCACGAAGACGCGTGTACCGACGAACAGCAGTAGCCAGGTCAGTTCAGGCCCGATCAGGTAAGCAGCGGTCAGTTTCATGTTAGACCCGTTCTGCCATAGGACAAACGCCTTTTTCGCTCCGTTGAGCCGGATCAGAAGTGCCCGACTGCGGGGTTTCTACACCGGCGGGCGGACTCACCTCGATGCAATCGCCTTCGTGTACACCGTCAATCAACCGGCTGTTAATCAAAGTATTGGCGGTGCCTGAGTTCACGACTCGTTTTACCAAAATGCAATAATAGGCCTGATTGGGCGTGTTGGCGATGCGGTACTGACACGGCTGAAGCAGGTTCAGGGCAGGCACAAACAACCGCAGGCTCAGGTACTGACCGGGCAGGTGATCCGCCACCGGGCCACCGTCGGCCGGATAAAGATGGAAGGCCATTCGCTCCGCCGACTCGTGAAATTTAGCGTTGACCACAAACGAACGCCAGCCCGTCCAGCCGCCCGGCTTGTTTGCCTGAGCCGCGTATAGGGTCGCTTCGGTGCCGATCATCAGCGCGGCTAATTGCCCGTAGGCCGCTTGCCAGGCGTCGAGAAGATCGGGGGTGGCCGCGCTGCCCAGCACCTCGCCAATGGACGCCAGCAACTGTTGACCAACAATAGCATAGTGTTCCGGGCGAATGTCCAGGCTGGTGTGCTTGTGGCCGATGCGGTTCAGGGTCGACCCCAGCACCGACGGGTCGTCGATGTGTTCGGCATAGGCCAGCACCGCCATAGCTAAAGCCATCGGTTGCCGACCATTCTGCTGATTGCTTTGGTTAAATACATGTTTCAGTTCGGCATAATGGGCAAAAAGGCGTCGGTAAAAATGCGTGGTCAGCAGCAGTCCGTGTTCTTTCAGGATGGGAACGGTGGCGTTGACGAGTCGTTTCTGGTTGGGTGTCATTGTGGATAGGATTGGGTTAAGTGAGCGATGATAAATTAAAAAGAGGAAGAATACTGGACCTGGTAAACAATGGTGCCGTTACGTAAGGCAGACCCGATTGGGTTCTCAGAAGGATTTATAATGCGTTACAGCTTCCTCAAGCGAAGCCAGCTTTGTATTGAGTTTCTGGTCGAGTGCTGCATAGATGACCTGAAGGTCGGTTTCGTTTTTCTGGCAGTAGGTTTCGATGGGCGTAGATTGCGCTCCACTTTCCTCCAGTTCAATCTGCGTGAGGGTTGCCCGGTATTTGCGGTTGGTGCATTCGATAACAAAACTATAGCGAAACGTATAAAGGCCACCGGCTGAATGCTCCGAACGTGGCAGGGTAACGACCTGCGAAACCCGCCCGACTACGTCGCCGGTTTCTTTGTCGCTCAATGTAAACGCATCGCCGGGCGAATGGCACGACTGGGCTACCCACAAACGGACCCGCCGGAACAGGTCTGTCTGCGAAACGCTGCCACAGTCAACCACCGCCGAATAGGTCACGTTCTGGTTCACTACGGGCAGGATGCCGTGCAGCTTTCCATTGGTAATAACCGGTGGGCAGTCCACCATTCCATAGCCTGGATTCAACAGGCATGCCATAATCAGGGTAATACAGAAAAAGCGCATGATATCTTGATTTAAGTAGTTGAAAATGAGAAGAATAGTTAAATATTATGGCGTTGTAGTTGTAGAGTGACCTTAGCGTTTCAGCACCTTCAGCGTGCTGGTTTGGTCTGCCGTACTGACGCGCAGCAGATACACACCCGGCGCGTGCTGCCCCAGTTGGATTACTTCGTTATACTGACTATCATCGCCGTTGATTTGACGATCCACGACCGTCCGGCCCTGTCCGTCAACTAACCACAGCCGTACCGGCTGTCCGCTCTTTCCCTGTATGGCTACGGTTACGTCCTCTTCGACCGGATTTGGGTAGGTCGTCGCCTGCAAACGCACCTCCGACCCGTTTTCCCCTGCGCCCACGCGGGCCTGCTCATCCGTATCGACTGAGGTTGGTTGCTCATTGGCCGCCTTCCCGTTGTCGTCGGGTGAGGTCATCATCGCGGGGCCATCGCCCACCACTGCGAACTGGCCAGGGCCATGCATGATGGCGTTCAGATGACGGGCGGTCCCGGACACGCGGGCCGTCCATACTACCCCATTGGGTGACGTATAAATTTTTCCGGAGAGGCCCACCGCTACGAACTGGCTGTTGGCGAAGATCAGATGACTGAAATTGACCCCATACCCCATCGAAAAGCCCAGCCAGGGCAAACCACCATCAATCCGATAGAGCACCACCCCGTCGTAACCAACGGCTACCCACCGGCCATTTCCGTAGGCAACGCTTTTCAACAACTTATCGGTAATGGGCGGCTGAATCGTCCAGACAATGCCATTGGGTGAGGTCGCGATGGCTCCATACTGGCCCACTGCCGTAAATTGTCCATTGGCGTAGCTGATGCCCTTAAAATTTTTGGCCAGCCCCGTGAATCCCGAATTCCAGGTTTTTCCGTCGTTCGACCGGGCAATAAAGCCATTATCCCCGATGGCGATAAACTGCCCTCCCCCGAAGGCAATGGCATTGAGCGTTTGCCCGGCCACTACCTGACGAAAATCCCACACCTTACCATCGGCAGAGGTTTGAATGAGAGCGTCCTCGCCAACAGCGGCAAACAAGCCATTGCCAAAAGCAACGTCGTTGAACTGTTTCGTTCCATTGGGGAGATGAACGGTACTGCCAACGGTGTAGTTCTTGCCATCGCCCGACGTAACGGCTATGTTGGTTCTAAGACCGTAGTATTCTGGCGAACTGGCACCCACGGCAACATAACGACCGTTCCCATAAACCGCCCCGTATAAAGAAATATCGGTGATAAACGTTACCGGATACCACGTGTTGTCACTGGTTGACGTGAAAATAGAACCCGCTATCCCAACCGTCAGGAACCGCCCCTGCACATACCGAATCCGCTTCAGACGAGCGCGGGGGCCAGCTAAACTGCTTTTCCAGCTTATACCGTCTACAGAGGTGACAATCTTACCCTCTTCATCAGCTACAGCCACATAGCGGTCCTTCAGCGGATTGTAGGCTACACTTGTCAGGTTTATAACAGGCTCTGCCACAAAATGATAGGTCCAGGTAATGCCGTCGGTTGATGTGACGATACTGCTGTAGTCGCCTACGGCTACAAAACGGCCATCTTTCCCAGCCGTTATGCTCCGCAGAACACCCACGGTGGGTGCTCCGGGAGTAATGACGGATGGCAGCGTTCGTTTTGTCCAGGTCAGGCCATCGGGTGACGTTTGAACAAGGCTGTATACGCCTATAGCTACAAATTGGCCGCCCCCGTAGGTTACGTCGGTAAAGTAATCCTGGGTGCCGGAAACCTGTTTTGTCCAGGTCAGACCATTGGTTGACGTTAGGATGGTGCCTTCGCCCACGGCGACAAAATACCCCTCCCCGTAAGTAACGGCACTCAGGCTCTTGTCTGTATCCGAAACCTGTTCAGTCCAGGTCAGGCCATCCGTTGAGGTCATCACTAAGCCACGGTATCCCACCGCCACAAACCGCTTGTTTGCATAAACAAGACTATAGATCGATTTGGCCTGAAGCCCAGCGGCCGGCAGTGTTATCCAGACTTCACCATCGGTGGAGACCTTGATAGGCCCTTTGTCGCTCACGGCCACATATCGGCCCGCCCCATACGCCACATCCGACAGAAAGTGGCTACCCAATTGGGGCCGTTCCGTCCAGGTAGTTTGGGCATTGGCGGTCAGCACGGTCAAGACCAACAGGCTGCTGAACAGCAGGCGACGTATCCAGGTAGGTAAGCCCGGTTGAACAGATGTCATATCCAGCCGTTTCTGATACTCGATCCACTGGGTGCCGAAAATGGCACTGAGCAGGCCCAAAGCAAGCCCAATCAAGTTGGCATGGGGCAAAGGTCCCGTCGTCAGTTCAGGTTTATACTGGCTGACAATGGCCAGCAGACCACACAGGATAGTAGCCGTTTTGCATATAATCAGTTTTTTCATGGGAACGGTTTGGTAAAAAAGAGGGAAAGTGAATGGTGGTTGTATGGAAGGTCAGCGGGTACTGTTGTTGGGTCTCAAAACTGAAACCCGATATCAGTTACCTGGTAGTCATACGCCTTTGTTTCGATCAAAATAGCACTGGGAAAATCAAACTCTTTCCGTACCGTCACGTAGCCATCCGCGTTGAGTGTATAGGTGTATAGCCTGTTTTTTTTGATCTCCTTACCGGGCAGACTCTTAACCGTTACGAGCTTCACTAAATGCTTGCCGGGCTTACCGAAAATCTTCAGATACCGGTCGGTCAGGCGCGTCCATTCGGAGTTTAGCGGATACAAATCCGGCAGGACCGGGTCACCAAAGGCGGCATCGTAGTTGAATGTAGTTTCCAGGATGGCTACACCGAAGGCAGAATAATCTATGGCCTTACTCAAGTCGCCGTCGGCAGTATACGTGTAATCAGTCCATCCGGTAATATCCTTGCTCTGGCAACCTGCCAACTGCCCTTTGGCATTGTAGGTGTAGTAGAGGTTAACGATGCTCGCCAGCGGATCGCCGGTATATTTAATGGCTTTGGATTGGTAGCATCGGCCCGTGTTGGCGTCGAGCCAGAACGTTTCTTCTCTGAGCAGCTCATTCCCGCTGGAGGTGATTACCTTAATCTGTCCGGTAGGGTACGTATAGTCCTGACGGACAGCCAGACTTCCGCGTACATCGGGGCCGTACATCACCCGCTTCAATCGACCATCCGCATAGTAGGTCAGGGTGGCGTCTCCATATTTGGTGAGCGTGTGCTTTTGGGGGAGGTTTGGCGAGATAATGTCATTGGGCGAGGCCGACGAAGCAGCCATTGGCTTGTCGGGGGTTACTAAACTGGTTTCGGTGCAGGAGGCCAGCCCGAGTGACAGGGCCAGGCCCAGCCCAGCCGTAATTTTTAGCAATGCAGTGTTCATGCGTTACAGGGTGTGTGTTTTTGGTTTAAAAGAGGTAGTTTACGTTACGCTGTTTTTGCCCGCTCGTTTTTGTTTTTCGGCAGTGCCTGTTGGTTTGTGTGGTACAAACGTGGCAGGTCTGCACGGGTCCGGCAAAAGTTTGAGTCTGAGTGGTAGCGATTCGTTTGTTGAAACGTAGGTAGTTGACAATGAGCCGTTTTTGTCGGGCGTCGTTATCAGGCAATGGCGGTTCTTCCGGTCGCGCCCAGACCCTAAAAAAAGCCCCCGGCGCGAACGGCGGGGGCTTAGTCAAAGGAATTTATTGATGCCAATAAATTCCTGATTATGGATGCATCATCGACTGAGCAAGGGAATCGTAACAGGCCACCCAGGCCTGTTGCACCGTGTCGTTCCAGTCGTTGCCCAAGCCCTGCTCCAGGGTCCACAGCAAGGCTTCGCGAACGGCTGCATACTGCTCGGGTTTTACGCCGTATTCGGCATGAGTGCGAGCTAACTGGTTAATTTCCAGTGCAATGGTGTCGGGCCGGTCGAAGCGGGCGACAATCATACTGAGCATATCCACAAATTTCTGGTACTGGCTCTCCATCGGCCCCCTGAACATCGACCGCAGTGCCGGGGATTGACTGAATAACCGCCCATAGAAAACGTCGCCCAACAGGGTCGGCTCTACTTCCCGCAGCAGACTCCATGTTTGTTTAACGAGTACGATTTGTTGATTTGTCATGCGTCAATTCTCAATAGGTGGCACTTCTTTTTATCGGGGATAAATGACGCAACAAGCCTTTATACAACCAATTTTTCCAACATGAGTCGTCACTTTTAGTTCATCAGTCGGATCGTTTTGCCAACTCGAACAGTATGGACCATCAGCCGTTGAAGCCACCCCGCATACAACCGTACCTGTCCCTCACCTGACAACGTTAACCCCTGTTTTGACTACAACAACCACAGATTTGACTACGTCTTCTGGTTGAGGGCTGCCGAACTTTGTCGAAACAAAAAAGAGAGGAAAATGAAAATTATTGTAACCGGTTCGTTAGGCAACATCAGCAAGCCACTGGCAACGGAATTAGTGCAAAAAGGACATGCGGTCACGGTCATCAGCAGTGATGCCGAAAAGCAGTCAGCTATTGAAGACCTGGGTGCCACCGCTGCCATCGGCACACTGGAAGACGCTGATTTTCTGGCAGCTACGTTTACGGGTGCCGATGCCGTGTATTGTATGATACCACCCAACAACTACTTCAATCCTGACCTTGACTTATTGGCTTATTACCGCCGAATCGCTACTAATTACGTACAGGCTATTCAACAGTTGGGCGTAAAGCGTGTGGTTTATCTGAGCAGCATTGGTGCTCATTTAGAGAAAGACTCGGGTATCATTATCGGTCATCATGATGGGGAGGAGATCATGAACCGTCTGGCCGATGTTGCCATCACGTTCATGCGCCCTGTTGGTTTCTATTACAATTTGTATGGCTTCGTCCCTATAATAAAAAAACAGGGACTTATTGCAGCAAACTACGGGGCCGATGAACACCTGATCTGGGTGTCGCCAGTAGACATTGCGGCTGCCGTTGTCGACGAGTTTGAAACACCGCTTGTTGGCAAAAAAATACGGTATGTAGCCAGCGATGAACTTACCGGCCACGAAACGGCACGTATCTTAGGGAAGGCTATTGGAAAGCCTGACTTAACATGGGTTCTTATTGCCAGCGAACAATGGCAGAGTGGTCTGGAAGCGGCAGGCATGAACCCAGCCATCGCTGCCGGTCTAGTCGAAATGTTTGCCAGCCAGCACAGCGGTTTATTGACAGAAGATTATTACCGCAACAGGCCAGCGGTGATGGGCACCGTAAAGATGGCCGATTTTGCAACTGAATTTGCGGCTGCTTTTAGCCAAAAATAACTATATTGGGTTATGGCAACTACACAACCTCAGCGTTTTAAAACGATAAGCGAATTTCATCAGTTCAGGCAATTGCCCAAACCCGAACATCCGTTAATCAGCGTAGTGAATTTAGACCTGGTCAGGCATGTATATGCCAACGAAACAAGTTTAGTGTTTGATTTTTATTCCATCGCCCTGAAAAAGAATTTCAATGCAAAAGTGAAATACGGTCAGCAGGAATATGATTTTGATGAAGAGATTATGTTCTTTATCTCGCCCGGTCAGGTTTTTAAAATTGAGGTTGCGAAAGATACCATATTACAACAGTCGGGATGGATGCTGCTGGTTCATTCCGACTTTTTGTGGAATACGCCGTTGGCCAAAACCATCAAACAATACGACTTTTTCGACTACTCGGTGCATGAGGCCCTGTTTCTTTCCGATAAAGAAGAAACAACCATTGCCGGTATCATGCAAAGCATTCAGCACGAATATCATGCAAACATTGACAAATTCAGTCAGGACATTATCATCGCTCAGGTTGACTTATTGCTCCGGTATGCAGACCGGTTTTATCAACGCCAATTTATCTCCCGGAAAATAACCAATCATAAAATTCTGAACCGCCTGGAGACTATCCTTTCGGATTATTTCAACAGCGATGCGTTGATGAAAGAAGGATTACCCACGGTTCAGTACGTTGCCCAAACCCTAAACCTATCGCCCACTTATTTAAGTGCGCTGCTCAAATCAGTAACGGGACAAACCACCCAACAACACCTGCACGAGAAGCTAATCTCGACCGCAAAAGAAAAATTATCCGCCACCGATTTGTCGGTAAGCGAAATTGCCTACGCCTTGGGGTTTGAACATCCGCAGTCGTTCAGCAAGTTATTCAAGACAAAAACCAACCTTTCCCCACTGGCCTTCAGGCAGTCATTTGCGTAATTAACTCACTACCAGTGCGCCCCGTTGAGCGTGGATTTAATCTACGCTCGGGCGTTACCCGGTCTCCGACCGGCGCGTCGGCGCATCGGATAACCCACCAACGCCGATCACATACGGCTCATGCGGCTCGTTGCCAATCCTGCGCCATTGATACGCCATTGTACGCGATTGGTGGCTAAAAAATTGTGGATAAGGGCTGAAAATGAAAGATTTAAAGTACATTAGCCAAGCCTCAAAACTACGCCCGTATAACCTCGCCATGAACGCTCTAATCATAGAAGATGAAAAATTAGTTGCCCTCGAACTGATTGCCAGCCTTGCCGAAGTAGAGCCGGCCATCCACATTGTGGGCACTGTCAACAGCGTGAAAACGGCCCTGCGCTGGTTTGCCGAAAACGCCGAACCCGATTTGATTTTCGCCGATATTCAGCTTGCCGATGGGGTTAGCTTCACCATTTTCGAGAAATTTCACCTGTCGTGTCCCGTCATTTTTACCACCGCTTACAACGAATATGCCATCAAAGCCTTCAAGGTGAATGGCATCGACTACCTGCTCAAACCCGTCGATTGGGAGGAACTTCGGCAGGCCATTGCCAAAGCCCGCGCCCTGACGAAAAACATAGGTAAAGTAGCCATCGACGTTCAGAAACTCATGCAGGCTCTCAACAGCCCGGCGGCCCTGAAACCCGCTTACCGGGAGCATTTTCTGGGGAATGCCCGCAATAGCTGGGTGCCGGTCCGAATAAGCGATGTGGCCTACTTCATGCGGGATCAGGTCAATTTTATGGTGACCAACACCAGCGAACGCTATATCGTGGATTACGATACCCTCGACCAGATTGAGTCGATGATCGACCCGGCCCAGTTTTACCGCGCCAGTCGCCACTGCATTGTCAATATCGACGCGGTGCAGCGGGTCAAGGGCCTGGCCAATCTGAAACTGCAACTCGTCCTGAAAGCACCCAACCATCAGTTCGATATCGACATCAGCCGCGACAAAGCTCCTTCCTTCAAAAAATGGCTGGAGCAATAACGCGCGGCACCTTCCTGACCGGCTTTTGGCTGCTTGGCCTGCTGGCAGGTACAGGCGGGCCAGTCCATGCGCAGCAGCGGCCCGTTCATTTTGAATTCGGCCACATTCGGGAGCCGGAAGGGCTTACGTTCCGGTCCATTACCTGTATGCTCCACGACCGCGACGGCTTTCTGTGGGTGGGCACCAGCAACGGACTGAACCGCTACGACGGCACCCACTTTGTGCGGTTTCGGCAGCAGCGAAACAACCCGAATTCACTGCTCAACAATCAGGTGTACGCGCTCTGCGAAGACCGGCAGGGCCGCATCTGGGCCGCTTTCGAGAACGGTGTTAGCTGTTATACGAAAGCAACCGGCACCTTTCGGCACATCACCACCGTTAATAACCGGGCTTTGGGCATTTGCAAAAACATCCTTTGCGACCGTGCGGGCAATGTATGGTTCACCAGCCGCAACCGGGGCCTGTTCTGTTACATGACCAAAACAAGCGCGGTTCAGTACTTTCCAGCTTACCCGACCGACAGCACCGGCGGAATCCGAACGCTGCCCTGCGGCCTGCTCGAAGACCCCTACGCGCCGGGTTTATGGATGGCCGAAATTCATGGACTTCGGTATTTTGATACGGCAAAGCGGCAGTTCACTACCCACCGCAATAACCCCAAAAGTATCCCGGTTTTAACGCCCAATGACGTGTCTGCCTTAGCGTTGGATGGCAACCGGCTGCTTATTGCCGACCATATCGACCGGAGTATTCTGGTCTATGATCTGCGCCAGCACAAGATACTGAAGCACATACGGCCCGTTAAGCAGCAGGACCGGGGCGACTTCTTCGTAGCCAGCATTTTTGTTGACCGGAGGCACAACCTGTGGGTAAATACATGGACGTCCAAATCCTTTTACATCGATGCCAAAACGGACCAGATTACTTCGCTGGGTCATGACCGGTCTGAACCGACTTCGATGGGGTCGGACTTGATTTGGGCAGGCTGGCAACACCCCGACGGCTCGGTCTGGCTGGGAACGGTCAACGGAATTGCTCATACCAATCCCGAACGGGCACTGTACGATATTTATAATCTGGGGGCGTTGTTTCCGGCCCTTAGCGACGAGCGGGGTATTCTGTCCTATGCCGAAGACCCGGACGGTTCGTGGTGGCTTGGTACCTCCATCCGGGGGTTGCTGCATTACGCACCCGCCACCAACCAGCTTGAGGTATATCGGCTGCCCAACAAGTCGGCTGAGCACCCGTGGGGAAAGCCTGTTACAGGATTGAGCGTACGCGGAAACGAACTGTTTGTGGGGGCTGGAAACGCGGTTTACCGGTTCAGCAAACAGACCCGGCAGTTTCGCCCGATTGCGCTGCCCCCGGAAGCCCGGTCGGTTTATCTGCGCACGTTCCGGCTCGAAGGGGATCGGTACTGGGTGTTTGGCGATGGTAAACGGGCCTTTGCCTACGGCATTTCCCGCCAGCAGTGGCAAATCTACCCCATTCGGTCGACCAGCAACGACCCCCAGTTTTTGGTCCGCCAGACGCTCATCGACCGGAAGGGCCAGTTTTGGTTAGACATTTACCCCGAAGGATTTGCCCGTTTTTCGCCAAAAGAAAACTGCTTTGTGGTGACCGACACCCGCCAGACGGACTACGAGACATTTCTCAATTCGGTAACCGAAGACCGGGACGGCTCGTTTTTGATGGCAACCACCATGCATGGCTTAGTGACGTATGACCCCGTGCGGCAACGCGATTCGATTCGGCCCGAAAACGAATCCATGACGCTAAGCCAGTGTACGGCGGCTTTGCCCGACCGCATAGGCAACACCTGGGTAGCGGATTATAACATTGTGTCGGTTATTACGCCTGAAAAACAGGTGCTGAACGTCAGGCTGCCTGTTAACGAACACACAATAGCGTATGATACCCGCCTGTTTCCGATGCGAAACGGCCACATTCTGTCGGCTCAGAAAGGCTATTTAGTGGAGTTTAAACCCGAAAATCTACGGCAGCCGCGCACCCGCGAGACGGTACTGCTCAACCGGTTTGTGCTGCCCGATACCGCCCTGCTGCTGTATGGCGACAGGTCAACGATACACCTGGAAGCCGACGACAATTCGTTTACGGTTGAGTTTAGTGTGTTGACCGTCTCGACCAAAAGCCACTACCTGTATAAGCTCGAAGGCTACGACGAGGATTGGAAAGAGGCTGGCACGCAAACCGAAGCGGCCTATACAAAATTGCCCGGCGGTGAGTACGTGTTCACCGTTAAAGCCCGCAGCCCGGAGGGGTTTGAAACGCCCACGCGCACGTTAGCGGTACACGTTGCCACGCTTTTTTACCAGACTACCTGGTTTCGGATTTTGTTGGGGCTGCTGGCCGCTGGATTGATTGCTGGCTTTTTCCGTTACCGGACCCGACAGACCGCGCAGATTTACCGGCTACAGATGCAGGCTACCCGACTCGAACGCGATAAAACCCTGATCCAGTATCAGAATCTGATCAATCACCTGAACCCGCATTTTCTGTTCAACAGCCTGACTTCGCTCAACAGCCTGATTCTGACGAAACCAAAAGAAGCGTCGATATTTCTACGAAAGTTGTCGGTCATTTACCGGTACATCCTGCAAAACAAAGAGAAGGAACTGGTTGATCTTCAGGATGAATTGATCTTCGCCCAGAATTACATCGACCTGCAGGCCGGCCGCTTCGGCGATGGGCTGCAAATCAGCATCAACGTTCCACCCGAATACCTGACCCGTCAGATTGTGCCCGTCACGATTCAGAATCTGCTCGAAAACGCGATCAAACACAATGTCGTTGCCGACGACAGCCCGCTCTACATTCGGATTTATACGGAGAACGACGCTCTGATTGTGTTGAATACAAGGCAGGTGAAAACCTTCGCCGAGACGTCGCACAAGCAGGGGCTGGCCAGTCTTAAATCGCTGTACCGGTACCTGAGCCGACGGGAAGTTGTCGTTGTTGAAACGACCACTCATTTTAGTGTTTCCGTGCCGTTGCTCTGAACGTAACGCTCCTCTTTTTGAGAAAGATTCTGTTTGTAAATGCCTGTTTGTAAGTGACCTCATAAAATTAATTAACCACAGAGACGCAGAGAACACAAAGGATTAACTGAGAAAGGTTAAATTCTTTGTGTTCTCTGCGTCTCTGTGGTTAATTACCTATTTTAAGTTTGCTGATTGTCTCAGCTTTAGTGCCTTAGCGTTATCGCAATGGGCGAATCCTGGCCTGTAATCTGAACGGTAACCGTAGCATTGGCAAAGCCGTCGGCAGCGCACCCGATTTTATACGTGCCCGGCTTCGGTACAGACAGCGAAAAGTGGCCGCTCATGTCTGTCAACAGGGCGAGGTCGGGCAGGGGAGCGGGGCCATCGGTAAAATAAATACGCGCCTGTGCCACTGGCTTTCCGCTGGCGTCGGCTACCCGGCCCGAAACCACAAGGGAAGTTGTATTCATGGTATTTAGTATCCAGATACCCACGCAGGCGGCTACCAGAAGGCAACCGCCTGCGAAGAAAATTCGCCCGATTGTCTTATGCTTTCCAGGCCACCAGGTTGTTAAAAACCTCCTGATTGATGCGCGTCCCCGAATTGGTTGTTGCTCCGCCATACGCATGAACCGCTATGCCCATCCGATTTCCGTTAATGACCCGGTACACGCCACTGCCACTCTGACCGCCCGCCGTGTCGATGTCGTAAAATACCTTTCGGCTGTTGACCGATGCAATCCGGCGGGCATCATACCACTGCGTTCCCGTTGGTTTATCGCCGGGATAGCCCGAAATATTGCCCACCGAACTCAGCAAATCGGCATCCGAATACGCACCAAAGCCAAACCAGCCGGTTGTGTTACCCAGATTGGTGGGAATAATAATGGCACCATAATCGAAATTTTCATCGCCGTTGTTTGTCCAGGCAGTAACCGAACGGAAGTTAGTACTCGTCACAGAACCGAACGGAAGCGTATTTCCATTGCGCCCCGGCATCACCTGAATTTTTTTGACCCAGCCATCACGACCCGGCACACCGCTGTTTTTTATGAACACAACGTGCCCGGCTGTAGCGAGGGTATGCGGACCAATAAACCAACCCGTACCAATCCACATCGAGTTGTCGGCGGCTGTAATAAGCAGCGAGGCAATGGCTCGCCAGGGGTAAACCGCTGTGCTGTTGATCTGAACGCGGTCGTCGGGGCCGTGAATTGTCTCTAACGCATCATCTACCGGGCCAAAAGAAGCCTCGCCAATGTCGCGCAGCGTACTAAAATCCGGGACGCTGAAAAGTTCGGCCATCGACTCTTCGGTTAAGGCGCGAAGTTTGAAACCTTCTACAATCTCCACGCCATCGGCTCCCGGCTGAACGGTTTGCGGGTTGATGCCTTCCGATGGGGGTTGAGAAAGCGTTACTTTCTTTGATGCCGCTTCTGCGGATTCTTCCGGCAGGTTCGATACGGCAGTGTCTCCGCCGGTGGGTTTGATTGCTTTGGGTGTTGCCTCGGCTGGCTGTTGTTTTGACATGAGTTTGGTGGTTAAAAATTGAGGTATAAACGGAACGGATTGACCTGGGAATGAGTAGTATGAGGCTGTCAGACCGGCGCATCAGAAACCGGAAGATGGGCCGATTTCTCAGAAGCGGTACGTACGTTACGGCTGGCTAAGCACTCTGGTTGTAAGCAGCATCCAGTCCTGAATGCCTTCGCTGCGGTAGGCCAGAGCGAGGTGAGTGACATCGGGCGGAAAAGAGGCATCAATCGACTCCACGCCGTCCTGTTCGGGATGCAGCAACACATATCGACAGGGGTGACTCCAGTTGGCCGATGGGTACAAGTCGATAAAAGCCAGAATACTTAGTTGCGTAACGGAATGAACCTGCCGGTTCAGGCGAACGGTTGACCCCGGTTCATACACACTTGTGTCGAGGTAAACCACGCTCTGCCGTCGTTCGGTTTCGGTTAGGGTGTTTAGCACACGCCCGGTCAGTTCGTTCCAGTGAATGTTCATAAAAAGTTGGTTATCAAGTGTTTAATCGTCTCCTGTTTATCGCCGATTGACAGCTAAACCGGCGATAAACAGGGGCGAACACTGGTTTCGGTCCGTTAGCGGGCACTTTTTATTATCTCGCTCAACCGGGCGTCGAGTTCTTTTTGCAGGCTGTCGGTGCGCGAGATGAGTTCGGTTTCGAGCCGTTCTATCTGAGGCAGAATGGCATCCAGCCGTCTGTCGAACAGAAGGGGATCGGGTTCGGGCCAGAATTTTCTCAGGGGCACTTCCCACTGCAAAGGCGGTAGTTTTATGGACAACGGACGCCGTCCCAAATAGCAACTTCCGCCCCCGTGAACCTGTCCGAAAACCGGCGTATCGTAGGGGTCATGAACGCTGTTTGCATAGGTAAACGCTTCTAATGCCGAAACCCGGCCGCTGCCGTTGGTATCCACCGTGGCTGACAGGCTGTTACCGTAGGGGTCGTGCCCATTCATAGCGGAAATCCAGTCGTAGGCGAATGGATCGAATTGCGGCCCGCCATTTGAATTCGCCGATTCGATGCAGGCCGATGCAATGCTGGTATGTTGAGCGGTGCTCTTTTCCAAAACGGATGCATTGAAACCGCCCGAGTGGCATTGTTCCATCATGACCATCAGGCAGCGATACGCAGGCAACTCGGCCAGCTTATCGGTAAACGCTTTCACGCCCAGACTGTCCCAGTTGGGGAAACAGCACAAATCGGATTCAACGCCATTGTGCCCACCATGATTGTTGGTGTGAATTAGCAAACGGTCGTTGGGCTTCAGGCGGGTTTTCAGTTCATCGAGCACACCGAGCAGGTCGGCCTTGCTGCCTTTGCCATTCACCGGCATCTGGTAAGGTGTGTTGTCGCCGGGCCAGTTACCAATGGGCTTTGGTGCACCATCGTAATTGAGGGTGCCATCTTGATTCAGTACGTAGATATTAGCCTTGGGTATTTTGTACACATGGCGCAGTGTGCGGTAAAGAAACTCCAGATCATTGGTATGGCGGTTATTGGCCATACCGGCGAATAAAACAGCGTACCGGCTTCCTTCACCAAACAGAGGACGCACAACCAGTTCGGGCTGGAAACGGGTTATAACGGGCTGCGTGAACGCAACAACTTCGTGAAACGGGCGAAACGTTTTGGGGGTTTGCCGTTCGCCACCGAAGGGCGGAAACTGCGCCGAAATTTCCTTGTATAATTCTCCCGTTTCGGCATCGTGAAGCAGATAGCGGCACGGATGTGCCCAGTTCATAAGGGGCGCGTCGTCGGCAAAAGCGAGCACCGTCGGGCGTTGGATGTCTACCCGCTGACGGGGAATCAGAGCCTGCGTGTCGGCTGAAAGCACTTCTTCCAGCATGAAGAAGTTAGATGTTTTGCTGCGGTTGTTTTCCCGCTGAAGGACGGTTTTGCGGATGGTGTCGAGCACCCGGCGACTGGGTTTGATCGGATCTGGCATGGTCAGTAATTAGTAGAAAAATGAAAGAAGAATCACTGATCCGGTTAGTCGCAAACAAGTCACGAACCGGCAACAATCGTTCAGGCAAATTCATAAAATTGCTGATGATGGCTCTGTCCCGTTGAGGCAGATAGTAGTGGTGTCAGTTTCTCAAAACTGATACCACTACTATCTGAATGCACTTTAATTCTACTTAATTATTTTAGCTACCTTAAATACAATTAGTTACACATACTTCACGATGAAGTTAATCAGCTTTTTTACCTTGTCGGTATAGGGCGGGTAAATGAATTTCATCGTGCCGAAGTCGCGCTGCATGAGTCCCCGCTGGTTAGAAAATTCCTGAAAACTGAAGAATCCATTCGACTTGCCCAACCCGCTGTTGTTGACCCCGCCAAAGGGTAGTTCGACATTGCCGAACTGGAGCATCGTGTCGTTCACCACCGTATCGCCCGCCGAGGTACGGTCGAGAATATACTGCGTCGTTTTTTTGTTCCGACTGTGGATATAAAGGGCCAGCGGTTTGTCGCGCTGGTTGATTATCCGCAGGGCGTCGTCCAGGTTGGTATAGGTGAGCACGGGCAGTACCGGACCGAAAATTTCGTCATTCATCACCTGCATCGCATCGGTAACACCCTCCAGCACGGTCGGTTCGATGAAGTTCTGGTCCGCGTTCATTTTTCCGCCTATCGTCACGGTCGCGCCCTGGTCAACGGCGTCCTCGACCAACGCTTTAATCCGCTCGAAATGCCGGTTATTGACGATGCGGGCGTAGCTGACGGATGCCTCTACGGGCTTGCCATCGGGACTGTACATACCCGTCAGTGCATCGCGCAGTGCCTGCATAAACGGTTGCTTAACCGACTGATGGACAAGCAGATAGTCGGGTGCAATGCAGGTTTGTCCGTTGTTGAGGTACTTGCCCCAGGCCAGTTGACCAGCCGCTTGTTTGACATCCGCTGACTCATCGACGATGCCCGGCGACTTACCCCCAAGTTCGAGCGTAACGGAGGCTAAATGTTTAGCGGCAGCGGCCATCACAACCCGCCCTACCGCCGGACTTCCGGTAAAGAAAATATGGTTGAAGGGGAGTTCCAGCAGAGCCTGCGACACATCGGCATCGCCCTCAAAAACGGCCACTTCCTCGGCTGGAAACAACTCGGTAATCATTCGTTTTATCAATCCGGCCGTATGCGGTGTCATCTCCGACGGTTTCAGTATGGCTACGTTTCCGGCAGCTATGGCCGATACCAACGGACGGAGGCACAGCACGAAGGGGTAATTCCAGGGGGCGATGATGAGCACATTTCCCTTCGGCTCGTGCAACAAATGGCTTTTAGTGCCAATCAGGGCCGTTGGCGTGGGTAGTCGCTGAGGTTTCATCCAGCCTTTCAGATGCCGGATGGTATGCTTGATCTCGGCATACAACGCCATCAGTTCGCCCAGCATCACCTCCGCCGACGGTTTTCTGAAATCGTCGTACATGACCTGCTGAATATCCGTTTCGTGGGCGGAAATCCAGGTCTTGATACGCCGGATTCGTTCGATACGCTGGTCGGCGGTGGTCAATGCCATCCGGGGCGCGTAGGTACGCTGGGCGTCGAAGATGGTTCGTATCGCGTCGTGCAGGTCGGTTTGCGTTGGAAGTGTTGTCATAGGTTATGTCGTTCGACTATGAAGGAGTCAAAAGAATAGGTTAAAAATACAAAAAAGCGGGCGAATTGTGGGGAATTGGCATTTAAAACACGAATCGTTTATATTAGCTGAAACTTTAGCCAACCCTCACCCGGATGACACTCGTAAGTGACAACATCCGCTACCTACGCAAACTGAACGGTCTGACGCAGGAGCAATTTTCCCGAAAAATAAATATAAAGCGTTCGTTATTAGGGGCTTATGAAGAAGGCCGTGCCAACCCCAACGGGCAAAATATACAAGCCATTGCCAAAGCATTTAATACAACCGTTGAACTGCTGACGCGCCAGGACCTGCGTAAACTCCGCGAAACCCCGAACCTGAGCATCCCGCTTGGGCAGGCCAGCAAACCTGCCGACATGCGTACATCCACGATTCGGTCGGATGGTAAAGTGGATTCGGATGATGACGACCCGTTTCAGCACCCCGATTTTCCCGATATTTTTGCAGCTCCTACGGCCCCGCAACCCGAGCCGCAACCGCTCTCTTCGGTACTGAACAAGTACTACCGGATGCAGGAGGAGGTTCGTCCGGCTCCCGTTCCGCCCGTTATTACGGCCCCCATTCGCCCTGTACAGCCCCGGCCCGAGCCAGTCCTGAATGACCGGTCTCAACCCGTAGGGTTCAATTCTGAACAGCCGGGCAACCGCTCACCCGAACGCGGCCGCTTAGCTGCCGATGATTTGTTTCTGCCTCAGCCAGAGCCTCGTATGGAGCCGCCCGCTCCGAAACCAACGGCTACCTATGGAGCCGAGTCGACAACGTTCAATAACGTATATGAAGGACCGGCAACCAACGCCCGGCCCCATACACCCGCTCAGGCGTTAGGCCCAGGTATCGCTGTAGTGATGCAGCCCCAGTTTTTGGAGTACGGGCAACGCCACCAGCAAGCCGATTTTGTGCATCGGCTCCCGGTCATGCACCTGCCCACGCTACCCGAAGGGAATTACCGCGCGTTTGAAGCGGGCGATGATTTTGCTTTTCCCGGTGCGCTGCTCGTTGGCCGGTTCATCAGAAACTGGTTCGACATTGCCGATGGACGCTTATATGTGCTGCTAATCCAGCCGCAACGGTCCGACGGGTCGCGGTCCGACGGATCGGGTGGTTCCGGCATCTGTTGCCGCCGGGTGTATAATCAGGTAAAAATAAAAGGGACGCTGCTCCTGACCGCCGACCGTGCCGACCTGCCGAACCGGGAAATTGCGTTGAAAGATGTGCTCGAAGTATGGGAGATATGTGCGTTCGTGAGTCAGCAATTGCCCCCGCCTGCCCCCAATTTGGACCGCCTGCGGCAGTTGGCCGATGAACTTCGGTTTGAAGTCGAGCGGCTGTAGGAACTGGTCAAAGGTGGTCAGGAATGGTCATGCCTGATAATGTAAGATAGAATAGGAAAACAGTGTGTTTGTCATCCCGACGAAGGAGGGATCTCTAACCTGCTTAACGTGAGAGATCCCTCCTTCGTCGGGATGACAAACGGACCCCCTTGACCATTTCCTGACAAAACCTGACCATTCTTGACGTACAGCTACCCTCGTACCGTTTGCTCACTCCTTCTGCGTATTTGTCAGCAGATGTAGCCCCTAAATAGCAAACCGGAGTTAGAATAAGAGACAGTACAGTACGTTCGCTAAATTTTCCTATGAATAGCTTTTTTTATGCTATGAAATGGCTGATTCACTGTATCTTTGGCTTTAAACTCGTTCCTTCCTCTTTTTTAAGCAGGGGCTTTGTTTACAGGCGTTTTTCTGTAGACAAAGCCCCTCATCCTGTCCGGTTCGCCGATAAGCCGTACGTTTGTCGAACATATGCGTTATTTTCTCCAACTGGCCTACAGGGGTACAAACTACCACGGCTGGCAGCGGCAACCCAACGGCTTGAGCGTACAGGAAGTGCTCGAAACGGCACTCACAACCGTGTTGCGGCAACCGATCGCTATTGTGGGTAGTGGCCGTACGGATGCCGGGGTTCATGCGGGCGAGCAATTTGCTCATTTCGAGGTAGATACACCCATTCCTGCGCACTTGCTTCGGTCGCTCAACAGTTTGATTCCCCGCGATATAGCGGTGTATAACTGCTTTCCCGTCCGTCCCGACGACCATGCCCGCTTTACGGCCACATATCGCTATTACCAGTACCGGATTATCCGTCGAAAAGACCCGTTTCTGGATGGGCTGGCGTATGTATTTACACTATCTCTGGCTATAGACCGCATGAACGAAGCTGCCAGTCTATTGCTGAACCATACTGATTTTGAGAGCTTTAGCAAGATTAAAACGGATGTCCGAACGTTCAACTGCCGCATAGACCAAGCCTGTTGGGAGCAGCACCCAGACGGCAGTTTGACCTTTCATATTCGGGCTGACCGTTTTTTGCGGGGTATGGTCCGGGCCATTGTGGGCACCTTGCTGGCAGTGGGGCAGGAGCGGCTGAGCGTGACTGATTTTGAGCAGATTATTTTGGCGCGTGACCGAAAAAAAGCCGGTTGGGCCGCCCCCGCCGAAGGACTTTCGCTGGTAGCCGTTGGCTATCCCGCTGATGTGTTTAAAGAGCGAAAGAGTGAAAGAGTGAAAGACTGACGCAAGTTTTTTTCACTCTTTCGCTCTTTCGCTCTTTCACTCTTTATTTCCTATCTTTCATTAAAAACAGTGATCGCTTGAAAATCGGAACCATCATATTAGCCGCCGGTGACTCCTCCCGAATGGGTGGAGAACCAAAGCAGTTACTACACTACAAAGGTCAGTCGCTAATGCGCCGGGTAACCGAGAGTGCCCTCGCCCTTCAGCGCGGCCCGGTCGTTGTGGTGCTGGGTGCAAACCGTGCCCGCATCGTGCCTGAACTGGCCGGTTTGCCCATTACGCTGGTCGATAACGCAAGCTGGTCAACGGGGCAGGCCTCATCGCTCAAAACAGGGCTGGCGGCACTGTATCTGACCAATAAAGACATCGAATCCGTGCTGGTACTGCATACCGACCAGCCGCTGGTATCGCTGGGGTTGCTGTTGCACATGATTGATATTCGCAATGAAGAGAGCAAGGGAATTGTGGCCTGCCGCTACGGTACGCAGTTGAGTGTGCCCGCGCTTTTTCACCGCGATTACATCACCGAACTCCTGCAACTGGAAGGCGATAAAGGCGTGAAGTGGGTCATTGGCCGCCACCGCAACGACTGCTCGCAGGTGCCTTTTGAAGCCGGTGCTATCGACCTCGATTCCAAACGCGACGTTGAGCAGTTTCAACAGGTACAAATGCAATAAAAACTTAACACAGAGTAACAGAGGTATACACAGAGAACACAAAGTTTTTTGTGGAATTTCTTTGTGTTCTCTGTGTATACCTCTGTTACTCTGTGTTTAAAAAACCATGCAAAAACTCGATACTGCCCACGACCTGCAAACACGCCTTACTGCCATTCTGGACACGGTAAACCGCGAATTTGCCCACCTATCTGACGAGCAACTGCGCTGGAAACCGGCCCCCGACCGATGGAGCATTGTTGAGTGTTTGCAGCACCTGAACCTGGCCGAGCGGTTCTACATCCGAAATATTCAGCACAAAGTGGACAAGCTTGGTCTGGCCCAGACGAACCCCACCGACCAACCCATTCAAAGCGATTGGGTAGGCAAAGTGATGCTGTATGTCGTTGATCCGCAGGTGAAACTCAAGCTGCCCGCACCCGGCATGATACGCCCCCGACCAGCCGCCGATTTAGACCCGACTGACGTGAAGAATCAGTTTGTCGAACTACAGACGCTGCTGCATTCGCTGTTGGACAAAGCCGTTTACCTCGATTGGAATGGGGAAAAAGTCATGTCACTGTTTGGTAACTGGATCAAAATCCGGCTTGGCGATGCGTTTCGGATGCTGGTGGCGCATAGCGAGCGGCATATGAAACAGGCCATGCGGGTAAAAGCGGAAATGGCTACTTTTGCGTCATAGAAACCAGGGAAGCTGTTCAGTTTGTCACACAGATGTCATCTTTTTCAGGCACAAACATGTAAAGATGACATCTGTGTGACAAACTGAACAACTTCCGAAATCAACCATTGAATGAAACACTACATTACGCAGGACCCCTGGAATATTGTTGAAGAAGGATTTCACCGCGAGTACAACGAAGTAACCGAAAGCGTGATGTCGCTGGGCAACGGGCGGCTCGGTGGGCGCGGCTCATTTGAAGAGAAATTTACGGGCAAAACCCTCCAGGGAAACTACGTCGCCGGGGTGTATTATCCCGATAAAACCCGCGTCGGCTGGTGGAAAAACGGCTACCCCGAATACTTCGCCAAAGTGCTGAATGCCGCCAACTGGATTGGTATCGACATTGATATTGAGTACGAAACCCTCGATCTGAACCAGTGCGACGTGCGCGATTTTCGGCGGGTGCTCAACATGCAGGAAGGCTACCTCGAACGGTCGTTTGTGGCCGTTCTCAAAAGTGGTAAAGAGCTTCAGGTCAACGCCAAACGCTTCTGCTCCATCGTCGACGACGAAGCCGGGGCCATCCGCTACGCCATCAAACCCCTGAACTTCGACGCTAAAATTACCATCACGCCCTACATTGACGGGGCCATTCGCAACAAAGACGCCAACTACGACGAAACATTCTGGGACGAGGTGCGGAAAGAAACCGGCTACGGCGAAGCCTATATCGAACTCCGCACCCGCAAAACGGGCTTCCATGTGGCAACGGGCATGTGCGTGGAAATTGAGCAGGATGGCGTGAAAGTTGACTACCAGTCGCAACCCATCAAGTACGAAAAATACGTAGCGAATCGCATCACGCTCGACTGCCGGAAGGGGCAGGAAACAGCCATTTATAAGTATGCCGTAAACCTGTCGTCGCTCAATTACGACAGCGATACAATTATCAAAGAGGCCCGTCAATACATCCAGCGAATTACGCGGAAAGGCTTCGACAAAATGCTGTTTGAGCAGATGCAGGCCTGGGCCGATAAATGGAAAACCAACGACATCGTTATTGACGGCGACGTTGCCGCGCAACAGGGTATCCGGTTCAATATTTTTCAGTTAAACCAGACTTATACCGGCGAAGACGAACGGCTGAACATCGGTCCGAAGGGATTCACCGGCGAGAAATACGGCGGCAGCACTTACTGGGATACCGAAGCCTATTGCCTGCCGTTCTACCTCTCGACTGCCGACCAGAAAGTAGCCAAAAACCTGCTCGTTTACCGGTATAAGCAACTCGGAAAAGCCATCGAAAACGCGCAAAAACTGGGCTTTCGGGCCGGAGCCGCCTTGTACCCGATGGTAACCATGAACGGCGAGGAATGCCACAACGAATGGGAAATTACCTTCGAGGAAATCCACCGCAACGGGGCCATCGCCTACGCCATTTATGACTACGTTCGCTACACCGGCGACGAGCAATACCTGGCGGATTACGGGCTGGAAGTGCTTATTGCCATCAGTCGGTTCTGGAGTCAGCGCGTTAACTGGTCGGCTGCAAAAGAGCAGTACGTGATGCTGGGCGTGACGGGGCCGAACGAGTACGAAAACAACGTTAACAACAACTGGTACACCAACTACATTGCCGCCTGGACACTGCGCTACACCACCGAAGCGGTAGCGAAAGTGAAAGCCCTCGACCCCGAAAAATACGCCGAACTGATCGACCGGATTCACTTCCGCGAAGAAAAAGAACTCGCGACCGCCCGGCAGATTATTGACAAAATGCATCTGCCAGCCGATGCCGAAAAAGGTGTTTTTCTGCAACAGGAAGGCTTTCTGGACAAAGACCTGATGCCCGTGTCGGACATTCCGAAGGGGCAACGGCCCATTAATCAGAACTGGTCGTGGGACCGGATTCTGCGGTCGTGCTTTATCAAACAAGCCGATGTGTTGCAGGGGCTGTATTTCTTTGAAGATGAGTTCGATACGGAAACGCTCCGGCGCAATTTCGATTTCTACGAACCCATGACCGTGCATGAATCGTCGCTGTCGCCCTGCGTTCACTCCATTCAGGCGTCGAAACTGGGCATGAAAGAAAAAGCGTACGAGATGTACCTCCGCACCGCCCGTCTCGATCTCGACGATTACAACAACGATACCGAAGACGGGTGCCACATTACGAGTATGGCCGGTACGTGGCTGGCCGTTGTGAAGGGTTTTGGCGGCCTGCGCATCGACGATAAAAACGGGGCCGATCACCGGATTGTGCTGAACCCCTACTGCCCCGACAACTGGCAGTCGCTGGCCTTCAAAATCCGGTTCCGGGGTGCGTTGCTGGAGGTAAGAACCACGCAGCAAGACGTAACGATACACAATTTTTCGGCACAGCCCATCACCATCTGCCTGCACGGAAAAGACCTGACGCTCAAGCCCGAAAGCCACAGAACGGTGAGCACGACGGTAGCCGCCTGAAGCTGACGGAACGGGTTATGTACATGAAAAATCCCTGTGCCCTGGTCTATACCTCTGGCACAGGGATTTTCTGTTTGGGCGATTGCGTAAACAACAAAAACAGATTAATTGGCAAAAGTCGATTCGTTTATCTTTGTCAGTATCATCCTGAAATTGTGTGCTTATCTGTGCCTGTGAACGATAAAAAGGCCAATAATTTCGACTGGGTCGCACCGGTTTACGACGCCCTTGCGGTTGCTGTCTTTGGTCGGCGGCTGCAATGGGCACAGACTGTATTTTTGCAGAACAGCACCGATGCACCCATTCAGGCCGGTGCATCGGTGTTGCTGGTTGGGGGCGGAACGGGCTGGTTGCTGGAGTATATTTTGCGCCAGTGTCAGCCGAAGCGTGTCGTTTATCTTGAATTGTCGGCGCAGATGGTTGCCCGCGCCAGTCGGCGGATGGTACGCCATGCCGTGCCGGGTTCCGTTGAGTTTCGGGTGGGCGATGTTACCAGTCTCGCTGCTAATGAGCGTTTCGACGTTATTATCACGCCGTTTTTACTGGACCTTTTCACCGAACAAACGCTTCGTGAGCGCGTACTGCCCCCGCTGCGCCAGGCCCTCAAACCGGGAGGCCGGTGGCTCGTGACGGACTTCGTAAACCCTCAGGCTGGCTGGCAAAAATTACTCCTGCGGGTTATGATTGCCTTTTTTCGGCTCACGGCGGGTATCGAAACCCGAACGTTAGCCGATTGGCAACGGCTGCTTTCCGAATCGGGACTAACCCAACAAAAACGCCAGTCACACGTAGGTGGCATGGTCTCGACCGAGGTTTGGACGTGACTACCAACCCGGAAACCCGCCCGTAAGCTCCCGTACTGCCCCGAACCCCGAACTGCCCCGAACCCCCGGACTGCATCCGGGGATATCCATAGTCAACCCTTTTAGGGTTGGTAGAGGAAGTTACACCAAGCTTTTGCTGAACAGCGTATTGTGCCCGCCGGGAGGCACTAAGCTAACTCGCTCAGGCCTTTTGTTAATGCCCGGAATTTGCTGATGTCATACCACTCGTCGGTGCCTAAGCTGAGCCATTGGCCGTTCTGTTTGGGGCGTTTGGGCTGCGCGTCTTCCGGCTCGTAATCATAATTATAGACCTGACTCATCACCTGTTGAAGCGTTTCCCAGGGCAGGGTTTTGCTTTGTTCGCGACCGTTCCGGTTGCTAACAACCGTGACCGTTCGACCGGCGAAGGAAGCCGTCAGGCGCAGTTCCAGTTCGTCCTGCTGGGTCCGGTTCACATACGTTAGCTCAAACGGACGCTCGCGCCCCATCGACTCATAAGCCGCCTGCATCAACTCCTGTACCGTGTACTGCCAGGTGTCGGCATTGGTGGGTATGCCGCGTTTTTCGTCGGTGCCTGCATTGGTGATGGAAACGTCCCAGAAGTCATCATCCTCGTCCATATCCTCTTCATCGAGTGGTTTAAAGCGGGTTTTGCCAGCCAGTTTGTCAATCGTATCAAGCCACGATTTGGGTAATTTGCCGGACCACGTAAAATCATCATCGCGGGTGAATCCTTCGGCGATCAGTTCATCGTCTTCAATATCGTCGCGGTCGGGGTAGGTAAGCGCCAGGTCGACCTGTAAGGCGTTATTGGCTGCGGGTTGCAGCGTCAGCGTATAAAAATAAGCGTAGGGAGCGGGCAGCGACCGGGCAGTCTGGTAGCGAATCTGGATGGTTTTGAAAGACATAAATTGGTTTTCGGTTCACGGTTTTCGGTAGGAGATACGTCGGTTTGTCGATTACCGAAAACCGTCGGCTGAATCCCGTACTGGGTTGTAAAGTTAGCGTATTTGGGCTATCGTGGCTTTCTGGTCAACCTTTCCCGTGGGTGTTTCCGAAAATTTCTCGACCGTAATAAACGCCTTCGGCACGGCGTAGACGCCCAACTCCGCCCCAATAGCTGCCTGAATGGATGCCCACTGGTTCGGTCTAATAATCTGATTTTCCAGAAATACCACGACCCGCTGGCCCAGCCGCTCATCGGGCAAACCCGCCACAAACAACCGGGAGTTTGTTTTCTCTGAACCTAAATCGCTGCCTGACAACACGTTATCAATCACCTGCTCGACCTGTTCGGGCTGAATCTTAACGCCCCCGCTATTGATAATCCGGTCGGCGCGGCCCAGCAACCGAAACTGCATCGGGCTGGTCAGTTCGACAACGTCGTTTGTCTGTACCCGCTCAAAATTGGTGGCGGCTGCCGTGATGTGCAGACAGCCGCGCTCGTCGGTCCCCAATTCAACACCCGAAAGGGCGGTAAATAATTCGCTGGCCGCTGGTCCGTTCAACCGCCGGAGGGCAATATGCGAAACGGTTTCGGTCATGCCGTACGTGGCGTAAACCGGGGCTGTAATCACCTTTAGGGCCTTTTCTAATGCTGGACTCGTAGCCGCACCGCCAATCAAAATAGCCTTCATAGTATCCAAAATGGGCAGTTTGTCGGACGCTACAGCCAAAATTGTCTGGAGTTGGAGGGGAACGAAGGCGGTAAACGCAAACCGGTCCGTATACGGATTGAAGTCGGCCAGAGGGTTACCTGCTGGCTCGATGATGGTCATGGGCAGGCCCAGTTCCAATCCGCGAACCAGCATCATAATCCCGGCTACATAGCGAATATTCAGGCAAACGAGAGCGGCATCGCCCGGCTGTAAACCGAGTGTCTGTCCGGTCAGGTGTGCGCTGGCCCGCATTTGTGCCCGTGTGAGTGTAATGGGTTTGGGTATCCCCGTTGAGCCTGATGTATGGAGTGTGAACGCCGTTTGCCCGCTCAGCCACGCCCTACAGAACGCCAGAGCCTCGGCTTCGTAAGGCGTTTGCGGTATCGGCCACTTGTCAGGGCGGGCAGGATCAAGCGTCATAAGGTGTGTAAGTAGGTAGATTAAACCTATAAAGTTTTAGAAACCTTGTAGGTTTATAATCAGGCGATTATCTCAGAAAAGATAGCTTGGTTTCATCCTGCACGAATAGTTAATAAATGAATCAGTTCATCATTAACTACGGACCCGCACCGTGCCTGCCGTGAGGTTCGTTTCAACCGTATATTGCGTTAACGGGAGGGTGGCCGGACCGACAATTACCTTGCCTGTCGTATCGAAACGCGACAGATGAAGCGGGCAATAGAACTGATTTTCAGGCGATTTGTAGACTAACTCCGTGCCCTGATGCGTACAGTTGGCCGATACGGCTACAAACTGACCGTCTTTTGTTTGGGCCACAATAACATTGTTGATAATCACATAACCTCCTTTACCGATTAAGTTTTCGTTGGCTTTATCGTCTAACCGAAGTGTGAAATCGACTTTCTGGCTGGGGTCGGGTGTTGGGTCGTTGTTGGCATCGCCAGCACACCCCGCCATGCAGCGCGTCAGCAGGATTGCGCCAATGCCGGTGCCCACAAGCCGAAAAAACTCATGCCGGTGCATTGTTGCCGATGTGATGGGCGGAAGGGTGGTTTCCATAGCGGTTTTCGCTTACTTTTGTGGCATTGCGCCAATTGTACGGCGTAAATATGCGTTATTTTTTGTCATTCAACGACAGCGAACAAAGTCGTTTGTAGGTCGGTTACTATACAAAACCTAAAAGAGTGAAAGAGCGAAAGAGTGAAAGAGCGTCAGCTTTTCACCCTTTCACTCTTTCGCTCTTTCACTCTTTAAGAATGGAAGAAGCGAAGGTATTTATTAACCCAATCTCGCCCGACAAGGTGGCCGAGTCACCCGGTCTGCTGGCGTATGCGCATACGGCGGGTGGGGCGGTTATCCGGCCCGAAGATAAAGGTAAAATTACGGGCCGGGCCGTAGCCGCCATGCGCGAGCAAACGGATATGCAACTCAGTCAGTTGTATAAACAGATGCAGTTGCTGGCCGAGCAGGCGACCGCCATCCGGCATCGCGTCGAAGTATCGGAGCGAATTTATTCGGCCCAGATGAGTTTTGAGCCGGTGGTGGGTCATACGTACTATTTCTACCAGCGCAAAGGCACCAACAGCACCGATGTTCTGTCGATGATCGGCCCGAACGAGTGGGGCCGTAAATTTCCTTTTGAACGCTGCCTTGCTACCGTCCGCATGATGGCCGACCATACGTGGGATGTACAGTACCATGAAGTCTCTTTCGAGGAGTGAAAGAGCGAAAGAGCGAAAGAGCGAATTGAGAGAGCCGCTTTTTCACTCTTTCACTCTTTCGCTCTTTCACTCTTTATTACATGAAAAGCAACTACCCCTGGGAATCGATTAAAGAATACGAGGAAATTCTGTTCAGCTACTACGACGGAATTGCCAAAATCAGTATCAACCGCCCGCACAAGCGCAACGCGTTTACGCCCCTGACGGTCAGAGAGATGTCGGAAGCGATGGAACTGGCCCGGCAGGATGAGCGCGTTGGCGTAATTATCCTCACCGGCGAGGGGGGCGAAGCCTTCTGCTCCGGTGGCGACCAATCCGTTCGCGGACATGGCGGCTACGTGGGTGAAGACAAAGTGCCCCGCCTGAACGTATTGGACCTGCAAATGCAAATCCGGCGCATTCCTAAACCCGTTATTGCAATGGTAGCGGGCTATGCTATTGGGGGCGGTCACGTGCTGCACGTTGTCTGCGACCTGAGTATTGCCGCCGATAATGCCCGTTTCGGACAGACCGGCCCCAAAGTCGGCTCGTTCGATGGTGGGTTTGGGGCATCGTATCTGGCACGGGTTGTCGGTCAGAAAAAGGCCCGCGAAATCTGGCTCCTCTGCGATCAGTACGACGCGCAGGAAGCCCTGGACATGGGTCTGGTGAATAAAGTGGTGCCGCTCGACCAGTTAGAAGAAACGACTATTGCGTGGTGCCGCAAAATCCTCGACAAAAGTCCGCTGGCTCTGCGAATGCTCAAAGCTTCGTTCAACGCTGAGTTAGACGGTCAGGCCGGTATTCAGCAATTAGCGGGCGATGCGACGCTGCTGTATTACCTGTCGGAAGAAGCGAAAGAAGGCAAAGATGCCTTTCTGGAAAAGCGCAAACCTGACTTCAGCAAGTTTCCAAGATTTCCGTAAAAAACAAAACGTCCGGCGAGTTGGCCGGACGTTTTGTTTTTACGGACGATTACTTGACCATCGTGTCTAACCTAAATTGGGTGACGCGGTCGTAGGTCGTACCAATGGGCTTCAGCCCGTAGTTCATGCTACTGTCAAAAACGGGCTGAAGCCCATTGGTACGACCTACGACCGCATCACCCAATTCATATAACCGGCTCGTAGCAAAGGACAACAACCCCCGTTGCGCTCACGGTTGTGTTGATAAGCTTCAGATTTGCCCGCTCGCTAATGCTCTGCCAGATAGGCAGGCCATTACCCAGAACGACCGGATTGATAAACAGATGGTACTCATCAATTAAGTCATGCTGAATTAAAGCGGATACGAACGCACTGCCTCCATATACCATAATATCGCGTCCGGGCTGCTGTTTTAATGCCGCAATTTCTGTGCTAATGTTAGTGGCTAAACGGGTATTGGCCCATTCACTGCCAGAAAGTGTATTGGAGAAAACAATTTTGGGCGTATCCACCATTTTACGGGAGAAATCGTCGGCTGTTTGGGGGTCATTTGCTCTGGCTGCCCATGTCGGAATAAAGCCCTGCGCCAGCACCCGGCCAAGCAGTATGCAATCAACGGATTCGGTGATACCGGTGATGTAATTTTTCAATACGTCGTCCCAATCCCAGACCATCCAGTCCATCTCTCCAGTTGGCCCGGCTACAAAGCCATCGACCGAGAGCTGCATTTGCAATTTTACTTTCCGCATTATTCGGTTTGATTAGCTGTTTCTTATTGTTTATTCGAGTCGTGATTTACCATCCATTGAATGCCAAATTTATCGGTAACCATACCGAAATAGGCCCCCCAGAAAGCTTTTTCAAACGGCATTGTTATCGTGCCATCTGCCGACAGTGCATTAAATAAATTCGTTGCTTCTACCTCGCTCTCCGTATCAATGGAGAGTGAGTAATTGTTACCAATAGTGAGTGATTGCCCCATCGATTCAAGAATATCGGTAGCCATCAGCATGTTTCCTTTCCCGATTGGTAAGGCAACATGCATTAGTTTCTCCCCGTCGCTTTCCGATAGTACGACCTCACCCGAAAGGTTTGGTACATCTTTAAACCGTTGAAACGCAAGGAACTCGCCACCGAATACGGATTTGTAAAAGGTGAAGGCTTCTTCGGTATTACCGTTGAAGTTCAGATAAGGATTAATTGTTGCCATTTTTTTTCTAATTTTACGATTAATTGATTAAAGCACTAAACTGAAAAATGTTAAACACAGAGGTATAAAGTACACAAAGGATTAATTGATTTTGGAATTTATCTTCTGTGCCTTGGGTGCATTTCAATTTGTCGGACAGATGTCATCTTTTTAAGTCGTGGCAAAGCAAAGATGACATCTGTCCGACAAATTGAAATGCACCCTGTGCCTCTGTGTTTAAAACGTGGTTTATTTTGCTCATTTACTTAACAAATATAGCGCAATTAATTGGTAGTAAAGGGGGCAAAAACGACTGAATCAGGGGTTGATTGTGACATATTTTTTGCTTATATTTAGCCTATGAAACACATAGCCATATTAGTGCCGGAAAGGGCTGTTTTAGCCAGTGTTGACGATCCACGCCACCTGTTTACGGCCGTCAATGAGTTTATGATTTCGGCCGGTAAACCGCCCTTATTTGATGTGCAGCTTGTTGGATTATCGACCGAAATAAAGCTGCATAATAACCTGTTTACGGTTCACGCAGATTCACTGATAAAGGACATAGAAAAGACGGATTTGATTTTCATACCGGCTATAAACGGCGATATGAAAACAGCCCTGGAAGTGAATCAGGATTTTGTGCCGTGGATCGTCAATCAATATAAAAATGGAGCCGAAGTCGTGAGCTTGTGCGTGGGTGCTTTTTTACTGGCTTCTACGGGTTTATTGTCGGGTAAAAAGTGCTCCACCCACTGGCGATTCGCGAGTGAGTTCAGGGCTATGTTTCCTGATGTTGAACTGGTCGATGATAAAATTATTACTGAAGAAAAAGGGCTTTATTCGAGTGGTGGAGCTATGTCATACTGGAACCTGCTCCTGCACCTTGTTGAGAAATATACGGATCGGGAAACGGCTATTCTGGCTGCCAAAGTATTTGCTGTTGATATAGACCGAAAAAGTCAGTCGCCGTTTATTATTTTTAATGGGCAAACTGGTCATAATGATGATGTTGTAAAAAAAGCACAGGCGTTTATTGAGGAAAATTATCAGGATAAATTAACGATTGATCAATTAGCCGACAAATTTGCTGTTGGCCGCCGAAGTTTTGAACGGCGTTTCAAAAAAATGACGAATAATACCGTTGCCGAATACATTCAGCGGGTGAAAATAGAATCAGCAAAAAAGAGTTTCGAAACCAGCCGAAAAAATATCAATGAAGTCATGTATGATGTTGGCTATTCGGATACGAAAGCTTTCCGCATAATGTTCAAAAAAATCACTGGTATATCGCCCGTACATTATAAAAATAAATACAGTAAAATAGCGGCCATGGCCTGAGTGACTAAGTCAAGATTAAAATAATTAACCACAAAGGCACAAAGAGCACGGAGTTTTTATGTGACTAACAATCAACCACATAAAACTCTGTGCTCTTCGTGCCTGAATAGCGGACCACCTCGTGTTTAGTAATTTTGTCCGGCCACATTAATTTATAACACGTTATTGATGCGTGAATGGGTTCGTAAATAGTCTGGTCTTGTGGCGGCTCGCAAACCACACTTAGGTTCGCAGCGGTCCGACGTTCCGGTACGTGTTTATCAGCACGCCTGTTGAGGTAACCTTCGTGCTGACCAAAGCGAGTTGGCAGGGGTCGACACTGTCCGAAAAAAAGCGTTTGCCCCGGCCCAGCAAGACTGGATAGATCAGCAACACAACCTCGTCGACCAAGCCCTGGTCGAGCAGTACCGACGTCAACGTTGAACTTCCCCAGACGATCAGGTCAGGACCCTCCGTCGACTTGAGGCTGCGAATACCCGCAATTACATCTGCGCCCAAGTCCTCGACCGGGGCCCATTTGAGGCTGTCCGGCCGGTGGGTGGCGACGTATTTGGTCGCAGCATTCAGACCGTTGGCTATTGGAGTATTCCCGGCTTTGGGCCAGTAGTCGGACCACAAATCGTAGGTTTGACGGCCAAGCAGCAGATCGAAGAGGCTGCCCTGTGCCTCTTCGACGGCCTCTAAGCCAGCCGGACTTCGAAAAGGCATCGTCCAATTGCCGTGCGCGAAGTTTTCGTCGTTTTCGTGTTGGATCACGCCGTCCAGTGAGATATGTTCCAGGATTCTGATCTGTCTCATCTTGTTTGCTATTGATTTACTGTTTGCATAAAGTTAAACCGGACGAGGTACATTCATGAGGGGCAAATGCGACAATATAAGGACGTTTTTGTGACCATCTGCACCTGACCAAAACGATGGGTAGACTCATAATAAGTTTGTAGGGTGACGCTTTTCTGGCTATACATCACCCATTTAACACAGGCGATGTAAAAGACTCTACAGACTTATTCACGGGTCAATAAATCAAAAAGTCAATTGCAAGCTCTTGTGCGCGTGTGCGAAAAGGTGTAGTTTTACCGTACATCGCTCATTCTCAACTTCATACGCTACATGGCCTCTCGTAGAACCTTCTTCCGCCAAACGGCAGCCGCAGCCACCGGTGCCCTGACGCTCCCCCAGTTTTTGCCCGAAACATTTGCCCGGCCTGTCATAGCCGCCAATGCCGCACAAAAATCGGCCGCCGAGTGGGCGCAGGATGAAGATTTCTGGTCGTGGGTGAAGTCGGAGTATACAGTTTCGCCCAACTTGCTCAACCTCAATAACGGGGGCGTTTGCCCGCAGCCGAAGGTCGTGCAGGACGCCCACATCCGGTTTTATCAGTACGCCAACGAAGCACCGTCTTATTATATGTGGCGGATTCTGGATCAGGGGCGCGAGGCTTTGCGAAGCAAATTAGCCGATTTGGCGGGTTGCTCATCCGAAGAAATTGCGATCAACCGCAATTCAACGGAAGGGTTAAATACGGTTATTTTTGGCCTGAATCTGAAAGCGGGCGACGAAGTCATCCTTGCCAAACAGGATTACCCGAATATGCTGAATGCCTGGAAACAGCGCGAAAAACGCGATGGCATCAAGCTGGTTTATCTGAATTTAGACCTGCCCAGCGAGAACGACGATGCCCTGGCCGAGCAGTATGTACGGGCGTTCACCCCGAAAACCAAAGTGGTGCATATTACCCACATGATTAACTGGGTCGGGCAGGTGATGCCGGTTCGGAAAATTGCCGATGAAGCCCATAAACGGGGCATCGAGGTCATTGCCGATGGTGCTCATTCGTTCGCTCTTTTTGATTTCAAAATTCCCGACCTCGGTGCCGATTATTTTGCCAGCAGCCTGCACAAATGGCTGTCGGCACCGTTTGGGAGCGGGCTGCTGTACATCCGGCAAAACAAGATTCGCAACGTATGGGCTTTGCTGTCGAACAATGAACCCGACGGACCCGATATTCGGAAATTCGAGAGCCTCGGTACGCGTTCATTTGCGTCCGAAATGGCGATTGGTACCGCCGTTGATTTTCATAACAGCATCGGCACCGCCCGCAAGTTTGCCCGCGCCCATTACCTCAAAAACTACTGGGCCGAGCGTGTGCGGGACATTCCGGGCGTTACCATTCACACCTCGCTAAAACCCGAATTCGCCGGAGCGGTGGCTCTGTTTTCCATCAATGGTATGAAACCCGGTGAAATTGACGGGCAGTTGTTGAATCAATATAAAATTCATACGGTTGGCATCGACTGGGAAAACATTCATGGCGTACGCGTGACGCCCCACGTTTACCATTCGCCCAAAGACCTCGACCGGCTTGTTGCGGCTATTACGGCCATAGCCGGGAAACAGAAAAAAAGCTGATAGTCAAGGGTTCCCATCCTTTATGAAGATGAATAAATTCAGCGCAAAAGTGACCGGACAACTGAATATGCGGGCATTTTGAAATGTTATACTTCCGTGATAACATTCAGTGTGGAGATAGGTTTTTGAGTGTAAGTCGTCTGTCTTACAGGTAGTAAGGCGGAAGCCCGACTTATTTCTTTCAAAAATTTTCACCCTGTAATCAGTTACTCATGAAAAAATTAATCGCGCTGGCGTTTGCAACGGCTCTGACTCTGTCCACTGCTGTTTTCGCACAGGACAAAATGAAAGACGACAAAATGAAGAAAGACAAGATGTCGGCTTCGAAAATGAACGACGATAAAATGGCTAAGGACAAAATGTCGGATGGAAAGATGATGGATGACAAAATGAGCGGCAAGAAGATGGACAAAATGAAGAAGGATAAAATGAAGCCGGCTAATCAGTAAACGAGTAACGTACCTGGTAATGGTCTGTTGCGCTAAACGTGTTTAGCGCAACAGACCATTATTTTTGACATTTTCTTTGTTAGAAGTGATAAGCAGCGGCCAGTAGTATTCTTAAGTTGCTGCTCCGAAAACGGTCGTTTTCAAAGGTCAGTTTGCGCGTTGTGGTGTATTCGTTGAACTGAAAACTAAGCCCTGTTCGCAAACTGACGCGGGGGGCGAACTGGTAGCGAACGTAGCCCTCGGAATTCAGGCTTCCCCGGTCGCTTTTGTCGCCAAGCAACAGGTTGAACGCCGTTAACCGGGCTTCCTGAACGGTGCCGGTCAACGGCGACCGTATTGGGCTGCTGGCAATGAACGTACCGCTTTGCTGGCTGCCGAAGGTAAACCCGATGGCGTCAATATTGACGCCAATTGCCACCCGGCGCGACAACGCGTATTCCAGCGCAACGCTGACGTTGATCGAATGGGCCTGTGTTTGCGGTAGTCGAAGGGTGTCAATATTTTCGTCGAGGTCTTTGCTGAACAGCCCGATTACACTTGCTTTACCTTTGCCTTTAACCAGGTCCGGCGGGGCCGTCCGATAGTCGGTATTGCGGCCAAAAGCCGACGTAAGCCGCAGGCCGTAGCCAATTCGGATGCGTCGGGAGTACCCCAGCCCATGCAATCGGTTGATTGACACCGCAACCGTTGTAAAATCCCGTTTTAGTGCCAGCCCCAAATCGAGCGTTTGTGAGACAGCCTTGACGTCAGAAGGGCTTTTTTCCTGTTGTGCGAATGCAGCCAAAGGCAGACACAGTAGTGAAAGTAAACTAAGTCGTTGCATAGCAGAGAGATACAAGGTTAAAAATCAGCTTATTAGTTGTTTAAACATTTTGACACAATGACAAAAAAAAGCACTCGTTTTTAACCCCAAATAAAAAGTTTAAACAGCTTCACGGTAAACTATCGAATAAGATGCTTTTACAGGTAACTTAAAAAACGCGTTCTTAGCCTGTCAATAGCCGCATGGATCAAATCAATTGGGGAGTTATCGGTTGCGGAGACGTGACCGAAGTGAAAAGTGGCCCGGCCTTCTCGAAAGTGCCCAACTCAACACTTGTTGCCGTGATGCGAAGGGATGCCGAAAAAGCGGCCGACTACGCCAAAAGACACAATGTCCCGAAATGGTACACCGATGCCGACGCGCTCATCAACGACCCCGATGTCAACGCGATTTACGTGGCTACTCCCCCCGATAGCCATGCCGACTACGCCATTCGGGCTATGCGGGCCGGAAAACCGGTCTATGTCGAAAAACCGATGGCCCTGAATGCGGCTGAGTGCGAAGCCATGAACCAAGTGAGCCGGGAAACGGGTGTGCCGCTGTTTGTGGCGTTTTACCGGCGGGCACTTCCCTATTTTCTGAAAGTGAAAGAACTTGTTGATCAGAAGGTTATCGGCGATATTCGCTACGTGCATATCCAGTTGAACTGGCAACCGGCGGCCAGAGAAATGGGGGAAGGACCAGAACCTAACTGGCGGGTTTCGCCGAACATTTCAGGGGGAGGGCTTTTTCACGACCTGGCTTCGCACCAGTTCGATTTTCTGGAATACCTGCTTGGCCCCATCAAAACCGCCAGCGGAATCGCCCGCAATCAGGCCGGTTTGTACCACGCCGACGACATTGTTATGGCTAATTTTGAATTCGAGTCGGGCGTGTTGGGAACCGGAAACTGGTGCTTCACGGTGAACAAAGAACAGCGGCTTGAGCAAACGCAGTTGATTGGTTCCAACGGGAAAATCACGTTCTCGTTCTTTGAAAAATTCATCATCAAAGTCGAAACAGAAGCCGGTGTTGACGAACACACGATACCCTTCCCGGAACACGTACAGCAGCCACTGATTGAGTTGATCGTGAAGGACTTGCGGGACGAAGACAAAAGCCCCAGCACGGGCGAAACAGGCGCAAGGTCGAGCCTCATCCTCGATCAGATAACGGCGCATTGATAGGTTTTTAAGCAGATCAAGGTAATGTTCAGGAAGAAGTTCGTTGGGTACGTTTCGGCTTGTGGCACAGATGTCATCTTTCCCGTTCGATGACCTAAAAAAGATGACATCTGTGCCACAAGCCGAAACGTACCCAATTCGTTAGAGAACGGGCGTGCTATAAACGGGTAGCGTAAACGAAAAACACACCGTACCGTCGGTGCGTTGCTCAACGGACAGGTCGGTTTGATGTAGACTCAGAATCTTACGAACGATGGCTAACCCCAGCCCGACGCTGGGCGGACGGGCCGATGTGCTGCCGGTCAGGTAGGCCCAGACGGACGCTGGCAGATCATCCGTTGCATTCTGGACCGACACCCGGATGAACGACCCCTTCTCAGCCAGTTCGAGTTGTACCCGACTGCCATCCGGTGCGTAGCGAACGGCGTTTTCAACCAAGTTCTGAATCACTCGTTCCATCAGGCTTATATCGGCGAAACAGGGCGTTGAGCAGTTGCAGTTGATGCACTCGAAGGCTACGTTTTTTGAGTGGGCCAGCAGTTGAAATTTAGCAAAAACTTCCGTTACCAGGTCGGCCAGAATAAACGGTTCGCGCTGGAGCGGAGCTTCTGTAGCGTCGAGTTTCGACAATTCGAATAGTTCGTTCACGCGCTTCGTCAGCGTTTTTGTGCTTTGAAGAATGACGCCAGCGTATTGTCTGGTCTTATCTTCGTCGAAGGTGGATTGTAAAGCCAGCGTTTCGGCGTACCCGTGGATGGCCGTAACGGGCGTCCGCAGATCGTGCGAAATATTGGCAATAAGATCGCGTCGGGTTTGTTCGGACTGCCGCAGGTCGGCAATGGTGCGGGTCAGGCGGTCGGCCATGTCGTTGAATGTAGCGGCTACCTGCGCCACCTCGCTCGACGCGCCGACCCGGATACGGGCCGAGAAGTCGCCCTCGCTGAACCGGTTAACGGTCTGAACCACCGTTCGCAGGTTTCGGGTTTGGGAATAAAAAGCCGCCAATCCAACCGCCAAAGCGGCCAGTAAGGTAATAAGCATTGTTTTTATTCCCCACTGCAACACGTAATCCTGCCGAAGCAGAGCCATCGCCGAACCGTATTCTTCACTGCCCAGAATCACATAAACGTACCCCTGTTTCCGTCCTTCACGAATAACATCAGCCGCCGAGAAAATCTTTTGTCCGGTTTCGCTGCGCGGATCGTCGCCCTTGATGAAGAGCTGTCCGTGCGTTTGAATAAACCGCTGAATAGGCTCCAATCCAACCCGATGCCGTTTTATTTTGCTGTCCGGCGCGTGGTAAAGCAGAATCCGGCCCGTAGAATCCAGCAGATAAACTTCAGCACTTGGGTTGGTTACCATCGCGTTAAAAAAGATTTCATCCGCCCCGCGCCGGTTAACCTGCTGATTGATAAAGGGCCGGGCAAACTTGGCGATATGAGCCGCTACATCCTGATTGAGCCGTTGGTAGGTTGCCTCAAAATAGCGGTTGGCCGAGTAAGCGGTCAGGTAACTGTAAACGACCGCCAGCAGGGTCAGAATCAACAGAAAGGTGAGAGCCAGTTTGGTAAACAGGCTTAACGACCAGCGGTTGCCGGCTTCGGTGCGGGCCGTAGAACGGGCTGTAGGTTGGTTCATGATGGGTCGATCCGGTCTGGTTCAGCAAATCGGTAGCCAACACCCCAGGTTGTCAGGATGTAAGCGGGGTGCGAAAAGTCGGCTTCAATTTTGTTGCGTAACCGGTTAACGTGAGCCGTCACCGTATGTTCATACCCATCAAATGTGTAATCCCAGACGAGACTCAACAACTCTTTACGGCTGTATGTTTTGCCGGGATGTTCGGCCAGCAGAGCCAGCAGGTCGAACTCTTTAGGCGTCAGTTCAACACGGTTGCCCGCCAGAATTACCCGTCGCATGGACCGGTCAATGGTCAGGTCTTTGTAAGTATAAATGCCGGTTTCTGGTGGCGTTGCGGGCTGGTTATGGTGCCGGTCGCCCCGGCGCAACAAGGCTCTTACACGGGCCGTAAATTCCTGTACGCCAAAGGGTTTGGTCAAATAGTCGTCGGCTCCCGCTTCCAGCCCCAGTACTTTGTCGCTCTCTTCTGATTTTGCCGTCAGCATCAGAATGGGCGTGATCGTATCCTGCTGCCGGATGAGTCGGCAAATCTCAACGCCGTTCATGCCGGGCAGCATCACATCCAGAATGCACAGGTCGGCCGGATGCTGCGCCAGCCAGGCCAGCCCTTCCCGGCCCGACCGGGTGGCCGTCAGATTGGCGGGTATATTGTGCAGGTGAATGCGCACCAGATCAACGAGGGCCGTGTCGTCTTCAATAATTAAAATCTGTTTTGTCACGAAGTTAGCGTCAGGTGGACAGGTTCATCGCCGACCGGATGAACAAAGGTCGCTTCAGATGATAAGTCGATCAGTAACGTGCTGAAAATGTTATACTTCCGTGATAACTTTCCCTCAGGTGGAAAGTTTTTTATGTGAACAATAAGTCTACTCACAGTATGAAAAACAGCGCATTGCCGGGTGTCTTTCCCCGGAACAAACCGTCTTTTAGGTCGCCATATATCAGTTTGTTGGCGGCAATTATTGGTATTGGATTAAGCCTGACGGCCTGTCAGCAGCCGCAGGTAGAAACAGCAGTGGTTTCACTGAATAGTGCTCGTCTGGCCGACGACGCGCTGCCGACCAATGTGCTGTATGTTGCCAGCAACAACCCCGATGGTGAGCAGTCGATTTTGGTTTACCGCCGAAACGCTGATGGAACAACCGTGCCGTTGCCCTTGCCCAATAATTCCCACAGCCGTTTTCCGGCGGGTGGCAGTGGCATTCCCAACCCGCTGGAACTGCTTGGGCCAGAGGACCTTGATTTTGCCCTGACAACGACCGAAGATCGGAAATTTCTATTCGCATCGAACGGCGGCAGTAATACGATTTCGGTGTTTCGCGTACTGAGCGACGGGAGTATAACGCCCATAAGCGGCTCGCCGTTTCCGTCGGGTGGCGTTAATCCGTCGTCTCTTTACGTAGCCGGAAACAAGTTATTCGTTGTCAATAAAAACGACAATTTCACCCTGCAACCCAACGAAGACAACCCGAACTACCGCACCTTTACGATTGAATCCGACGGGCGACTGACGTCCATTCCCGATGCTGTTGTGCCTACAACTCCGCATTCGTCGCCCTCGAACATCATTCTGTCGCCGAACCGGAAAGTGGCTTTTGGGACTGATTTTCTGGCCGTTGTCAGAAAGACACCGCAGGCCGGATCGTTGCGGTCGTTCACCGTAGGAACGGATGGCAAGCTGACGCCTGTTGCCGGAACACCCTTAGTGGTTGAAGGCGGGGGCGCACTGGGCGTTTGGCCCCACCCCACGCAAAACATCGTGTACGTCGGCCTGCCGCTCGTTAAAAAAGTGGCCGTTTATCGCTACGACGACACCTCAGGCCAGTTGACGCTGAACACGACCGTGCCCGCCGGGGCTGCGGCCTGCTGGCTGCGGGTCAACCGGGCCGGTACGCGGATGTACTGCCTCAACTCGGCCGAATCAACCATATCGGTGTACAACACGGGCGACAATCCGGCTGCGCCCACGACCCTGCAAACGTTCGCGCTCAAGAATCCGGGGCCAATTTATTTCACTGCAGCCGGTCCCAACACCACCAGCGAACCCTTTGCTGAAGAGTTTTCGCCGGATGAAAAGTACCTGTACGTGATTTGTCAGCATACCAATCCTGACCATACCAATAACCAGAATTACTTGCATACGCTCGTTATCGGCACCGATGGGCAACTATCGGAACCCAGCGAACCGTTGTTGATTAACGTCGGTGCGCATTACCGCCCACAGGGTCTGGTCATTTATTGAAAGAAACCTATATCAGACAAATGGCCATTCTGCCGGTTGGCGGAATGGCCATTTGCTTTATAAGAGACTATTAACTGGCTTCTGCCAATACCTCGTGCGACCTATTGCACTACCTCAAAAGTCAGCCCGGCAAAGCGTTGTAACCGGTCGATTAGTCGCTCGCCAAATAGACTGGCGGGTGTATAAAAACCACCGGGTTTGTCCGCTTTTGGAATATCCCGCGCCAAGCAAATCCCTGCCTGCGAAATCATTTTGGCCGTGGAGCCGTAGCCGGGGTCGCGGTCGCCCGAAACGCGGACGTGCAAGGTTCGTCCCGCTTCGGTTTGGCCGTATAGGTCATGCACAAAATAGCCGGTTCGCTGGGCTTCCGGGCTGGGACCTTCGCCGGGTTTGGGCAAAAATAAGGTTAGCAACTTTCGCAACGGAGCAATGCCAGCGACCAGCAATCCGCCACCAATGGCCGCCAGAACAGCAACGGAAGCGGCATAGCCCAGTGGCCCTTTCCCCGTAAGCATGGCCTCGTTATAGGTAAAATTTTTGTGGTAATGCAGCAGAGCGTTGGAACGCTGCACGACCCGTTCGTTCACGCTGGCCATCACAAACGGACCCATCCAGGCTTTTGCATTGTTGTCGTACCCCACAGACAAAACGGGTTTTTGCCGGGGACGTGCGTAATCGACCGGTGGGCAAATGGCGTAGGGATTGGCAAGTTCTTTCCGCAGGGCAGCATCGGCGGCCATCTCTTTCGCCACGTTCAGCATACTGGCAATCGTACCGCCCGATGCCCCGCCTTTAGCCGCTTTCACCCGCATTGTTACCCCTGAACAATACTGCCCGAAGCGATGGCGGGCTTGTTGCTGCAAAAAATAAACGCCCAGATCGGACGGAATGGAATCGTAGCCGCAACAATGCACAATACGCGCACCTGTTTGTTGAGCTACCGTTTCGTATCGCTCAATCATACGCTTTACCCAGTGTACTTCGCCGGTCAAGTCGCAGTAATCGGTGCCGGTTTCCGCACAGGCTTTCACCAAAGGCTCGCCATACAAGGCATACGGGCCTACGGTAGAGATGACCACGCGGGTTTGTGCACATAAATTTTTCAAACTTTCCGGCGATTGCGCGTCCGCCACGAGTATGAATAGATTGGCCGCCGGTTCGCCGAGGGAAGTGCGTAATGCCGACAGTTTGGCTTCTGACCGACCCGCAATCGCCCAGTTTACGGACCCGAAAACGCCATATTGCCCGACTAAATACTGGGTGATGAGCTGACCCACAAAACTGGTCGCACCAAACACAACGACATCGAACGGTGGGGAAGCAGGCATATGGTTTGTTTAATTTGCTGATAAAGAGCAGGTTGGACAAGCAGGATTTTGGCCTAAAGCCGTGCCACGGTTCCTGATGATGATAAAAGAACCGTGGCACGGCTTTAAGTCAAAACTCTGACTAAATAACGCAGGACTTTGCTGCGATGAAGGTGTAGCTATTAACGGTCTGACGACGGAAATGTTGGGGATGAAGTTCGCCAGGCCAACAGCCCGCTTCCCAGCCAGCCCAACGCCAGCCACGCACCCACCGGCAGGCCGAACATGATGAGCAGCAACCCACCGATGAAGCCAGCCAACACACCTGACAGCCATCGTTCGGGCAGAATGTCGCGACGGTAAGCGAGGCAGTGCATGAGCATAAGCCAGCCCCAGCCCGCCAGCCAGAGCCAGAGTACATAATCGAGTCGAATAGCGGTGGGGCAGTTTCGTAGTAAAATAAGGAGTTCGGGGAGCCAGAGCAGGCCATAAATAAGTGCGTACCGGCCCAGACGCTGTGCCCATGACAGCGGTAGATTGGGCAGAATTAACAGGTATTTTCGATCGAAGTCACGCATCTGATGACCAACCTGCGAATGCCCCAGCACAGCCAGCAGCAGGCCAATCAGCAATAGCCGCTGGTCATAATCGTCGGTAGGGTAGAGCCGACAAACGCCCGCCAGCAGCAGCCCCGAAAAGGCTTTTGTCAGCACAAACGACAGCGGTTCGTGCCGCAGCCAGTAGGTTGGGAAGAATAGTTCGTACGGTAATTTAATAGCGAAATGCGGAAGCCGGAGCGCGTCGGGGCTGGGGTGGCGGAGTCGGTAGTCGGCCAGAAGTGCGCCTGTTGCCAATAACGCCAGAATGACCAGTATAATGGCCGATATGGAACCCCATCGTTGGTAGTGAACGCCAATCTGTACCATCCAGCCCGCATACGTAATGACCGGAAACAGCAGTCCTGTTTGTACCATAAGCCACAATGTCCATCGCGTTGGCGTAGGTACGAGCCAGAACGTTTGCAGAAATAAATGCTCCGGCGCGGTCAATATTTCCCAGACAAACGCTATGGTTTTCAGAAGATATAACGTCCATAAAATGAACACGATACCCAGAAAAAACGGCGAGCCAAGTGCTGCCATAATCAATGCCCGGTGTTCCGTAGCGCTCAGAAAACCAAAGGCCAGCAGGATAATGACCAAAAACGTTCCGGCATTTCTGGCGTAGAACTGACTGACGAAAATCCGGTTTAGCATATGCAGCATCGAACGGTCAGGTTGTGGGCGTGATAACCCCGTTTCCAACCTGCCAGACACCCGTTAACGACAAGCCCGTCAGGCTAACGTCCTGATGCGAAGTGAGCAGAAACGACACGTCCTGTTCAGTGCGGAGCTGGCGAATGTACTCGAACAATCGGGTGGCTGTGGCTACGTCTAACGTTGTCAGGGGTTCGTCCAGCAAAACCAGCCTGGGGTTGCCCAGAAGGGCCAGCAACAGGGATAATTTCTTGAGCATCCCGCTCGAAAACTGCCCGGTCGGTTGTGTCCAGAAAGCATCGACGCCGAGCACCTGAGCCAACGTATCGACCTGTGCGGCAGGGGCTTGCTTGGTTTTTCCAACAAACCCGGTCAGATCGCGGGCGGTCAGGAAGGCCGGGTAAAGCGGTTCGGCTTCGGCATAGTTTACCCGCATCCGGTAGGCCACCGGGTCGCGGTTGATTTCGTATTGACCGGCCAGTAAAATCTCCCCCGAAAACGGCAAAAGACCCGCTACCGTGCGAAAAAACGTGGTCTTTCCGGACCCGTTGCCGCCCCGAAAATAATGAATGCCGGGCGACAGATGCAGTTCCGGTACAGTCAGAACGGTGTGGCCCGCATAGGCTTTGGTGAGGTTGGAGATGGTAAGCAAATTATGAATCAATAGAACCGCACCGGCGGACCGGCTGATTTTTATGATAAGTAAGATTAGGTATGATTTTAGATCATAACGGACACATTCTATTTAATCATAATGTGTGTAAATCATAGGGATCATAAAAATCAGCGGTCTATTGATTCATAATGCGTTACCCATTACCAGTTCGTGCTCAGCCGAATGCCCCCGATGCCGTTGCGGGCCGGAGACGCGTTGTAATACCGGTTGCCGATAGCGTTCAGGTCATAGCCTAATGAGTAGGTTCGGTCCAGCAGATTGTCGCCACTGGCGTACACCTCGAACGTCAGATGCGGGCCTATTTTCCGCCGGAAACCGAGCGTGCCCTGCAATAGTTGCGTCGGGTCCGAGAGAACGGTGTTGGCATCGTTGAGTTGAAAGGGTTGTAAAAATTGATACGTCAGGTGGGCGTAAAAACCCGCTTTGGTTTCCGCGTCGATACCCGTTACGTTCGTCGTTGGGGCCACGCCCGGCACCTGCTTGTTGGAGAGGTCAACGGTGCCCTGCTGGTAGTCTTTGAAGCGGTAGTTGGTCAGTGTCAGGCTGTTCCAAAGCCGAAGGAGCGAAAAGAAGGAACGTCCTCTCGTTGTGGCCGGGCCAATAAAATCATAACTCAATTGAGTTTCCAGCCCCCGCTGATTCGTACGGCCTGCGTTCAAAAAGTACTCCGCTCCGGCCGCATCCGACCGCCGGACAATGGTTTCGCGCAGTTGAAGCTGATACACCGCCACGTCGAACCGCAGCCGACTGTTGAGTGCCGAACCCCGCAGACCCACTTCATAACTGGTGCCGCGTTCGGGGTTGAGCGTCGTGTTGAAACCCCCCGCCGAAGGCCGCACTTCCAGACTCGACGGAGCCGAATACCCGGTGCTGATGCTCACAAAAGCCGAAACGTTTTGCCCGAAGGTTCGGAGCAGGGCCACGCGCGGCAACCAGACCGGTGCGAAATTTCGGGTCAGCAACGTAGCGGGTAAGGCTCCCAATGCCCGCGTGGGGAAGCGCGTAAAGCCATACCGAATGTCGTTGCGGCTCAGGCCCGCCGTAAGCCGGAAATGGGCGGGCAAGTCGGTCTCGGCCTGTAAAAAAAGCGTCGATTGCCGGGCCGTCAGTTCCTCATCGGTCTGGATGGTGTCGGCGGTGCCGCGCCGGTTGCCAAAGTTTCGGTCTACCGTAAAGTTGCGTAACAGTTCGGCCCCAACGGTGAAGGTAGTGGGCAGCGGCCCGTTCGGAAACCGGATTTGCGTGATGGTTCGCCCCCCGATTCCCTGATCGGCGCGTTTTTCGTAGTTCGTAATAAATGGATTCGCAAAGTCGGTGGTCGAGCCGTAAAGCACGGTTGTGTTCTGAATCCGGTCGTTCCAGCGGTACTCATGCGACAGGCCCAGATACCCCACTTTCTGGTAAATACCGGCCTGCTGTTCGGCACTGCCGGGCAACGTAGCCGTTGCCGGGCGCGAGGCTCGCGGGTTGGCCGTAAACTGCGCTGCGTTCAGGCCACCGGGTGTTTCATAATGCAGATCGGAATACAGACCCAATACAGAGACTATACGTTTTGGGCTAACCGTAAACGACCCGATCAAACTCAGATTATCGCGTACCAGTGCGCTATGATCGCGGTAGCCGTCCGATTGTAAGTGGTTGTAATTGAGCGAGATGGCTGAGTTGTTTTTGCCCGTTTGTACCGATATGCCGTTGCCATAAAGCCCGTAACTCCCGCCCAGAGCCGATAGCTCTACCGTTGTCTTTCCGGTTGGAACCGCCAGTCCGCTAAATAGAATCGTGCCGCCTGTTCCGGCTCCGTACAAACTTCCCGACGGTCCTTTTATCACCTCAATTCGCCCCAGCGACCGCACATCCAGTGCGTTCAGGGGCGTGTTGCCGCCCGCGTCGGTGAGCGGTAGTTCGTTCCAGTACGCTTTAATATTTCGCACCCCAAACGGCGACCGGATTGCGCTCCCCCGAATGGCCAGCCGGTAACTCCCCGGCGACCGCTCGTCGGCTCGTACGCCCGGCAGTGTGTTCAGGGCGGGCACGAGCGTGGGTGTGCCAAACCGCTGGTTCAGATCCCGGCGCGTGAGCAACCCCACCGAGGCCGGTGTTTCCAGCAACCGCCGGTTGGTAGCATACCCGCGAACCACCACTTCGTTAAGCTGAAGGGTATCATCGAGCGAAGTAGGGGTAGGGGCCGATTGAGCAAATCCGGTAAGCGTAACCAACAATAGCCATCCGGCCAGCATGCAGCGTTTCATAAGTAAATCAAACCGTAAAGGTAGGTAAGCCGTACAGAAAGGCTATGTAAGGAAAATTGGCCCGGCTATCGTTGTTCAGCGTTTAACAACGGGTTCACTGGCGGGGGTATTAACGCTGCAATTCGCCATTGGCCGGGTTTCCGGGTTCATCGAGCAATTGAATGGACGTGGCAGGGCCTAAATCGGGGTTTTCCCAGGATGACAGTGCCCAAACAATTTTTTTATCGGGCGTTACTTCAAATACCTGAACCGTACCGGCCCATTCTGCGGTGTTGTTATTGCCGGCAATCCAACTGCATATTACCGTATTTCCGTTGGCTAACCGATTGGCTGTTTGCGTGTTACCCACTTTGAAGGGCGCATCAGCTCGTGTAAATTCCCAAACGGTTTCTCCGTTCCGGTTTACTTCGCGCGTGTACCCTTCGTTATCCCCTGAAATTAAGGTATTGCCGTTATGAAGCCGAATGACCGACCAGGCGGAAGAGGCATTTACCGACCAGACTTCTTTCCCGTCGAAGTCCAGTTCGACTACTTTTTTTTCGGTAAGCAGGCCGACCATAAACGTTTTTTTGCCGGGTGTTATGCGTACATGACGAAATTGATAATGTGAACCCGTACCGGCGGTTGGTATAACGAGTTCTTTGAGTAATTTGTTGGTAGCGGTATTGAACATCAACACTTTACCCTCCCTGCCATTAAGCACCATCAGGACACTATCTTTTCCAATGGGCTGACACGAGTGGGTTTCGGTGCCCGGCGCACAAACGTACTGCCAGATAATGTTCTTTTCGGGCGTGATAACACCCGCTCCCGACATACAGGCATAGACGATGTTGCCGTTTGGCAGGCGCGTTGCATCGTCGAACTCCTGAATGGCCCCGGTGGCGGTACGTATGGGTATCGAGTACTGCCAGACTACCTTGCCAGCCCGCACCAGAAACATGGATTGAGCAGCCGGTTTGCGAATGTCCCACTCGCCTGCATATAAAAAATCATGTTGTTTTAGCCCTTTCCCCGGCAATTTGTAGTCCTTCTGTAGCGTCTGTGCGCCAGCAAATGAACCGACAAACAGGAGAATGAGTGAGAGGTATGATTTACGTTTCATAAGAGAGGTTTCCTGTCGTGTCCTGCCTGTCGTTTTAGCGGGATACAACGCCTTTGTGCTTTCCGGTCGTTCTTACCGGCCACACAGCCACACTAAAATTGAAAGGCAAAATTTCTGCCTGCATACCGTAGGTATTAAAAAAAAGTCGCCCGGAACAGTTGGGAAGCCATTTGCCGATGGTGCTGCGTTACGAGTCTGGCCGATGCATGAACAGGGGTTACCGGCCCAGCCAGTCCTTAAATTCAGTAATCCGGCTCAGGCTAACAAACACCTCATGCCGGGAGACAGGCAGCAGGTCCAGTTTCAATTTGCCCGCCGAGTAGGCATGGATGGTCTGGATGGCGGGCCTGGCTACCAGAAACTGGCGGTTCGCCCGAAAAAACCGGGTAGGGTTCAGCATACCGGCAACCTGATCGAGACTATAGTCAACGGGTAGTAACAGCCCCTCGCTGGTGACCAGAAACGTCGCTTTTTCTTCCGAAAAAAAATAGGCCACATCACCAACTTCCACACTCCGGATTTTAGTGCCGAGACTGACCATGAAGCGTTCTTTATAGGCTGGTTCGGGAGGCTTCCGGATTAACGCCAGCAGGGCATTCAGATCGGGCGAGGCCGGTTGTGGTTGCTGACGAAGGTGGCTGAACTTTTCCAGAGCCGCAACCAGTTCGTCGTACTCAACCGGTTTGAGCAGGTAGTCAATGCTGTTCACCTTAAACGCCTTGATCATATACTCCTCATAGGCCGTCGTAAAAATAACAGGCAGGGTCAACGGGGTCTGTTCAAAAATAGAAAACGCGAGTCCATCTTCGAGGTGAATATCCATGAAGATCAAATCAGGCAGTGAAGCCTGGCCGCTGCCCGGTTGACCGTTGCCATGCTGGTTAAACCAGGCTACGGCTTCCTTAACAGAGGGCAACTGAGCCATAATGTGCAGGGCCGGGTCGTATTTGTGCAGCATCCGCTCCAACTGCCGGGCGGTGCGGGCTTCGTCTTCAATGATGATAATATTCATAAGTTAAGGGGTTGAATGATAGAGTGATTGAATGATTGAGTGGGTTATGCGGTAGCCACTCAACCATTCAATCACTCTATAAGTAAAGGGATCTTCACGACAAATAAACCGTGTTGTGCACCGTACCAGACCGGACGCTGGGTGAGCAGGGCATACCGGTTGGTGATATTGGTCAGGCCAACACCCGTTGAGGGTTCGGGCTGATCGCGGGCTTGCAGGGGATTCTCGACAATCAGAAATTCCTCTTTTACATAGATGTGTACCTGAAGCGGCTCACGAATCGACATTCGATTGTGTTTGACGGCATTCTCGACCGCCAGTTGCAACGAGAACGGGGCAATCTGGTACTGGTTTTGCACCGCTTGCGGAACATCGATGACCACCTCGAATTTGTTTTCAAAGCGGATTCGGAGTAGAAACGTATAAGCCTCAATAAAATCCAGTTCGGTTTTTAGCAGGACCGTATTTTGGTCACGCTGCTCTAAGAGATAGCGATACGCTTTCGAAAGTTGTTTGATAAACTGTTCGGACAGGGCGACGTCCTCATGAATGAGCGAGGTGAGAATACTCAGACTGTTGAACAGAAAGTGGGGGCTGAGTTGATTTTTCAAGGCGTCAAACTGACTCTGTACGGCTTCTTTTTGCAGGCGTTCCGCCCGTAGCTGCACATCCTTTAATTGTTGAAACGCACGGGCATTGATCGTTAGGTCGAATGCCGACAGCATAATCGCTACCGAGAAACCAATATTGGCTCGTTGCACATAGGCCAGTACCTCAGGAGCAAACGGTAAGGCCGGGTTTTGGGGTTGAAGGGCAGGCCAAAGATAAAACACAAGACTAAAGCTAAGACCCAGGATTTTTCCGAAGGCAACCATAAACAGAACGGCCAGCCCCAGCGATACCCCAATGGTTATCAGGATGGCTTTCCAACTGAACTCATGCAGGAAGTCCTCACCAAACCAGGTAAATAACTGACGCTGAATCCAGTCTGTGGCAGTGAGCCAGATAAAATACATGCCTAAAACAACGACGCTATACCCCAGAAAAAAAGGCACAACCGGGATTATAGATTTTGACTGCCAGGCCGTTTCGGATACGTTGACATAGAAAAGCAGGGGTGAGTAGAGCAGAAAGAGCCGAACGGCTAATTGCCATTTCTTCGTAAACGTCAATTGCTCTGCCATCATGAATCAGGGTTTGAAAACGTGTAAAAGTACGTTCTGGCCGAGTTGGACAAAAACGAAAGTTGACCAGCACCAGGCTCGACCTGCTGAATGAATGGTTTGGGAGGATGAATGAATCAGGGGAGCATTCATCCCGTAAAAAACTACGGTTGTCCAGCTTTTCCGGGCACTCATCGACTTTGATTTTCAGAGGGGTACTGCTCGTCGCACTTTTGTATCACCGGCCGCCGACGCGGACAAACAAGATAATCAACCAATTACTAAAAAAGCCATGAAAAAAGTACTCATTCTGATGCTGGGCCTGGTAGCCAGTACCGCATCGTTCGCAACGCCATCGACGCCCCAAACCAAAACCGCTCAAACGCATCTGGTGATGACGCCCGAACACAAAATCAAACTCTACGTTCAACCTCTTCAAACCAAAGGCCGTATTGCTATCCTGGATGCCAGCGGTCAGGCGGTTTACTCCAGCAACGTAGCCCTGCAAAAAGGATTGGCTCAGCAATTTGATTTCTCGAACTTAGGAACGGGAACCTACCGGTTTACGCTGAAAACGGGCAACGAAACCACCACCAAAACGTTTGTTGTGCAGGCCAATCCGAACGAAAGCTTTGTTGTTCAGTAACCTCAACCGGTAGTGGTCATCGAGGTTAACAGGTATTGACTAACCTATTGAAAGACAACAGATAGCTTACTAATTGCACCGACCCTTGGTACGCAGAATCCTCAAAATATGGAACTGCTGAAGGAACAAATCGTACAGGCGCAGACGGGCCTGTACGATGCGATTGGTTGGTTGACCGGCTCAGATACTCGTTCCGCTCGATAAAACCATCAGATAACCCCAATCCCTTATAAACTATCCAGTTGAGGAGTAAAATCCTGAACGGATGATGGTGGTATGCCAGCAAGTTCATCAACTAAAGATAAAAAAATCATTCCGTAAATTTTACTAATTGTAGAAAGTGTCCTACCTTTATTCTGTAAAATTTACACTTTTGTGTTTAGTTTAATTTTTTCGCTAAATAGTTTAGTCTATTTCGATGATGCAGTTTATTCCTAATTCGCTCCGTTGGCTGGTCGGAACCCTGTTTATCAGTCTTCTGGCTACCGGACTATGGTCGTATGTGACGGTTAAAGAACCACTCCGTATTCTGGTATTCAGCAAAACGGTCGCCTTTCGTCATGCGTCCATCGGTGCCGGGCAAAAAGCCCTTTTCCAATTGGGAAAAACGCAGGGGTTTGTGGTCGACACAACTGAGAATGCCGACCGCTTCACCGAAGAAAACCTAAGACGCTACCGGGCGGTCGTCTTTTTAAGCACCACCGGCGATGTCCTGAATCCCCAGCAGCAAAACGCCTTTGAACGCTATATTCAGGCCGGTGGGGGCTATCTGGGCATCCACGCAGCCACCGACACCGAATATGACTGGCCCTGGTACAACAGACTGGCTGGTGCCTGGTTTTCTAACCACCCCATGCCCGACAATGTCCAGAAGGGAACCTTTGTTGTTGCCGATAAAACGAACCCGGCCACGAGTTTCCTGCCGGAGCGGTGGGAGCGGGAAGATGAATTTTATTCCTTTAAAAACATCAGTCCGGCCCTGCACGTGCTGCTGACCATTGATGAGAAGACGTACAAGGGCGGTACCAATGGCGATAATCACCCGATGGCCTGGTATCAGGAATTTGAGGGCGGTCGTTCTTTTTATACAGCCGGTGGTCATACCGACGCTACCTTCTCTGAACCGCTTTTTTTGCGGCATCTGGGAGCCGGTTTGCGCTACGTTATGGGGGGCGACTCGCCAAAACCGTTAGACTATACCCACGTAAAAACGAAGCGGATTCCTGAAGAAAACCGGTTCTCGAAAGTCGTGCTGGCCGAGAAACTTAACGAGCCAATGGAGTTAGCCGTTTTGCCGGATAGCCGCGTGCTGGTGGTTGAACGCCGGGGTGACGTAAAACTTTTTAGTCCGGCAACCGGCAAGCTGAACGTCATTGCCCACATTCCGGTGAACACCAAAGTCACTGATAAAGAGGGAAAAGTAGGTGAAGACGAAGGTGGCCTGCTGGGTATCGCCAAAGACCCCAACTTTTCACAGAACCACTGGATCTACCTGTATTACTCGCCCGAAGGCTCAGCCGCTAAAAACAGCGTGGTTCGCTACGAATTGAAAGGCGATGAACTGGTGATAAGCTCCCAAAAAGTCATCCTGGACGTAGCCACCCAACGCGAAATCAGTGGTCATGCCGGTGGCTCGATGACCTTCGATTCCCACGGGAATTTATACATCTCGACCGGCGACAATATCAATCCGCAGCAATCCAATGGGTACAGCCCGTCGGATGAGCGGCCGGGCCGGGAGCCTTTCGATGCCCAGATGACCTCGGCCAATACGAACGACCTGCGCGGTAAAATCCTGCGCATTCACCCCGAAGCCGACGGCTCCTATACCATCCCGGAAGGAAATCTATTTCCGAAAGGCACCGACCCCTCGGGACGCGCCAAAACCCGCCCGGAAATTTACACGATGGGGCACCGGAACCCATTCCGAATTTCAGTAGACCCGAAAACCGGTTTTCTCTACTGGGGAGACATCGGCCCGGATGCGGCTCTGGCTAAGGAAGATCGGGGTCCGGCCGGACAGGATGAAGTAGGGCAAGCCCGCAAAGCCGGTAATTACGGCTGGCCTTATTTCGTTGGCGATAATAAAGCGTATCATCACTATGACTTTGCTACCAGCCAGTCGGGACCGCTCTACGACCCGGCAAAGCCCGTGAACAAGTCGGTCAATAATACGGGACTAACTGAGTTGCCACCCGCCCAGAAGGCTTTTATCTGGTACCCCTACGCCGAATCGAAGGAGTTTCCGTTGATGGGGTCGGGCGGTCGTTCGGCTATGGCGGGTCCCGTCTATTACAAGGACCAGTTCACTGCCGCCAAGCGTCCTTTCCCGGATTATTACGACGGTAAACTGCTGATTTACGAGTGGATGCGGGGCTGGCTCATGGCCGTTACGCTGGATGCAGCCGGTAATTATGTGTCTATGGAACGGGTCATGCCCAACTACAAATTCTCCAATCCGATGGATATGGAGTTTGGCCCGGAGGGTGATCTATACATGCTGGAATACGGCAGTGGCTGGTTCACGCAGAACGACGACGCCCGGCTGGTGCGCATCGAGTACAATGGCGGCAACCGCAAGCCACAAGTGGCGATTGCTACGTCCAAAAAAGGTGGCTCGATCCCTTTCAAAGCTACCCTTTCCTCAACAGGTACGAAGGACTTTGATAATGACGCCCTAACCTACGTCTGGACTATAACCAATAAGGCCGGTGGTGCCTCCCGAATCGTCAAAGAAGCCAACCCGACCGTTACCTTCGACAAAGCCGGTATTTATAAGGCCACCCTGACGGTAACCGATGCAAAAGGGGGAGCCAGCAGCCGAGCAGTGGAGATCATGGCGGGGAATGAGGAGCCTGTGCTCACATTTGACACGAAAAACAGCAACCAGACTTTTTTCTTTCCGGGTCAACCCTTTGTCTATGACGTAAAAGTGACCGATAAGGAGGATGGGAGTTTAGCGAGCGGGAAAATTAAACCTACTGAAGTCGCTGTCAATATTGATTATCTGGCAGAGGGCTACGATCTGGTCAGCATTGCTCAGGGGCACCGCAGTGCCGATGCCACCGCTCAGGTTAGCAAGGGCCTCACCCTGATAGAGGGGAATGACTGCAAGGCCTGCCACAGCATCGAGAAAAAATCGGTAGGACCGGCCTACAAACAAGTCGCGCTCAAGTACAAGGGCGAAGCCGGTGCCGCCGAACGCTTGTCTAAAAAAGTCATTGCCGGTGGTAGTGGCGTTTGGGGTGAAGTGGCCATGAGTGCTCACCCCCAATTGTCGACCGGCGACGCACAGGAAATGGTTTCCTACATCCTGAGCCTGGCCGAAACCAAACAGGCTGCGCCTTCATTGCCGGTCAAGGGCAGTTATACCATGACGTTGCCCAGGGGCGACAAGGGCGAAGGCCGTTACTTGGTTCGGGCCGCGTATACCGATAAAGGAAATCAGGGTGTTTCCCCGATTATGGCTGAAAAAACGCTGTTGCTGCGGAGTGCTAAAATGCCCGCCGGGAAAGCTGATAAGACCGATGGTGTGATGAAATACGGCACCGTTATCATTGCCTCGGTAAAAGGGGCGCGTATTGGGTTCAGCAACCTTGATTTAACCGGCATTGAACAGATCAGGTTTACCGCTTCGGCACCCAAAGCTCAGTTAAACGCGGCTGGAGGAACGATTGAGGTTCGGCTGGATGAACCCACCGGCAAATTAGTTGGCGAAACGGCCTTTATTGCGCCCGCCGATGGAGCCACCTTTACCACGATGCCCCCGCCGGTGGTCGCTAAACTGTCAGGAGTAACGGGCGTCCATGATGTTTACTTCGTCTTTAAAAATGATAAAGCCCCTGCTGGTCAGGCCTTGATGGTCTTGATCGACCTGGAATTCCAAACAGCACAGTCAGCGGACGCAAGTTCAAATTCGGCAACGACTCAAACCAATCCATCAAGCCCGTCTGCTAAGGATATGGACGCCTATGCGGGGAAATACAAGATGTCCGGGCTACCGTTTGAGTACATCGAAATTACGCCCAAAGAAGGCCGTTTGCACATAAAGGCGGGAACCAATGAGGGTGAGCTTACCCCAGGGTCGGAAGTCGACGAATTTAAAGGCGATAACAATGCGCTGTTCAAGTTCGGTCGCGATGCCGATAAAAAGGTCATATCAATAACACTCGAAGTTCAGGGAATGACCTTCAAGGGGAGCAAGTAACATTTCACGTTTAAACCAATGCTAACAATGAAAAAAGTAAGCCTGTTCCTGGTTGTTTTTCTCCTCGGTGTTTGTGTCAACGGTTTTTCGCAAGCGACTCCACCAACTGATTTTTTTGCGGGCAAATGGGAAATTACCATCACGGGTACACCCGATGGTGACGCAAAAATGGTGACCGACCTGGTCCGTAAAGACGGCAAACTGACCGGTGAACTAAAAGACCCGACGGGTAAGCGAACCGAGGTTACGCCCATCACTAAAATTGAGGAAGAAGCCAGTAAATTGACGATTTACTTCGATACGGCCCAGGCGGGCGTAATTCCCATTGAGTTGACCAAAGTGGACGATGACCATTTGAAAGGGTCGCTGATGAATATGTTTGAGTCTACCGCGCTCCGCGTTAAAAACTAAGAAACAGGAGCCTCTGACCTGTTGAGCGTAACTGGTTTATGACGAACATGAAAAAAATTGGCAAAATCATTCTCTGGAGCCTGCTGGGCATTATTTTGGTCGTTGGCACGGCCCTTTATCTGTTCCTTTATAAAGTACAGAACGGCTTTCCTGTGTCTTATGAGACCCAGCAACCGGTACTTGATGTTCCACCCAATCAACCGGCCATTCTGGTCTTTTCGAAAACAACCGGCTTCCGGCACGGCGAATCCATCGATGCCTCCTTACCTGTTTTTTCAGAGATGGCCCGGCGAAATAACTGGTTCGTCTACAAAACCGAGGAGGGGGGTGTTTTTAATCCACAGCAACTCCGGCGTTTCAGGGTAGTTATCTTTAATAACTCCACGGGTCGGGTGCTCAGTGATGAGCAACAGCAGGCCTTAAGTCAATACGTGGAAGCGGGTGGCGCACTGGTCGGGATTCACGGAGCGGGCGATAATTCGCATCACTGGGCCTGGTACGAGCAGAATCTCCTCGGCACACGAATGTCGCATCATCCGATCAGCCCGCAGTTGCAAAAAACCGATGTGCATGTTGAATCCACTGTCGATTCGACCCTGATTCGTAACCTGCCGACGTCCTGGGTCCATGAAGACGAATGGTATGTCTTTTTGGGTCAACCCAAAGGCGTTCGGGTTGTATCGTATATCAATGGGAACAAGATTGTTTCCAACGGTAATATGCTCTGGATCAGGGATAAGAATTTCGGTATGGGCGAATACCATCCCGTTGCCTGGTACCGAACGGTGGGCAAAGGCAAAACGTTTTATACCTCCATGGGCCATTCTAAAGACGTATGGCAGGATGCCCAGTTCGTTCAGCTCGTAGAAAACGCGCTTCGATGGACCATACGGTAAGGGTAGAATCGACCAGATTATATCAGCAGGCCGTGACCGGCCCGCACGCATTTTAGAAACGTAATCGCTCGAAATGCGCTTTGCTGCTCCAGACAGAAGCCCCACTCAATCGCACTGATCGAGTGGGGCTTCTGTCTGGAGTTATGTGTAGGACTTTCGCTCAGACCCGTGCCACGGTTAATAAGAGCGTAAATAGTAACCGTGGCACGGGTCTGAGCGAAAGTCCTAACGTGGTAAGTTATGGCGTTGTACGCGATTACATGGCAATAACTTATCTTTGGTTACGGCCTGGCAGCTTATCATGTACTACTTAATCGCCAGTACCCGCTCAGGGGTTTCTACGGCTACACGCTGACCCAGCTTAACCTGTTTGACAATACTGCCCGTTGCCGATTTAAATTCCAGTTCATAAGTACCATCGGCCAGTTGATCGACATCTAATTGGATCGCGGCTTTGGTTTGTTTTTTACCCATGTGTCGGGAGAACAGGGCTTCGCTTCCGCCAGCCTGACGCAACGTAATGATAATGGGTTCAGCCGTTGTTTTTTCGACCGCCAGCCGGATTTTATTGGCTTTGGTAACATAGACGCTGGCATCGAAGGAAGCAGGTTTGGCCGGGGCTGTGGGGTTGGCAAACAGACTTGTGCTTAGCAGAAAAAGGGCGGCCAGTGTTTTGGCAGAAACGGAAGTGAATTTGTTGTTCATTGTCGTAAAGAGTTGTTAAACTGATGAAATTGATTTCTCTTACAGTATGCCAACAAACATGCCAATGAAATTTTTGTGCTGATTATCAATAGGTTATAAAATAATGCAGCTTGGCCGATTGTACGGTAACGGACAGATTTCGTTCGTATTCGTACAAAGCGGACAGGTTGAGCAGCGTTGGAATGGCCCGGTAGAATGCCGCCATCGGCAACGGGTCTATGGCCTCACAATCATTCACGTAAGGCGCGTTTAATGCCGAAAAACGCCGTATCAATAATTAAGATAATACCTCAAAATTCGGTATATTTGTTTCAAATTAATCGTATCGTCTCGGAGTCGCACACGACTTACGACGGTTTGCTGACCGGGAAAGTAAGGTCAGTGGTTTTTCACATTCATTACGCTGTTACCTTGACATTTTCCGAATTTAATCTCCACGACGACCTGCTGGCCGGTGTGGACGCCATGAACTACCTGAAGGCAACGCCCATTCAGGAAATGGCCATCCCCGTCATTATGGCCGGGCGCGATCTTATCGCCAGTGCCCAGACCGGCACCGGCAAAACGGCGGCTTACCTGATTCCGCTCCTCGACCGAATCTCCCACGGCGACCACGACCATACCAGCACCCTCGTTCTGGTGCCCACGCGTGAGCTGGCCAAGCAAATTGACGAGCAGGTTGAAGGATTCGGGTATTTCGTGCAGGCCAACAGCATCGCTATTTACGGCGGTGGCAAAGGCGACGACTGGGACAAGCAGCGCAAAGCCCTCGAAACCGGGGCCGACATTATCATTGCTACACCGGGGCGGCTTATTGCCCACATGCAGCTTGGCTACGTCAACTTCAGCAAGATCGACTATTTAGTGCTTGACGAAGCCGATAAAATGCTCGATATGGGTTTCTCGGACGATATTATGAACATCGTTGAGAAAATCCCGGTCAAGCGGCAAACGTTGCTGTTCTCGGCTACGATGCCCAACAAAATCCGCGAATTCTCCAAAAAGCTACTCACCGACCCCGAAGAAATCCGGCTGGCCGTATCGAAGCCAGCCGCCGGTATCGACCAGCAGTTTTATCTGGCTTACGACAATCAGAAACTGCCGCTGCTGGCTCACCTGATAAAAAGCAGTACGAAGCCGGTGCAAAGCATGGTCCTGTTTACATCGCGCAAATCGGAGGTGAACAACATTGTGCGGGCACTGAACAAATTAAATTACGAAGCACGGGGCATCAGTTCCGATCTTGAACAGGACGACCGGGAGGTGGTGCTGCGCGATTTTAAAAACAAAGCGTTTCCAATTTTAGTAGCGACGGATGTGCTGTCGCGGGGGATCGACATTGATAACCTGACGCACGTGGTGAACTACGATATTCCGCGCGACGCCGAAGATTACGTTCACCGCATTGGCCGGACAGCACGGGCCGCCACAACCGGCACGGCCATTACGTTCATCAGCGATCAGGACCAGAACCGCATTGTCAACATTGAAAAACTGATTGAGCGCGAGGTTGATAAACAGTCGCTTACGGAAGAATTAGGCATGGGGAAAGCTCCCCTGTTTGACCCAAAACGATTCAGCGGACTGCGTGGTAAAGGTGGCCCCCGTGGAAGCGGACCCCGTAGCGACAACTCCCGTAGTAACGGTAGCTCTGGTCGGGGACGCGACGGCGGACGACGCGATGATAACCGCCGTGGAGACGCTCCTCAGGGAAGTGGACAGCGTCGCCCGGAGGGTGTAACAGGTGAGCAGCGCGAAAACCGCCCGGACCGTCCGCCACGTACTGACCGAAAGCCGCCTGTAGCCGAAGGCACGATGCTCATTGAAACACCGGTAAATGGTTCGGCTGACGTAGCCCAGAATCGTCCGGTCAATGCCGATGGTCAATCTTCCGACAAGCCTAAACGCCGGAAGAAACGCCGGAACGGGCCACGTGGCGAAGGACGCGGCAGCGAACAGAGCCAACCAACCCCGGCACCGGTCGTTGAATAAATAGGATTTTGTATTGCCGGGCTTCATCGACTGACCGTCCGGCGCAAGCGATAGGAATAAGGCCCGGACGCAACGCCGGGCTTTTTTTGTTATCTTTTGTGAGTCAAACGAAGCAAGTCTGCTATGAACACCCTGATCTCCCGCCGAACGTCGCTACAAACCCTTTCCTTAACCGTTGGCGGGTTGCTCACCCAGCCGATGAATCTGTTTGCCGAACAGCAGCCCGCTCCCAAAAAATTGGGCATTGCGCTGGTTGGCCTGGGCAATTACGCGACCAATCAACTGGCTCCGGCCCTGCTCGAAACCCAGCATTGCTACCTCGCCGGTATCGTGACCGGCTCCCCCGAAAAAGCCAAAACGTGGGCAGAAAAGTATGCTATTCCGGCAAAGAACATCTACAATTACCAAACGTTTGACCAGATTCGGAACAACCCCGATATTGACATCATCTATGTCGTTCTGCCCAATTTTCTCCATGCCGAATACACTACCCGGGCGGCACAGGCAGGGAAACACGTCATTTGTGAGAAACCCATGGCCATGAACGCCACCGAAGCCCGGCAGATGATAACGGCCTGCGAAAAAGCCGGTGTACAATTATCGGTTGGCTACCGGTTGTATTTCGAGCCGCACCATCTGGAGATGCGCCGGTTGGCCGCCGAGAACACGTTTGGTCACGTAAACGTGATTGAATCGAGTTTGGGATTTACTGTGCCGGGACCAAATTCGTGGCGGTTAGACAAGAAAATCGGTGGGGGCGGGGCCATCATGGATTTGGGCGTGTATGCCATTCAGGGTGCCCGCCGAACGCTCAATCTGGACCCGCTCAGCGTGACGGCACAGGCGTTTACGTTTGATAAAGAGCACTTTAAGGACATCCACGAGACGGTTTTCTGGCAGTTCGAGTTTCCGGGCGGAACCGTAGCCCATTGCAGTACAACGTATTCGTCTTACGTTGACCGGCTCTATGCTACGTGCGAACGCGGCTGGTTCAAACTCGAGCCGTCGTTCAATGCCACTGGAGCGCAGGGCATCACCAGCCGGGGCACTATGGAGCGGTTCGGCGTTCCGATACCGTCGCCCACTTACCAGCAAATTGCCCAGATGGATGCGTTTGTTCAGGCCATCCGCACAAAAACCAAACCCGAAGCGTCGGGCGAGGAAGGTTGGAAAGACATGAAACTCATTGGAGCCATTCTGCAAGCCGCCGAAACCGGGCGAAAAATTCCGCTTACCTGGAGTTAAATTTCTTGCGTCTCAACCCGGATTCATTCGGTTAAATGCATTTTTCAGATCGTTCTGACTTGCGTTGGCCATCGCTTCGCTAAACCCAAACGTCAGTTCCGTTTTTCCTGCTTTCAACTGTTGAAATACCGCGTCGATAAAATCACCAACGGGCGGTGCTGCATCGTGTAACCCTTTTCCGCCCAGATCGGTGTTGAGGGCCGGTGGGATCAGTTCAATTACGTCAATATTTTTTGCTTTTAATAAATGGCGGGCCGAGAGCGTAAACGAATGGAAAAATGCCTTCGTGGCCGAATATACCGGCACTTTTGTCAGCGGAACAAACGATAAACCCGACGTTACATTGATAATCGTATCTAATGATTTTAATTCGCTGAAGAGGGCTGTCAAATGAATGGGTGCTTCAATATTTGTTGTAATCTCGTCTTTGGCACGTTGATAAAAATCCGGGTCTGACAGGGACATCCATTGCTGAATACCCGCATTATTGACGAGCACGTTCAAATCGCTGTGATGTTCCGAAACCCAGTTGAACAGGTCTATTCGCTCGGCTTCGACCGACAAATCGCAAACCTTCGTAATCACCGAAGGAAATTTTTCAGAAACCTCATTTAAAACCGATTCGCGTCTGCCGCAGATAAGTACGGTATTGTTTTCCCGAATAAATCGTTCGGTAAGGCCAAGACCAATGCCGCTGGCTCCGCCCGTAATCAAAATTTTGTTGCCTGTGATGTTCATGGTTGTTTAGAAGCTGTTGTAAACTTTTCAAAATAGCTGATTAACCGACGATTTTTTGTCATTCCGACGAAGGAGGAATCTCAAGTTGCATATTAGTCAAGCTTGAGATTCCTCCTTCGTCGGAATGACAAAAAAAGCACTCATTTTTGACCGGAAATAGAAAGTTTAAGCAATTTCTTAGTGTAGAAACGGATGAAATAAAGGTCAGAAAATAAGCAGGAGCAGGGTTGCCCTTATTTCACTAAATCCGTCCAGTCTTTAACCGGAATAATACCCGTATAGTTAATGGTTTTGTTCTCATTCAGGGTAAATACAGCCGCATCGCCCCATTGAAGTTTGTTTAATGATACGCAGTCGGGCTGGTTCGCAATCAACCCGGTGTGGGTTACAAAAAGGGTATTCTTCGTATCACGTGGTTGATCGGCAGCCAGTTTGAGCGTGGTTTCGCACCGATTTATTTCGTTAGTCATGTACAGATTCAACGCATTAACCTGTTGAACGGGCAATCCGGTTGCCATCTGTTCGGCCGTGGTAAACGCCCGACAAAATTCGCTGGAAACCACCCGACCAATAGGAAGATTGAGCAGTTTGAGCGTTTTCCCGATGTTAGCGGCATCCTGCATTCCCTGCGCATTCAGTTGACGCGCCAGTTTCGAGTCGCACGACTTCCACCACTCTGGCGTTGTCGACATGTTCTGATCGGTGCCTACGTCGGCGGCAGCATGGCGAAAAATGATGATTTTGTTGCCCTCCCGGAGCGATTTGAACAGGGCCGCGCTGGGCGTTACGGCAATGGTAAGCAACAGACTGTCGGAGGAATTATCCGGGCGTTTAAGCACCAGTCGCTGTATACCGGTGGTTGCCGGAGCCGTATAGATGAGCGTGTCATTGATACCCTGACTTACCGTTCCGCTGGTGCTTCGCCAGGTGACGGGCTGGTTCAGTTTGATTTTCAATACACCGGAAGGCGAGACCAGAGCCACTCGGCTGCCATCAAAACCGTCGAACTGAAGGGGCAGAACGGTGGCTGGATCATGCTTACAGGAAAAAAACAGAAGGAGAAACGCGGTGAAGAAGAGGTTTTTTAGTGATAGGAACATGATATGTCAGGTGGTAAATTTGACCTAAAGGTACAGACTTGCTGTGGCTTCCTGTACAAACGCAGTACGCTTTAGACTGTCTGCGCCTGACGATCATAACACCTATCCGAATGAATAAGCTGATTAGGGTTAGGGTAGAGCGTTCCTTAAAAAACTTCTCCTAAATTGAAAAACAGTCCATGCGAACCATCGAACCCGAAGCCATAATCGACGGACAGATTCGTACGGGAAATTTTGTTCATCTTAAGCCGCAGGCCTGCGCCCACCGCCGGCGTAACTTTCTCAAACTGGCGGCTGGTCTGTTCCGATACGGTTTGAATGTTGGCAAAGACTACGCCACCCAAAAGCCGGTCGGCGGTGATGTGAAAGCGGTATTCCGTTTCGGCATACAGCAGATTTTTACCGCGAAAACGGCCCTGAATAAACCCACGGCCTACATTGCCGTTGCTGTCCCAACCCGTGCTGGGCAAATCCAGAAAGGGCGGGTCGCCACTTAAGGTCAGCGCATTATAAGACCATAATGCCAGAATATTATCGGACGAGGCTGGGAAATGAACGTATTTTCGGGCCTCCAGCAGTAAAGATTGATAGGTTTCGTCGCTGCCAAGCAGACTCATATTGGCCCGAAATACGGTGTTTACGTATAAACCTCCCGACGGGTTGATGGCGTTTCGCCGGTTGTCATACACCACCTGGAGCGTTGGCCCCGACGACACTGACCGGCCTTCAACCCCGTTTGTATATCTGGAAATACGCGTGACCTCCCGGCGGCTGTTGTAACTGTCGATGTTCCAGCGGAGGTCTAAGTAGTACCCTGCTCCGGCATATAAATTGGGTGCCAATCGACGGAGCAGACTCTGGTAAAACCGAAAGTAGGAATAGTCCATGTTAACTACACGGTCGGTGGACGTGTACATGCCCAGACCATAGGTTGCCTGCGGGTAGTGCATCAGTCGCCAGTCATTGGTCCACAGGAAGCGGTTGTCATGGCTCCATACAGACGAGGTAGCCGTCAGGATAAGCTGATTATTCTGTGTATAATAAAGCCCGCCCGTCATTGACGACATATTGGCCCGTTGCTTTCGGAAAGCCGCATTGACCAACACGGCCACTAATCCTCTGGTTTGTAAGGTATAGCCAATCTGAGGAATAACCAGCACAAACCGTTTGCCTTCCTGTAGGGTGGTTGTATCGTGAGACCGGACCGGAAAACGAGGCCACCAGCGTTTAACCAGATCGGCAACATCCTGTTGATGAGGGGGTTGAGACGGGGGTGATCCGTTGTGTAAAGCCACTGTATCCGGCAGCGGCATCTGTGCAGAACAAACAAAGGTCAGTGACAGACCATATAACAGGAGGCCCACAAACAAGCTACAAACGGGTTTCATGGATGCTCTCAGAAAGGTAATCAATATGGTAAAAGAACCCTGATAAGGCAAACACGTTGTGAGTCAGCACTATGCTTACCCAAACGCAAAGAAACGAGCTAATGTTGCAAATTCGGCCAGATAAGCCCTGGCTCTGAATAATATGACTGTCAGCAAAATCTTCTTCGGTCTGATCGCTATAAGACGCAACGATTTCTGTATTTTTGTCAGTTAATCCCAATCATTGACCAATCAATTACCTTCATGACGAAACATTATCTGACAGCACTCCTGGTAGGTGGTCTGGCGTATTGTTCTATGGCTCAGGCAACCTTTCCCAGAAATGGTGTCTACGACGAGCGACCCGGACTCTATGCGTTTACCAACGCCACTATCATCGTCGACCCGCAAACAACCCTGCAAAATGCCACACTGCTCATCCGCAATGGTCGTGTGGAAGCCGTTGGTACGTCAATAACCCTCCCCGCCGGAACCGTCATCGCCGATTTGACAGGCAAACGGATCTATCCCGCTTTAATCGACATTGATTCGGATTACGGAATGCCCGACGTGCCGCGCAGCACGGCCGGAGGCCGGACGGGTACACCCCAGTATGAATCGAACAAAAAAGGCGCGTATTACTGGAATCAGGCCGTTCAGCCCGAAAACGATGCCAGTGTGCTGTTCAAAGCCGATACGAAAAAGGCCGACGAATTGCGCAAATTAGGCTTCGGGGCTGTGCTCACCCACCCGCACGACGGCATTGCACGCGGCACTGGTACGCTCGTCACCCTCGCCGACGACCGCGAAAATACGCTCGTGCTCAAGCCCAACGCTACGGCGCATTATTCGTTCAGCAAGGGTAGCTCCGGGCAGCAATATCCAAATTCCATGATGGGCAGTGTGGCCCTGCTGCGGCAGGCACTTTACGACGCCGACTGGTATAAACGGGGCGGCAGCAAAGAGCAGGCGAACATGTCGCTCGATGCGCTGAACCGGAATCAGTCGCTGCCCGCTATTTTCGACGCTAATGATAAATTAGGCATTCTTCGTGCCGATAAACTTGGCGATGAGTTTGGTATTCAGTACGTTATACGGAGTTCGGGTGATGAGTACCAGCGTATCGACGAGGTGAAAGCAACGGGTGCTTCGCTGATTGTGCCGCTCAATTACCCCCAGCCCTACGACGTTGAAGACCCCTGGGATGCCGATAATGTGTCGCTGGCCGAACTCAAACACTGGGACATGGCCCCGTCAAATACCGGACGTCTGGCAAAAGCCAACATTCCGTTTGCACTCACAACGTCGGGCCTGAAAAACAAAACTGACTTCTGGGCGAATCTCCGCAAAGCCATCGAAAACGGCCTGACCGAACAAAAAGCCCTCGAAGCTCTGACAACCGTTCCGGCCCGGCTCATCCGCGCCGACGATCTGCTTGGTACGTTGCAGAAAGGCCGTCTGGCAAATTTCATCATCACATCCGGTAATCTGTTTAATGCTGATAATGTGATCTACGAAAACTGGATGCAGGGAAAACAATACATCGTCAATGCCAAAGATGCGGCCGACCTGCGCGGCACCTGGAACCTGACGGTTTCTGACCGGACGAACCTGAAACTGAACATCACGGGGAAATCGGCGGATAAACCCGAGTACCAGATTATGGCCGACACAATGAAAATTACGCCAAAAGTTTCGGTCTCCGGCGACCTCATTTCGATACAGATTCCCTTCGATAAAAAGGACGGAACAACGCGCCTGACCGGTTACCGCACCAGCCCGACAAGCCTGAAAGGCGATGGCGAAACGCCGGACGGTAAAATCATAAACTGGTCGGCGGTGCGGGCCATTGATACGCCCGTTTCCACGTCGGCCGTTTCCACGTCGGCGGTTTCGTCAACAGCTACTTCTACGTCGGCCGTGTCCACGTCGGCAACTTCGTCAACGGTTGTCAGTACGCTGATGTACCCGTTTATTGGCATGGGGAATGCACAAAAACCCAAAGCGGAAACGATTCTGATCAGGAACGCAACCGTCTGGACGAATGAAAAGGACGGGATTTTGGCAACTACCGATGTGCTGGTGACAGATGGTAAGATTGCAAAAGTTGGCAAAAGTCTGACCGTTCCCGCTACGGTTAAGGTGGTGGATGGGACGGGTAAACACCTGACCAACGGCATCATCGACGAGCATTCGCACATTGCGCTGCTATCCATCAATGAGGCTGGGCAAACGAGTTCGGCGGAAGTGCGGATGGCGGATGTGATCGACTCGGAAGACATCAACATCTACCGCCAACTGGCCGGGGGCGTCACGACCTCGCAACTGCTGCACGGTTCGGCCAATGCGATTGGCGGGCAATCGGCCCTTGTGAAGCTGAAATGGGGTGAGTCGCCGGCCAATATGCTCATCAACGGAGCCGATGGATTTATCAAATTTGCGCTGGGCGAGAACGTCAAACAGGCGAACTGGGGCGATGCGGTCCGCACGCGTTTTCCGCAGTCGCGGATGGGCGTGGAGCAGGTGTACATGGACCACTTCACGCGAGCCAAAGAATATGCCAAAAGCTGGGCCACCTATAACGGTTTAACGGCCAAACAAAAAGCAACAGCTAACGCCCCGCACCGGGACATTGAACTCGACGCGCTGGCCGAAATTCTGGCCAAAAAACGCTTCATTACCTGCCACTCCTACGTACAGTCGGAGATCAATATGCTGCTGAAAGTGGCTGATTCGCTGGGCTTTAAAGTCAATACGTTCACGCACATTCTGGAGGGGTATAAGCTTGCCGACAAAATGGCGAAACATGGCGCAGGCGGCTCTTCCTTTGCCGACTGGTGGGCTTATAAAATGGAAGTTCACGACGCTATTCCGTACAATGCAGCCATTATGCACCGGCAGGGCGTCACGGTGTCCATCAATTCCGACGATGCCGAAATGGCCCGCCGATTGAATCAGGAAGCGGCCAAGACCATTGAATATGGCGGCATGACGGAAGAGGACGCCTGGAAAATGGTGACGCTCAATCCGGCAAAACTCCTGCATTTAGACAACCGGCTCGGCAGCGTTCGCGCAGGTAAAGACGCCGACTTAGTGCTGTGGAATGCCAGCCCGCTGTCCATTTACGCCCGCCCGGAAATCACGATGATCGACGGGGCGATTTACTTCAGCCTGAAAGACGAGGAATCGAAACGAGACGCGATGCAGACCGAACGCGCCCGGCTGATTCAGAAGATGCTAACGGCTAAAGCCAGCGGAGCATCGACTACCAAGCCAACCCCAAAACGGGCACGGATGCGGCATTGCGAGGATATCGAGGGGCTTATGGCTGAAGGAGAGGAAAAATAGTCTGAACCGGGATTTACAGGATTCAACTGATTTTCAGGATTTTGTATCTCCGTAATCTCCGTGTTTGCCTCTGTTTTCTCTGTGTTTAAATTAAAGGACAAATGAAAAAACTACTCATACCCATACTCACCCTGGCCGCGCTTACGAGCTACGGCCAGAATCCCGCTCCGGCAAAGCCGCAGACGAGGACCATTGCGCTCACGGGCGGCACCGTGCATACCGGAACCGGGCAGGTCATTCCAAATGGCATTGTGCTGTTCAGCAACGGGGTCATTACCAACGTCGTCGACGGAACGCTCGTCAAACTCAACCTCACGGATACGGAGGTGATCGACGTATCGGGGAAGCACATTTATCCGGGCATTATTTCCCCGGCGTCGACCGTTGGTTTGCAGGAAGTCGGGGCTGTTCGCGCCACGGTCGATAAGCAGGAAATTGGCATTCTGAACCCGAATATCCGGTCACTGATTGCCTATAATACCGATTCTGAAATCATCCCGACAATTCGCAACAACGGCGTTTTGCTCACGCAGGCCATGCCCCAGGGCGGAACCGTTTCGGGGAGTTCGAGCGTGATGATGGCCGATGGCTGGAACTGGGAAGATGCCGTTCTGAAAAAAGACGACGGCATCTGGCTCAACTGGCCTACCTACTTTGCCAGTGATTTTAACCTGGAGGATTTCTCGACCGTCGTTAAGAAAAACGAGAAGCGAGGCCCGGCCATCGACGCCCTGCAAGCCACCTTTGCCGATGCGAAAGCGTATGCTGCCCCACCCACGCCCGCCGTCATGAACCTCAAATTAGAGTCCATGCGGGGGTTGTTTTCGGGGAAACAGAACCTGTACATCCGGGCAAATTACGGCAAGGACATCATCGAAGCCGTTACGTTCGCGAAGTCGGCGGGGGTTCAGCACGTGGTTATCGTTGGCGGACAGCAGGCCCACCGCGCCGTTTCGTTTCTGAAAGAAAACAACGTGCCGGTGATTCTGAGTGAGTTACACCGCTTGCCCGACCGCGAAGACGAAGACGTTGACCTGCCGTATCGGTTGCCGGGCATTTTGCAGAAAGCTGGCATTCTGGTTAGCCTGAGCTACGCCGACGAGTGGTGGCGGACGCGTAATCTGCCGTTTCTGGCCGGAACAGCCGCCGGGTTTGGCGTTGCGGACCGCGAAGAAGCCCTCAAAATGGTTACGTCGAATACCGCCAAAATTCTGGGCATCAGCGATCTTGTAGGCACACTCGAACGGGGAAAACAGGCCACGCTATTCGTCTCGGCGGGTGATGCGTTGGATATGCGGACGAATATTGTTGAACAGGTCTTTATTCAGGGTCGAAAAGTGAATCTGGACGACCGGCACAAGCGACTATACAAGACGTATAAAGACAAATACGAACAGAAGTAGGCATTGAAACAAGGACACCGGGTTGATTGAGTTGAAGAAATTAATTGCCGAAACGAATTTGTATTAGCCCCCGGTTGAAACCGGGGGCTAATACAAATTCGTTTCGGCGGTTAGTGAATACAACTCAATCCGCTCGGTGTCTCTTTTTCTGTTTCAAGCGAACCATCGACCGCACAGACTGTTGTTCGTTTACCTGTCTTTATCTCCACATGGCGTTTACGTTTCTGAGTGCCGAATGGCGAAATCTGATTTTTGCCAACTACGCCATCGATCGCCGGGTGCTGGAGCCGCTCGTTCCTTACGGCACCGAATTAGATGAATTTAATGGTGTCTGTTACGGCAGTTTAGTCGGGTTTTATTTTCAGCGGGTGAAATTGTTTGGAGCAGTAGCCGTACCTTTTCACCAGGAATTTGAGGAGTTTAACCTGCGGTTCTATGTTCGGCGAAAAACCGAAACGGGCTGGAAACGGGGCGTCGTCTTCGTAAAAGAGATCGTGCCAAAATTTGCTATTACGTTAGTTGCTAAAACGTTGTATGGCGAACCCTACGCTACCCATCCCATGCGGCATAACTGGCAGCAGTCGGGTGATACGCAGGAAATTCAGTACGATTGGAAAGTGGGTTCCGACTGGAATCATATCCGCGTTCTGGCCGACCGGACCGGGCATTCGCTGGTTCCCGACAGCCAAGAAACCTTCATTACCGAGCATTATTGGGGTTACACGAAACGGTCGTCTGGGCAGTCGGGCGAGGGCCGGACGTCGGAATACGAAGTCGTTCATCCGCAATGGTCAATTTATCCGGTTCGTGATTACAGTGTTTACTGCGACGTACCGAAACTATACGGGCCAACATTCGCGCCATTTTTCGACCAGCCACCGCACTCGGTCTTTTTGGCCGATGGTTCCGCCGTAACGATACAGTCAGGGGCAGTAATACGCGGGTAATCAAACAATCAACAGCCCGTTCTCGCGCAGTTTAGTCCATACAGTCGACTGCAAAAAGGCGTCGAAACTGCCCAGTCCGGCTGTCTCAAAATGGCTTTGCAGATGCGATAAAGAACGTGGTTCGTGTGCGCTGATCATGAGTTTCGGTAACGTGTCGAGCAACCACTGACCAACCGGAAGCGGAGCTTCGAGCAGCCATTGGCCCTGTTTGCTGTAAAATTCCAACTCCGCCATCTCCACTACATTCCGGCCCTGCTGCAACGTAAACACCTCCAGACTCGGCAGCTTGCCCGGCCATATAACAAAGGCGTTTGATCGTGGCTCTTTATCGGGATTTTGGCTGATTGCTTTTTCGATGTACCGGGGCGGAATGGACGTGGCGGATATCGGGAACGTAAACCATTTCTGGAGCGGCAGGTCGAAGCCCACATCGTGCATGTAGTTGAACAGCGACTTTCGCAATCCGTCCGCAAACAAATCGTGATTGGCACCCAGCGGGTCGGTGTGTTCGAGGTCGTTATCGGCAAACTTCCCTGATTCCGGGCCAATGCGCATGACGTCGAAACCGGCTGGATCGACACCAACGGGGCTGTGGGCGGTCATGACAAACCGATGCCAGAAGCCCGACTGCACCACGCCATTCATGAATAACTGCCGGACCATCTCCAGGGAGTCCACCGTTTCCTGCATTGTCTGCGTCGGGAACCCATACATCAGGTACGCGTGAACCATGATGCCGGCCTGCGTGAAGGCATCGGCCACGCGGGCCACCTGCGACACGGTGACGCCCTTTTTCATGCGATCCAGCAGTCGGTCCGAGGCCACTTCAAGCCCGCCCGACACCGCAATACAGCCCGATGCTTTGAGCAACGTACACAAGTCGGGCGTGAAACTGACTTCAAACCGGATATTCGTCCACCAGGTCACGGTCAATTTCCGACGAATGATTTCCAGAGCCAGATCGCGCATGAGGGCCGGTGGCGCGGCTTCATCGACGAAATGAAAACCAGTTTGTCCCGTTTGTTTGATAATTTCTTCAATCCGGTCGGCGAGGAGCGATGCCGTTACGGGTTCGTATCGTTTGATATAATCCAGCGTCACATCGCAGAACGAGCATTTGCCCCAGTAGCAGCCGTGCGCCAGCGTCAGTTTATTCCAGCGGCCATCGCTCCAGAGCCGGTGCATGGGGTTGACCACTTCAATGACCGACAAATAATCGTGCAGGGGTAAATCGCGGTAGTTGGGCGTGCCGGTTTCGCGCTGGGGCACGTCTTTTTCGTGGGCACCGTTGTGGTACATAACGGTGCCATTGGTTCGGGCAAACACGCGCTTTAGCTGACTCAGTTCGCGCTGCCCCGACAGGTGTTCCAGCAACGTCAGGAGCGGGGCTTCGCCGTCGTCCAGACAGATAAAGTCCAGATAATCAAACACACGCGGCTCCGAAAGGGAGCGCAGTTCGGTGTTGGCGTAGCCGCCACCCATCACGATTTTAATGGCCGGATGCTGTTGCTTGATGTATTTTCCGCAGGTCAATGCTCCGTACAGGTTACCGGGAAATGGCACGGTCAGACAAATAATATCCGGTTGCCACTGCTGGATTTTCTGCTCCAGCAGTTCAATTAGAATGGATGATACTTGCGTGTAGGGTGCCTGCAAAGCTTCATGTAGTTCATCGAAATGCGTGGCAGACCGTCCCAGCCGTTCGGCATAGCGACTAAATCCGAAATGCGGATCGACAGCTTCCTGAATCAGATCGCCGAGGTCTTCCAGATACAGCGTTGCCAGATGCCGTGCCTTATCGTGAATGCCCATCGTCCCGAACGCCCAGTCGAGTTCTTCCAACTGGGCAAACCGCGACGCTTCGGGCAGATACGTTCGGTCGCAGATGCTGTGGGCGAGGGTCGGATTTTTATTTTGTAGAAACCGGACCAGCGGATCAATCGTGCTGATATAGTCGTCCTGAAGGCGACAAATTCGGAAACTATTGTCGGTCAGTTCGGCATCGGCGGCTTCGAGTTGGGCAAACATTGACGCCAGACCTTCGGACGAAAACAGGGACAGAATAACCTCAATGCCTAAATCGGCCTGGTAAGCCGTTACCCCTTTTGTCTGTAAAAATCCTTTCAGGTAAGCCGTTGCCGGATAGGGGGTGTTGAGTTGGGTAAAGGGCGGGGTGATAAGTAGGAGCGTCTGATCCACAGCGATATAAATTCGGGGTGCGATTCCGGCGAGTGGGCTTTCGATTAGGACACAGATGTCATCTTTACGTTTCGACGCCCAAAAAAGATGACATCTGTGTCCTAATCGAAAGCCCACCCGTTCCGGCTTACCCTGAACGGGAATAACCCTGTGGTTTTGGCATTGGTTCGCTGGTATGGGCGACATCCTGAAGCTACCCGTAATCAATCGTTTTTGCCTGCTGACTATAGCTGCGCTTGCCTAAAATTTCACGGATAACTCTATTTTCTTTATTATTGGCCTAAAGAGTACTTATTATCGGACTCGTATTAACAGGCCGTTGGCGGAGAGCCGTGCCACGGTTCCCAAGTGCGGCCAATAAACCGTGGCACGGCTCTCCGCCAACGGCCTGATCAAAAAACCGTAAATCACGCCGTAATGCTAAAAATACAACGCACGACCAGTGAAAATCCTGACTTCAGTCAATTAGTAACGCTCTTAGATGCGTATTTATGGGAGGTGTATCCAGAGACCCAGGCTGAGTATGACACATTTAACGTTATCGAAAGCAATGATACCGTAGTGATCGCCTATAAAGGTGGTGTGGCCGTTGGCTGTGGGTGTTTGAAAAAAGTTGATCAGGAGACCGCTGAAATTAAACGAATGTTTGTACGCCCCGATAGCAGAGGGCTTGGGGTATCGCATCTGATTATGGAAGACCTGGAAAAATGGGCAAAAGAATTAGGCATTAACAAGTTGATCCTGGAGACCTTACACAAACAACTTTCTGCGATCAGTTTGTATGAAAAAAGAGGGTATCAACGAATTGCAAACTACGGACCCTATATTGGACTACCCAATAGTATTTGTATGAGGAAGGTGATTTAACGGTGCTAATGATTCCAGGCTAAGTCGGCAACATTAAACGCAATCTGTCGACTGCCCTGTGCGTAAAAATTGATAGTGACGAACATCGTTCGGGCTTTTTTCATCCGATCAATGAGTGCCTGTGGGGAGTCGAAAAATACGATGTTGGCTCGTCCGTTTTCGGCTGCCGAAAATGAATAAATGGCGGATGGCGTGTTGTCAAATCGGATGCGGGCAGACCCTCCCTGAAAACTCCGGTTGAATTGCCCTTTCGATACGTCTAAATATAGAGTCGTTTCGTTGTTCTTTTCCCGAATTGTGAGCGTGGCCGTTGACCCGCCAGCATACGGAAATGTGAACGTAAGCACGTTGGGCGATGTGATGACGGCTTTATGAACTGTACTGCCTGCCTTGTCAACCGTCTTTGTATACACCCATGTGCCGGTAGGAGTGGAGGTTGTGTTTTTGCCAACAGGTTCACCAGCCACTGCCCTGTTTACAGGCGTTATGGATTCCGTTGATGTAATCCGACTGGTGTCGGCGGGCGTTGTCCGGGCTGTTTTTTCGTTACCCCGGCAACTACATAGAGCCAGCAGGGTCAATACAAAAATGAGATGGTTCATGCCGGAGTAATGGTTCGCAGGAAAAAGCCCGATTGTTGCGTTTACGAGACAGATAGCCGCTTTTTAGACAGAATCAATGGGCGAAAAAATCCTGTAATCCCGTCTAAAAAACAGTTGATTATCTGCTCAATGCACCTTTATTTTCTGCCCCGGTCGAAGCCGCGAACCGGAAATATGATTCTTGCGTTTGAGCGACGACAACGACAGGCCATAGCGGTCGGCAATGGAGCTGAGCGTTTCGCCCGACCGCACCCGGTGGAGAACCGTTCGTTTGATACGCGGTTTTGAGTTGTTTTCCGACGACGACGAAGAAGATCGTCCGCGCAGGTAATCCCAGACTGAACCCGTCAGGAGAAAGTGGTCGGAATTAATTGTATTTTCCGGGAAGGAAAAGATGTTCAGCGGGCTGAATGGATTTCCTTCGTAGCGGGTCTCAAAGTGCAGGTGCGCCCCATAACTACGGCCCGTATTGCCACCTAAACCGAGTTGGTCGCCTGCTTTAATCAGTTGACCCGTTTCAACGGTTTGCTTGGACATGTGGCCGTAGAGCGTTTCAAGGCCGTTATAATGCCGAACCAGCACGTATCGGCCATAGCCATTTCCATTCCAGCCCACCACACGCACAACCCCATCGAAGGCGGCATAGACCGGGTCGCCGGTTTCGAGGTCGAGGTCGGTGCCGGTATGCCAGCGGCCCCAGCGGTACCCAAAGTTTGAGGTCATCTTGCCTTCGTTCAGCGGGGCCGACCAGTAGCGGTTAGCCGGTGGGTCGTAGAGTTTGATGTCGATGGCCTCATTGAACTCCAACGGATCAATGTTGTAAGGATCAATAGTACGGGAATCCCAGACGGCGTAGTAATCGGCAATCTTCACCCATTCTGTTCCGATCAGGACTGAATCAATGACTTCTACCACACTGGTTTGGCCCTGGTCAATCTGGCTCGTGTCCTCGCTGACAACCGGGTTTAGCTCTTTCTTCGGCTCAAACTGGTTATTATAGCGCAGTTGAGTTGATTCCTGTTCAAATTGGTCGTCCGCTTTTTGCGGCTGATCGACGACCGGAGAATTGGGATTGGCCCCATTTTTCGGGGTAATACGCAGGTTGTTTTTAAATCGCCCGCGCTCCTGAGCCTGTGTCGTTACGGTCAAACACAGGCACCCAATGGCCAGCAGCCATCGTGTAACGGTTTCTCTCATCGTAGATGAGTTGATTGGTTGATTAGTTGAACAGTTAATTGGTCGGTAAGTGACTAACTAATTAACTGTTCAACTAATCAACCAATCAACTAAGTTTTGTTAATGAACAATTTCTTCGCCCTGCATTTCCAGCGTGACCAAATAACGTTCAGCGTCGAGGGCCGCCATGCAGCCCGTTCCGGCGGCAGTAACCGCCTGACGGTAAATGTTATCCTGAGCGTCTCCACAGGCAAATACGCCGGGTATATTGGTTCGGGTGCTTCCCTTCTCGGTCAGAATGTAGCCATGCTCATCGAGTTCGAGGTAGTCCCGGAAAATATCGGTATTGGGTTTGTGACCGATGGCAACAAAAAAGCCGGTCACATCTAAAACGCGTTCGTCGCCCGTTTCGGTATTCTTCACCCGCACCCCCGTCACTTCTTCGTCGCCGAGTACTTCTTCGGTGGCCGTGTTGTACAGAATCTCGATGTTGGCAGCGGTTTGAACGCGCCGTTGCATGAACTTGGACGCTCGCATTTCGTCGCGTCGAACGAGCATGTACACTTTGCGGCAGAGGTTGGCTAAATAGCTGGCTTCCTCGGCGGCTGTATCGCCCGCGCCCACGATGGCAACGTCCTGCCCCCGGAAAAAGAACCCATCGCAAACGGCACAGGCCGATACGCCCCGACCATTGAGCCGCATTTCGGAAGGAAGGCCCAGCCATTTGGCCGAGGCTCCGGTCGAAATAAGAATCGAATCGGCTGTGATTTCGTGTTTATCGTCAACAATAGCCCGGTGCGGGTTTCCGGGTCCCGGCTGCTCGACAAACTGAACCTGCGTCACCATGCCATACCGGATGTCGGTGCCAAACCGGCGGGCCTGGGCTTCGAGGTCCTGCATCATTTGCGGTCCCTGAACCCCATCGGGATAGCCCGGAAAGTTATCTACTTCGGTGGTGATGGTGAGCTGCCCGCCCGGCTGTGGGCCTTGATACATAACGGGTTGTATGCCCGCCCGCGCTGCATAAATGGCGGCTGTATAACCGGCCGGGCCGGATCCTATAATTAAGCACTTAACGTGTTCGGAAGTCATTGCAGGGAAAATAGTTGTCTTGTAACGAACGCAACCCCCGATGATTATAGAGTGGGGGTATGTAGACAACGTATACAAAATTGAAAAAAATCCCGCGTAAAGCAAAGAAAGAAGGGAGGAGAGGGAGGAAAAGGAAGAAGGGGAGGAAAGGGAGAAGGGGGAGGTGATGCGTCAGCATTCCTTCTCCCTTTCTCCCTTTCCTCCTTTTTTAAAACACTTTCCAGTCGATGCGTCGGTTTAGCCGCCGGTTTTCGTCGGTGGTGTTGGGCGCGAGGGGCCGGGTTTTTCCGTAACCAACCGCCCGAATACGCCCCGGTTCAACACCCGCTTTGGTTAAGTAAGAGACCACTGCCTGCGCCCGTTTCTGCGATAGGGCCAGGTTCGCGGCTGCATCGCCCTTGTCGTCGGTATGGCCCGAAATCTCCACCTTCACCGATTTGTTTGCCTGCATGAACAGGGCCAGCCGGTCAAGTTCCGTACGCGATTTTTCGGCCAGATCATAGCGGCCGGATTCAAAAAACAGGTTGTTCAGCGTTTCGTTGGCCGATGTTCCCCCAACGACCGGCTCCAGTGGCACGCTCAGTGAAATACTCTCTCCCTTCGTTTTCTGGGTAAAATCGAACGAGAGACTTTTGAACAGATAGCCCGGAACGCTCACGTAAAGCGCGTATTCGCCCCCGCTCGGAAGCACCGCCGTGTACTGACCCGTTTGCGCGTCGGCCTGCACCTGCGATACGACCTGATTGGTTTTCAGGTCGATCAATTCAACCGAGGCTGCAAGGGGTTTTTGCGTTTTGGCATCGGCTACAATCCCCTTTAAGTAGCTTACGGGCTTGATTCGCTCGCGCAGCGTTTCGGGCAAATCGAAGGTGTACAGCCGCGACTTCTGCGAAACGCCCTCTTTCTGTTCTTCAAATGAATAGTACGCCCGTGTGCCGTTGGCCGACACAAACAGCGACGCCTGGTCTTCCGCCGTGTTGATTGGATAGCCTAAGTTGGTCGGCACCGACCAGCCCGACGGGCTATTATCCGCCACAAACAAATCATAACCACCCATTCCGATATGGCCCTCCGACGCAAAAAAAAGGCTCTGTCCGTTGGGATGTATAAATGGCGACGCTTCGTTAAAGGCCGTGTTGATCGGTTCGCCGAGGTTGACCGGCTCTGTCCAGTTCCCGTCTGCGCCGAGGTCACTGCGCCAGATGTCGCGTCGACCTTTGCCGCCCGGACGGTCCGAAACAAAGTACAACCGGCGCCCATCTGCCGACAGGGCGGGCTGCGATTCGTAGAAGCGGGTGTTGATTATCGGGCCAAGATTTTCGGGAACCGACCAGTCGCTGCCGGTTTTGTGGCTCACATATAAGTCGCAGCTACCGAAGCCCTTACGACCCTGACAGGCGGTAAATACGAGCGTGCGCCCATCGGCAGAGAGGCTGGGCGTTCCTTCGTTTTCGGGCGTGTTGATGGTCGAGGCCAGCGAAACCGGGGGCGACCACATCTCGCCGTTGAACGTGGCCGTCATCAAATCTTCGTCGCCTTCGGGTTTCAGAGCCGTAAACACCAGCGTTTGCTCATCGGCGGTCAGCACCGGAAAATATTGCGAGGGTGTCGTTTGCAGCACCGACGACAGCGGCTTGGGATCAACGGTTTGCGGGTGCAGGATGGCTTCCTGTCCGAAGCGGGCGGTTTCCAATTGCCGGGCAATGCGCTTCGCCTGTATCGACTGCGGAGCGAACATCGTCTGGTATTTTTCGAGGTAGGGAATGCTCTCGCTGTAGCGTCCTAACCGGAGCAGCGTGTTGCTGAGGGACTGGTAGGCCGCACCAGACACAGGACTGTCGGGCTGGAGTTTTAGGGCATTGCGGTAAGCGGCTAACGCGGGGTCATAGCGTTTCGTAAACTCGTATAACTGCCCGAGTTTCAGGTATGCATCGGTAAACGTAGGGTCCTCTTTAATGGCCTGCTCCATGTATGGAATGGCCTCGCCCGCTTTTCGTTCGCCAAACAGCCTGATCGACTGGGCGTAGAGTTGTTTGGCTTTGGGAGCCTGGGCAACAGAAGAATGGATAATGACTAATGGACAATGAATAATGAACAGGAGTTTCCAATACGTCGACCCCATTATCCATTGTCCATTAGTCATTATCCATTTTCTCAGGGAATATCCAGAAACTTGTGTGTCTGCAACGAGATTTGCCATTGCGGGTGATCTTTTACGTAATCAACGATGCGAGGCAGCATTTCATTGGAACGACTCCACTCTGATTGCAAAAAGAGTTTGCAATCGGGTCGTAAATGGGGAACAAACGATTCGGCAAACGCAAAGTCGGATGCGTTATAAATGATGACTTTGAGTTCGTCAGCTTTCTGGTAAATATCGGGGTTGGGCGTTTTGAATTTTTTTGGCGAAAAGCAAATCCAGTCCCACGAACCCGTTACGGCCTGACACACGCCCGATGTTTCGATATTGGTTTGAAAGCCAGCCGTTTGCAGCGCAGCGGTAAGGTCGGTAAGGTCGTGCATAAGCGGTTCGCCACCCGTAATGACCGCCATTCGTCCGGGGTACTGCAATGCCCCGTCAACAAGGGCATCAATAGTCAGTTTAGGGTGTGCGTCGGCATCCCACGACTCTTTTACGTCGCACCAGAAGCACCCCACGTCGCAGCCACCGAGCCGGATAAAGTACGCGGCCCGTCCCGTATGTGCACCCTCACCCTGAATTGTGTAAAAGGCTTCCATAACAGGCAGCGACGCCGACTCCACGGCAGCGGTAGCAGACCCGGTATATATCGGTTGTTGGTTCTGTGTTAAAAGCATAGTACAAAGATACGCAAGGTTCGACGGAATGGCTATGTTCAGTATACCTTGAACCGGTTAAACGTTCTGCTGAATCTGGTAGTTATGAGGGGAACTGTTTTATCTGCTTTTTGAAAATAACGTATTTACGCAATTTACCCCACCCCCGGCCCCTCCCCTAAAAAAAGGGGAGGGGAGCAACTGGTCCCAACCTGCCGGATAGAGACGATGACGTCAGTAGTTGGGTTCAGCCCCTCCCCTTTTTTTAGGGCAGGGGTTGGGGTGGGGTGAATAGGCGTAAATCCATCATACCAAAATGAAAACCATTGATATTCCTTTACCAACCGATAAGCCGCCCAGCATCTGGCAAGCCTTTGAGGTAAGCATGTTTCGGGCCATCTGGATTGCCGCGTTCGTCTCCAATATTGGTTCCTGGATGCAGAATACGGCTGGCGTATGGCTCATCACAACGGTGTCGACATCGTCGGTGTTGGTGGCTCTGATGCAAACGGCTACGAGTCTGCCCGTGTTCCTGCTCAGCGTACCGGCGGGGGTCGTCGCCGACTTGCTGGACCGTCGCCGACTGTTGCTGGTGACGCAGTTGTTCATGGCAGCCGTGGCCCTTATTCTGGCCGTAACCACGCTGATGGGAGTTTCAACGAGCTGGTCGGTCCTGCTGCTAACGTTCATGCTGGGCATTGGTGCCGCCTTCAACGCGCCCGCCTGGCAAACGGTAGCCTCCGAACTGGTGCCCCGAAATCTGCTGCCAGCCGCCCTGACACTCAACGGCGTCAGCATCAATGCGGCCCGGGCGGTCGGTCCGGCATTGGGTGGGGTCATCATTGCGTATTATTCGCCCGGCTACGTTTTTCTGCTCAATAGTCTGTCGTTTCTGGGAACGTGTTGGGTGTTGTACCGATGGAGACGGCCCATTACTGTCTCGACACTACCCAGCGAAAATTTCGTTAGTGCGCTGCGGGCCGGGGTTCGTTACGTACAGTTTTCGCCGTCCATTCATGCCATCATGATTCGGGCGTCGGTGTTTACGTTTGGTTCGAGCGCGTTGTGGGCACTGTTGTCTTTAGTCATTGCCCGCAAATTGCACCTCAGTTCGGGCACCTACGGGTCCATGCTGTCCTGTCTGGGTGCCGGAGCCGTGACGGGTGCGCTGCTGATGGATTACATTCGGAAAGTGTTGACAACGAATCAGCGGATTACGGTGGGGCTGGTCGGTTTTTCCGGGGCGACAGCCGCACTTGGCCTGTCGCCCTCGGTTCAGTTTCTCTACCCGGTTATGTATATGGCGGGTGTTTGCTGGCTGTTAACGCTCACCAGTTTTAACGTATCGGTGCAACTCAACCTGCCCAAATGGGTGCAGGCGCGGGTACTGAGTATTTACCTGCTGGTGTTTCAGGGAGGTATGGCGTTTGGGAGTTTGTTCTGGGGTGGTGTTGCCGGTCGATTTGGGCTGGAAACGGCCCTGCTGGCAGCGGCAGGGTGGTTATTGATCAGTAGCCTGCTGGCTATACCGTTTCCGCTGAAACAGGCCGAAGCCCTGAATCTGGCCCCGGCCGGTACGTGGACCGACCCGGAAAATGAGGCTAATGTGGCCGCTGACGAAGGGCCGGTAGTTGTCATGATCGAGTACCGGATTGAACCGACCGAACTGCCTGCTTTTCTGAGGGCGGTTGAGGAACTGAAGCGCGTACGGATGCGCGATGGCTCGCTCCGGGTGGGCGTTTTTACCGATATTGCCCAACCCGACCGGCAGGTGGAGTTTTTCATGGTGGCGTCGTGGGGAGAACACCTCCGGCAGCACCACCGTTTTACGCAGGATGATGTGCGCATCGAACAGATGGTGCGGCAGTTTCATGTCGGTCCAAATCCACCCGTAATCACTCACTTTGTTGCCCAGACAGATAAGCTCGACGAGATGCCCGCCCCCGTTCCCGGACCAAGTCTGGCAACGCTGGAGGGGCAGTAGTTGTATTGCCGAACCAATTATGTAGTTGGACGCCTGTTTTATCCGCGCATCGGCCCGGCTCTAATCCTGTCCAGGCAAAAACGCTTTTTATCGACAATTCTCCCGGAGAAATCAGGAAGCATGCATTACCTTTGTGTCATGATTTCCCAGCGGACCGTTTATTCTCTCCGACATCGTCGCCCTTCCGGCGGCTGCTAAGTCCGTGCCTGTAATGCAGATGCATCGCTCTGTCGATGATCACACCGCCGAACAGTCCCCATTTTCCCGTACTTTTGCCCCTGACTGACCGAACCGGCGAACCGTTTTTGGTGGTTCAGTTGGCCGGAAGTTCCACTCAAATTCAACACAGTATGCGAAGGATGAAAGCCATCATCCGTCGTTTAGCATCCATCTCTTAATGTCTTCTGTATTACGCATTGCCCTGCAAAAATCCGGTCGGTTGAGCGAAGATTCGTATCAGCTTTTTAAAGAATGCGGTATCCGTTTCGACTACGGTACCGGCAAACTCAAGTCCGTTTCGTCTAATTTCCCCGCCGAATTCCTATTCCTGCGCGACGATGATATTCCCGGCTACGTGGAAGATGGCGTGGCCGATCTGGGCATCGTTGGCGAGAATGTAGCCGTCGAAACGGGTCGCCCGGTGCAGATCGTTCATAAATTAGGTTTTTCTAAATGCCGCCTGTCCATTGCCATTCCGCGCGGCACTGACTGGACAGGAATCGGGGATTTGCAAGGTAAAAACATTGCCACATCTTACCCGAATCTGCTGGGCAATTATTTAGCCGGGGAGGGCGTTCGGGCGGAGATTCACGAAATCAGCGGATCGGTGGAGATTGCGCCAAGCATCGGACTGGCCGAAGCGGTCTGCGATATTGTCAGTTCGGGCAGTACGCTGTTGAGCAACGGATTGAAGGAAGTCGAAACGATTTTCCGGTCGGAAGCCATTCTTATCGCCCGCGCCGAACTTGATCCCGGCAAACAGGAACTGGTCGATAAATTGCTGTTCCGCATCAAATCGGTACAAGCCGCTAAGAATAACAAATACATCGTACTGAACGCGCCGAACCATGCCCTCCACAAGATAACGGCCCTGCTGCCGGGTATGAAAAGCCCGACCGTAACGCCTTTAGCCACCGAAGGCTGGAGTTCGGTTCATTCGGTGCTGAACGAAAATGAATTCTGGGAAAATATTGAGGCCATCCGGTCCGCCGGAGCCGAGGGTATTCTGGTCATTCCAATTGAGAAAATGATTTATTAAAGAAGAAAGGGGAGGAGAAGAAGGATATGGACGAAAGGAATGCAAAATCAACGTTCGTTCTGCTTCCTCCCTTTCCTTCCCTTTCTCCCTTTCCTCCATCAACATGAATATCATTCCATTCCCTACCCGCGCTGAGTGGCCCGTCCTGCTGGCCCGTCCGGTGCAGTCAACGCAACAGATTGAAGCGGCTGTAGCACCCATTCTGGCGCAGGTTCGCGCCGGGGGCGACGCGGCCCTGATCGAACTGGCGAAGAAATTTGATAAAGCTGAACTAACCACTGACCGCATCGAGGTCAGTGCTGCCGAACTCGATGCGGCTGAAGATCAGCTTAGCGACGAATTGAAAGCGGCTATCCGGCAGGCGTATCAGAATATCCGGCTGTTTCATGAACGGCAGAAACAACCGGTTGAGAAGATCGAAACCATGCCGGGCGTCGTATGCTGGCGCAAGAGTGTGGGCATCGAAAAAGTAGGTCTGTACATTCCGGGTGGCACGGCCCCGCTGTTCAGTACCGTGTTGATGCTGGGCGTTCCGGCCCAACTGGCGGCTTGCCGCGAGGTCGTTTTGTGTACACCCGGTAACCATCCGGCCATTTATTACGCGGCTAAACTTGTGGGCGTTACGAAGGTGTTCCGCATTGGCGGGGCGCAGGCTATAGCTGCAATGGCGTATGGGACGGAGTCGGTGCCGCAGGTGTACAAGATATTCGGTCCTGGAAATCAGTACGTTACCTCTGCGAAAATGCTTGTCGCGAAAGAAGGCATAGCCATTGATATGCCCGCCGGACCCAGTGAAGTAGCCGTTTATGCCGATGATTCGGCGGTGCCGGCCTTCGTTGCGGCTGATTTGCTCTCGCAGGCCGAGCACGGTGCCGACAGTCAGGTGCTGCTCGTTTCGACCAGCAAGCGGCTCGTTTCGATGGTCAACCTTGTTTTACCGACGCAGCTAAGCAAACTGCCCCGGCGCGATTTAGCCGCTAAAGCCTTGGAAAACAGCAAGGCGATTCTGGTCGAAAATGAGGCCGAAGCCATTGATTTGTTGAATGCGTACGCGGCTGAACACCTGATTCTGAGCGTTGAGAATGCCGAAGCAGTGGCTGATAAAATCATTAACGCCGGGTCTATTTTTCTGGGCAACTACACCCCCGAATCGGCGGGCGATTATGCGTCGGGCACCAACCATACGCTGCCAACGAATGGATTTGCGCGGGCCTACAGTGGCGTTTCGCTGGACAGTTTTGTCAAGAAAATCACGGTTCAACACATCACACCGGAAGGATTGCAGACGCTTGGACCGGTGGTGGAAGCGATGGCCGAAGCCGAATCGCTCGACGCCCACAAGCGGGCCGTGAGCCTTCGACTGGCGAGTTTGACGGAAGCAAATCCAGCCTGATTTTGTTATCTTGCTAAAAAACGGGAAGGTTATGAGCCAGTGGATAATTGAGATTGATACACCGGAAGACGAAGCCCTATTAATGCAGGTGCTACCAAAATTCAACAGCCGGTTTGTTGAGAAAAGAGATACGGCCCAGCTACAGTCAAAAAAAGACTCGTTGAAGGCGGTTTTTGAGAAGCTGACTGAGAGCAGAGTGGCTGAAAAATACGGTGACCCATCCGACTGGCAGCGTGAGATCCGTCAGGATAAACCTTTAACGGGCCGGGATATATGATCGTTGACAGTAACGTTATTATCTATTCCATTCAGGCAGAGTACGAATCAGTACAAAATTATCTGTTGAGTCGGATTGACAAGGTCCATGCATCGGCTATCACAAAGATTGAAGTAGTTGGGTTTCATAAACTGGATACTGCTGAAAAACAGCAGTTTGAACTGTTTTTTACTGCGATTATAACCTTGCCAATCAGTGATCAAATCATCGCCGAAGCGATCCGGTTACGGCAGCAGCGCAAACGGTCACTCGGCGATTCGATTATTGCCGCTACGGCTCTACTCCACAAACTGCCGGTTCTGACAAATAACACGGGTGACTTCAGCGACATTGACGGCTTGCAGGTCATTGCGCTGGCCGATGTACTCCGCTCATGAAACACCTCGCCGACCTGCTGCTTTTGGGCAACCCGCGCCTGTACGAAACGAGTGAACCCATCCTGGAATCCGAACTGCCGCTGGTTACGGGCTGGGTAGCTGATCTGCACAACGTCATGGAAGAAATCCGGGCGAAATATCAGTTCGGGCGGGGGATAGCGGCTCCGCAGCTCGGCATTATGAAACGCCTGATTTATCTGAATGTGTCTCATCCGGGCCACGCTTGGCCTCAAGTTATTATCAATCCCGAAGTAGTGGCTGTCAGCGACGAAACCGACGAACTCTGGGACGACTGCATGAGTTTTCCGAATTTGCTGGTGCGGGTCCGGCGGCATTGCCAGTTGACCCTTACCTACCGCGATGAGCATTGGCAACTGCATACGTGGGTGGTGACGGACTGGCGCATGGCTGAGTTAATTCAGCACGAATACGACCACCTGAACGGCGTTCTCTGCACCATGCGGGCCGTCGATGAGCGGGCGTTTCAATGGCGACCCACGCCCGTCTAACCAATCCCTAAATAACAGACACTGGCTTGTTCATAAGCAGGGGCAGTTTGACCTGAAACCAGCCTCCACATTCTTCAATGCGGGGTGGCGGCTGATTAAGCAACTGATATTTGCCCGTTATATTCGACAAACCCACCCCATTCGACTCGACCCGCAGCGTTTTGCGTTGCAGACTGTTTTCGACAATCAGCACGTTCTCATCGGTCGTTCGGATACGGATCGCCAGCGGGTTCTGAGCCAGCACCACATTGTGTTTCACCGCGTTTTCGACCAGCAACTGCAGGGTCAGCGGGGGAATAAGGGCATCGCGATACGTTTCATCAATTTGAATATCCAGACTAACCGACCCACCGAAACGGGTTTTCAGCAGATGGAAATACGAATTGATAAATCCCATTTCGATGCTGAGCGTGGTCAGTTCGTTTTCATTGCTGCGCAACAGATACCGGTACACTTTGGAGAGTTCATCGACAAACTCGCCCGCCTGATTCGGGTCTTCGTCAATAAGCGACGAGAGCGTATTGAGACCATTAAAGAGAAAGTGCGGGTTAATCTGGCTTTGCAACGCCCGCATCTGCATTTCCGTTTTTTCCTGCTCCATCCGCTGCATCGACAGGTCGGCTTCGAGGTACTCGCGGTGCCGTTGTTCACGCTCGCGTTCGAGTTCTTTTTCAACAACCGCCTTATTAACGGCTTCGCGCCGATGCCGGTACGAGATGCCCAACGCGAAAAAAATCAAATCGAGGACGACCCCATTCTGAACAAATAAATCGGGGTGCTGCCAGAACGGTAGCTGCTGGTTGAGGTTCGGCGAGCGCAGGAGCAGTATGGTCGTTATGGTGTGGTTGAGCAGCAGAGCCGTTGTTCCGGCCACGAAGAATCGCGCGACCATGTCTTTCGACCGGAAATAGGAATAGACGATATAACTGCCAACGGCCAGCAGCGCAAACCGCACGGGCTGAAGCAGGATCTGATGCAAGGGTGTCTGCCAGAAGTCGGTGAATAAATAGATGTACGTTTTGATCAGACAATAGCTGACTAACAGCCACTGAACGCGCGTTACCCACCGCAGAAAATTGGGTCGCTCGCCAAGATTCAGGAAAATTTTTGCCAACTCCAGATAGAGTATATAGCCTGAATAGGAGAGCAGCAACTTCTCGAAATTGGCGACGTTTTTGGGCTGCGAAAAGTGATTGATGGTGAAGTAAACGGCCCAGGTTAGGGTGTACAGCGAATAAATGCCGTAGATGCGTTCCCGGTACATGAACCACTGAACTGTATTTGTCAGCAGCATGGCCAGGACCATACCCAGAAAGAGCGGAGACAGGTCTTCGTAAGTCATTCTATCAGAGTGGGTTATCAAGAGGTAAGCAAATATACAAACACCTGTCCATACTAATTTAATCACTCTATTTAGCGGGAAAGCCCTTTTATGAACGGCTGTATTTCGGGCTGAACTGACCTCTGTGTTTGATAAGCGTCCGTTCTGAGCTAATAATGGCTTCTCGTTAAAGCAGCCAACTCCGCTGAATTATCCGGGCAAAAACAGACCCGTTTCATTGGGCTTCCTATGCGGTTCAGCGGGTTGTTTTTACAGTTCACACACCGGCGTCTGGCTTACCCGGTATGGGCGGTTGTAAGTTTGCATCGTTCCTCATAAAAAACCAAAACAACATATCACTCATGCAAACGATTACCCGGTTAGCCGTTCTGGCACTCTCCATTACCTTGTCTATTCCGGCTCTGGCGCAACAGCCCGTTCGTCGCCCGGCCACAAAAACCGCAGTCCGTCCGGTTCGGCCAGCCGTATCGGCCACGCGAACACCAGTGACCCCGGCAAAACAAACGGCGGCTGCACCCACACCCAAAGCAGAATCACAGGCGCAGGTGCCTGCTGCCGGCTCTGCTCCTGTAGTGGCTCATCAGACAGAGCCTCGCCCGCAGACAACGACCCAGCCCGCAGCAACTCCCTCCCGTCATTCGCTGGCAACCAGTGCCGGACGGCACGTTTACGTGAACGCGGGTATTGGGCTGGCAACGTATTACGGCGGTGGTTTGCCGCTGGGTGTATCGGTGGAGGCTGACGTGAAAAATAATTTCTCGGTGGGTGGCTCGGTCGATTATTTTCGCTACAACTACGGCTATTATTCAGGTGGTTACACCTTTATTTATGCCGGTGCCAGGGCGTCGTATCACCTCGGCGATGCACTGAACGTGCAGAGTGCCAATTTCGATCCGTATGTGGGGGCTACGCTGGGTTTTCGCCACGCCAGATACCGTGACTCCTACGGCTACAGCTACTCAGACTATTACTCGAACTCGTATAACAGCGGCCTGTATATTGGCATTCATGCCGGAGCGCGGTACCTGTTCAGTCCGAAAATCGGTGCGTTTGCTGAAGTCGGCTATGGCGTATCGGCTCTGAAACTTGGCCTGACTGCGAAGTTTTAAGCTGATTGTCAGGTTCTAATGCTCTGTCTGTAGGTCATTAACTATCCATCAATACACGTTAAACAACAAATACAATGCAATCCACAAAACACATCCGCACCATTTTCCGCACGGAGCGTTCGCGGTTGCTGGGCTTCGGAACCGCAGTGACCCGTCCGGTACGGCGATCAGTCTCTGCCTCCCATACCCGGTAGACCCCGCTCAGTTGAACACAAAAAGCCTGACTACTGTCGGGCTTTTTGGTGTTGCCATAAATGGTAAAAGCAGGGCTTTGTGTGCGCTTAATACCGGGCGGTTTTCGGATGAAACGTTTGCCAGCTATGCCAGAACTCCTGATGCGCCGGAAGCCGAACCAGATCGGAACTGGCGGTTAACGAACGGCCCGCGAGGGAATATTTTTGATTGGCACCGATGAGCGTGTCATGTCGAACGATAAAGCGGTCGGTTGTTGCCGGACGTTCGTACGCGAAAAATGACCGGTTGTCGGGTGCCAGCACCAGCAGCACGGGCCGGTTTGCCAGCACATCATGGATGACACGTTCCCGTTTCAGCCGGTTCCAGTCGTAGGCTTTTTCTCCGCCCGCCAGGCCCTTCCTGCCGAGCGTTAATCCCACCACCCACGATTTATCGCGCCACGACAGGCTGTCCATGCGGGTGAGGTCGCTGTTGCCTTTACCCCGCTCGTAGTCGCTCATTTTAGCGTATCGCTCGTTGAAGGTCGTGTCAGGTTGCATAACAAGGCTTTTGGGGTGTAAAATCAGCCATTGTTTCAGGGTCATTTGCTCGCTGAATACTTCGGGCAGGGTGTCGCCTTTAAGCTTTCCCGCAATGGCTTCGCCGTTTGCCTGACGCCACCAGCTACCCGTTGTTTTATCTTCAAACATGGCGTTGAAATGATCCATACCCACCAACCGAAACGTTTCCGGCTTGCCGTTCACAACAGGCCGAAACACGCGTCCGGTGCGGCAAACGGTGCAGTAGGTCACCATAATGGGCTGACCACCAAGCATATCCAGCACCTGATGGTGATAGCCAATGAATTGAATTGGATAGGCTTTGGCCTGTCCGTTTACGGCTACGCCCAGAATTTCGCGGTCGGGTTTGATGCTGTTCTGTTTGCCCGCTTTGAGTTGCAGCGTACCGGGCTGATAGAACATATGGTCGGCGGCCATGCGAAAGTTGAACGCATACCCAACGCCTGCTACCAGAACCAGCATGACTAACGCCACCCACCTCGATTGCCGGAAAGCACCAGCAGCCCCCGCTACAATCAACAGCCCGAAAACGGCCCGAAACGCCCACCGCCACGTATGCAGAAAATAAGCCAGGTCGATGCTTTGCATCCGCTGACTGCCGGGCATCGGCATGATAAAGTAAACATTCGCTACCTCGAACAGCAACAGCCCGACAATGCCGATATAAAAAAGATTTTTCATGATTTCAGGATGGACCAATACGGTTTTTGACGCGGTATCGGATTTAATCAAAAAGTGTTTGTTTGTCATCCCGACGCAGGAGGGATCTCTACTTGGTTGATATATTAGATCCCTCCTGCGTCGGGATGACAAACATGAACTATTCTTCAGCGTTCCTTACCGCTACGGCAGCGCGAACGCTACGTATTGATTGCCTTTTTTCGCACCTAATTTAGCTCCTCCACACGCAATAACGACATATTGCTTATTACCAATCTGGTAGGTGGCAGGCGTGGCAAAACCAGCCGCCGGAAGCTTCGTTTCCCAAAGCAGGGTGCCCGTCTTTCGGTCGAACGCCCGGAATTTCTCGTCTTTGGTCGCTCCGATAAATACCAGTCCACCCGCCGTTACAACCGGGCCGCCGTAGTTCTCGCTTCCGGTATTGCGTATGCCCTTTGCGGCCAGTACAGGTTCTTCGCCGAGCGGAATTTTCCATACATACTCGCCCGTATTGAGGTCGATGGCGTTGAGCGTTCCCCAGGGTGGCGCAATGCCCGACAGTCCTTTGGTATCCGTGAACTTGGTGTAGCCCGAAATTTTGTACGGCACATACGGATTTTTGCTTCCTTTCGCTACAGAACCGCCAGCCTCAATTTTCTCATCATCGAATAGAAAACCCACTAACGCCTGTTTTTCCGCAGCCGACAACTGGGTGAAACCCGGCATCATACCCTTGCCCTGGCTGATGATTTTCGTTACATAAGCGCGGTCATGACGTTGCCCGATCTGCACTAAGGACGGATACCCACTGGTCACATTTCCCTTTCGTTCGGGACCATGACAGCCGATACAATTGACCGTATAAAGCCGTGTACCGGGGGTTAAATGGGCTAATTCGTCCTGTTTGGGGGTTTTGTTCAGAGCAATAAGCCAGGCCGCTTCGTTGGCATTGACGTACATAATGCCGTCGGGGTCGGTAGCGGCACCGCCCCACTCGGCCCCGCCATCGAGACCGGGAAAAATGAACGAACCTTGCCGACTTAATGGCTGGAATGTTCCCCGGCGACTGCGCCGAAACTGAGCCAGCAGTGAATCCCGTTCGTCGGAGTAGGGGTTCAAATCAGCTTCGCCAAAATTCTGGCGGGCAAATGGAGCCGGGCGTAGCGGAAGCGGTTGCGTAGGCCAGGTTACCTCGCCGGGAACGTCGGATTTGGGCATGGGCATTTCCCTGATCGGGAACAGCGGCTTGCCCGTAACCCGGTCGAACACAAACACATGGCCCGACTTGGTCACCTGCGCCACCGCATCCACACGCCGGGGCCGACCGTCGGGACCGTTGCTGGTTACGGTAAGCAGGTTGGGCGGGGCCGGAAAGTCGCGGTCCCAGATGTCGTGATGAACGGCCTGAAAGTGCCAGAGTCGCTTGCCGGTTCGGGCATCGAGGGCCAGTAAGCAGTTGGCAAACAGGTTTTGCCCGCTTCGGTTGCCGCCGTAAAAGTCAAAAGCCGCCGAGCCGGTCGGGACGTAGAGTATGCCGCGCGGCCTGTCAACGGCCATGCCCGACCAGTTATTGGCTCCGCCAACATCGGTATTTTTATACGTTTCTTTTGGCCAGGTTTCGTAGCCGTATTCGCCGGGTTGCGGGATGGTATGAAACGTCCAGACCAACTTACCCGTCCGAACATTGAACGCCCGAACGTGGCCCGGTGCGGCATCGGCCCCTTCGGACAGGCGCACGGGCATGATGATAAGGTCCTCGAAGATGGTACCGGGCGTGTTGGAGATGACAAATTTATTTTTCGCCTGCTCGCCTAAGCCCTCGTGCAAATCGATGTGTCCATCCTGTCCAAAACCCGGAATTGGTTTTCCGGTTTTGGCGTCGAGTGCGTAGAGTGATGCCCCAACCGTATAGAGAATGCGGGCTTCCGGTTCGTTATTTCCTTTCTGACTTTCTGACTGCCAATAGGTTACGCCCCGGCTGGTGCTGAGTTGTGAATTGAGCGCGTTGCCGAATTTCCAGAGTTCTTTACCCGTAGCCGCATCGAGCGCAAACGCCTGTACGGTTGGGGTCACGCCATACAGCACACCATTTACCACTATGGGATTGGCCTGAATCTGCCCGCTGTCGGGTACCGAATAGTTCCACGCAACCGCGAGGTTTTTGACATTTTCGGGCGTAATCTGGCTGAGTGCCGAGTAGTGGCTACGGTCAGGACCGCCGAGGTATTCGCTCCAGTTTGTAAAGTCGTTGGGGTTGGTATCAGTGGTGTTCCGGCGAAATTGAGACCAGCCGACGGCCAGCAGAACCAGTGCGCCAAGCGGCAAAAGGAATCGTTTCATGTGGTTCATGGAGTAGTACAACAAATCTACACCAAAAGTGAAAACGATGGTTGCTGCTTATGTCATTCAACCCGTTCCGTTCATAAACAAAAAAGCCCCGGACGAAGGTCTGGGGCTGATTAATTACGTTTGATTAACAGGCTTGTTGTAAAGCAGACGGTCGGCCGTTGCCGTGGGAACCCGCTTTACAACAAGTCTAATCAATAATTTTTATCAGAACTGGTATTGTTGCTGAACCGGCTGTTTCCTGTTCCCCGGCTTTGGGGCTGCGTAGGGCGGCTACTGCTTCGGGTTGGCGCACTGGTTTCTTCACGGCGGGGCGAACCACTCGGACCGGCAAACCGACTGTCGTTACTACGGGGTTGACTGCTGTCTGCCCGGCGGGTGTTGCTGTTGCCGCCACCGCGCTGGAATGAGCCATGATTGCCCGACCCACCGGAGCGACCTCCGCCACCGTTTCGATTGCCACCATTGCGCTGTCCCTGACGGGCAGGAGCGGGCGAAACGGCTGCTGTATTAATGTCGAGTGCGTACGGATGGTCTTCGATAACCGGAACGCGCTTGCCAATCAGCTTATGAATATCCCGCAGGAAATCCGTTTCTTCGGCGTCGCAGAACGACAGCGCAATGCCATCATGACCCGCCCGTCCGGTCCGGCCAATCCGGTGAACGTAGGTTTCGGGTATGTTGGGCAGCTCGTAGTTGATTACGTGCGATAGTTCGTCTACGTCGATGCCGCGTGCGGCAATATCCGTTGCAACCAGCACCCGCGTTTCGCGGCTCTTGAAATTGGAAAGCGCACGCTGACGGGCATTCTGCGACTTGTTGCCGTGAATGGCTTCGGCCCCGATACCGGCTTTGAGCAGGTCTTTGACAACCTTATCGGCACCGTGTTTGGTGCGGGCAAAGACCAGTGCTGACTTAATGTTTTTGTCGTCGAGAATATGGACCAGCAGTTTGCGCTTGTCGTCTTTTCCCACAAAATACATGGCCTGCGCAATGGTATCGGCTGTTGACGATACGGGCGTCACCTCAACTTTCGCCGGGTTATTTAAAATCGTATCGGCCAGTTTGGCTACGTCGGGTGGCATGGTTGCCGAGAAAAACAGCGACTGCCGACGCGATGGCAACTTGGCGATTACCTTTTTAACATCGTGAATAAAGCCCATGTCGAGCATTCGGTCGGCTTCGTCGAGGACAAAAAACTGTACGTCGCGCAGGCCAACAAAGCCCTGGTTCATCAGGTCGAGCAAACGGCCCGGTGTAGCGATGAGCACATCGACACCCGATTTAAGCGTGTTCACCTGTGCGTGTTGCGAAACGCCCCCAAAAATAACGGTATGGCGCAGGTTCAAATGGCGACCATACGACGCGAAACTTTCGGCAATCTGGATGGCTAATTCGCGCGTTGGTGTCAGAATCAGAGCTTTTATACGCCGGGGTCCGCCTGTGCTTTGGCTGCGTTCTTCGTTCAGCAGTTGCAGAATTGGAATGGCGAAGGCGGCTGTTTTACCGGTTCCGGTTTGGGCGCAGCCGAGCAAATCACGACGGCCTAATAAAATCGGAATGGCTTGTTCCTGAATGGGGGTAGGGGTGGTGTATCCTTCTTCGGCAAGGGCCTTCAGGATCGGATCAATGATTGATAATTCGGAAAATTGCATGTGTTGGCTGGACGTCGGTAGGCAATGGAATAGGGTATTGATTTAGGTCCAGCATCCAACGTCTTTGTAAAGTTATACAGGCACAACGGCAACAGCACAAATAAAGTGCCACATATTGGCGGAATACAATTCATACAGCTATGAGAAGGGCATTTGCTGTTGAGATGGATAGGGTATGCCGGAAGTGTATTGCGAGATAAAGGATTGAATACAGAGTGGTCCGCCAGTGCGGCACAGAGAACACAAAGAATTACAATATCGATTTTCACTTTTTATTCTTCGTGCTCTCTGTGCCGCACTGGCGGACCACTCTGTGTTCAATTATAGCAAAGTACAGTAAAACTACCTGATAAATCGGGTTATTTTACGCTTGAAACGGAGCGGAATATAGGTGTACTTTGATTCGTAAAATTAGCGTTCATCTGCCCTCTATATCTACTGATTGTCAGATTTTTGTATACAGTTCGAGTACGCTGTCTGTGCGTAGTCCATTGCCTTTTTCATTATTCTACAAGCAACTCTTTTTAACCTTAAATCAAGCAAACGCATGAAAGTCTCACCAACTAAATCATCTGGTAGCGGCCAAAAATCATCCTACGCAGATGATGCCGGACATGAAAGCGATACGGAGTACAGCAACGGCAACGGGTCGGGGTCCAATGGGCACAATGAGAGTCCTGTTAGCTGTAGTATAAAATCGTTGCCGGGTCGTCTGCTCGAAAAAGCGGCTCAGGTCGCTACGGATATTAATCCGGTCAATGCGCCGGTTTTTGGCTCGCTGGCCGAAATCTCTTTAGTTGCAAACTCGGTGCTGGACCCACAGTTTCTCACCGTGATTGTGGGTAAATACTGGGGGCCGTCACCACGCAAGCTAACGGTTAGTTTTATGGAGACTACGGCTACTGATTTACGGAAACGGATTCTGAGCCACATGAACGCCTGGACAAAAACGGCCTGTATCTCGTTTGTCGAAACAAACGGAACGGGCAACATCCGCATCGCACGGGGTGGGAGTGGTGGCTACTGGTCGTATTTAGGCACCGATGTGATGTTGATTCCCAAGTCGCGGCAAACGATGAATTTGCAGAATTTCACCATGAATACACCCGATTCTGAATTTTTTCGGGTGGTGCGGCACGAAACCGGACATACGCTTGGATTCCCGCACGAACACATGCGGAAGGAACTCATTGCCCGAATTGATCCGCAGAAAGCGTATGAGTATTTCCTGAGAACGCAGGGTTGGGATAAGCAAACGGTTGATCAGCAGGTGCTTATGCCACTCGATGCCCGCTCAATTATTGGTACACCGGCAGACCAGACCTCGATTATGTGCTACCAGTTGCCGGGGTCAATCACCCGCGACGGCCAGCCTATTCCCGGCGGACGGGACATTAACGCAACGGATTACGCGTTTGCGGGTCGTATCTACCCCAAACCCGGCCACACGACCCAGACAGAAGACGGGGCGGGCGAATTTGAGCGGACCGACGACTGGGGCGAAGAAGAGGATGTACAGGACGAGCAACTTGAATCGGCCATTCAGGAAACGCTGGTTTGATCCAATGGCTCAACTTATTGAGGTTGATGATATGAACGCCCTGCCCTCACTGCTCACCATCCATATTGGCGATGTGCTGGTGGTGAGGGCCAGTGGGGGAAGTATTGTAACCGGCGAAGCCCGTATCGAACGATTAGGGCCGTTTATGACCGGGCTTCCCATTGGAAACAGCAACGAGATGTTGGCTCCAATGGGAAGCCCGAATACAATTATGTTTTTGGCAAGAAGTACTGGCCCTGCAACGATTGAGGTCGCTACCGGCGATCCTTATTTCAACCCGCAGTTTACCCGTGTCGAGATACAGGTAGATCCTTGATAATGAGTGGTTTTTGACTTGGCATTAGTCGTAAATGCTACCGGCCGTTTGTTCAACCAAGCCTTTGGGCAATAGCCACGCCATCAGCTTTCCGGCTTTATTCAGTAGTCCCGTGACCACTTCGGTCTTACCGGCCAGTGTTGCGTCAACGGCTTGCCGGGCCACATCGGCGGGGGTCATGTTCACTTTTTCGGCGGCTTTTCGCCCTTTGTCGCCAATCTGCGCCCGGTCTACAAAGTTGGTATCGGTGGCACCGGGACAAACGCAGGTGACCGACACCGACGTGCGTTTCAACTCCTGATGAAGTCCCCGGCTAAACTGAAGCACGAACGATTTGGAAGCAGCATACAAACTCAATCCCGGTACGGCCTGATAAGCCGCTGAACTGCCGATGTTTAGAATATAGGCTTTCGCCTGCTGCCGAAGCTGGGGCAGAAACAGGTGTGTCAACTCAACGAGGGCCGTCATGTTGACCTGCATCATTCCAATGTGTTCGGCGAGGGTGTGTTTCTCGAAGGGTCCGCTCAGGCCGTAACCCGCGTTATTGACCAGCATTCGAACGGCATAGTTTTTTTGATTGCACCAGTCGAAGATTTGTTGGGCGGCTCCCGCTTCGGACAAGTCAATGGCCAGATAATCCGTTTTGATTCCCTGTTCGGTCGCTAATTGCTGCGCTATCTGCTGCAACAGCGAGCCTGAACGGGCCACCAGCAGGAGGTCAAACTTTTGGCGGGCCAGTTCGGCAGCAATGGCCAGCCCAATGCCTTTGCTGGCTCCCGTTATTAAGGCGTAGGCCATAAATTAGTAAGTGGGTAAGTGGTAAAGTGAGTAAGTGGTAAGTAGCTGACGCGTCAATACAATTTGCGTCAGCTACTTACCACTTACTCACTTTACCACTTATTCCTGTTAAATATTAACTTTCGAGATAAACCGGTGGTAGAACGGGGTTTTGCTGTTCGCGTGTTTGGGCATGTATTTTCCCGTAACGACCGGCACGTACATCACCCGCCGACGGCTTGCTTCCCCAACAAAGGGCGATTGCTGTGCCCGGTGCCAGATTCGTCCGTCGTGTACCGACAAATCGCCTGCGTTGATATCGAAGCCGATTTCATGTTTGTCAGGCTCGTTATCGACAAAATATTTTTTGCGGAACAACATTTTGAAAATACCCTGTTTGTGCGTTCCCGGAATGACGCGCAGACCACCATTTTCGTAAGGGGTAGGGTTCAGGTGAATGCCTACGTTAAGCATGGGCATAATCCGCTGACCCAGAAAAATATCGCGCGGGCTATCCGTATGCCAGCCCATCTGCGAGAATTTACTGTTCGGGGTGCGAATGTAATGGTTCATGATAAGCCCGTCTTTCTCAATTTCCGCAATACGCCCTTCGTAGGGCTGAAGCAGATCAACGACGGCCTGAAGGCGTGGGTCCTGCAAAAATTCGTGGAGGGCTTTGCTATGCTGCGACAGAAAGCACATCCGCTGAATCATGGGATTGCCCGCTTCGTCCTGACCGAATTTAAGCGGTACGCCATTGACTTTATCCCGGCCCTCGGCCAGCCACTCTTTTTCAATACGTTCAACTTCGCTGATGAATAATTTGACTGTTTCCGGGTTAATAAAATTACGAAACACGATAAGCCCGTTCTTGTTAAAAAACTGGCGTTGTTCGGAAGTAATGGTTTCGCCCAGTGTGAAGGGCGGCAAGTTTAATTTGCTCATATCGGTGGTTTACAATTCGGAGGTCCGTTGCTGATGCCAACCGGTGACCGCGCTCAGACTGATGCGCAGGTTTAACGGTATATTAAAGGCCAAATCTACGAAATTTACAATTTTAGGATTACTTTGGCGCAATTTAATTAATGCGACTTTAATAAAGGTCTATTCATATTGCTGTGCATATTTTATTTGACAGAAGGCTTATTTTGCTGTTAATCAGTTTGTTGTCGGGCGTTTCAGGTACGCTACTGGCTCAGCCGGACAGTATTCCTTTCCCCCACGTGCCGGTCGCCAATCAGCTAATAAAAACCAGAAATACCCTAATTCTACCCTTGGTGGCCCGGTCTATTGAAACCGACTGGTCGGTAGGGCTGGCGGCTTCATTTACCTTTCGATTCAATCGCCACGATACCATTACCCGAACCTCCAACGCCCAGGCCCTTGCCCTGTACTCCCTGCGAAAACAGTTTATTGCGGCTATTAATGGGACAACGTATTTCCCCGGCGAACGGTACATCCTGAATTATCAACTGTCGTACAGTAATTTTCCCGATAAGTTCTGGGGGCTGGGCAAAGAAGCACCGGATAAAAACGAGGAAGCCTACACCTTCCAGCAGTATTATATGTATCTGCATTTTCAGCGTAAAATTCAGCCTCGTTTGTTTGCCGGCATCGTTTACGAATACCAGAAGTTACTGGCGGTCGATTACGAGCCAGGCGGCTTGTTTGATCAACTGGTAGTGCCGGGCCGTAATCCGTATCACATCTCGGGGGCGGGCCTTAGCCTGACCTACGATTCGCGAAACAACGCGTTTTCGCCTAATCGGGGTGGTTTTTTGCAGGTCCTCTTCAATCACTTTTCGCCTGCCTTCGGTTCTGACTTTCGCTATACCAATTATGTGATTGACTTTCGGCGGTTCATTCCCATCTACCGGCAGCAGGTGCTGGCTATTCAGACCTATGGATTTTTCAATTCGGGCGATGTTCCGCTGCGTAGTTTAGCCAGTTTTGGCGGCTCAAACAGCATGAGGGGCTTCTACGACGGTCGGTATCGCAGCAAAAACCAGATTGTTGCCCAGGTCGAGTACAGAATACCCCTGTTCTGGCGACTGGGCGCGGTGGGGTTCGCCGGGGTCGGCAATGTGGGCAACCACCTTGATGAGCTAAACGTTCGGGAGTTAAAATACTCCTGTGGTGGGGGCATTCGGCTGGCACTTAACCGCAGAGAGCGGCTGAATCTTCGTATCGACTATGGCTGGGGCTTAGGCCAAAGCGTATCGAACGGCCTCTATTTCCAGTTAGGCGAAGCGTTTTGACAATTGCTAAGGTGTCTGACTATACTTCCGATTTTTGGTGGACCGGATTTTCGGCATTACTCCAGCCGCTGAGGGCTATTTTCTTGCCAATCCAGTAGAGCGGATAAGTAAACGCAAAGGCACCCAGCACGTCGATGGTGTAATGGACATGCTGCACCAGCAATAAACTTCCCACAATAAGCGACCCAACGAACGCAAACAGCCGATCCCACCGCCGGCGCAAACTCATGAAAATCAGAAGGATGCTGGACGTATGGCCCGAGAAAAACAAGTCTTTGGTGATGTACTTCTCTCCATAAAACGCATTGCTCAGCGGGTCGACCAGCGGAATCAGGCCACCGGGCGGGTCGAGCGGGAACAGGTTGATGGTCAGCATCCGGGCCAGACTAACGATGATGTAACCGTAGGAGAAGAGCATGAAGATGACCGGGCTTCGGCGGGCGCGAATCAGAATTAGTAGGGCCGAGGCCCAGATGGTCAGAAAAATAACCAGCGATACATCCTGTGGAGGCAGTTGGTCGAGTACAATATCGTTTAGTACAGGGCCTGAATGACCCTCGATGGTCTGGAAGAAATATGGAAATGTCAGCAGCAGAATGAGGACTCCAGCGACTCCAATAATGAATTTCCAGCGGAAGATTGGGTATTTCCAGGCGGCCTGCCAGGCTAAATCGCCCGTTTCCTTTGGTGTGAGAATAGACATAATGGCAACGTAAAAGGCCGCAAAGGTACGAAAGAGCGTTTACATCAACCACATTTGTCGGAATCTGTGTTGATCTGAAGAAGAGAGAACGAAACCGGATTGATCTATCCGTTGGGCCGCTGAACTCTCAGTAATTGTCCGCTGATCGTAACGCCAGCAGTCAACAAACAATGGTCAACTCGTTCAGCAAGGGCCAGAAAATTAGCATCGAATGTGCAGATAATAATCCCGGCGTGTTGATTCGACTGATTGTGCAGTTTGATAAAATCTTTACGATTTAATGTTAACAGGCAACGCCCCAATGACGTAGCGAAACGCAAAACCTCATCGTCTGGAATGGCTAAAACAGCCTTATCTGCCTGTAATAAAGTTAATACGTCATGGCCCAATTGACGCAATCGTTCAACGGCTGGAGCGGGAAAATTTTCGTCTGCGAGAAGGAATGCCATCTTACCGGTCATTCTCCGCAATTAACTGAGCTAACTCATCAGAATGGGTACGAGCATAGGATCGGGCATTCGCAAGGTCTTCAGCGCGGAGAGAGGGGTAGGCCTGTAACAAATCAGCGTCGGTAGCACCCAGCAAGCGGGCTTGTTCCAGCAACCAGACGGGTATACGGGTTCGTACAATACAGGCAACTCCCCCCGCTACGCCCGTATTCGATTCGATGCCGGGAAATGCATCCCCTAAATCCTGAACAATCCATTGCAATACCTGCGCTTTTTCGGCACGGGTCATGCGGCTGATTAACTTTTCGGTTTCCTGAACGGCTGTGCTCATACCTGTAAAGATAAGCAGGATTTATATACAAGTTAAACCATCAGCAGTCGCCAGATTCCTGAGATGAGCAGCAGGATTAAGCTAACAGGCGTCAGGACTTTCCAGCACAAATGCATCATCTGATCGACCCGAATTCGGGGGAGTGTCCACCGAACCCACATTTGCAGCAGCACGGCGAAAAAGACTTTCGAGAGCAGCCAGAAACCGCCTGTTAACTGCCCCCAAACCGTGCCGGGTGCGCCACTCGTCCAGTCGGCGAGCCGCACAGGGCCGATGTTCGGCAGGGGCGTATTCCAGCTACCCAGAAACAGCACCGCGCCGAGGAACGACACAAGCAGCATCATCGCGTATTCGGAGAGGTACAGCAGGGCGAACCGCATCCCGGAATATTCGGTGTGGAAACCGCCCACGATTTCGGATTCGCCTTCGGGCAGGTCGAACGGAGCACGATTGCTTTCGGCCAACGTGCAGATGAAAAAGATGACATAGGCAACCAGCAGAAACGGATTTCGCAGGATATTCCAGGAGAAAATACCGCCCCAATTCGTTACGTCGATGCCCAGCGATTTCAGACCGAACAGGTAATTTGTTTCGTGGGTATAAATGCCCTGCTGGAAGCTAAGTGTCTGTAAATTAAGCGTCTGGCAAATCATGACCACACACAGAATCGTCAGGCCGAGCGGAATTTCGTAGGAGATAATCTGCGCCACCGACCGCATAGCCCCAAACAGCGAATATTTGTTGTTCGACCCCCAGCCCGCCATCAATATCCCGACCACATCGAAAGAGACAATCGCCATCAGGTAAAACACACCGACAGCCGCGCCCGACCCCTGCAAATCGGGGGTGAGGGGAAGCACGGCAAAACCCGCAAACACCGACGCAAAAATAATGGCGGGAGCCAGCAGAAAGAGTTGCCGGTCGGCAGCAGTCGGCACAATGTCCTCTTTCTGAAGCAGTTTCAGCAAATCGGCGAAGAGTTGCAGCAATCCCCATTTGCCCGTTTCCATTGGCCCAAGCCGGTCCTGCATGAACGCCGAAACCTTCCGTTCGGTGTACACGCCCACGACCACGAAGCCGGACGCCATAAGCAGGAAAATGGGGAGTGCGAGCATGCTGTAGTGCCGGACCTCTGGTCCGGGCGTTAAATTTTATTTACAGCCGGACCAGAGGTCCGGCACTACTAAAATTCCGCTGTTTTCGGGGCGCGGGGGAAAGGAATGACGTCGCGGATGTTGCCCATACCCGTTACGAACAGCACGAGCCGCTCGAAGCCGAGGCCGAAGCCCGCGTGTGGCGCCGACCCAAACCGGCGCGTATCCAAATACCACCACAAGGCGTCCGGGTCGATGCCAACTTCCTGCATCCGCGCAACGAGTTTGTCGTAGTTGTCTTCCCGCTGCGACCCGCCAATGATTTCGCCGATGCCGGGAAACAGTACGTCCATCGCCCGAACGGTTGGCCCGAATACTTCGCCACGAGCGTTGGTGGCCGGGGCGTCGTCCTGCTTCATGTAAAACGCCTTGATTTCGCGGGGGTAGTTGGTCAGAATGACGGGTTTCTTAAAATGCTTTTCGACCAGATACCGCTCGTGTTCCGACTGCAAATCGACACCCCAACTGACCTCGTACTGAAACTGCCCTTTTTTGGCCGGTTTCGAGTTCACCAGAATCTCGATAGCGTCGGTATAGGTCAAGCGGACGAACTCGTTGCTGATGACGAACTGGAGTTTTTCGAGCAGACCGAGTTCGCTTTGTTCCTCTTTCTTTTTGGTTTTCTCTTCCTCTTTCAACCGATTGTCTAAGAACGCCAGATCGTCGGCGCAGTGTTGCAGGGCGTAGCGAATGACCGTTTTTACGAAATCTTCAGCCAGATTCATGTTGTCGGTCAACTCATGGAAAGCCATTTCCGGTTCAATCATCCAGAACTCGGCGAGGTGGCGGGTCGTGTTGGAATTTTCGGCGCGGAACGTAGGCCCAAAGGTGTAAATCTTGCCCAATGCCATTGCGCCCAGTTCGCCCTCCAACTGCCCCGATACGGTCAGGTTGGTTTCGCGGCCAAAGAAGTCCTGGCTGTAATCCACTTTACCGTCTTCGGTGAGGGGTGGTTTGGTGGCGTCGAGCGTGGTCACGCGGAACATCTCGCCCGCTCCTTCGGCATCGGAAGCGGTGATGATGGGCGTATTGAGGTAGAAGAACCCGTTGTCGTTGAAGTACTTGTGCACCGCAAAGGCCAGCGCGTGGCGAATCCGCAGAATCGCGCTGAACGTATTGGTACGCGGGCGCAGGTGTGCAATCTCGCGCAGAAATTCCAGCGAATGCCGCTTGGGTTGCAACGGATATTTATCGGGATCGGCAGTACCGTAAATCGTTACATCGGTAATTTTTACTTCAACCGCCTGCCCGGCTCCCTGCGACTCGACCAACTGCCCCGTAACCGACAGGCAAGCCCCGGTTGTGATGAGTTTCAGCGTTTCGTCGGGAAGTTGACCAGCCTCGGCTACGACCTGAATTGTGTTGATGGTTGAGCCATCGTTAAGGGCAATGAAAATGGCGTTTTTGCTTTCACGTTTGGTGCGAACCCAGCCCTTAACGGTCACGTCTGAACCCGTGTGGGCGGTTTTTAATACCTGCTGAATGGATTGATAACTCATACTAAAACGGCGACCGAAGAGTAGTTGTGGGCGCAAAAGTACGGATTGTCGCGCGAAACGCCCGTACACGTATCGAATTCTATCAGCCCAGCGTTTTAACGCTGGATAAGAAGCGAAAGAAACCTGAGTGAACCGTTTCAACGGTTTTCTGAAGCTAAACCGTTGAAACGGCTCGGGTTGCATCTACTTTCTGCTGCTCCACCGATTAAAATCGGTGGCTGATATAAACGACATGACGCTTGAAACCCTATTTTTGCGGCCAACTCTGCCTCTATGTCCATCACACTGTATATTGTCCGTCATGCCAAAGCCGAAGACCGGGCTATGTTTATGACCGACCACGACCGTCAGTTAACCTCCGACGGGATTATGGCTGCTGCCCGAATTGGCCGTTATCTGCATGATAAAGCTATTTTGCCCGATGTAATCATCAGCAGTACGGCACCCCGCGCCAAAGACACGGCGAAGGTTGTGGCCGAGCAGATTGGTTATGACCCGACTCAAATCCAGTTAAACGAGTTGCTGTTCGATGGTGGCCCAAAAGCGTATCTGGCCGCTCTGAACGCCCTGCCCGACACCACGCAAACGGCCATGATTGTGGGGCATAATCCTGACGTATCCTATCTGGCCGAATTCCTGACGCACCAGTCTATCGGGTCAATGAGCAAAGGGGCCGTGATTGCTGTTACATTTGATAACCTGACTTGGGCTGAAGTGTCGGGGCGGACAGGCAACGTTTTGTTTGAAATCGAACCAAAAAAACTTCCGGCAACTGAATAATTTAGATAAATGATGTGTTTCCTGCCTGTATTCATAACTCATCATTCATAATTCTCTAAAGTGAACCGCAACCGTCGCATTTTTATCGCTGTTTTCATCGTCTTTACAACCATCGTTGTGCTGATTGTTATCGACATGGCCAGCCGGACAACGGCCCCCTGGAACAAACGCCGGGAAGTCGAACGGGCATTGCCCGCCAAAGATGGAGTCACTGTCGATACGCTGGCGGCTGATACATTGCTTACTCCCTAAAGCCCTCATGCTCAATCTCTCCGCCGTACACCACATCGCCCTGATCTGTTCAGACTACGCCGTATCGAAACGGTTTTACACCGAAATTCTGGGCCTGTCAATTTTGGGCGAATACTACCGGGCCGAGCGGCAATCGTATAAGTTAGACCTTGCCCTGAACGGACAGTATATCATTGAGTTGTTCTCGTTCCCAGACCCGCCCAAACGTCCGTCGCGGCCCGAAGCCCTCGGTTTGCGGCACCTGGCGTTTGCTGTGCCGGACCTCGATGCGTCCATCACGCACCTGAACAAAGAAGGCATCATCACCGAACCCGTTCGGACGGATGAGCACACCGGACGCCGGTTCACGTTCTTCGCCGACCCGGACGGTTTGCCGCTGGAGTTGTATGAAGGGGAGTAGGTGGAGAAGTGAAAGTAGGTATAGTGGGTATATTGAGGGATTAGTTGAGATCAGTTCGGCGTAGTCTTCACTACGTCGGTGCGTTAGCCGGTATTTCAGGTAATCGTCGCCAAGTTTTTGCCTGTTGATTTAAAATATAAATAATTGACTTTTAGCTTATTGAGACAATATATGCCTTAATTCGCCGGTCGGAGACCGGACAATACAGCGACGTAGTGTTCACTACGCCGAACGTGGAAACTTTGATAGGTTGTTCTATTCACTTCAAAACCTCACGCAACACACCTACCAGCGCATCGACATCGGCGGGGGTGTTGTACAGGTGCGGAGCGATGCGCAACGCCCGCGCTCTGGCCGATACCGACACGTTCCGGGACTGTAATGCGTGCTGGACAGCCATCGGGTCGGCATGGTCGGGTAGCCACAGGCCAACGAGGTGATGGCTTCGTCCGGTGTTACCATTGGCGGGTTCGATGCGGCAGCCGAGGTGTTCCAACGCGGGCCAGGCGTCGGCCATGAGGTCTTCGGTATAGGCTTGAATACGAGCCGGTTGCCAGCCCAAAAGTTGTGTCAGGGCGGCTTCGAGCATGGGCATTTGCAGGAAATGCGAATGTTCTCCCACGTTATACCGATACGCTTTAGGGCGGTACGTGGGCTGGTAGCCCAGTTTATGAAACAGGTTACTGTCGAGTCGGTTCATCCAGCTCTCCTCCAACGGAACTCCCTCGTCGAAAGCCGGGCCGAAATACGCCAGACCAAGCGAATACGGTCCCATCAGCCATTTATACCCCGCACAAACAACCATGTCGGGCTGCACCGTCATCAGGTCGAAGGGCAGCGCACCGATGGACTGCGTCCCATCAACAGCCAGCCACGCGCCTACCTCCCGCGCCCGTTTTCCGATGGCGTCCAGATCGAAGCGAATGCCATACATCCAATGCACCGGCGATGCCACCACCAACGCGGTATCGGGACCAATGGCGTCCAGCAACCGCTCATTCCAGGTGGGACCTTTCGGGAAATCGTCCGGCATCGCAACCGTCGTGATGGTCAGGCCGAGTTCGGCACTTACCCGGTCCCAGGCAAGTACATCGCTTGGAAATTCGCTCCCAACCAGCACGATTTTCTGACCAGCCCGAATGCCCGGTTTGCGGGGCAGATTTCGAGCAACCACCGCCATGCCATACGATACCGAAGGCACTACGGCAATGCGTTCCGGGTCATGTGTTCGGAATGCCGCACCACCGTCGTTCCGGTTATTGATGAGTTCGGAAAATAGCGTCCGAACGCGAACGGCTCCACTAAAAAAATCATCGGGGCGCAATCCGAACGGATTTGTATCGCGTCGAATCGCTTCATAGCCAGCCTGTTCAGCAGTTTGGCTGAGGGGCGAGCGGGTGGCGCAGTTTAGGTAATGAATGCCGTCGGGCAGGGAAAATTTATCTTTTTGCGTACGGAGTGGCGCGAGGGCTGTGAGCATATAAAGAAAAACGAAACAGTTCAGTTATTCTGGCACGGGGTTTGTTTTACGTCAACTGAACGCGTAAACAAACCTTTTTTCACTGTTCCAGAAACGCATCCGGCAACACCGTTACGTTGCTGGAACAGTGAGTGAAGATACACAAAACAGTAACGTAACCTCGCTCAGGCATCCATATTCAATACCGGTGGTTGTGAAAGCCGGTGAAAAATTTTTATAAGTCTTTTCTTTTATAGTTTTGGGTTAGTTAGATCAGGGAGATCCCCGCCATCGTTTCGATAGCGGGGACTTTTTTGTCGGGGGTTGGGTAGTGTAATGTCGGGTTTGAGAATCCAATATCACACCGTACCCAACGACCACACAGGGGTTGATGGCGACAAAAGAGCCTTTACATACATGGAGGGTTGGACTGCCAACTCTAAACTTGCGGACTGTACCCTGTCGCCGGAAGTCTACTCACACGGAGCGGCTTACTGTACTATTTATGGGCAGATAATCCCTGCTGAACTTGAAGTACAAAATCAATTGAAACGCCATTGTCCTCTGCTATTTCTTCAACCGTGAGTTTGCCACGAGTCAAGGCTTTGGCAACAGCCTCCGTTCTTACCCCCTGAATTTTTCTATTTTCATTTTCAATCGCCAATGCATTGGCCGAAAGGGTCATTTCGTAGGCCATTCGCTTCTCTGGGGTCATGGCCCGTGTGTCCAATTCCTTGATGGCCGCTTCTAACCACTCCTCGTTCCAGAATTGTGGAAACTGCTTGGGTTTGGTGGCTTTGTGTATGGTCTTCATCGTATAAATGAGTTTGTCCAAATCAGTTTGAATGTTGGCTAATCGCTTCCTGAATTTAGCCAGTTCTACGGTAATAAACGTGGTCTGGTCATCAATCAGTTCACCTTTCTCGTTTTTCAGAACCGCTACATTATGATAATCAGCGATATGCGGGAATAGGCTGACGGCTAAAATACCGATGCAGTAAATCTTGGGTAAACCCTCAAACTTGTATTTTCCCTTCCGAATCAGTGTATTCAGGCGGTGAAAGGAGTAAAATTTCATGCGTTGAATGAAGTCGGGGTACTTGCTCAACTGCATTTCGACAATAAATTGACTGCCCCTCTCATCCACACAAGCTATATCGTAAACTCCGCTGCGACTGTCTTTGGTTAGCCCCGGAATCTCGCTTTCAATGAACTCTACTTTTGTAATCGCTATAGGGGACTGAATTAGTGCTTGCAAAGCCCTCCTCAAAAATCGCGTATCCGACTCATTACCAAAAGTCACCTTAAAACCGTAATCGGAGAGAATCGAAATAAACCGCTCGTTGTCATTGTACAAATCCATGCGGTAAAGTTACCGGAAAAGCGGAAACTACTGGGGTGTTGGCTTGTCAGCGGAGATTGTCCAAACCCGTTTCCAAACCTATTAACCGGCGCGGTCATTTTGTCACACGTACCGCCGAGTGAGCAAAGACTGCCCACACGGGGCGTTTCTTCTGTCGACCGAAACCTGCCCCGCAAGCACTTTTTAAGCGAACACACTACGAATTTAAGTACGAATCAACTCCGCTTTCACCCACGACTGACACGCTTCGTCATAGTATTTTATCACCTTTGCCGGATTGCCCGCCACCACCGAATACGGCGGAACGTCTTTTGTGACAATGCTTCCAGCCGCTACAATCGAATGTTTGCCCACCCGAACTCCCGCCGTAATCACCGCGTTGGCCCCAATCCAGCACTCGTCGTCCAGCACCACCGGGCGGCTCGTTACGGGTTGCAGCCGAATGGGTACGTCGATGGCTTCGTAGCTGTGATTCAGTCCCGAAATCACGACGTGTTGGGCAATGATGACGTGCTGACCGATGCTGACCGGGCCTATGACAACGCTGCTGATACCGACGCGGGAGTGCGCACCGACCCTGACATCGCCAACGCCGTTATTGATGACGCAGTAGTCTTCAATGGTCGCTTTCTCGGCCAGGTCAAACGCCCGAAACGGCAGCACGTCGAGCCGGGCCGACCGGCAAATGCGCGAACCGGGTCCTCTTTTGTGCAGAAATGGATTCACAAACCAGCTAACCCATCGCCGGGGGCGGGCCTGTCCGCGCGGAATGAGTAAGTAATGCACCCATCGTTTAACACGGGCATTGCTGGTAATCCAGTGGGCAGACATCATACCGTGGCGGGTTGGGACGTGTTGACAGACAGGTTGTTTAACGCTTCCATCAGCGCGGCCGCCGAATGTGCCCACGTGTGCGACTGGACAAACGCAATACCCGCCGTGGCCGACAGGGGCGAATAGAGCGCCTGCCCGATGCCCGCAATGAATTCATCCAGCGTATCGGCGAGGGTAACATGGCCCTTGAAAATACTCATGGCTTCGGTGCGAAGGGCCACAACGGGCTTACCCATCGCGAGGTATTCGTCAATTTTTCGGGGGTAGTTGCCAATGGTTAATTTATTGAGTTGCTGGGGATTGATCGCCACGTCCAACTGCTGGAGATAAGCCGGTAATTCGTCCGGCGATTTCGCGCCCAAAAAATGAACGTTCGGCAATTGATGCAGCGCACTGTTCTTAAACTGCTCATCCTCAGGACCAACCAATACAATATTCCACTGCGGACGCTGCCGGGCTACGGATTCTAACCAGTCGATACTTAACCGCATACTAATCAACGCACCGATATAGCCGATACGGGGCTGTGGAATGGCGGCTATGTCGGCGGGGGCGGGATACGTAACGGCAGGGTCAAATTTCGATAAGTCGCAGCCCTGACCGATGTAGACCGAACGCGGATTGTACTGATCGGCGATGCGGGCCAGATACGGCGAATTACTGACCACCAGATCGGCTTTGCGCATCAAAGCAGGTTCTAATCGCTGGCCGTGTTTTTTCCAGTAATCGACGCCCAGCAGGTTGTCGCGGGTATAATATACGTAGCGGTCGGGCTGGAGCAGTTCTTTCAAGTAGAAGCTGCGGAACACATCGCTGTCGTTGAAAAGCGTAAACGGCCCGAATTTCAGGTGCTTGATGGCTTGCCGGATACTGCGGGCCAGCCGCTGGTTATTCAACCGATTCAGCCGGTCGAACAGGGGCGATTCGGGGAGCCAGTTGATGGATTCGAGTGTCGTGGCCGGGTACAGCACCCACAGCATATCGCTCACCCGGTGCAGATGACCCGCCGGAATTCGTTGCCCTTTGGGGTGCCAGTTTCCCCGGTTTCGGAGCTTCGTAATCCGGTCTAACGGCGGATTGACATACAGCACCCGCTTCGTTTTCGAGAGTTCGAGGGCCATATCTTTGGCATTGCTGCCCAGCGGCAAATCCCAGGACTGGATGCCAACACACACAAAATCAGCAAACGAAGCGTGGACAAGTGACATATATAAGTACGGTGGAAAAACGGGCGTCAGAAATAGGAAAAAATAGCTTCGGTGGCAGCCACATACTGACTGACGCCCTGTCGGCAACGGGTTACTTTCTGGTCTTTCGTAACCCGCGCACGGGCGTAATTTTCGTTCTGCCGGTCGCGGCTTGCCTCGCGGTGGTGAATGTGAAACTGAACCGCTCCGAACCGGATAAACTGTAGCCGGATGTTGCGGTTTATCAGCCGTAGGGCCACATCGGTGTCTTCCCATCCCCAGCCCGTAAAGCTCTCATCGTAGCCGTTTACGTCGAGTAAATCCTGCCGCCAGAACGCCATGTTGCAGCCCGTAGTATACAGATATTCGTCGTCCCAGTGGTAATATCGGCGCATCAGCTCCTGCAAAAAAGGCAGTCTTAACCGTCGCCAGCTATCCGTGTGCAGCACAAAAGGAATGTGAATGTCGGGGGTACGCTGGGCCAGCAGCCGGGCCGACTCATCGGGCGACAGATAATACCGATTGCCGGTAAAAAAGAACCCTTTTCGTGCGTTGGCGAGTTGGTCGCTCACATAATACGGATGGAGAATAATGTCGCCGTCGATTTGCAGAATATAGTCATACCTGGCCCGCGCTATCCCTTTGTTGCGAATCCGGGCGAGATGAAACCCCTCATCCGGGTGCCAGATGTGTATCAACGGGACCGGGCTTTCTGGCCTTAGCTCTTCAATTAGCTGGCGGGTATCATCCCGCGAACCATCGTCACAAATAATTATTTCATCGGGCAAAATGCGCTGCCGGAACGCACTCAGCAAACAAAGCCGCAGGGCTTCCGGCCAGTTATACGTCGAAATAAGCAGGCTACAGGTTGGGCGAGGTTTCATGGATGGTCAGGTGTTGGTCAGAACATGGCCAGGTGATAGTCAAGCATAGTCAGGGGATGGTCATACGGTGGGCCTGACCATTACCTGACTATCTGTTGACCAGTTGTGACATTATAGACAGTGAAATAAGGTATAAATTTTGTTAACAAAAAACAAATAACATAAATATTATGCTTATAAAAACTGAATAAATGAAAATAATGAGTATTCTTCTTAAATTAGCAGTGGAATACAGTTACCTATCCTTTATGGTCTATCTATACTGTTCGACTTCCTGTATTTATTATCGAATTGGATTTCTCACTTTTCTGATGGGTTTCATCGGGTTGAATGCCGCACTGGCACAGCGGGATGACCTGTCAAAACGGACCGGCTCGCCTGCTGCTCAGGCACCTGCATCGGGACCGGCCCGGCTCGGTTCGGGGCAGTCAGTCGTCCTGCCGGTGAGTGTTCCAAAACCAAGCGATACGGTACGGTTGGCACTGAATAAAGACCTCATCGACCAGCTCATTTCCTTCGAGGATATTTACCAGATTGCGTTAGCGAACTCGCCCGCCCTGCGCTTCGAAAATGCGATGGTCGATATGAAAGCCAGCATCGCGAACTACACCAAAGTCGCTATTCTGCAAACCGTCAGCGGCTTCGCCAGCTACTCGCGGGGCAATCAACTGCTGGTCGGATCGGGTTCGTCGAGTTTCGATTTTTCCCAGAATTCCAACGGGTATCGAACCGGAATCGGTGTTCAACTGCCGTTATCGGAGGTGGTGGGGCGTCGGTACAAAATTCAGCAAAGCCGGTCGGAATACCAGGGTTCATTAGCCCAGCGCGACGTTGCCAAGATGGGTCTCAAACGCGAACTCAACCGGGTTTATCAGGCATTGCTCACCTCGCAGCGCACACTCCGCATCCGGCTGCGCGACGAACAAGCCGCACTGATGGCGTTCCGAATTGCCGAAGTAGACGTGCAGCAGGGTAAAATCGACCCCGCCGATTATGCCCGGTATAGTAACCAATACGCTATTGCTCAGATAGTTTCCGAAAAAGAGCGGGGCGAGTTCATGACAAACTTCCGGGATCTCGAAATCATCGTGGGGGTTCCCATGATTCAATTGCAGATAAGTCGGTAAACGAATATGTCCATTTCCACGATTTTTCGCCTGCTGAAAAAGAACCTGCTTTGGCTGGTGCTTTTTCCGGGTGTTCTGGCCGGTACGGTCGCCTACCTGACCAAGTCGATGCCCCGCGAATACCAGTCGGCGGCAACGGTTTATACCGGGTTGGCGTCGGGCTATTCCATTACCAGCGGAGACGGCGACAAGGTCGATTATTTCGCCGTCAACAATGCGTTCGATAACTTGATAACGACCATCAAATCGCGCGAAACGATCAGCGAGGTAGGAAAACACCTGCTGGCGCAGCATCTGTTACTGACCAAACCAAACCCGTTAATCATTAGCGCAGAAAGCTTAAAAAAACTGAACGAAGCCATTGATGAACCGACCCGTAAGCAACTCGTTGTGACGGGTAATGAACCGGAAACGTACCGCCGAATCGACGCCCTCAGCAACGCACCCGACAACAATATCATCAAAAAATTACTCTACAATTCAACGACCCACTACGCCGTCGAAAGCATTTCGGGCCGGGTAACGGCCAGCCGGAAAAGCAACAGCGACATGCTCGAACTGGCGTTCAAAGCCGATGATCCGGGCGTTTGCCAGCATACACTCCGGTATCTGATCGACAGTTTTCGGAGCCGTTACACGGGCGTAAAAACATCGGAAACGGAGAATGTAGTCCGGTATTTTGAAGAGCAGGTTCGCAAAGCGCAGCAGAATTTACTGAGGGCTGAGGACTCGCTCAAAGATTTCGGTGTAAAGAACAAGGTTATCAATTACGGCGAACAGTCCAAATTTGTGGCCGAGTCGAAAGAGGACATGACCACCGAGTACCACCACGAGCAGATGCGTTTACAGGCGGCCAAGTTCGCCCTCGACACCCTCGAAAAACGCCTGTCGGAACGGTCGTCGGTGCTGGCAACGAACAAAGAATTATTGGGTCGCCGAACCGAGCTATCCGATGTTCAGAATGAGCTGGCCAACGCACAGGTATACGGTTATCCGGCTGAAAAAATTGCACAACTCGACAGTAAAGTTGCCAGTTTATCGGAAGAATTGAAGGTGTCGGCGCGTCGGTATTATAACAACAACAGTACGATTGAGTCGCTGCCCCAGGCCAATGTACTGAACGAATGGCTGTCAAAACTGATGGAGTCCCGGCAGTCGGCGGCCCGGTTGGGGGTCATTGAAAAGCGGCTCCGTGAATACGACGGAATTTATAAAGAATTTGCCCCGCTGGGGTCGACCATCAACCGCATGGAACGGCAGGTTGGGGTGGTCGAGAAAGAGTATCTGGCCGTGTTGCATGGGCTGAATCTGGCCCGGCTCAAGCAAAAAAACGTGGAGATGGCCGGGCCGCTCACCGTACTCGACGCGCCCATTTTTCCGCTCAAACCCCAGCCTTCCAAACGGGTGGTGTTTGTGGTGGCGTCGTTTATGGGCGGTCTGGTGCTGGTGTTCGCCTACATCCTCGGCCGCGAACTGCTCATTCCTTCTATTAAATCGCCCGAACGGTTCGAGAGCACGACCGACATCGCCATTGCGTCGGCTCTGCCATTGGTAAGCGACAAAACGAAAGGGTACGATCTGGTGCATATCGAGAAGTGCATGATCGAGCAGTTGAGGAGCGTGATTCTGGTTGAGTCGGAGCGGCACGGGGGTAACAGCCAGATAATCACGCTGTTCAGTCCACGCCAGAAACAGGGCCGGACGTGGGTTGGCGAACGAATCAGCCAGCAGTTTGCCCAGTTGGGCTATAGCGTTTGCTACCTCTATCCCGGCGAACTGGCGGCCCCGCCCCCCGTCACGTCGGCAAAAGTGATCTGCTATCCCGAGGGCACAGACCTCGCACACGTGAACAACGTGGCTGATTTTGTCGCCCTCTGCGACCCCGACCCAATGGCTAAAGCATTCGATTCTTACAATTTTATTTTCTTTGAATTGCCCGGCCTGCTCCAAACCGCCATTCCCGCCCGGCTCGTGCGGCAGGCAACGCTCTCGCTGTTGGTCATCAAAGCCAACGCCGTCTGGTCCAAAGCCGATAGCACGGTTTGCCGATTGTACGAAAAAGCAACTACCAACCCCATTTTTGGCGTCCTGAACGCCGTTGATCCAGACCGGATGGCTTCGTTGCTCGGCTTCCAGCCCCAGTCCAAATGGTTCCGCCGGAGTCGGGCCGTCGTCGATCAATCGGAGCGGGACGCCGGTTCAGAACCCGAACCGGACGCCAAACCTAACCGTAAAGCCAAACTTAAATTCAAGTCAAAATCACCGCGCAATGAGTCAGTCCGTGAGTAAATTACTGCTGTCCATCAGCCAGCGTCCGGCGTTCATGTCGCTGGCGGGCAATGGTGTATCGGCGTTGCTGGGACTGCTGACAGTGGGGGTGCTGGCTCGCTGGATGGACACCGACGGGTTTGGCCGATGGGTGATTTTTCAGACGGTGCTTGGGTTCTTCGATACGTTCCGCACGGGTTTTCTGCTGAACGGCCTGATCTGTTACGCAGCCGCTGCCTCGCCCGATGGCTTTCGGCGGTGGGCGGGTGCGGCCTGGCAGTTGTCGCTCGCGCTGACGGTAGTGGTGGGGGCGGGGTTCGTGATTTTTGCCTATGTCGCCGGTGAACTGAACCATAACAACGACCTTATTTCGTCGGCCTGGTGGTTGCTGCTCAACGCCACCGTTGGGTTGCCCGGCGCTGTAGCGACCTGGTTGCTGCATACAAAATCACGCTTCAAAACGCTGCAATTTCTTCGGCCAACAAACCAGCTTCTGTTCATTGGATTCATCGGTTATGGCTATCTAACCCACTCACTGACTGACGTTTATCTGTACAAAACCTTTGCTTTGGCAAATGGGTCGCTCAGTGTGCTCACAATTTTAATGGGCTGGAGTGAACTGAAGACCGTGCTCGGCAATCCCACCGACGAACGGCGGCAACTCATCGGTTTCGGTCGGTTTGCCATGCCAACGCTGTTGTTTTCGCACCTTCTCCGCAGTTCCGATACGCTCCTGATTGGCGCATTGCTGGGACCCGCTTCGGTGGCTCGGTATGCGGTGCCACAGCGGTTAATCGAACTGCTCGAAATGCCCGTTCGGAGCGTTGTCGTCACGGCTATGCCCCGGCTGGCGCAGTTGAATCAGCAAAAAAAACTGACCGAATGGGCCAGCGTCTTTCATCGGGGGGCGGGTCAGTTGTGGGTCGCTTTGGTGCCGGTGGCGATCATCTGCTTTGTTTTTGCCGAGCCGTTGGTGGTACTGCTGGGCGGTGAAAAACGCGCCGATAGTGCCATTCTGCTGCGGTGCTTTATGGTTTATGCGGCCTTCATCCCGCTCGAACGCTACTCCGGTGTCGGTCTGGATGCCATCGGGCAACCCGGCCGTAACCTTCAGAAAGTAATTTTAATGCTGATTGTCAACGTTGTAGGTGACCTCATCGCCATTTATGTGTTTCACTCGCCCGTTGCGGTGGCTCTCATCTCGGTTGGCACCTTCGGAACGGGGTTGCTGATGGGTTACCGCTGGTTAGGGCAATACGTGCCGGTGTCGCTGGGGGCGGTTTTCCGGTCGGCTTACGTCGAAGTTCGGCAGTTTATGGTTCAGGTACGCTATGCAACCTTACGTTAGAATCGGCCCATCGGCGGTGCTGCGCGATTTGCTTCGGGCCGGGTGGCCGGTGCTGATTTGCGTCGTGCTGGCCGTTGGTATCGGGTTCGTTGTGGCGAAGGGCGGCATCATGGTGGCGGGTATGCTCATTGCCCTGCCGCCCGCGCTGGCCTGGGTGATGCTCTGTTTTAACAAGCCCATCATCGGCCTGAAAACCTATTACCACGCCAGTTTTTGCATCATGGGCATCGGGCGGTTCGTGCCGTTAGACATTCCGTTCGGGATGATTATCGACGCGGTGCTGCTCATCACCCTGATCGGTGTGTTGCTTACGACAACTAAAAAACAATGGCCTCGCATCCGTACCGCCGTTTTTTACTGCGTACTGGCCTGGTTTATTTTCACCCTGCTCCAGTTGGCGAATCCCGAAACCCGCAGCCGCGAAGCGTGGTTTTATGCCGTTCGGGGTGTTTCGTTCTACTGGATGCAGGCCGTGCTGGTGGGGCTGGTCCTGCTTCACCGCCGGGCCGAACTCAACTCCTTCGTGACCATCTGGCTTGGCTGGTCGTTGCTGGCCGCGTTATGGTCGTTCCATCAGCAATATGTCGGCCTGACACCCCCCGAACAAATCTGGCTCACACTGTACGGCGGTAAAACGCACATGCTGTTCGGGCATTTGCGCAGCTTTTCATTTTATGTCGATGCTGGTCAGTTTGGGGCGGCAATGGCCCATGCAGCCCTGTTTTGCCTGATCCGCACGCTCGATTCACAGACTCTGCGCGAACGGTTAAAATACGCGGTGTTGATGGGCGTCTATTTCTGGGGATTTGCCTTGTCGGGGAGCCGGGGACCGCTGTTCATCATTGCCGCTGGCTTCATGATTTACCTGCTGCTCCGCAAAAATGTCCTGATCGTTGGGGTGGGCGTGGTGCTGGCCGTTGGCGCGTATGGTGTGCTGAAATTTACCAACATTGGGCAGGGCAATTACCAGGTGCAGCGGATGCGGAGTGCGCTCGACCCCAATGATGCGTCGTTGCAGGTGCGGCTCGACAATCAGAAAAAACTGTCCCTCTATTTGGCCTCCCGGCCGCTCGGTGGCGGCATCGGTTCGGGTGGCGACTGGGGACGCCGGTTTTCGCCGGGCAGCTTTCTGGCCGAAACCGCGCTGGATAGCTGGTACGTTAAAATCTGGGTCGAAACGGGTATTATCGGTCTGCTGTTCCACATCGTCACCCTGCTTATCATCTTGGGAACCGGCTTCCGAACGGTCTGGCGGCTTCAGGAACCAGTGCTACGGTCAACGATGAGCGGGCTGTTTTGCGGGTTAGTGGGTGTAATTTTTGCCAGTTACGGCAATCAGGTTTTCGGGCAGATTCCCTCCAGTATGGTGCTGTATATCAGCATGGTGTTTCTGGCCATTGCCCCGGAACTGGATGAACCAACGGCACAGCCATAATGGTAGTCAGGTTAATTGAGCATCCGGTATTCATTGGGCGATTGGCCAACCCGCTGCTTGAACAACCGGATGAAATGCTGTGGATACTTGAACCCCAATTCATGGGCGACTTGACCAATGGATTTGCGCCGGTCGAAAACGCGTTCTTTGGCCACCTCAATTACCTTCGATTGAATGTACTCCTGCGCCGTTTTACCGGTTTCTTTCTTGATGAGGTCGCCAAAATAGTTGGCCGATAAATTCAACTCGCCTGCACAATACGTCACCGAAGGCAAGCCAATTGTCTGGGGTTTGTCGGTCTGATAATAGGCGTTCAATAACTGCTCGAACCGCTCAAGGATGCCGTGATGCACGTGATTCCTGATAATAAACTGGCGGTCGTAGAACCGGACGCAGTAGCTTAAAAACAGTTCAATGTTGGCTACAATCAATCGCTTGCTGTGCGTGTCGATGTTCTGCTGTAGTTCGTACTCAATTTTGGAAAAGCAGTCCAGCACGATTTCCCGTTCGCGTTTGGACACGTGCAGGGCTTCGTTCGACTGGTACCCGAAAAACGAATACTCCTGAATGTGCCGCCCCAGGGCCGTGCCGTGAATCAGGTCAGGATGAAAGACCAGCGCATACCCTTTGGGCTGATACGTTTCTCCGTTGCTGTTCATGCCCGCCACCTGCCCCGGTGCCATAAAAACCAGGGTCCCTTCCTGGTAATCATAGGTATGCCGGCCATACACCAGATCACCACATTTCACATCTTTCAGGAAGATGGTATAAAAGCCAAAATACATGCGGGAACCCTGTCGGGGAGCGGCTTTCGAGAGGTCGACCACACTGACCAGCGGGTGGCGTGTTTCGTTATTGTTGAAGGCATTATAATCGTTTATTGTCTCAAACCGGCGCAGGTCATCCATATGGCTGTTGGTTTATCCAGTTCAAAATTAACGCTTTATCAACCGCTTGCCTGATGAGTATGCCCGAATCAGGAATATTGGTAGTGAGACCCGTAATCTGTATACCGTTCAGGCAGGGAAATAACCAGACCTTTGTCCCGTAAACATACATTACGGATGCAACACGTAGTATTGAACAATGGGGTTGAAATGCCCATCTTAGGTTTTGGCGTTTTCCAGGTGCCTGACCCAGCCGAATGCGAACGAAGCGTACTGGATGCCATCGAAACCGGCTACCGGCTAATCGATACGGCGGCTTCGTATGGCAATGAGGAAGCCGTAGGGCGGGCGATCAGGAATAGCGGGGTACCACGCGAAGACCTGTTTATTACGACTAAGCTCTGGATACAGTCGGATGGGTACGCTGGCGCGAAACAGGCATTTGAGGAGTCCATTAGCAAGCTGGGCCTGGAGTACGTAGACCTGTATCTTATCCACCAACCGTATGGCGACGTGTACGGCGAATGGCGGGCCATGCAGGAGGTATACCGGGAAGGCCGGGTGCGGGCCATTGGCGTGAGCAATTTCCATCCTGACCGGCTCATCGACCTGATTATTCACAATGAGGTAGTACCGGCGGTCAATCAGATTGAGACACACCCGTTCCACCAGCAAATCGAGACGCAACAATTCTTAGCCGAAAATAAGGTGCAAATTGAGTCATGGGGGCCATTTGCGGAGGGCAAGAACAACATCTTTCAGAATGAATTACTGGGGTCAATTGCAGCGGGACACAACAAAACCGTGGCGCAGGTTATTCTCCGCTGGCTGACGCAACGGGGCGTGGTGGTTATCCCGAAATCAGTTCGGAAAGAACGCATGGCCGAGAATGTCAACAGCCTCGATTTTACGTTGAGTGCCGACGACATGGACGCCATCAAATCCCTGGATACAAAAGCAAGCCTGTTTTTCGACCACCGCGACCCGGCTATGGTGAAATGGCTCGGCGAACGAAACCTAAACAGTTAATTAAACCCCAAACGCAATGCAAACGCTCAAAATTCTTGCGGCTGTCGTCGCTACGGTCCTGTCGACACAGGTAATGGCGCAGGATGGAACCACCTTTCCGAAAGGTGAAAAAGCGGTCACCGATCATCAGGTAGGAACCGTCTGGCTCAACGAACTGAGTCCGGCTGACAGCACATTTCAATACAACATTTCGATGGCTACGTTTGCGCCCAAAGCCTACCTGTACTGGCATTCGCATCCGGGCGGGCAGATTTTGCTCTATACGGACGGCGTCGGTTATTATCAGGAACGGGGCAAACCCCGGCAGACGGTTCGCAAAGGGGAGATCATCAAATGCCAGCCGGGCGTGGAGCACTGGCACGGGGCAACCCCCGTGAGTGGCGTTACCTATATTGCCACGACCCCAACGCAGAAAGGCCGAACCATCTGGTTTAAGCGGGTAACGGATGAGGAATATGGTGGAAAGTAAACAGGCAAAACACGCAACCATGAGCATACCAATCAATCTTAAACAAGTACACATAATTATGAAAAAATCACTTTTGGGACTGTTTCTGTGCATAGCCGGTGTGCAGTTAGCCCATGCCCAGGCGAGCCTGCCGACTTCGACTACAACCAGCCCGACCAAATCAGAACAGGAAATTCTCCAGCTCTCAAAGGACAAGTGGCGTTGGATGGCCGACAAAAACGTCGATTCGCTGGGCACGTTATTCGATGAGAAAGCGGTCTTTGTTCACATGGGCGGAAGCTGGGGCAAAGACCAGGAAATCAATGTGATCAAATCAGGAAACATCTGGTACAAAAAAGCCGAAGTTTATGGAGCTTCCGTGAATAGGGTTGGCAACACGGCCATCCTCTTAAATGACATCGACCTGGTAGCCGTAGTGGGTGGAAACGAACCGGGCCGCCAGGCGGTGGTCAATCCATTTATGGTGACGGAGGTCTATATCAACCAGAATGGCAAGTGGAAGCTGGGTTCACTCACATTCTCAAGGCTGATGAGACCCGTTAAACTGACCATTAAATAACCAGCAGCATTAACAACACGGACATGAATCGACGTAATCTCTTAAAATCCGGCCTGACCTTCGCCGGAGGCTCTTTGCTGGCATCAGAGGCCAATGCCCGGACCCTGACCCCGGAAACGATAGGAAAAGACACCCCGGCAAATGCCAAACCGGGGCGTCGCAAGCTTGGCACACTGGAGGTTTCCAGCGTTGGCTTAGGCGTGCAGAACATGCATCGTACCTATCAGACGACGATTCCCTCCCGGCCTGAAATGATCAAAATCATTCGGAAAGCGTTCGATAGTGGTGTCACCTTATTCGATACGGCTGAAGCCTACGGCCCCTTCGAGTGCGAGCGGATTCTGGGTGAAAGCATCGTCCCGTTCAGAAATAAAATCGTGATCGAAACGAAGTATGGCTGGAACATCGACCAGAAAACCGGTCAGCGGCTCCCCGGTTTGAACAGCCGTCCCGAACACATCAAGGAAGTCGTGGACGGTATGCTGAAACGGCTGCGTACCGACCGCATTGATTTATTGTATCAACACCGGGTCGATCCGGCGGTGCCGATTGAGGATGTGGTCGGGGCTATCAAAGACCTTATCAAAGACGGAAAAGTGTTGCACTACGGCCTTTCCGAACCCGGCCCGCAAACCGTCCGACGCGCCCATGCCATTCATCCGGTCACGGCGATTCAAAACGAGTATTCGCTCATCTGGCGGGGGCCAGAAGCGGTTATCCTTCCGCTCTGCGAGGAACTCGGCATCGGCTTCGTTTGCTGGAGTCCGCTGGGCGTGGGTTTTCTGACCGGTGCTATCGATGCCAACACCCGGTTCGCGCCCGGCGACATTCGCGGGGTCGAGTCGCGGTTTTCGCCCGAGAACCTGCCCCACAACGTAGCACTCGTGGAGTTGGTAAAAAGCTGGGCTGTTCGCAAAGGAGCCACCCCTGCTCAGATTTCGCTGGCCTGGCTTCTCGCGCAAAAACCCTGGATTGTGCCGATTCCGGGCACCACCCAGATGGCGCACATGCTGGAGAACAGCGGGGCCGCTGATGTATCGTTTACGGCCGATGAACTGGGGCAGTTCAATGCAGAATTGGCAAAAATCGAGTTTAAAGGAGAGAGACTACCGAAAATGGTGCTTGATTTCTCCAATGTTGAAGCACCCCTGAAGAAATAAAAATGTAATTCTGAATCCGATTTCTATGAAAAAGTCATTGTTACTCACACTCGCGGTGCTGACGTACGCAACATCGTTTGCCCAGCACAGTTTAGAGAAGTTATGGGAGTCCGACTCGGTTACCTTGAAAGGGCCGGAGTCGGCGTTGTATGATTCAAAATCAAACTCGCTCTACGTCTCCAGCATGAATTCGGGCACCATTGTGCGGATGGCTTCCGATGGCAAGGTGCTCAAAAACGATTGGGTGACGGGCCTTACGTCCAACAAGGGTTCGGCCCTGTTCAACGGTTTTCTGTATACGGCTGAAACAACAGCCATTGCTGTCATTGATGTTAACAAAGCATCCGTTATAAAACGCATTCCAATTGAAGGAGCTGTCATGTTAAATGATTTGGCGGTGGATTCAAAAGGAATTGTTTACGTAAGCGACACGCGAACAGGGAAGGTGTACCGGGTTGACGGTGATAAACCTACCCTTTATCTGGAGAACATCTCCGGTGCCAATGGGTTGCTAACCGTTGATACCGACGTATACGTAGCGGGATCGACAACGTTCCAGAAAGTAAATATCAATAAAGAGATTACAAAAATCGCGGACGGTTTCGAAAGCGGACTGGATGGCATTGTGATGGTTGCCCGGAATGAATTTATTCTCAGCAACTACAAGGGTATTTTGTATTATGTGAAGGCGGATGGAACAAATCAGGTATTGCTGGATAGCCGCGCCAATCGAATAATGGCGAACGATATTAGCTACGACAGCCGAACGGAAACCCTGTACGTTCCCTCATTCGGCACGAATCGCGTCATCGCCTATCGGGTAAAATAGGGGTCAACCGGGCAAAAAACGCTTATTTTACCTGTTAACGTGGTAAATCTGCTATTGGCGTTTTTTCTGTTCATTTCCGTTTGCTCTTCATCCCAAACGAGGGAGAGCACGGCTTTCTGCCACCGCTAAAAACCCGGATAGACAACATCGACAACGACACTGAAGTACAAGCTGAAGTGAGAAAATGGTTGCATAGAATAAAGGCCATTTGAGGCAGGAACGATAAGCCATTTACTGCGCTCATCACTGTTTCACGAACCGACCCGTGTACCAATTGTCGCCCGCTTTAAGCCGAACCAGATAAACGCCCGTTTCTAATCCTCTTATATCTAATTGATTACTATCTTCAACGCGTGTCAGCTTTACCCGGCAACGCTGGCCCTCTGCATTGTAGACCGTAACCCTCGCAATGGACTCATTCGTCGATAAACGAATGAAGACAAAATCGGCAGCGGGTGACGGATAGAGTACCAGCGACCGGTTGGTGGTCGACTCATCCAGCAATTCGGGCGTGAGCACGATGGGATTTGTGCCGTTGTTGCTGGATTGTAGCGGGGAAATTGCATCGGTAGCCATGTGCCCGACCGATTGGGTAGCTGTAGCCGACGCCAATTCATACGCGCCAATGGCATACGCGCTGTTCTGGGGGCGGGGCTGGTCGGCGGCATCGCTCGTGATGTTCCAGGTCGACACATCGCGACCGGCACCAACCAAAGGCGACCCCGCCAACAGATGAAAATCGCTCCCGGATGGGTTGGTAAACAGAGCCGAATTTATGTCGTTCGAGTTGAAATTGTTGCGGGGCGTAACCGTAGCACCCTGCCCCAGCGAAACGTATTTACAGTATTGCCCAATACTGATAACGACGTTGTTATCGACCGTAATGGTATTGTTCTGGTTGTATAATTTGAGCCCATCACGCCCGCACCGAATCAGCGTATTGTTCACGAAGGCGGTGTACGTGTTGGGCAGCGAGCCTTCGCGGTCGTCGCAGAAAATGCCATTCTCGCCCACATCGCTGATGACATTGTTGTAAATCAGGTTGTTGCCTAAGTGCCCGATGATGATGAGTCCGGTGGCCGGAACCTGCTGGATGATGTTGGCGTAACAACTACCGCCCCCGCCACTGCCAATCTGAATGCCATTGTTCTGATAGGCCGCAAAGGGAGCCTGCCCCGTCTGCCGAACCGTATTATGATGTACCTGAGCATCGGGCGCACAGGCGTATTGAAGCCCCTCGGCCCCCGTCCGTTCGGCTATATTATGATGAACCGACAGGCCCATAATGGCGTGCGGATAGACGGTCTGATTAGCCCCGTTGCAGCTTATGGTCTGTCCGTTCCAGAACGAACTGCCGAGGTAAAACCCTTCGCCCATTACGTCGTGGACGTAGTTGTGATGGATGTTTACATTATACATCGTGAACGAATCGCGCCAGGTCGAGGGGTCGCAGGAGGGGTCGGTTTTAACCATAATACCCGCAAAACCAGCCTGAGCCACCTCTATACCCATGATTTCGCAATCGGAACTTTTGCCGCCAATGTTGACGGCGGTGGCATTGGTGCCGGTTTGGGTGAGTTTGAAACCATACGGGTACTGCGCGTCGCCGTTGCCGGTTATGGCGAAATAGCGACAGGTAAAAAACTGTAAGCCAGCGTAATACGCGGTTCCGCCAATGGTTACCTGCCCGCCAACGTTGACCACCCGAATCGGGTTGCCGGGTGTGCCAAGCAGGTCAAAAAAGCGTAACCATTCATAATGCCCGGCCTGTACACAAACCGTTTGCCCCGGCTGCACCGCCGAAAGATGATACATACCCGCTTTATTGACGATGTAATCGCAGCAACAGGTTGTTGACTGCCCCACCGCCAGCGTCAGGGTTATAAAGCTGATAAGCAGGGTGAGAAACTGTTTCTTGCGTCGTGTGGATGTAAAGATTACCATAAACAATGGGTGGTTAGTGAGTTGACCGTAAATGTACTGTGCTGATAAGTAAGGATGGCGAAGTTGCTAAATGAATGGAGATAGTTAATAAAAAGACTTACGAATAGCTGAAAGGTAACTTTATGGATAATGTAGGAAATTCGCCTTTAAGAGACTATATGTAAATTTTATAAACTATAAGTTTATAAAATTTGTGAATAAACAAAACATAATAGACTTATAGTAACAGATTTGCCAAATTATAACAGTATACTTGTATAAAATTCGTGTTCAATATGGCCGTAATTGAAAAAACCAGCAAAGTCGGTGTCAGCGGACTACACCAATTATTAACGCGCTTTCATGTTAGGGACCCCCAGGTGTCGATCATCGTGCCAGCCTATAACGAGGAGCGAACCCTCGAACGGTTGCTTGCGTCGATGGCCGCACAGGTTACACACTACCGAATGGAACTGATTGTCGTCAACAACAACTCCACCGACCGCACCCAGGACCTGCTCGACGAGTATGGCGTCCGGTCGGTGTTTGTGCGGGAGCAGGGTGTGGCTCATGCCCGTCAGGCTGGTCTCGAAGCGGCTCGCGGCATCTACATTGCCAACGCCGACGCCGATACGGCGTACCCGCCAACCTGGCTTGAAGCCCTCATCGAACCACTCGAAAACCCCGCCATAAGCTGTACCTACGGCACCTATTCGTTCATTCCCGGCCCTAAAACATCTGCCTTTCAACTGGGGCTGTATGAACGGGCTTCCCGCATCTCGGCCATCCTGCGCCGACGCTCGCGTGAGTCGACCAATGTGCTGGGGTTCAATTTCGCTTTCCGGCGGGCCGACGCCCTCGCTGTTGGCGGTTTTGATGTCAATGCGGGCCATCAGGGTGCTGCAAACCACGAAAGCGGCCCCTGCGAAGATGGCTGGATGGCCGAATGTCTCGCGCAAAAGGGGCGGCTTTACCCCGTTACGTCGCGGAAGGCCCGTGCCCGCACCAGCGACCGGCGACTGCTCCAGCATGGCGGGTTGTGGCAGGCTTTTACAGTACGGCTTCGTCGAGAATGGAAGCGTCTGGTAACCATTTAATTACATATAGAAACGGCTATGGTTCTGATCTACTTTGTTTTGCTGGTCGTGTTCGGCTTTACGGCGATAGTTGTCCTTTATCTGTTATTTTTCGCCCTTGCCGGACGCCTGTACCGACCAAAGAACGTTGCCGAAATGGCCCCCACTACCAACCGGCGCATGGCGGTGCTGATTCCGGCTTACCGCGAAGATGAGGTCATCCTGGCGTCGGCGCAGGAGGCTGTCCGGCAACTCTATCCGCCTACCCATTACGACGTTGTGGTCGTTGCCGATTCTCTGCAACCCGATACCCTGCGCCAGCTTCGGGCCATGCCCATTCAGGTGGTGGAGGTATCGTTTGATAAATCAACCAAAGCGAAGGCCCTGAACGTAGCGTTACAGCAACTGCCTGATGCATACGACATTGCCGTAGTTTTGGACGCCGATAACCTGATGGCTCCTGATTTTTTGCGGCAGGTAAATCAGGCTTTTTCGCAGGGGTGGCGCATTGTGCAGGGGCATCGCGTGGCTAAAAATACGGATAGCAGTGTGGCCGTGCTGGATGCTATCAGCGAAGAAATAAATAACCATATTTTCCGGCAGGGCCACCGCTCGGTTGGTCTTTCGGCGGCTCTGATCGGCTCAGGCATGGCCTTTGACTACCCCCTGTTGAAAAAGATTATGCCCGACGTACAGGCCGTTGGTGGGTTTGATAAAGAGTTGGAAATGAGGTTGTTGAGTCGGGGTATTCCGTTCGGGTATCTGGAGAACGCGTTTGTTTATGACGAAAAAGTGCCGAACGAAGCCGTTTTTGAGCGGCAGCGTACCCGCTGGATTGCGGCTCAGTATAAGTACCTGCGCCTGAACTTCTGGCCGGGCCTGAAAGCTTTGTTCACGGGAAATATCGACTATGCTGATAAAGTGTTCCAGACCATGCTGCCGCCCCGTATCCTGTTGCTGGGTACGTTGATTTTGGGCGTATTAGCGAGCGGGCTGCTGAGCAGTAGTTTCTTCTTTCTATTTACTGTTACTCAATTGGCCTTATTACTGGTAACATTTTATATGTCCATTCCCGCTGCGTTACTCCGGCAGATAGGGCCTGCCGAACTGCTGAAATTACCGGTTCTTTTTACCAGTTTTCTGAAATCCATTTACAAGATGAAAACGGCGAAGAATCAATTTTTACATACGCCCCACGGCGCAAAAGGGATGAGTCAGTAAGCGGGGAAGCAGGTGTTGTTAGTTTGCCGGAACGTGCTGCGCTGTCGGCACGTTTCTGATTGTTACGGTATTCCCCTGAAAAACACTTGTAAGCACCTGCGGGTTGTATCGCTACAAACCACCAACCCAACGCTTGTATGTGGCAGGAACAGGATAACCAACTCACCCGCGACTTTACGTTCGCCGATTTCAGCGAAGCCTTCGCCTTTATGACCCGCGTGGCCCTTATTGCCGAGAAAATGGATCATCATCCGTGGTGGTCGAACGTTTATAACCAGGTGACAATCAAACTCTCTACCCACGACGCGGGCAACACTGTAACCGCCAAAGATCACAAACTGGCCGCAGCGATTGGTAAACTGGTGTAGTAGGTAAGTAGTAAAGTAGTAAGTAGTAAGTGGGTAAGTGGGTAAGTGGGTAAGTGGCTGACGCGCAAGCAACACGGGCGTCAGCTACTTGCTGACTTACCAATTACTGACTTACACTTACTGACTTACCACTTACCACTTACCACTTACCACACTTACCCACTATCTTGCGGCATGAAATTGTACCTCGTGCCAACGCCCATTGGGAATCTTGACGATATTACCCTTCGGGCGATTAAAATCCTGCAAAGTGTTGATGCGATTCTGGCCGAAGATACCCGTACGTCCGGGGTTTTGCTGCGTCATCTCAGCATCAACAAGCCGCTTCACAGCTACCATATTTTTAATGAACACCAGACCGTACAGCGGTTAGTAAACCAGATGAAGGAGGGGAAAACCCTCGCTTTAATCTCCGATGCGGGTACGCCCGGCATTTCGGACCCCGGTTTCCTGCTCGTTCGCGAGTGCATCAAAAATGATATTCCGGTCGAATGTCTGCCGGGTCCAACGGCGTTTGTACCGGCATTAGTCAACTCCGGTCTGGCAGCCGACCGCTTCACGTTCGAGGGGTTTCTGCCGCATAAAAAAGGTCGGCAAACGCGGCTGGCCGAACTGGCAGGGGAGGAGCGAACGATGGTTTTTTATGAGTCGCCCCACCGGTTGCTTAAAACCCTTCAGCAATTTTCCGATGTTTTCGGCCCCGACCGCCCGGCCAGTGTGTCGCGGGAATTAACAAAGCTATTCGAGGAAAATAAGCGCGGGCCATTGTCCGAACTAATTGCTTATTTTGCCCAGAAAACGATAAAAGGTGAACTGGTCGTTTGTGTGCAGGGCAAAGAACTGAGCCGGGGTAAAGCCAAACGCGTTTACGACCATGACGATGAGGATACCGAAGATGGTGAAGACGATGAATAGAAAATCAATGGCAAACCGACTCCTGAGCTTCCTGCTTATTCTTCACGTATCATTCCTCATTCCTCATTCCTCATTCGCCCAGAGTCAGCCGTTTTCGCCGTCGTCGCGGGTGAGTTTGCTGACGTTTGGGCCGGGAGAAGATTTGTACTCCGTTTTTGGGCATACGGCCATTCGTATTTATGACCCGGCCCAGAACATCGACCGAACCTTTGGCTGGGGTGGATTTCGGTTTGCCGAGAATAATTTTTATGTGAAGTTTCTGCGCGGAACCCTGCCCTATCACATCGACGCGTATGATATGTCGCTGATGATGTATGCTTATCAGGCCGAAAATCGCACCATTCGGGAGCAGGTGCTGAACCTGTCGCCGGGCCAGAAGCAGCGATTATTCACGGTGCTGGCAACCAATCTGCTGCCCGAAAACGAGACCTACCAGTACAAGTTTTTCTACGACAATTGCGCCACCCGCCCCCGCGACGTGCTGGCTCTGGCTTGTGGCGACAGCCTGACGATTCCATCGCGTTCGCGTATGACGGGTAAGTCGTACCGCAACTGGATGAACGACTATCTGGACATGAGCGTGAAACCCTGGGCGAAATTAGGCATGAACCTTGCCATCGGGCAGCCTGCCGATGTGCAGACCGACGGTTGGCACGCCATGTACCTGCCCGATCAGGTACACGACCAACTGGCCCTTGCCACACTGAAACAGGCAACCGGACAAACCACGCCATTCGTCGTGTCGGATCAGACCCTGTATGAAGCCCGCAAAACATTCCGGCAGCAGTTGCCGCTTCTTTTCGACCCAACGGTTGTGTTTGCGGTATTGGCCGTTGGCATTACGGTTTTTACCATCCGGCGTTATCTGTCGGGCAAGGTTGATCGCTGGTTCGACCGGCTGCTGTTCGGCCTGTCGGGCTTTCTGGGCTGGTTTCTGTACCTGCTTTGGGTTGCCACCGACCACGGCGTTACGGCCTGGAACCCCACGCTGCTGTATCTGATGCCGCTGCATTTGCCCCTTATTTACTGGGCTACCCGCCCCAACACCACCGCCCGACGCCGAACGCTCTATTTCGGTATCACCGCCGTCCTGATTCTGCTGGGCATGGTGCTGTCAAAAGTGCCGGGGGGTGTCGATGTGCTGTTTCCAATGACCTTGCTCGTTCGGTGCGTCGCTAATTTACAGCCGAACCGGCGGGCCTACCGGACTCCGGCACTCGTTGATTGATGGTTTTCCGGTTATAATTCGGGTTGCCGTTGCTTTCTATGGATGAGTAACAATCCTGAACTGTACATCCATGAAAAAACTGCTACTGCCATGTCTGTTGATTTGGCTGAATGTTGCGTTCGCTCAACCCCCCGCACGGCTCGTTACCGTGATTGTCACCCCCGACCATGCCGACTGGCTCTATAAAACAGGCGAACCTGTTAAACTGACCCTATCCGTTTACCGAAACAACGTGCTGCTGCGGGGCGCGAAACTCCGCTACGAAATCGGGCCGGAAAAGATGGAGCCGACTAAAAAAGAAACCGTTACGCTCAAAGACGGGACGCTGGCCCTCGATGCCGGTACGATGAAAACGGCGGGTTTTCTGCGTTGCATTGCCACCGCCGAGGTGGATGGTAAAGACTACCGGGGCCTGTTAACGGCCGGTTTTGAGCCGCAGACGATCAAACCCACTGTTGCCAACCCCACCGACTTCAAAACGTTCTGGGATAATGCAAAAGCTGATCTGGCCAAGATTCCCGTTGATGCCCGCATGACGCTGCTGCCCGAACGCTGCACCGAACTCACGAACGTCTATCACCTCAATCTGCAAAATATTAACAATTCGCGCTTCTACGGGATTTTGTGCGTACCGAAAAAAGAAGGCAAATACCCGGCCATTCTGCGGGTTCCGGGCGCGGGTGTCCGGCCGTATGGGGGCATGATTGCCGAAGCCGAAAAAGGATTTATCACCCTCGAAGTGGGTATTCATGGCGTCCCCGTCACAATGGACCCGGCGGTGTACGACAACCTCAGCCGGGGGCCGCTCAACGGCTACCCGTCGGCTAACCTCGACGACCGCGACCGGTATTATTACAAACGGGTGTATCTGGGTTGCGTTCGGGCGGTCGATTTCCTGGCCGCTATGCCGCAGTACGACGGTCAGAATCTGGCCGTTACGGGCGGCAGTCAGGGCGGTGCGCTGAGTATTGTTACCGCCGGTCTGGATTCGCGCATCAAGTGGTTAGGTGCGTATTACCCGGCCCTGTGCGACGTGACGGGTTATCTCAATGGCCGCGCGGGTGGCTGGCCGCATCTGTTTACGGGAAACGACCTGGCCTACAATAATAAACCCGACCGGATTAAAACAACGGGCTATTACGACGTGGTTAACTTTGCCCGGATGGTTAACGTACCGGGTTATTACTCGTGGGGCTTCAACGACGAAACCTGCCCGCCAACGTCTATGTATGCGGCTTATAACGTCATTCCCGGCCCGAAAATGCTGGACATCAATTACCTCGATACCGGTCACTGGACTTACCCCGAACAAACCGAGAAAATGACCACCTGGCTACTTGGTCAACTGAAAGGGTCGAATAAGTAGGTATCATAGACAGGATTTGATGTAGCGTGGAGTGGTACTCCGCGTAGCCGTAGGCTAAGCTGTAGCTGGAAATTGTAAGCCTGCGGCTACGCGGAGTACCACTCCACGCTACATCAAATCCTGTAATCCTGTCTAAAACCCTGTCAGCCCAACCGGTCAGTTTTTCGCACATACATCATGCAACTCTTCGTCAATATACCCCTCAACGACGCGCTGAAAGCCCAGCTTCGTCAGCAACTGCCGCCCGACATAACGCCCGTGTTTCGGCACGATCTGCCAAAAGAGGAGCAGCAAACAGCTTTTCAATCAGCAGACCTGATTCTGGGCAACCCACCGTCGGCCTGGTTTGCGGAGCCACTGCCAAACCTAAAATTCTGGCAGTTGGATTCGGCGGGGTTCGATGGCTACAAATCCGTTCGGCTCGACGCCGTCATTGCCAATATGGGCGACTACTTTGCCCGTCCCTGCGCCGAAACGATGGTGGCGGGTGTGCTGGCAGTCTATCGAAGTCTGCCCGAACTGATCCTGCTGCAAAACCGCTCAGAATGGGTGGGCGTACCCATTCGTTCCCGCATGGATTCGCTCTGGCAGAAGCGCGTGGTCATTCTGGGTACGGGAACCATCGGGCAGGCCGTCCGGCAAATGCTGACGGGTTTTGCCTGCAACACAACGATGCTTGCCCGCACCGACCCGCAGGCTGATCTGCATTCGGTCGATGAACTCAAAGCAGTGCTGCCCCACACCGACATTGTGGTCAACTGCCTGCCCGGAACGGCAACCGGTTTCGTTTCGGCTGATGTGATCGCGGCCATGAAACCGGGTTCGCTCTATGCCAGCGTGGGCCGGGGCACCACCACCGACGAACCCGCGCTCATCAACGCGCTCCAATCCGGGCATCTGGGCGGGGCTGTGCTCGACGTAACGGCCACCGAACCACTGCCAACCGGCAGCCCGCTCTGGACCCTGCCGACCGTATTGCTGACCCAGCATACCGGGGGCGGACAACCCGATGAGGATGCGGGGAAGGTCGCGCAGTTTTTGCGGAATCTGGTATACTTCCGGGCCGGACAGCCAGTTGAGAATCCGGTTGAACTGGGCCGGGGCTATTGACCGAGAGTGAAAATCTATCGTAGAGAATTGGCCTTTTCTGGTTGTGTATGCCCTTTTTTCAACTTTTCTTTGTATATTTAAGGAACGAACGAGAGGCCAGCCGTTCGCCAAATCCGTGTACGTATCCACTGGAATAGTTCCTGAAACAAGTCAATGATAAACGAAGAAAATGAACAGCCGATAGAGGACGACAGCCAGCTTCCCGACGCAGACCCATCTGCCGAAGGTTCCGATCTGACCGCCATCCTCGAACCGGACGAACAACCAATTGACACCACCAACGAAGTACTGCACGACCAGACGGTGGTGTCGGGGCTTTACGAAAATTACTTTCTCGATTACGCATCCTACGTTATTCTCGAACGGGCAGTACCCGCTGTGGAGGATGGCTTGAAACCCGTTCAGCGACGGATTCTGCACGCGCTGAAAGAAATGGACGATGGCCGCTTCAATAAAGTGGCCAACGTGATTGGGCAAACCATGCAGTTCCACCCCCACGGCGACGCGTCCATTGGTGAGGCTCTGGTTAATATCGGCCAGAAAGAACTTCTCTTCGACACGCAGGGTAGCTGGGGCGATGTCCGTACGGGCGATGGTGCTGCGGCTCCGCGTTACATCGAAGTGCGGCTCTCCAAGTTTGCGCAGGACGCTATTTACAACGACAAAACCACCGAGTGGCAACTCTCCTACGACGGTCGTAAACGCGAGCCGGTAACGCTGCCGGTCAAATTTCCGCTCTTACTGGCGCAGGGGGTGGAAGGCATCGCCGTTGGGCTGTCGACTAAAATTCTGCCGCATAATTTTAATGAACTGATCGAGGCTTCGATCAACATTCTTAAAGACAAACCCGTGTCGCTCTTCCCCGATTTTCAGACGGGCGGCCACATTGATGTCACCAACTACAACGACGGCCATCGGGGCGGTAAAGTGCGGGTGCGGGCAAAAATTGAGGAGGTCGATAAGAAAACCCTCGCCATCCGCGATGTGCCGTTTGGTATAACGACCTCGCAGTTGATCGATTCGATTGTGAAAGCCGCCGAAGTAGGGAAAATTCGTATTAAATCGCCCAACCGGACCACAGCCGCCGTGGTGGACAATACGGCCAAAGACGTTGAGATTCTGGTGCATTTACAGCCCGGCGTTTCGCCCGACGTAACCATCGACGCGCTTTATGCCTTCACCGACTGTGAGGTGAGCATTTCGCCCAACGCCTGCGTCATCATCGGCGACAAACCGCACTTCGTTAGCGTCACGGACATTCTGCGCGTCAACACCCATCAAACGGTGCAACTGCTGCAACGCGAACTGGAAATCCGGCGTACTGAGTTGATGGAGCGGCTGCTGTACAGTTCGCTCGAAAAGATATTTATCGAAAACCGGATTTACCGTAAAATTGAAGAATGCGAAACGTTTGAAGCGGTTCTCGAAACGATTGATAAAGCCCTCAAGCCGTTTAAAAAACAGTTTTACCGGGCTATCACGCAGGACGATCTGATTCGGCTGACGGAGATAAAAATCAAGCGGATTTCTAAATTCGATGGGTTTAAGGCCGATGAGCTGATGCGCCGATTGGAGCAGGAACTGGCCGAAACGGAGGATAACTTAGCCAATATTACCCGCTTTGCCATTGCCTATTATAAAGACCTGCAAAAGAAATACGGTAAAGGCCGCGAGCGTAAAACCGAGATTCGGGCGTTCAACACCATTGCCGCGAGTGTGGTGGCCGCTGCCAACCAGAAACTGTACGTTGACCGCGAAGGCGGATTTATTGGCTCCGGGCTGAAAAAAGACGAGTACGTGAGCGACTGCTCCGACATTGACGACATCATCATTTTCCGGCGCGACGGTAAATGCATGGTTGTGAAAGTTGCCGAAAAAGTGTTTGTCGGCAAGGATATTGTACATGTTTCGGTGTTTAAGAAGGCCGACGAGCGTAAAATTTATAACTTAGTTTATTTAGATGCCAAATCGGGAATCTCGATGGCGAAGCGGTTCCCCGTGACGGGCGTTACCCGCGATAAGGAATATGACTTGACAATGGGTAATCCGAAGTCGAAGATGACGTATTTCAGTGCCAATGATAATGGCGAAGCGGAGGTGATTACCATCAATCTGACGGCTCAGAGTTCGGCGAAAATCAAGCAGTTCGACTTTGATTTTGCCAGTGTCCTGATTAAAAACCGGTCGGCGCAGGGGAACATCCTGACCAAATACCCGGTTCGGAAAATCACCCAGAAATCGGGGGGCGTTTCGACGCTGGGCGGTGTTGACATCTGGTATGACGATCACCTCGGGCGGCTTAACCGCGACGAACGCGGGAAGTTGCTGGGCAATTTCGATGCCAAAGACAGCATCTTAGTCGTTTATAAAGATGGACAGTACGAGTTGACGAGTTTCGATTTGACCAACCGCTACGAACCAAACGATGTGGCGGTGCTGATGAAATTTGACCCGGACGTTGTGCTGTCGGCGGTTTATTACGAAGCCAATCAGAAAGCCTGGTACGTGAAACGATTTAAAGTGGAGACGACCTCATTAGATAAGAAGTTCAGCTTTATCGGCGATGCGAAAGGATCTAAGAATCTGGCCGTTACGTCGGACAGTCATCCGCGCATCGAGATTATCCATCAGGTGAAAGACCGGGGGCCATTGGAAAAAATGGTTCTGGAACCCGAAGGGTTTATCGATATACGCGGCTGGAAAGCCATGGGAAATAAATTGCCGTTTGCTAAAGTCAAAGAGGTTAAACTGCTGGCACCGAAAATCGTCAAAGAAATCATAAGCGTAGGTACATTGCCGGAGCCGATTTCGCTCGTTACAACGGAAACGGAAGAAAAAGAATCGGTACAGTTGGGGTTGTTTTCGTAGAAATACTATCTAAGCATGAGCGACACGAAGTTATTAGGCTTGCGGACGGTTATTTACGCGGCTCCCGACCTTACTCAAACGAAAGAATGGTATGCGAAGGCGTTGGGCATTGAACCGTATTTTGACCAGCCTTTTTACGTAGGTTTTACGGTTGGCGGCTATGAACTTGGCCTGATGCCCGACGCCAAACCTGCTGAAGTCAGTCATGCTGATACGCTGACATACTGGGGCGTGACTGATATTGCAGCGGTTATGGATCACTGGCTTAGCCTGGGAGCATCTGCCCATTCGGCTATTCAGGATGTGGGCGATGGTATAAAAACAGCAGCCATTAAAGACCCGTTTGGGAATGTTGTTGGCTTGATTGAAAATCCGCACTTTAGCCTTTAATTAAATGAACACGACGTTGGCAACGGACTACAGCAACGATGCTCCCCGCGAAGCGGTTGGCGTCCGCGTGGCCAAACGTGTCATTAAAGTCACCATTGTTTTACTCTTTTTCGGAGCTACCGTTGTGTTATTTAGTAACTGGTGGGTCGTTTACAACACGCGAAATCAGATCTATTTCAATATTGACGAATTACCGGCTAATGATGTTGGACTGGTGCTGGGCACGAGCAAGTTCGTGCGGTCGGGCAAAGAAAATCTGTTCTTCCGGTTTCGCATGGAGGCCACGGCCCGGCTCTGGAAAGAAGGGAAAGTAAAGTACCTGATCCTGAGCGGCAATAACGATTCTGAATACTATAACGAACCGGTCGATATGCAGCGCGCCCTGGTAAAACTTGGCGTTCCGGCTTCGGTAATGACCCTCGATTATGCGGGCTATCGAACGTTCGACTCGGTGGTACGGTGCAAAGACGTGTTCAACCAGGAAAAAATCACGATTATCTCCCAGAATTTTCACAACGCCCGCGCCCTTTACATCGGCAATCACGAAGGCATGGAAGCCATTGCGTTTGCCGCTCAGGACGTTCCCGACGGGTATTCGTTCCGCACCCTGATTCGGGAATATTTAGCCCGGCCCTACGCCCTCCTCGACGTATATGTGATCCGTCCCCAGCCCGAAAAAGGCAACTGGCAACGGAAGTAAATTCCCCTCAGAAATAGACATGGATTGTCAGGGTTGGTCATAAACTGGTCAAGGATTGCCGGGAACTGATAGTCAGACACCTGATTCACTGGCTGTGGCTGTCCATTTTTCTTCAAAAAGCCTTCTTGGAACGCAATAGAATAATCGCTTATCTGCTGATAGGGTGGGTTTTTAACTGCGGCTATCTTTAGTTACTCATTGACTTAATCTATAAATAAAAACGTTAGATATGTTGTATTTCGTTGTAATAAAAACGGATAACCGACCGTTTAATCAACAAATCGACCTAAGAAACAAACTATGAAGGGAACGTACTATTTTGGTATTCTGGCCTTGCTATGGGTGTCGGCTGCGTGTCAGGCAGACAAAGACGCTGTGCAATCGCCCGCACCGATTTCGTCGTCGGTGTACAAAGAGGGAGGAACCGGGATTCCCTCCGAAACGCCGAACCTGACCGGCGCACGGGCGGCCACTACCACCCAGCAACAGGAAATATTGACGTACATCAACCAGGCTCGTTCGCAACCCTGCCGATGTGGCACAACGACCTATCCGGCAGTTCCGGCGTTGACAGTAGACCCTCAGCTCAACACCGCTTCCGACAAATTTGCCGTCGATTTAGCCACTTACAATTACTTCAGTCATACCGGTCGGGATGGGTCGCTGCCGTGGGACCGCATGACCCGCGAAGGCTATAGCTGGCGGGCTGCCGGCGAGAACATTGCCGCTGGCTACACAACCACCCGCGCCGTGGTGAATGGCTGGCTTGCGTCGCCGGGTCATTGCCAGAATATCATGAGTGCCAGTTTTAAAAATGTAGGCGTGGGTTATGGCTACAGTGCCAGCAGCACCTATAAATACTATTGGGTAACGGATTTCGGCACGAAGCGGTAAGCTCGTTTTGTACACGTTTTTCGCAGATTTCCGTAGAGATGGCACGTTGTCAATTCTACGGAAATCTGTTTTTTACACCCATAGCTGAAGATTTTTGGCCAGGATACAGGATTAGGTGGAATAAAAAATCCTGTTAAATCCTGTAATCCTGTCCGAAAATCTGCGTTCGTAAAAGTGTTCTCTGGTTTTCTCGGAAGGCCATTTATATTGCTTTACCTTTGCGCCCAATTCCAACCAATACGACAGCGCGCCGGGTGTCTTTAAACAATATACCAGTGTGTAGTCTGGCGATCAGTTGAAAAATTTACACTGGTTTAATTATAAGAAAGACGTTGCTGACTTGTAGGGGGAAGAACCGCTCCCGCCCAACAAATCAGACAACTTATTTACGCATTGATTATGATCCCAAACGATGAACTGATCCGCATCATCGACTTACTGAACACGACCTACGAAGGCGAAGAAGCCTGGCATGGTCCATCGGTGGTTGATGTGCTGCGGGGCGTAACGCCCGATATGGCCGGGCGCCGGATTGCGCCCAATACCCACAGCATTGCTGAACTGGTTTTTCACATGACCAGTTGGCGGATTTTCTGCGTCAAAAAGATGCAGGGCGATGAACTCTTCGATATCACGACGCCCAATAAAGACTTTGGTGCGCTGCCCGATAAAATCGACGATTTCGAGTGGGAAGCCCTCGAAATGGAACTGAGTCTAAGCCAGGAAGAACTCATCAACGAACTCGACAAACGCGACGATGATGAGTTTCTGGAGGACATTGTGCCGGGCCGTTCCTATACGTATTACGATATGCTGCATGGCATCATCAACCACGATATGTATCATACGGGTCAGATTATGATTATCCAAAAAGCATTAGGTTTTCAGGGAGCGGGTTCCCGATTTGAGGACGATGTCGATGAGTTTGGCTCTCCCTTCGGCAACACCTCCGAACATGATGACTATTATTGAATGATTAAATGATTGAGTGATTGAATAGGTGCTTGCGTCAGCTATTCAATCACTCAATCATTTAATCATTCAATCATTCAACTATTCACTCACTCAAAATTGAACTATTGGCTTGTTAAGTCCGAACCCGATGCATACGGGTGGCATCATTTTATCGCACAGGGCCGCGCCCTTTGGGATGGTGTACGCAATTATCAGGCGCGTAATAACCTGAACGCCATGCAATTGGGCGATCAGGTTTTGTTTTATCACAGCATGACAAACCCCGGCGTTATTGGGCTGGCTACAGTTGTGAAAGAGGCCTACCCCGATCCAACCGTGCCCGACAACCCAAAACGATGGGTAGTAGTGGAACTGGAGCCGGTTATGGCACTGGAGCAGCCCGTTCCGTTAGCGAAAATTAAAGCCGAACCGCTGCTGGCCAACATCAGTCTCATCCGACAATCGCGCTTATCGGTCATGCCCGTCCGTCCCGATGAATTTGAATTGATTTTAAAATTAGGGCAAACCAATAGTGAAGCGTGTAGAGTGAATAGTGAAGAATAACACCAGAGAATTATTTTTCACTATTCACTCTACACGCTTCACTAAAAAAATATGGCTGATATCCAACTGATTACCCCTTCGCCCTGGTCCGAATACGAACTAATCGACTCGGGTAATTTCCAGAAACTTGAACGCTTTGGTGCCTTTATTCTGGCCCGTCCCGAACCACAGGCAATCTGGGATAAATCCCTTTCCGATGCCGACTGGCAAAGCCGAGCACATGCCATCTTTCGGCGCGACCGGCAATCACCCGAACGGGGCGACTGGCAAACCTCGCCCGACATGCGCGACCCCTGGTACGTGTCGTTCCGGGAGGGTGGCCTGAACCTGAAATTTAAACTCGCCCTGACAACCTTTAAGCACGTTGGCCTTTTTCCTGAACAGGCCGATAACTGGGCGTATATCCATAATAAAATCAAGGCTATTTCAGCGACCGTTGCCCGGCCTAAAGTGCTGAATCTGTTTGCCTATACCGGTGGGGCTTCGTTAGCCGCCCGTCAGGCCGGTGCCGATGTAACACACGTCGATGCGGTGAAGCCGGTCATTAGCTGGGCGCGTGAAAACATGGACCACAGCGAGTTAACGGATATTCGGTGGGTGGTTGACGATGCGGTAAAATTCGTTCGGCGCGAAGTCCGTCGTGGTAATCGCTACAACGGCATCATTCTCGATCCACCCGCCTACGGGCGCGGTCCTGACGGCGAAAAATGGGTACTCGAAGAGCAACTCAATGACCTGCTTAAATCCTGCGCTGACCTGATCGACCGCACCGATTTTTTCTTTATCATCAACCTGTATTCGCTCGGTTTCTCATCGCTCATTCTGGATAACCTCATCAGGCAAACCTTTGGAGAGGTCTCTAACCCCGAGTGGGGCGAACTGTTCGTCAATGACAGCTTTCAAAAACGACTACCTTTAGGGGTATTTTATCGGTTTGCGTCATGATTAAGGAGCCGTCTAAAGAGCGAAAGAGTGAAAGAGTGAAAGAGCGAAAACTGTCCGGCGTCGCTCTTTCACTCTTTCACTCATTCGCTCTTTCACTCTTTATACTCGCCTGCGGCAGTGATAACCGGCAAACGGCCCGTATTCCTGACTTTCCGAAGCCGGGCGACAGCAGCCGGACGGAGGGCGCGTTGCGGGCACTAACGGTGGCGATCAATCAGTCGTCGCCCGCGTCGGCCTATGCCAAACGGGCGGCTATTCTGCTGGAGATGAACCGCGTAAATGAGGCACTGGCCGATATTGACGAAGCCATCGACCGGAATGACAATGTGGGGTCATACTACCTGACCCGCGCCCAGATTCTGCGGGCGTTACAGCAACCGGCCAAAGCTCTTCAGAATGCCCAGCGGGCCGAAATCCTGGGTGTCGATACGCCTGAACTTTACACAGTACAGGGCGATTTGCTGCAACAGCAAAATCAGTTCGACAAAGCGAAACTGTACGTAGCCAAAGCGTTGCAGATGGCTCCCTACGATGGCGAAGCCTATTTTTTTAATGGCCTGATGGCGGCCCGGCAGGGCGACACAACGGAGGCACTGGCACTTTATCAGCAGTCGCTTCGGCTAAAACCCCGCTATCTGGAAACCTATAATCAATTAGCATCCATTTACCGAACCCTCGGCGCCCCCAATTCTGCCCTGACCTATAACCAGCAGGCACTTCAGTATTTCCCCAATAATCCAAGGCTGTATTATGGCCGGGGCCTGATTTATCATACGGAGGGGAAACTGGATAGTGCAATAGCCTGTTATCAACAAACAATAAAAGTACAGCCGGGCTATTATCAGGCGTATTTTCAGACGGGTTTGATTAATCAGAAATACCGGAATTATTACCAGGCACTGGCCAATTACCAGCGCGTACAGCAACTCCGGCCCCAGTTTCCGCGCATTGATACCTACATTGGGTATTGCCACGAACAAATGGGGCAGTATGACTTAGCCATTGCCGCCTATACCAAAGCGACGCAGCAAAACCCAACCGACCAGCAGGCGGCTGCCGGTTTATGGCGTTCGGGACGGCGACAATACACGCAAAATTCGTATAACTCCTTATTTTTGCCGGATACAGGAGCCAGACGCGCACCGTCGAACCGCAACCGGACCGTTATTGATACGAGCCGCGTTCGTATTTCGACCATTCAGCCGAAGGCCCGTGTTATAACAAATGCCAGCGATTCGCTTCAGCGAACGGTGAAACCAATAAATTGATTTCGGATTGGGGATGTATGATTTCGGATTTATTACCGGGCTGCGTTTGAGTTTTGCGTCAGCAAGATCAGAAATCATACATCCCCAATCCGAAAATTAAGTGGCTTACAGTTGTAGGTAGGCTGCGGGTGCCCACATATAAATAAGGACAAGTTATGATTGCGCAGGACGAACAAATCCGCGTGACGCTGCCCGATGGCAGCGTTCGGCCGTATCCCAAAGGAAGTACCGGGCTGGATATTGCCACCCAAATCAGCGAAGGGCTGGCCCGTAATGTGCTGGCGGCCAAAGTAAATGGCGTGGTGCAGGATGCCAGCCGTCCCATCGACGAAGATGCGAACATCCAGTTGCTGACGTGGAACGACGCCGAAGGGAAAGCGACATTCTGGCACTCATCGGCCCACTTACTGGCCGAAGCCCTGGAGAGCCTCTATCCGGGGGTAAAGTTCGGGATTGGACCGGCCGTTGAAACCGGCTTTTACTACGACGTTGACCTCGGCGGGCAACCCTTTTCGCAGGAAGATTTTAAAAAGGTAGAGGACAAAATGCTCGAACTGGCCCGCCAGAAACAGGCTTACGTCCGCACGCCCATGAGCAAGGCCGATGCGATAGCCTATTTTACCAAAAAAGGCGATCCCTATAAACTCGACTTGCTCGAAGGGTTGGACGACGGCACCATCACGTTTTATAGCCAGGGCGCGTTTACGGACCTCTGCCGGGGGCCGCACATCCCCAATACGGGGTTTATCAAAGCCGCCAAACTCATGAACGTGGCCGGTGCGTACTGGCGCGGAAACGAAAATAATAAGCAGTTGACGCGTATATACGCCGTTACGTATCCGAAGCAAAAGGAACTGGACGACTACCTGCATCTGCTCGAAGAAGCCAAAAAACGCGACCACCGTAAGCTGGGCAAGGAACTCGAATTGTTCGCTTTTTCGGAGAAAGTAGGAGCGGGGTTGCCGTTATGGCTTCCTAAAGGTACTGTTTTGCGTGAGCGTCTGGAAAATTTTCTGCGGAAAGCACAATCGCGGGCGGGGTATTTACAGGTAGTAACGCCCCATATCGGTAGCAAACAACTGTACGTGACGTCGGGCCACTGGGATAAATATGGCGCAGACTCGTTCCAGCCCATCAAAACACCCGACCCGAACGAGGAGTTTATGCTGAAACCCATGAATTGCCCGCATCACTGCGAGATTTATAAAACCAAACCGCGTTCATATCGTGACCTGCCGTTGCGGCTGGCTGAGTTCGGAACGGTGTACCGCTATGAGCAGTCGGGTGAATTGCATGGATTGACACGCGTACGGGGCTTCACGCAGGATGATGCCCATATTTTCTGCCGTCCCGACCAGGTGAAAGAGGAGTTCTTGAAAGTAATTGACATTGTGCTCTACGTCTTCAAATCGCTTGGTTTTGATGAGTATAGTGCGCAAATTTCACTGCGCGATCCAGAAAATAAGACTAAATACCTCGGTTCTGACGAAACTTGGGAGAAGGCCGAAGCGGCCATCATCGAAGCAGCCGCCGAAAAGGGATTGAAAACCGTTACTGAGCTTGGCGAAGCAGCTTTCTACGGTCCCAAACTTGATTTTATGGTGCGCGATGCGCTGGGCCGGAAGTGGCAGTTAGGTACGGTTCAGATCGATTACAACCTGCCAAATCGCTTCGAATTGGAGTACATTGGCGCTGATAATCAGAAGCATAGGCCCGTTATGATTCACCGGGCTCCGTTTGGTTCGATGGAGCGATTTATTGCCATTCTGATCGAAAATTCGGGGGGCAACTTCCCGCTCTGGCTCTCACCAGATCAGATTGCCATTCTGCCGATTTCAGAAAAATACGAGGATTATGCCAATGAATTGTTTTTTACCCTCCAGGAACACGATATTCGCGGATTCGTGGATTTGCGGGATGAAAAAATTGGTCGTAAAATTCGCGATGCTGAAGTAAATAAAGTGCCGTATATGCTTATTGTTGGCGAGAAAGAAGCCGCTGACGGTAAGGTATCGGTCCGGCGCAAAGGACAGGGCGATCTGGGCAGCATGAGCGTTGATGAGTTTGTCAAGTCATTCCAGGCAGAGGTGAAGATATAAAGTTGGTTTGTGGTTTACGGTTTGTGGTTGGCTAAGGCATGAATTGCTTTCGCGTCAGCCAACCACAAACCGTAAACCAACCTAAACTTGCATAGAATTGGTATTTTCGATAGATTCCCGAACTTTTTAAGGTACAGTACGTTTTCAAAACGAATTAAAAGAGCACACTAAACATAATTTATGGCATTACCCCAGCGGAGACCACCCCGTCGCGTGGTTGAAGAACCCTACAAAGTTAACGAACGCATCCTGGCCCGCGAAGTGCGGGTAGTCGGTGAAAATGTAGAGCAGGGAATCTACGAGACCAATAAGGCGCAGGCAATGGCCAAAGCGCAGAACCTCGACCTCGTTGAGGTGTCGCCCAACGCCGTGCCGCCCGTTTGCCGCATTGTGGACTACTCCAAGTTCAAATACGAGCAGAAGAAAAAGCAGAAAGAAATCAAGGCCAACGCTACGAAAGTCGTTATTAAAGAAATTCGTTTCGGTCCCAATACCGACGACCACGACTTCGAGTTCAAGCTTAAACACGCCATTAACTTCCTCAAAGAAGGCGCGAAGGTGAAGGCCTATGTGCAATTTGTTGGGCGGGCCATTGTGTTCAAAGACCGGGGTTTTCAACTGCTGGAGCGGTTTTCCAAAGGACTGGAAGATTACGGCAAAATTGAATCTGAACCCAAACTGGAAGGCAAACGGATGAGTATGTTCCTGTCGCCGAAAGTAGTGGTGGCGAAGAAATAAATAGAGAGGAGAAAAGGGAGTAAGGGGAAGAAAGGAGGAAAGGAAATGCGTAAAATCCTTTATTCCTTTCGTCCCTCTGCTCCCTTTCCTCCTTTTTTTTGTATCTTTGCGGCCTGTTTACTTATTTTCCATACATAGCGGTTTACGATAATGCCTAAAGTAAAAACCAATTCGGGTGCTAAAAAGCGTTTCAAGCTGACCGGCACCGGAAAAATCAAGCGGAAGCATGCCTTCCACAGTCATATTCTGACGAAAAAAACAACCAAGCAGAAGCGTAATTTAGTACATGCTGCGCTGGTTGATGGTCCCGACGAGCGTCGTATCAAACTGTTGCTCAACATCTAAGGACAAAAAAAGACGCAGTTGCGTCTTGGTTTCATGTTTCACCCGATTACTGGCCTTATAAGAGGAATGAATAATGAATAATGTAAAATGAACACTGAAACTGGCGATAGCCATTATACATTGTTCATTCTGCATTAGCCATTCAACGCCCGCCCGTTGTCAAAAAACAATTAACATACTATGCCACGTTCCGTCAATCACGTAGCCTCACGGGCGCGTCGGAAGAAAGTAATGAAGCTGGCCAAAGGTTATTTTGGTCGGCGTAAAAATGTTTGGACGGTTGCTAAAAACGCCGTCGAAAAAGGCTTAGGCTACTCGTACCGCGACCGCCGTGCCAAGAAACGCGATTTCCGGAGCCTCTGGATTCAGCGGATCAATGCCGGTGCACGCATACACGGTATGTCGTACTCGGTCTTTATGGGTGCTCTCAATAAGTCGGGCATCGAGCTTAACCGCAAAGTACTGGCCGATCTGGCCATGAACCACCCGGAGGCATTTGCTGCTGTTGTGGGACAAGTAAAGTAAACAGACCTGACTAACAAAAACCCCGGCGATGAGCCGGGGTTTTTGCGTTTATGATAGTTGGGTTAGTGAAGCGATGCCCTGTGCAAAGGGTAGAAGCCGAACGTTAAAAAGGGTGTTTTTACGGTAATAATAGCTTGATTATCAAGATATATTTGCTCGGTAAAGCTCTTTTTAATCGAAAAATTATGGAATCGCCCGCACCTCAATCCAGCCCTATCCGCAATCTTGCCAAGCAAACGTACTATGAGCTAAATCTACGGTATGTTCCTGCTCTCCTGCGTCCCTTCAACTGGCTATGGACAAGTGGTTTAACCACCATAATAAAACGCCTGTTTGCTACATTACTCCTGAATCCTTATCTCCAGACTATTATTTTACTCGCACAGGCACTCTGGCTCATTTTGGTTTTATTATTGATTGCGTATTTACCCTTATCCGCTATGGATCAGGCCAACGACGCATTTCGGGCCATTGTCAACGAAAACAGGGTGTGGGCTTTCTATGCTCATCTAACATCGTTTGGCTTTGGGTTAACGGTCTGGTTTAGTTGTCGGATGCTGTTTATTCTGTTTGACCTAAGACAAATTCTGACGCGAATCAATGCCAATTCTACATTTGACAAATTCACGAAGACACAGTTACGCCAATTTATCAAGTGGGTGCCTCCTTTGCTGGGTGCTATGCCATTCCTGATTTTCCTGACGGGGTTAAGTGGTGCTGAAAACAGTGGTTTAGATATATTGCTTGTACTGGTTGAAATGATGGTTTATGTATACATCATTACGTTAAATGAAAATTTTATTAGTAATGACAATGTGCGCCCTGTTGATGAAGAAGCCGATAGGCAACACGACTACTTATCACTTCAGGAACATACCTTTAGTAAATTGCGGACTCGATACCGGATAGTCAATTACCTGATTGCCTTCTTGATCGGGATATTGTTTGTTGCGTTCTCGTGGTATGATGTAAGTATTTATCTATCCCGATCAATTGGGGTCATCGCGGTGTTTTTCACGGCAATGAGTGTCTGGGTTTTTTTAGCTTACTCGTTAATGCGGCTCGATTACACCTACAAAGTGCCCATCGCTATCGTCGTTCTTTCAATTATCACTTTTTTCTGGAACACCAATAATCATCAGATTCAAACGTGCTCCGAAGGCTACTCGACCAAACAGCAGGCTGGTAATTTAGACATTGGACAACATTTTGCACGGTGGATAGAAGCCAGGCATGATTCAATCACTGCGTGGGGATTAAATAAAAAGCATGAAAACCCGCGTTATCCGGTATATATCATTGCGTCGGAGGGTGGTGGCTTGCGGGCTGGCTATTGGACGGCATCAGTACTTGGGCAATTAAGTCGGGAGATCCCTCATTTTTACGAGCGGACGTACGCACTCAGCACGGTGTCGGGAGGCTCCGTTGGCGCGGCTGTTTACACGAAATTATACCGTGATAGTTTGGGGGCGGTTGGGTCGCCAGACTGGGCAGGACAAACCGTATATAACAGAGCAACGGCAATATTAGAGAAAGATTACCTGTCGCCGTTGGTAGGCGCGTTTCTGCTGCCCGATATGGCTCAAAAATTATTGCCCGTGGGTATTCGCGCAGTTGATCGGGCGCGTTACCTCGAAAATGCACTCAGTGATGAGTATAAAAAGGTTGTCAGGAAAGACAGTCTGAGAGAGAGTCCATTAGATACCCCATTTATGCATATCTGGTCTGGTAAAGATAAGCAAAACCGCTCGTTGTGGTATCAGGTTCCAGCGTTGTTCATGAATTGCACACGCGTTGAAGATGGTCAAAAAGCAATTCTATCGAATCTGGAGATTAAAGGAGAGGCTTTTCAAGGGGTTAATAACCAAAACGTTATTGACCTTCAGGAACGGATTCACAAGCATATCCCAATCAAAACAGCGGCATTTATGAGTGCCCGTTTCCCAATTGTAACACCCCCGGCAACTGTTCAGGCCAATACAACGAAGCGTGAGGACATGATGACCATCGTTGACGGTGGTTATATTGATAATTCGGGACTGGAAACCGCCCTTGCTGTGCTGACTACCATTCGTCGAAACACAGTTGGTGCCATAGATCAACTCGTTAGTAACAAACGCCTGACGTCAGGAAAGAAAGGCACATTGGTAAAAGACCTGGCAACTATTGAACTGCATCTGATTCTAATTAAGAGTTCAGAGCAGTCTGATGAGGAGCGGGTTCCTAACCGGGGGCTTTACGAAATCCGGGGTCCATTAACCGCTTTTTTTAACTCATGGGACATCAACATTGGGTCAAAACTAAATGTTGCCCGCGAGTATCTACGTTTGGCCGCTAATCAGGGTCCAATCCATACGACTATTGCCTGCGTTACAGATACAGTTGTTGACATAAAGGTCGATAAGGAATTGGTTATGCTGGATTTAAATCGAAAACAGCAGGTTATTCCATTAGGCTGGTTTTTGTCGGACACGGCCCGGCATTGTATCAACCGGCAGGCCGGTTTGATAAAATACCGGTTTGCTACGTCGATAAAACGGAACCTACGGCATGAGTTGCCGTAAAATCAGGTCTGCACAATTTTCGTTTTAATGCCTGCCCGCTCGCCATCCGCCTGGCGGCCCAGCAGGAAAACGTCCATTTCTGACTCGCCCACCCGAAACACCTGCCGAACGCTTAATTCAGTTTCCAGAACCTGTTTAACTTCGATAAACCGGCAGGTGCGGGCTTTCTCCTCCTCGCCATACCAATCCTGTTCAGTAGTGACAGGTTCCCAGAAGTCGGCTTCCGGTGTTTCCTCCACATAAATCGAAGGGAGAAGCATTAGCCAGTCTTTAATCTGGCTAACCGTCAGCGGTTCAGGCTGTTTAAGGTAGCAGGTCATGAATTCTATTGGCTCGTCGGATTCGCCCGGATACAGTAAATCAGTGAGCAATGGATCGACCCGTTCTGCTAACGGTATATTTTTTAAAACCCCGGCGCTACTTTTCGGGTTATTGTTCGTCATAGGGCAGTAGTAGATTCGCGACAAATTAACCAAATTTTGTGGATGAATCTGTCGAAATCTATCTAATTTTAACGCGGAGTATACACGATACCTATTCCCGTTTACCACTTTTCTAAATAAAAAACCATGTTAGAGACATTAATGAATCTGGTTCAGCAGCAGTCGGGCCAGGCAGTTATCAATAACCCCGCGATACCGAATGACCAGAATGACAGCGTTATGCAAACCGTTGCCAGCAGCATCATGGGTGGTCTGGGTCAGCAGGCGCAGGGTGGTGGCCTGGGCAATTTGCTTGGTATGTTAACGGGTCAGGGCGGTGCAGCCCAGGGCGAAGTTACGCAGGGCGTTCAGCAGCATGTTGAACAAAACCTGATGCAGAAACTCGGTATTTCGCCCCAGGTAGCCATGTCCGTAGCGGCTGCTGTTGTACCGATGGTATTGAGCAAACTGATGCACAAAGCACAGGACCCGAACGATTCGAGCGTAGACGGTAACAGCATTATGAATGCAGCTACAGGTCAGCAGGGTACCGACTGGATGGGTGCGGCATCGTCGGCAATGGCAGATGGCAAACTTGACATGAGCGACCTGATGCGCGTTATGGGCGGGCAGGGTGGTCAACAGTCGGGTGGTGGCCTTGGCGGTATGCTGGGTGGCCTGTTCGGCGGACGGTAAGAACTGACTAATGCCTTTAAGCGAAACCGAATTGATAACGCCTTAACAGCGTATCAATTCGGTTTTTTTTTATCCGTATACGTGTTTTTAGGGCAATGCACAGTTCTGATAGCTACTGATAATCAGCTTGTTACATCTCCCGGCAAGGCCCGGTTTATTGCCAGCTTATTTTAGCGAGTACGCTTTGACCGTATTATGGAAAAAGGTGGGCACAAATAGCATCTTCGTAGTTGGATTATACCCAATGTCGGCGGAGTTAATTTTCTGGCTTGAGGTATCCAGTTTTAGCTCGGTTTTCCCGTCTGCATGAATGTACCATATTTTTCCGCCCCACTCCGTGACCATATAGGTCTTGTTTCCTAACGCCACAATCCCATCAATACCGCCCATACCTTTGGCAATGGTAGTGAGCTGTTTGGTTGCAGGGTTCAGACTGAGCAGTGACCCGTCACCGTTGCCGATTAGTAACTGATCCGTTTCAAACAGGAGACCATTCGTGCCTTTCAGTGGATCACCGGCTAAGATCAGGCTGGCTTTTCCGTTGGTTATAGCCCAGACCTTGCTGTCGTTCGAGTCTGTGACGTACACCACGCCCTTTCTGGTATCAATGGCAATATCATTGAGGAACTTAGCCCCTTCAATCGGGTACCGGTTCAGAATTTTACCCGTAGCCAGCGCAATTTCGGCCACCTGCGTCATTTCGGTCACATACAGTTTATCCCCCAGGATGCCCATGCCTTTGGTCGAATTGAGGTTATCGGTAAATTTGAGTTGAATCACCTTACCATCCAGACCTAATTTGGCGATGTAGCTGCTTTTGTTCTCTAAATTCGGATTTCCATTGATACAGGCAACGTATAACACACGCTGACCCGGTTCAAATAAAACACTTTCCGGTGTGCGTAGCGTCGTATCGGTTTCCCATACGGGTTTTAGGTCAACTGTTTGGGCCTGGCTAACGGATAGCATACTGGCCAGTAGTGTAATGAATAGAATGAGCATTGATTTTGCCATGAGTTGTCAGGTTTAGAGGAATAAAAATAGCTACTGTAAACGGATTAAATACCCGGTCAATGTACATAATTTATGTCAACTTGTACTATGCATTTTTTACCAATGAAGCTGTTTAAACTTTTCAAAAAAGCGTCGGCCCTTCAGCTATTTTGAAAAGTTTAAACAGCTTCAATAAGTCTTATTCATGAAATGAACGTGTCTTCTGCCGTTCTAATAAAAAATTAACTATGTGGAAGGCGTGGATTGGTTTTAACTAAATCCGCTGCTATCCGATAGGCGTAGATGGGGTATCATGCAGAAAATCAAACCCTTTTTAGCCCTGATCGGGTGGTTGATCTCCGGTTTGGGATTCGCCCAACGCATTGACAACACAGCCTCGTTCCGGCAAATGGGCCAGCCTGATTACATCCGTTTTCACTACGACAATGATTTGTTTACGGCCACCGACTATTACTATACCCAGGGCTATAGTGTTGAAGTTGTCAATCCGGTGCTCCGAAAAAATCCGCTTACCCGGCTGCTACTAAAAGCCAGTGGCAGGCAAGTTCAATATGGGCTGGCCTTCGAGCATTTCGGATTTACGCCGACTTCGATTCGGAGTGATGCTATTTTGGTTGGCGACCGCCCGTTTGCGGGCTGTATTCTGCTCAAAACCTTCAGTATATCGACCGATACGCTGCGCCGGGTCAGAGTGTCCTCACTACTGAGTACGGGTATGATAGGGCCGGTGGCCTTTGGGAGTCAAATTCAGACAGCTCTTCATCGGCTGCTGAACGGGGTAGAGCCGCACGGCTGGCAGCATCAGATTCAAAACGACCTGATTGTAAATTACACCCTCAGTTACGAAAAACAGGTTTATACCTATCGCCGGGTGCTGTCGGTCAGTGCGTTGGCTCAGGCCCAGGCAGGCTCCTTCGCAGATCGGTTGCAAACGGGACTGGTGATCATGGCGGGCCGATTCGATTCACCCTTTGGCCATACTGCCACCCGTCGTCGGCTGCAACTGTATGGGTATACTCAACCCATAGTCAGTCTCGTCGCCTACGATGCTACCCTGCAAGGCGGCCTCTTCAATCGAAGCAGCCCGTACGTGATTCCAGCCGATCAACTGGCGCGTACGACGTTCCAGGCGAACGTTGGGGCCGTGTTTCGCTACAAAAACCTGTATCTGGAGTATTATCAGTCGGTGCTTAGCCGGGAATTTCAAACGGGTCTGGCTCACCGCTGGGGTGGGGCAAAAATCGGCGTATCGTTCGGTTCGTTTGCCGAGTAGGGAAGAGCGCAGGGGCTACCCAACGCTACTCATCGCATTGACCCTGAGCAGCACGTTTACCGGGTCAATGCGTCAGGAAGGCGACTCTCCACTAAAAATAAATGGCTATTGTTTTGGTTTTATCTTTTAGATCCTCTTACTTTGTAATACAAAGTACTTTTTGTGGATTGAATAATAAGACCCCTAATCATCTGAGAAATTAATGAAATAAGTTAAATGAAGCCATGAAAGACGAAATAATTACCCATCTAAACGACCCCGGGCAACTTGAAAAACTGTACCGCAGTAATAAGGGACCTTTCAAACGGAGGTTCAGTACACTATATCCAGAGCTTAAAGGCAACCCACTCGCTGATTTCTGGAACGAAAGGCTGAATTACGAAAGTGATGAGATTACCTGGGGCACAGGCAGAGAATTAATGGTCGTAATTATTGCTTCTCTCCTGGCAGGTCTTGTCGCCAAACTGCCAGCATTTTTATCAATTAATGCGGAATTTTTCTATTCCAGAAACATCGGATTTATTATTTTTCCGGTATTGTCGGCCTACTTTTCCTGGAAAAATAAATTATCAACCGGTAAAATTACGTTTATCGCTGGCGCAACCCTCGCTGGTCTACTATTTATCAATTTTCTTCCTGATGGTAGAAAAAGCGACACCTTAATATTATCGTGCATCCATTTACTTTTGTTTCTATGGGCGATACTTGGTTTTGCGTTTGTTGGCGAGGCAAAGAATAACGATGAGAAACGGCTTGGCTACTTAAGGTATAACGGCGACCTGATTGTCATGACAACCCTCATCCTGATAGCAGGAGCCATCATGACGGGTATAACCATCAATCTTTTCCAACTGATTGGCTTTAAGATTGACCGGTTTTATTTCGATTATATTGGAATTTTTGGCCTTGCCGCTGCACCAATTATCGGCACCTATCTCACCCAGATCAATCCGCAGTTAGTGGGTAAAGTTTCACCGGTAATTGCCAAACTATTCAGTCCCTTAGTATTGGTAATGCTGGTCATTTATCTTGTAGCCATCATTTATTCCGGGAAAGACCCTTATAACAATCGGGAGTTTTTGATGATTTTTAATGCGTTACTGATTGGTGTTATGGCAATCATTTTCTTTTCCGTTGCAGAAACATCCAAGACGAATAAACGTCAGGCGGAAATTTGGATACTGTTTATCTTATGTGTTGTAACGATAGTAGTTAATAGCATTGCGCTGTCCGCCATTTTGTTCCGAATTTCAGAATGGGGAATTACGCCTAACAGGGCTGCAGTTTTGGGTGGAAATATTTTAATTTTAATACATCTTTTATTAGTGACTTCGCAATTTTTCAGGGTACTCGTAAAGAAAGCAAACCTAAGCGAAGTTGGGAAAACCATTGCCTTCTATCTGCCCATTTACTGTTTGTGGACAGTCATCGTGACTTTTATTTTTCCTTTGCTATTTGCGTTTAAATAAAAACCCCGAGCAAAAGCGAAAGCGCGGATGAGTACTGGAATAGCATGACTGTTTAGCCGTTTCAATAATCAATACGCTGCGTCGAATCGACCCGGCACCTGTTAATCAGATCAAAGAAAACGTCTTTATGGCACATGGGGAACAATATGGCAGTGGGCAGTTGGACCGCCCTGTCAACACACTCCTTGTAAAAGGCAGGCAGTAAGTAATGGTGTTACGAAGACTGTCGGTCTGCCACATTTTTACAATTTAGTCGACTGGAACGAGACATATTGGCCCGACCGGGCACATTGTTCTGCCAATCTGACAGCAAACCATTCTTTTTTTTGGGCTGGCATTTGTATTGATAGATAAGTTGTGACTGTCAATTTACAACCACAGCATCTAAAGAAACTAAATCCAGTTATGGGCAAAATTATTGGTATTGACTTAGGCACCACGAACTCGTGCGTGGCCGTGATGGAAGGTAACGAGCCGGTCGTGATCCCCAACTCCGAAGGAGCACGGACAACGCCTTCGGTAGTGGCGTTTATGGACAACGGCAATGGCGAACGTAAAGTAGGCGCACCTGCCAAACGTCAGGCCATCACCAACCCGAAACATACGATCTCCTCCATTAAGCGGTTCATGGGGAAACGCTACAGTGAGGTAACGAATGAAATCAAAAACGTCGCTTATGACGTAGAGAACGGCCCGAACAGCACGCCCCGTGTGCGTATCGGCGACCGCCAATATACGCCACAGGAGCTTTCGGCCCTGATTCTGCAAAAAATGAAGCAGACCGCCGAAGATTACCTCGGCCAAACGGTAACCGAAGCCGTTATTACCGTTCCGGCTTACTTTAACGATGCCGAACGGCAGGCTACCAAAGAAGCGGGTGCGATTGCCGGTCTCGACGTAAAACGGATCATCAACGAGCCAACCGCAGCCGCACTGGCCTACGGTTTGGATAAAACCAACCACGATCAGAAAATTGCCGTATTCGACCTCGGTGGCGGTACGTTCGATATTTCGATTCTGGAATTGGGTGATGGCGTGTTTGAAGTGAAATCGACCGATGGCGATACGCACCTCGGTGGCGATGACTTCGATCAGGTTATTATCGACTGGCTGGCCGATGAGTTCAAGAAAGACGAAGCCATTGATCTGCGTCAGGACCCGATGGCCCTTCAACGCCTGAAAGAAGCGGCAGAAAAGGCGAAAGTCGAACTGTCAAGCACAAACGCAACGGAAATCAACCTGCCGTATATCATGCCGGTGAACGGAATTCCGAAGCACTTAGTACGGACACTGAGCCGGGCGAAATTCGAGCAGTTGGCCGATCCGCTGATTCAGCGTAGTCTGGAACCCTGCCGTCGCGCCCTGAAAAACTCCGGTCTGTCGGCTTCTCAGATTGATGAAGTCATTCTGGTGGGTGGTTCGACCCGGATTCCGAAAGTACAGGAAGAAGTTGAAAAACTGTTTGGCCGCAAGCCATCCAAAGCCGTTAACCCCGACGAAGCCGTAGCCATTGGTGCGGCCATTCAGGGTGGTGTATTGACGGGTGAGGTGAAAGATGTACTGTTGCTCGACGTTATCCCACTTTCGCTGGGTATCGAAACGATGGGTGGTGTGTTTACCAAAATGGTGGACGCCAACACAACCATTCCGAGCAAGAAAATTGAGACCTACTCGACGGCATCGGACAACCAGCCGAGCGTAGAAATCAACATTTTGCAGGGTGAGCGGCCCATGGCGGCTCAGAACCGTCAGTTAGGCCGGTTCATCCTGTCCGACATTCCGCCCGCACCGCGTGGTGTACCGCAGATTGAAGTAACGTTCGACGTAGATGCCAACGGTATTCTGCACGTAACGGCCAAAGATAAGGGCACGGGTAAAGAACAGAAAATCCGGATTGAAGCATCGAGCGGTCTGACCGACGCTGAAATCAACCGGATGCGCGAAGAAGCTAAAGCCAACGAAGCATCCGATAAAGCCGAGCGCGAAACCGTTGAGAAAGTCAACGCGGCCGACTCGATGATTTTCCAGACCGAAAAGCAACTGAAAGAGTACGGCGACAAACTGTCGGAAGGCAACAAATCGGCGATTGAAGCGGCTTTGGGTACACTCCGCACCGCACACGGCTCCCGTGATGCAGCAGCCATCGACACCGCGCTGGAAGGGCTGAATGCAGCCTGGGCAACGGCTTCGACCGAAATGTACAACGCCACCAACACCGATGGTGCCAACCCAACTGACGGCGCCGGTTTCGGCGGCAACGGCGACGGTTCGGCCAACGGACAGGGCCAACCCGCTGGCGACAACGTCTCGGACGTTCCGTATGAAGAAGTGAAGTAAATTTGAAAAAATAGATAGCCCCGCTGAGGAAACTTAGCGGGGCTTTTTTGATAGCAATATATACAATGCTGTACTCTGTAATCATCTATAAAAAATATAAATATTAATGAACGTTGTTCTAACTATTTTAATAGCTGCTTTTGCTGCTTTTGCATCATTTCTTCCTTCTACCGGTGAAGTATATGATAATAGTAATAAGGTTAGGGGATTGAAGAGAATGAAGCGAAGAGGTTGGTGTATTTTAGGATTATCTATTTTAATATTGGGCCTGACTTGGCTTCAAAATAGTTTGAATGAAGCACAGCAAGACCGTAAGGAAAAAAATCAGAAGCAGTCATTTGATTCATCATTAATAGTATTGAATAATCAATTTGAGGCAAATAATAGAAAAACTATTCTTTCAATCACAAGAACACAGACAGAAATTCTCGGCAAATACGGTTATAAACTTGATTCGGCTAATAATAAGTTAGTTAGTGTTGTCCGTGATTCCTCTAAAACAAAAGTATATTTAGAAAATAAGCCTGTTTTTACCCTATGTAATGACACTGGAATCTCTTTCAAAGAAGAAACTACGAAAGCATATAGCTTAAATGTAAGCTTTTGTAGTTATGATGCCGGTAGTTTTGGACATAAGCTTACTTGGCAAGCGGTTTATAGTGATTCGCTAAACCAACTTTATATCGCTCCACAAGGTAAAATAGACAATTATTTTAACAAAGATTTTAAAATGCAAAAAAACAGTGCTTTTAGTGCCGGTTTGAATATTCAAAAGATTGCTAATTCATTATTGATAAGCACGTTGTATTTGTATATAAAAGGAGTTTATTATAATATAGATAAAACAAAATCGTATAATGTAGATGAGTTGTATTACTTTGATATTAAGACAAAAAAATTTGGCATAATAATGTCCGACGAAAGGGAAAAGATAGTTAAGTTTATTAACAAGAATAATTGAACTACTCCGGTCCGGCTTAGTCTTTGACTACGTCGCAGCGTTATCCGGTCTCAGACCGGTGTGCTTTTAGACAATTTCATACAAAAAACCTTACTTTTACCATATAACCGTCATACAAGTTCATATACCCGATGAATTGGAACCCGCTTTATAGCAAGTGCCGGGTGATGTTGAAGAATTCATTGTGGAAGCTGTGCGGAAGCAATTAGCGTTGCCTATGCAGGCCGAAGATGCTGATATTGACGCATCAGCGGCTGTTGATGCGGGCGATGAGTTTCTATTACCGGAAGAAGTACAGTACTATTTAAATTTGCCGGATGTACGGCCAGGACTATGACAACCGAAGAGATTAAAAAAGATATCCATCAATTGGTAGACAGCGTTCAGAACGACGTCACACTGGTTGATTTGCACGCGGCTGTTGCGTTGATTATTGAGCAGCAGGATATGCTTTTAGATGACGATAGCCCCATGTTGCGGGAACGGATGAGTAAAGTAATGGGACAGGTTGAGCGGGGTGAATACATCACGAATGACGAAATGAAACGGCAGGTACAGCAGTGGCTCGCGAAGTAATCTGGACACCCGAAGCACAGGAAGATTACCGTGACACTGTTTCTTACCTGATGGATGAGTTTAGCGATGAAGTAGCTGCTAAGTACACAGAGAAATTATTTAATACGATAGAAACCCTGCTGAAGATGCCGTATATCGGCAGGGTTCATGGTGAATTCAGTGCAATGCGTCAGCAACTTGTACGTCCGTACACCAAAATCAGCTATGTAGTTTTACCGGATCTGTTAGTCATTGTGAATTTGAAAGACTCTCGAAATGGCAAAAGCAGCGGCCAGTAAATTCAACGCCATAAAAATTCCTTACCCAATCTTTCCCTCGTATAAATCCTCGCTTGGGTAAATAACATCCCAATCCTCGCCCCAGACTAAGTTTCCGTTGTCGATGGTGAAAGTTTGGAACAAGTCAGGCTGGCGGTATTGAGCGTAATAGCCTTGTAAACGGCTGAAGGCAGTTGTGAAATTAATAAGCCGCTGTGTACTGCCTGAGAAGAGGAAGTTAATTCGGTAATCGCCGAGGAACTCTGCTTTCGCCACTGTAAGTGGAGGTTTTACACTTTTTGCGTTACTTTTTCGAACGTGGGTTTCTGGTTGAGTACCATGACGATTTTCCATTTCTCAACGATGGCTAAATTATACTGGCGTATAAGTTGTTCAGCTTCTTTGCGTTGCGACGAAGGAAGTGGTTTCTTTCCTTTTACTTTACCAAAATTACCTATTTATAGGTGTAAATATCAAGCTGCTAATTCGTGCGTCAATTTCAATAAGTCTTTTGCTTCAACAGCGCAGGTTGTTATCGTGCGGCCTTTGACATCGGCAAATTCAACTTCGTACACATCCGGCCCTAATTCCTCGACAATAGTACCTACCTGACCCGAACTGAGTTTTTCGTCAGGCAGATCTGTGAGTAGAGCGACAATATCTAATAAATACAGAGTCTTTTTCATGATGGTAGTTTAAATTATGTAACAACTGGTTAGCCGAGGAATGTTCTCGCCGGTACGTATAATCCAGCCAGTCATTACAGTTGCTGTTCTTCCCGCGCGTGTCCAGCTAAATTCCACAGAATAACGTTTGCCGTATCTATCTTCCTTCTTGATCTTTACTGGATTATGTTGTATTTCCTGCAAAATACGAACTTTTAATTCGTTTGCATCTAATGCCGTTACACCCAGAACGGCTTTAAAGACAAAGGCCTTGTGTTTGCCTTCATCATGGTCGAAATTCAAGGTATAATCGACTAATTTTCGATCGTCTATAATTGCCTGATGAGCATTGGGTAAAATTGACATCGTTTCAGGTTTATCTGGCTAATGTAATCGAAAACTATTTAATAGTTCATTACACTATCTCTATTCGTCGTATTTTTGACGGTGCGTTATATGATTTATACTTGAAGTCTGAAAATCTAAACCATTATTCAATCGTTCTCCTTATAAAAATTCCTCCGCCGTGTAGGGGAGTAATCGCTATTACAAGTCGTTATGAACCAACCCATTGGCGTATTTGATTCGGGCTACGGTGGCCTGACTGTGTTGCGTGAAATTACCCGGAAATTACCCCAATACGATTACGTTTACCTCGGCGATAACGCCCGAACGCCCTATGGTACGCGCTCCTTCGACACCGTTTATCACTACACCCTCGAATGCGTCCGGCATCTGTTCGACCGGGGGTGCCGGTTGGTGATTCTGGCCTGTAATACCGCATCGGCCAAAGCGTTACGGAATATTCAGCAACTCGATTTGCCAACGCTTGCTCCTGATAGGCGCGTGCTGGGCGTAATCCGGCCCACAACGGAAGTGATTGGCCGGTACTCCAAAACGGGTCACGTTGGCATTCTGGCAACACGCGGAACGGTTACGTCGGAGTCGTATCGGGTTGAAATTGAGAAGTTTTTCCCGCAGTTACGGGTGTTTCAGGAAGCCTGCCCGATGTGGGTGCCGCTGGTCGAAAATGGCGAATACGCCAGTCCGGGGGCCGATTATTTTGTCCAGCAGCACATTAGTCGCCTGCTGGCTCAATCGCCCGACATCGACACGCTACTGCTGGCCTGCACACACTACCCGTTGCTGCTCGACAAGATTCGTCAGTTCGCGCCCGCCCACACTACAATTTTGAGTCAGGGTGGTATCGTAGCCGATAGCTTAGCCAATTACCTGATCCGCCATCCTGCCATCAATGCGCAATGCAGCCAACACGGTCGGCGAACGTTTCTAACAACCGACTCCACCGACGACTTCGACCGGCAGGCGACTGTTTTCTACGGCGAGCCGGTGCGGTCGGTGCATCTGGCCTTGTAAGGTGGGTGGAAACCCGCCAAGCCGAAAGCTAAGTTTGTGTGACTTTTTTAGCCTCCGACTTCACCAGTTTACTACTCCACCACTTCACTATCCCACCATTTACGGTTTCTCGACGGCGGCACTGTCGGCTTTTTGTTTGGCCGTTTCTTTTGCCTGCTTTTTGAAAAAACCGCGCAACAGAAAATTACTTTGGGCCGCTTTCAAATCTTCGTTCAGTAAGGCACTGCCCTGGCTCAGGTTGCGGAGGGTAGTGCGGAGATTTTTGGCTGTTTCCTGGTCGGTGAGCAGTACACCCAGCGGGCTGTTGGTATTATTGAGTTTCTCGGAGGCCCGGTTAAGATTTTCTGATGTCTGGCTTAGTGTGCCCACTGTTTTGTTGGCCGCACCGGCCGCACCTTCGAGTTGGGTAGCCGAACGGCTCAAGCGCCGGAATACGGTCGTATCGGTCACTAACTCATTGGCCAGTGTCCCTTTTGTGTTTAGTTTAGCCGCAAACTGCGATACAGAACCCGTAACTTTAACGGTATTGTCGGAGGCCCGTTCCAGGTTTTTCATGGCCCGTTTGAAATTCTCGGCCACCAGCGAATCCGTCAAAACAGCCCCCACCGTGCCTTTCCCGCGTTTCAGATTCCCCACCATTTCTTTAAAATCGTTGGTAACCCGCAACAGGTTATTGTTATTCTCCTGTAGAGTTGCCAGAATCTGGTCTGAACTCAGGGCTTCTGCCGTTTTCAGGCGGTCGCCCTCTTCCACTTCGGGGTGGCTGGTTGTTCCGCCCGCAATCACCACAATTTTATTCCCAATCAACCCATCGGAGCTAATACTTGCATTGGCATCTTTGCGGATAAACTGCTGCGAACTCTGCTCGATGTTCATGTCGACTTCAACCTGCGCATTGCCGTAGAAACTGATCCGCTTGACCGTCCCGATTTTAACACCCGAAAACCAAACGTTATTTCCCGCTTTCAGCCCGCCAACATCCTTGAAAATGGCCATGATCCGAATGCTTTTCGTAAATCGTTTCTGTTGCCCACCCAGCACAAAGATGCCTGCAACGAAGATGACGATGCCAAGCAGGACAAAAAGGCCGACGATAACGGAGCGTTTAGTTGATTGTGTACTCATTGGTAATTGGTGGAGTGAGTGGAGTCGGTGAAGTTAGTCGTGTAGTTGAGTCAGTGTAGTGGATAAATTGAGTACAGTAAGTGTAATGGGTGAACGGCGTAAAATGTTTCAGGCGCAGTCATATCGACTTCACTCACTTCACCTACATTGACTACGTTACGAAATTATAATTGTAAAACTGCTGCACCCGCTCGTCGGGGTCGGCAAATACCTCATCAAAGGTGCCCACCCGTTCAAATTTCCCATCCAGCAGCATCGCAATGCGGTCGCCGGTCGTTTTGGCGCAGGTCAGGTCGTGGGTGATAATAATGGATGTTGCCCCCAATCGCTCGCGCACCTCGTTGATCAGGTTGTTGATTTCGATGCTGGTAATGGGGTCTAAACCGGCTGTTGGCTCGTCGTAGAGCATGATCTCCGGTTTCAGAATCAGCGTGCGGGCAATGCCGATGCGTTTGCGCTGCCCACCCGACAGTTCGGATGGCATCTGGTTGATGGTTTGCGACAGGCCTACATCGTCTAAGGCTTTTTCAACGGCTTCATCGATTTGCCCGCGACTCAAATTGCGAATGTTTCGCACAAGCGGGAACTCAAGATTCTCGCGAATGCTCATACTGTCGTAGAGCGCACTGCTCTGGAACGAGAAACCTACCTTCTGCCGCAGCAAATCCAGGTCCTTGGCCTGTAGCTTCTCCACATCCTGCCCCAGCACAATGACGCTGCCGGAATCGGGTTTGAGCAACCCCACAATGACCTTAATCAAAACAGATTTGCCGGTGCCCGACCGCCCCAGCACGACCACGTTCTCACCTTTCTGTACGGATAAGTCGATGCCGCGCAGTACGTGCAAATCACCAAAAGACTTGCGCAGTCCCTGAATAGCAATAACGGTGTCGGTTGCTGGCGTCATAATAGAATGACTGACTGATAGAATGAGTGAATGAGTGAATAGGATGGAGAGCTATTATTCAGTAATTCACTCATTCTATCAGTCAAGATTGTGTTTACGATCATCGGAAAGCAGAAACGATTTGAAGGGAAAGCAATTCTTCGATAAACACCAGAAACATGGCCGTCACAACCGATGCATTTGCAGCTTTACCAACCCCTTCCGTTCCTTTCGATGAGTGATACCCTTTATAACAACCGACCATGCCGATGGTGAAGCCAAAAACCGTTGATTTGGTAATGGAAGCAAAGATGTCGACGTAGGAAATCGCTCCGAAAACCTCTTGGATGAATGAGGTGAAACTGGTTTCTTCATTCAGGTTGACATTGATGTAGGCCCCCATGAGGGCCACAAAAATGGTGTACATCGTCAAAATCGGGATGGTGATGGAAGTGGCCAGCACCCGGCTAACGACCAGAAATTTAAAAGGATTGGTCCCCGAAACTTCCATCGCATCGATTTGTTCGGTCACATTCATCGACCCCAGTTCGGCCCCAATACTCGACCCAACTTTACCGGCGGCAATGAGGGCCGTTACCAATGGACCCAGTGCCCGCACAATGGCAATGGCAATAAGCGAGGGCAGCCACGATGTTGCGCCAAACTCCGACAGCGAAGGCCGCGACTGGTTTGTAAAGACTACGCCGGTGATGAAACCAGTCGTGGAAATGAGCAGTAACGACCGATACCCTACTTCGTAGCACTGCCGGATAATTTCTTTGAATTCATAGGGCGGCAGGAGGGCCTCCCGAAAAAAGCGGCTGATAAACGCCGATACTTCGGCCAGATTTAATAAAAATCCATCCAGCCGCCGGGTAATAACGGGGCGACCCGATGCCGAATCCGTAGATTTAGTAGTGTCTGACTGCATTCAAACAATAGAGTGGGAGAGAGCCGACAAGATACGAACCCATCGGCTGTATTCTATAACTGATTTAACAGAATAGGGTTTTTAAAGAGCGAAAGAATGAAAGAGCGAAAGAGTGAGAATTCCGCCGGATGGTTTTCACTCTTTCGCTCTTTCATTCTTTCGCTCTTTCACCTTTACGACTGCCACACGGGTGCGGGCGACAGAAAAGACGAATAATCGTTAGGGCGCGAGATTACCTCTTTATACAGGAGTACCCGGTATAAATAGTAGCGGGTTTCGCGGGGTAAAGTCATCCGGTAATAATCGCGGTGGGGGTGACGTTTAAGCTGATTTTTCAGGAATCCAGGCCCGGCATTATACGCGGCTGCCACCAGCGACCAAGACCCTAACTGGTTGTATAACGCGCGGATGTATCGGCAGGCGGCCTCGGTGGCTTTATGTACGTTGAACCGTTCGTCGATTCGTCCGCTCACTTTAAGACCCAAATCGCGGGCAGTACCGGGCATCAGTTGCCAGTAACCAGCCGCCCCGGCCCGCGAAACAGCCTTCGGTTGGAGGGCACTTTCGGCCAGAGGCACGTAACGAAAATCGTCGGGGATGTCGTACTTTTCTAAAATCGGGTCTATGATCGGAAAGAACGCATCGGCCCGCTGGCGGAGGTTGCCGAGGTCACGGGCGTGCGGGCGGAACAGGGTGAAAACGTGCTTCCAGCGGTCGACAACATCAATTTGATCAAGGGGCAGGCACTCCCCGCAGAAGTCAACATCGAGCAACGGAAGTTCCGGCATCGTGGGTATGAACCCTGTCAGGCCGTGCGTTTGGGCAGAAAGGGTAGCATCGGGCCGGGCCAGCCCCAACGACCGGAGTTCCGGGTTAGCCGGGGCCGTATGACGATCCGAAACCGGGGGTTCGCCGGGGCGATTAGGCGGAATGATTTTAGCAACAACGGTGACCGCAGGGCGTATGGCGGCCATTAACAGGGAGAATGCAACTCGTTTTAACAAAACCTAATGCTGGATGGTACTGCATGGATAACGGCTGAATGCGCTCATTAGTGCCTTGATAATCAACCGTATACATAGCATCTCTTGATATGATGTACTGCATTTTTAATGAATCGGCCCGTAAACGAACTGACACTCACGACCTTACTGACCGACAGCCCGTTTGAAAAAGAAATACCACGTCAGCGTAAAAAATCCGACCTTTGCCCGGCATACAGGACGGCTACTCATTACTCCCGGCCTGCTATCTGCCCATGATTGACATCGGACGAATAAATACGCTTACCGCCCTGCGCCAAACGACCGTCGGGTTTTTCCTCGGCGACCTGACGGACCGCAAAACCCAGGATTTCAACAACGACATCCTGCTACCCAACAAATACGTACCCGACACACTCGCTGTCGACGATGACATCGACGTGTTCGTTTACACCGATTCTGAAGACCGGCCTATTGCCACCACGCTGACCCCCGCCATTCAGCGCGATGCGTTTGCCAGCCTGCAGGTGGTGGCCGTCAACAGTACCGGTGCTTTTCTGGATTGGGGACTGGAAAAAGATTTGCTGGTTCCGCACCGCGAACAGGCCCGACCCATGGAAGTGGGCCAGTGGTACGTTGTGTTTATGTACTTAGACGAAGAAACGAACCGGCTGGTGGCGTCGAGCAAATTGAATCGGTTTATGGACCCCGACGTGCGTAACCTGGCCGTTGGCGATGAGGTGCAGTTATTGGCGTATGATATTACCGATCTCGGCGTGAACGTGATTATCAACAACCGGTATCGCGGATTAGTGTTCGCCAATGAAATTTTCCGCACCGTTCGCCCCGGCGACCCGCTTATTGGCTACATCAAAAACATTCGCGACGATAACCGGGTGGATGTCAGCCTGCAAAAATCAGGTTTCGAGAATGTAGAACCCAATGCCCGGCGTATTCTGGCTACGCTTAAAGCAGAAAATGGGTTTTTACCGCTAACCGACAATAGCCCGCCAGACGAAATTTACAACGCGCTGGAGATGAGTAAAAAAACCTTCAAAAAAGCCATTGGCACACTCTATCGCGAGCGAAAAATTGTTCTTGAAGAAGGCGGAATTCGGTTGGTATGAAAAGCTATTTACCCGGTTTAGTTTTGTCTGGCTCAGCGGCAGACCGGGATGAATGGCTGAGTCGAGTTACCTAAAGGTCAGTGCGGTTCAGACTTTTTACGCCATCTTTACGTTTAGACAAAAAAACATCGGTTTATTCCAATTTCTTCACAACATGAAATTCGTACGTTATTTACTGCCCCTGTTCTCTGTACTGTTTCTCCTAACCGCCTTCGCGCCGACGGATGATGCCGATGCGGTTGTTGGCACGTGGTTAAATGGCACCAAAAAAGGACACGTTCTGATCTACAAACAGGGCGGTACTTATTTCGGCAAACTGGTGTGGTTAGGTCAGCCAACAGACCCGGCCACAGGGAAGCCCCGGACAGATGAAAAAAACGCGGAACCGACCAAACGGTCGCGCCCGTTATTGAACCTGCCCTTAATGTATAACTTTAAGTACGATGGCGGCAATGTCTGGGCCGACGGCAAGATTTACAACCCGGAAGATGGGAAAGAGTACAACTGCAAAATGACACTGAAAGACCCCAATACGCTTCTTGTACGTGGTTATGTGGGCATTTCCCTCTTCGGTAAAAACCAAACCTGGACACGGATAAAATGAATTGTAAAGTTGTAAGGGTTATAAAGTTATGAACCTGCCAGTGCTGTTAACTTTACAACTATGCAACTTCATAACTCAATAACTATAATAGTTGGGGCGGGTCCGGCGGGGCTGGCAATGGCCGGGCAACTCGCCTATCGGAACCTGCCGTTTACGGTGCTCGAAGCCAGCGAACACATTGGCGTTGCGTGGCGCAACCACTACGACCGGCTCCACCTGCATACGGTCAAACAGTTTTCGGCCCTGCCTCACCTGCCTTTCCCCGCCGACTACCCGACTTATGTTTCCCGGTTACAGTTTATCGAATACCTCGAACGCTACGCCGAACAGTTCAATATCAAGCCGCTCGTTAATCAAAAGGTTATCGGAATTGAGCAAAAGCCGGACGGAACCTGGCACGTGCAAACCGAAACCGATATGTTCATTGCCGGGCGCGTTGTTGTTGCAACGGGTTATAACCGCGTTCCGAATAAGCCGGAACTGCCTGGTCAGCGCGACTTTCGGGGAATCATCTGGCATAGCCATGAATACCGAAACGGAGCGGCTTTTCGCAATGAAAATGTGCTTATTGTAGGCATGGGAAATACCGGCGCGGAGTTGGCTCTTGATTTATTAGAACATGGCGCTACCCCCTTTATTTCCGTCAGGGGGCCGGTTAACATCGTTAGACGCGACACCTTTGGCCGACCGGCTCAGCCCACAGCTATTTTTTTAAGCCGATTTCCAAACTGGTTCTATGACCTCGCTGCCCGACTGTCGCAACGGTTCAGCGTAGGCGATGTATCGGCCTATGGATTGGGAAAACCCGTCCATCCACCCTCGTACGATACCCGGCGCGGGAAGATCCCGGTCATTGATATCGGTACGCTCGACCAGATCAAAGCGGGCAGGATTACCGTACTTCCGGGTATCGAACGGGTTCAGGCCAAAACGGTAACCTTTGCCGATGGGAGGGAGTTGCCTTTCGACGCCCTCGTACTGGCAACGGGATACCGACCGGGGCTGACGGCTGTTCTGGGCAATGAATCGGCGGCTAACGTGTTAAATGAACGTGGGTTTCCAAAGGCACTTTGGTTTAATGAGCCGACGCTGCGGGGACTGTATTTTGTGGGCTTCACAACGCCCCTGACCGGTATTATCTACAATCTGACCATCGATTCAACTAAGATTGCAGCGCACATCGCCGAAAACAATTTGGTCCCGTCATAGTTTTATTATCGTAATCAGGGTGATTACACCGATCATTCAGCGTTATAACCACTACAATCATGAACGAGACAACCCTAAAAGGCGGCTGGAACGAGCTAAAAGGCAAAATCAAACAGGCTTACGGCGATTTAACCGACGATGACCTGGCTCACGAAGAAGGAAAAGAAGATGAAATGTGGGGTAAGGTTCAGCAGAAAACGGGCAAAACGAAGGACGAAATCAACAAGGCAATTGCTGATTTATAGGCACTTAGTCAACACATATTGAGAAGCCGGAGCCAATAGGTTCCGGCTTCTTTATGCTTTACAAAGCCGTTTATGTCTTTCGTTTGCCTTGTTTTGTAGCCTCGCAAACGCCCTTAAAATACCCGACCGATTCGGCAATGCCTGCCAATGGATCTTTCATGTCTTTTTCGTATTCTAAGCTGCAACAGCCGTCGTATTTAACTTTACGAAGCATATTCACGAACGCCGGAATGTCGATGATGCCCCGGCCCAATTCGCAGGTTTTCCCTTCTTTCGAGGCTGCCGTGACGTTTTTCAGGTGAATGTCGAAGATGCGTTTGGCGTATTTTTCCAGGTCCGCAATGGGGTCGTCGCCGAATCGCTTATCGTGTCCCATATCGAAACAAAGACCAATTCGGGCATCTAAGTCTTTCACCGCGTTCATGACCGACGATGCGCTGGGCCAAAGCTTAATATCCGGGCCGTGAATGTGAATGGCGTACCGCATATCATACTCCTTTACCTTTTTGTCGACATAAGGCAATAGGTCTTCGTTAGGCACACCCACGATGAGCTTCACCCCAACCCGTTTCGCATAGTCGAAGCCATTGTCAATTTCTTCCTTCGTTTTCATGTAGATCGGCCCGACTGCATAACCCGTAACACCCGATTGCTTTAGCTTCTCGTGGAAATCGGCAATCTGTTCGGCAGTACTGGCAAACGGAAGATGAAAATCTTTGATACACAGGTAGTGTACGTCCGTTTTTTTCATCATCTCCAGCGATTGGTCGAGTTTGAAATTGACGAACGTATACCCCGCCATGCCCAGCTTGAACAGATCTTCGCCTGGTGGTTTAGCTGATTCAGGTGCATTGGCAAACGCGGCAACCGGAACGACACTGGTCATCGCAAGATAACCGCCTGTATTTTTGAGAAATGTTCGTCTTGTAGTCATTAATCGGGATGGAGAAAGGTTGAAATATGCCATGATTTCTTCTGAAAAACGATTACAGCCTGCTTTTCTACTGCCAGCGTTACCCGAACCATGGTCTCATTTTCAAAAACATCTGTTTGGTTATAGTTTCTCTCCGCTTCGTAAAAACAAATCAATCTTGTTTTATAAATCTTCTTTCCTTTGACCATCCATTCGAGAAAAGTATGAAAGGGTTTGCCTTCATCGGCCTGTTGTTCTGCTCACTTACTGCCTCGGCCCAAACGGCGATTTCGACGGTGCAGGAAGCCCTGACGCTGGCCCGACGCAGCAACCCCGAATTGGCCAATGCCCGTCAGAACCGCCAATTGCAGGATCAGCAACGGTTGGCTACCCGTTCGGTGTTGCGTCCGCAGGCGCGGTTCTTTACCAATTTCGATTACAATTATGCGTTGCCGGTACAGTTGGTTCCGGCCGAGTTTTTGCCGGGGGGGAAGCCGGGCGAGTTTCGCACCCTGCAATTTGGGTTGCCGTATGTGCTGGCGGCTGGTGCCGAAGTGACGGTTCCGGTAATAAATCGACCGGCTCGCCAGGATTTGGGGATTGTGGAGCAGAATTTACGCATTATCGACGACCAGACGCTGGTGTTGCAGGATGATATTTCGACCCAAACGGCCCGCGTGTATCATGCGGTTTTGCTAACCCGGTCGGCCATTGCCATCACCCGGCGTACGCTGTTATCGGCCGATACGCTCACGCAGATTTCCCGTCAGCGGTTAGACAAAGGCTTGATCGAACCGCTGGAATACAACCGGATTCGCTCGGTTCAACTCACCACCGCCGATGTGCTCAATCAGAACGAACTGGCCTACATTCGCAACCTGAACCAACTGAAATTACTGCTGGGATTAGCTCCATCCGACAGCCTGATTTTATCGGAGGAATTAGAAAACCGACCCGCCAGTTTGCCCGTTCCGGCAACGACGCTCGCCCTCGCCGAACGTCCACAGGTAACGCTTCGGCAGGCGCGGGTTGATCTGGCGACCTTGCAGGTCGAACGGGAGCGACTTTCGCGCTGGCCCACGCTTTCGGCTTATGGTCGGTTTACGGAACAGGCCCAGCGCAGTCAGATTAACTTCCTGAATACCAACGAACCCTGGTATCAGATTGGGGTAACGGGGTTGCAGTTCAACTGGCCGATTTATTCGGGTGGGCTGCGTATCAGCAACCTGACCCGCGCCCGGCTCCAGCAGAAACTGGCCGAATCGGAACTGGCCTACGAACGAAACCGGCAGCAAACCGACACCGAGGATGTCAGGAATACGTATAATCAGGCGGTTCGGTCGCTGGCGTTGAACCGGCAGAATTATGAACTCAGCAGCCAGAATGTGCAGATTGCGCTGGTTAAATACCGGTCGGGACTGTTTGCCTACGATCAATATCTGAACGTATTTAACGAAGTGCTGACGGCGCAAAATCGGTATCTGAACAACCTGTCGAACGTGTTTATCAATCAGACGATTCTGCAAATTAGAAGCGGTCAATAAACTCAAACCTATAAGCCGGGCCGCCGGTGTGGTTTCCAAAACGGTATAGGTTTAGCAAGCTAATGAAAACAACACTCTCCCTACTTTTTCTCACTGCCTTCCTTAGCGTAGCCTGCAAACGCAGCCCGGACGGTACGTCGCCCGCTTATCGGGAGTTGACCGAAGCCGTTTATGCGTCGGGCAATGTGTATCCGCGCAACGAGTACACCGTTACGGCTGATGCCAACGGGGTGTTGCAGCAACGTTTGGTCAACGAAGGCGATTCGATTCGGAAAAACCAGTTGCTGTTTGTGCTCGAAAGTGCAACCGAAGACGCCCGGCAGCAGGCAGCCGCCAATGCATACCGACAGTCGCGGGCCAATCTGGGCGCAAACTCGCCGGTGCTGGCCGAACTGGAAGCGCAGGTACGTAATGCCCGAACCCGCGTGGCCAACGACTCGATCAACTACAATCGGTTCCGTGAATTGTATGGACAGAACGCCACCTCGCGGGCCGAACTCGAACGCGCCGAACTGAATTACACGCTGTCGCGCAACAACTTACGCGCTCAGCTCAATACATTTCAGCGCAGCCGCGACCAGATTCGGCTCGACGTTGCCAACAATCGTAGTCAGTTAGTCAGCACGGAAGTGGCCGGGAAAAATACGCGCATTCGGAGTTTTGTGGACGGTAAAGTGTATGAAATTTTTAAAGAGCCGGGCGAGGTTGTCCGGCCCGGCGAACAGTTGGCTTTGCTGGGTAGTGGCAACCGGTTGTTTGCCCAGTTGGCCGTTGATGAGAGCGATTTCGGGCGGATACGAGTCGGGCAGGAGGTTGTTTTGAAAGCCGATGTCTATCCCGATAAAGTGTTCAGCGCACGGGTCAGCAAGGTTTATCCCAAACTGAACCGCACCGACCAGTCATTTCGGGTGGATGCCGAATTTGTTGGCGAACGGCCAGCATCGTACTACGGCCTGACGGTTGAAGCCAACATCATCATCAGCCACAACAAACACGTACTGACCATCCCGAAATCGTATGTGATTGGTAACGACAGCATCTGGGTCGAGCAGGACGGTAAAAAACAGAAAGTAAAGTTTCAGAAAGGAGCCGAAAACTTCGACTTAGTAGAGGTGAAGGGGGGCTTGAGCGCTACGAGTAAGTTAGTTATAAATGATTGAGTGATGGAATGATTGAGTGATTGAATAGCTGGCGCATAACCCATTCAATCACTCAATCATTCCATCACTCAATCAATCATTCAACAACCATGAACATACGAATCGCTTCCAGAATCGCCCAAACGCACCTCATGGCGAAAAAACGACAGACGCTCGTTGCCATGCTTGGCGTTACGTTCGGCATTGCCATGTTCATTACCATGATTTCGTTTATGCAGGGCGTCAATCAATTTCTCGAAGATTCGGCCTTAGATGCCAGTCCGCATATTCGGGTGTATAACGAAATAAATACGCAACGGCCCGGCCTGATCGAGGAACGCAATCCTGCCAATTTCAACGTCATTTACCACCAGAAACCCAAAGACGAACAAGCCCGCATCAAAAACGGATTGACTATTGCCGACCGAATTGAGCGCGAACCGGGCGTACTCGGTACATCGCCACAAGTTGCCACGCAGGTATTCTACAACAATGGCCCCATTCAGCTATCGGGGACGATTGCCGGGGTAGACATCGACCGCGAAAATCGACTCTACAAGCTGAGTTCCCGGATTAAATCGGGGAGCATCCGCGCGTTGCAAAGCAATCCCGACGGCCTGATTATGGGTGCGGTGCTGGCCCGCAAACTCAACGTCCGCGTGGGCGATAAAGTGACCGTAACAACGCCAAAAGGCGGCATACGCATTTTGCGCGTGGTCGGCACGTTCGGGTTTGGCGTGGGCACGGTTGACAATACCAAAAGCTACGGCAACCTCTCGACCGTCCAGGAAATTTTGCAGCGTGACCCCAGCTACATTACCGACATTCATATCAAAATGCTTGACCCGTTGGAAGCCATTCCGTTCGGCAAAAAACTGCGGGCTACCTACGGCTATTATACCGAAGACTGGGCAACGGCCAATACCGCTATTCTGGCGGGTGAAAAAATACGCGGTATGCTCACCTACGTAGTGAGCATCACCCTGTTGGTGGTGGCGGGGTTCGGTATTTACAACATCATGAACATGACTGTTATCAACAAAATCAAAGACATCGCCATCCTGAAAGCCACCGGTTTCGACGCAAGCGACATCATCGCTATTTTTCTGTTGCAGGCCGCTTTTATTGGTTTCACGGGCGGATTGCTGGGTTTGGTGATCGGGTTTGGGTTGAGTTATCTGCTGTCGATCAGCCCGTTCGACGCGGGTGATTTTCTGAGCATAAAAACGTTTCCGGTCATTTTTGCCGCTAAATATTACGTCATGGGACTGCTGTTCGGTGTCATCACAACCATTCTGGCGGGCTACTTCCCCTCCCGTAAAGCCGCTCAGGTTGACCCGGTGGCGATTTTGAGGGGATGATTTGTAGTTATAGAGTTGTAAAGCTGTAAGGTTATAAAGTTGGCTACCGCGCTCATCCAACTCCCCATGCTTCTCAACCTTATAACTCTACGACTCTATAACTTTATAACTCAGATGAGTACCGTTCTCTCCGCCCAGCATCTCAATAAGTACTTCTATGACCCGGAGAAATTCCAGGTGTTGAAGGATGTTACATTCGATGTGCAAGCCGGCGAATTTATGGCGATTGTGGGCAAATCGGGCTGTGGCAAATCGACGTTGCTCTACCTGCTTTCGACGATGGATACCGAATACGAAGGAACGGTTGAGATGGCCGGAACGACATTGAAGGGCCGCAGTCAGGATTTTCTGGCCCATTTTCGCAATGAGCACCTCGGCTTTGTGTTCCAGTTTCACTTTCTGCTGCCCGAATTTTCGGCCCTGCAAAACGTGATGCTGCCGGGGCTGAAATTAGGTAAGTATTCCGAAAAAGACGTAGAAGAACGGGCAATGGAAAAACTTCGGCTGATTGGTATGGCCGATTTCGCCCGAAAACCGGCCAGCAAACTGTCGGGCGGGCAGCAGCAACGGGTAGCCATTGCCCGCGCCCTCATCAACGACCCGACCATCATTATGGGCGACGAACCGACGGGCAATCTGGATCGCGCCAACACCGAAAACGTCTTCGCTATTTTTCGTGAGCTTGCCCAAAAAGGCCAGACAATTATTGCCGTTACGCACGACCCCGATTTTGCCGCCGGAACCGACCGTGTTATCGAAATGTCGGATGGGATAATTATTGCCAGCCATGAAAATAAAGTTCAATAAATACGTCGAAGTTGCCTTTATGCTGATGGCTCTGTTGGGCGTCGTCGGTCGGGAGTGGGTCATTCCGGGCATAAGCGGGTCGGTTCAGTTGCTGCTGTTCGTTTTTACTTTATTGCTCCTCAACGCCGTATGGATGTTTCATTACAACTTCAACAACTGGCTAAACCGACGATTTCCCTTTGAGCAAAACCTCCATAAACGCATTGTTGTACAACTGCTGGGCGGATGGGCCATCGTTACCCTGGCCCTGTTTTTTCTGGGCATGGCCCTGATGGATTATGTACTACCCGAAATTACCCGATCAATTAATCGACTTAATATCATTGCGTTAGGCATAGGTGCTTTTTTTGCCAATATGGTACTCGGCTTGGGCTTCATTGCGAATCATTTTTTTAATCGTTGGCAGGAAAACCTGGTGCGGACATCCGTTTTAGAAAAAGAGAAAGTTCAGGTGCAGCTCGATACGCTTAAAAACCAGATTAGTCCGCATTTTCTGTTCAACAGCCTGTCATCGCTCGATAGCCTGATTGATGATAATCCGGTGCTGGCCCGGCAGTTTCTGCAACAACTGTCGAAGGTTTTCCGGTATGTGCTGCAACACAAAGACAAGGCGATGGTGCCGCTCGAAACGGAACTGGCGTTTATTGAAAACTACATTTCGCTGCTCCACACCCGCTTCGACGGTACATTCAGGGTTCAGTGTACCGTTGACGATGACATGCGCGAACGGCAGATTGTGCCGGTAACCCTCCAGATTTTAATCGAGAACGCCATCAAACACAACACCATCAGCGAAGCGCGTCCGTTAACTGTAACGATCAGCACAAAGGACGGGTATCTGGCGGTGTCGAACCCGGTTCAGCACAAACGGCAGGTCGAAACAGCGAACGGGCAGGGGCTGGAAAACCTGAACCTATTGTATAGTTATCTGGATTCCCGTTCGGTCGAGGTAGCCGAAAAGGATGGCGTTTTTCGGGTGCGCGTGCCGTTGCTACTGGCTTAAATCAGTTATTACACAGAGATTGACAGAGTTCAAAAGAGATTCACAGAGAAAAACTCTTCGTGTCTCTTTTGAACTCTGTCAATCTCTGTGTAACAATCTTTTCTCAATAGACCCATGACCATCCTCCTCATCGAAGACGAACCGCTGATTGCCCGGCAACTTCAGAAATTGGTGCGTCAAATAGAGCCGGGGGCTACGATTCACGGGCCATTGGCCAGCGTGCAGGCCATCTGCGAGTATTTTAGCACTAACCGAACAGCGGCCCGGCCTTCTCCAGACCTTGTCATTGCCGATATTCAACTGTCGGACGGGGTAAGTTTTGACGCTTTTCGGCAAGTTGATCTCAACACGCCGGTTATTTTTACGACTGCCTACGATGAATACGCTATCCGGGCATTCAAACTTAATAGTCTCGATTACCTGCTAAAACCCATTGATCCTGAAGAGCTTAAGGGCGCGCTGGCAAAGTTTCATCGCTGGTCGGCCAGCGGTGCGTCGGACATTAACGAACAGATCAGGCAGTTTCTGTCGCAAGTGGGTAGCCCGGCAACGACTCGCCATTACAAACGCCGGTTTATGGGGCATTATATCCGGCAGATGATTGCCGTGCCCCAGGAGCGGATAAGCTGTTTTCTACGAAATGAACTGATTTATCTGTACACGACAGACGGGAAAAAGCTAATCACCGATTACAAAACCCTCGATGAATTAACCGATCTGGTCGATCCGGCACAGTTCTTTCGGGCCAACCGCCAGCATATCATTAATCTGGATGCTGTTTCGGGCTACCGACCCTACGAAAGTGGTAAACTGCTCGTCTTGTTAAAACCCCCAAACGACGCGCTTGATATCGTAGTGAGCAAAGAGAAAGCCAGTGCCTTCCAGCAGTGGATCGATGGATAACAGTCAGCGGCCTTACCGCTTATCCTAATTTTTGTTAATACACCCGAAAACCGTTGACATTCCGTTCATTTATCCGTAACTATACGATTAGTTTTTAGACTAATTAACTAACCGTATTCTTATGCGTAACATCATTACCGGGGTTGGATCAGTACGAGCGGCTGCGCTGGCTGCTGCTTTGCTGGTCGGCAATCTAACCGGCTCATTAGCCCAGGATAAACCGGCGGCCGTTGCCTTGCCAGAGGGCGTCACAAAGGGCGCGTCTGTTGAAGGCATCACCGAGTACAATCTTAAAAATGGGCTGAAAGTCCTGCTCTTTCCTGACCCGTCTAAACCGACTATCACGGTCAATATCACGTACTTAGTGGGTTCGCGGCATGAGGGGTTAGGCGAAACGGGCATGGCTCACCTGCTTGAGCACATGGTGTTTAAAGGCTCAACCAAACACCCCAATATTCCGCAGGAATTGACCTCACATGGTGCCCGGCCAAACGGCACAACCTGGCTCGACCGCACCAATTATTTCGAGACGTTTTCGGCCACCGACGAGAATCTGAAATGGGCACTCGACATGGAATCGGACCGGATGGTGAACTCGTTCATTAAAAAAGAAGACCTTGCTACTGAGTTTTCGGTGGTGCGGAACGAGTTTGAAATGGGCGAGAACTCCCCCCAGAATGTACTCAACGAACGGGTTGTGTCGTCGGCGTATCTGTGGCATAACTACGGTAACTCGACCATCGGCAACCGCACCGATATCGAGAAAGTGCCCATCGACAATCTTCAGGCTTTTTACCGGAAATTTTACCAGTCCGACAATGCTGTTCTGGTGGTTGCCGGTAAAATTGACGAGTCGAAAACGCTGGCTTTAGTGAATCAATATTTCGGAGCCATTGCCCGCCCAACGCGTATGTTACAGGCAACCTACAGCCAGGAGCCGGTACAGGACGGTGAACGGCAGGTGACCCTCCGGCGCGTGGGCGATACGAAGGTCGTTTCGGCCCTGTATCACATCATGCCCGGTTCGCACCCCGACTACCCGGTGATGGATGTTGTGATTGAACTGCTCACCAACGAGCCTTCGGGCCGGTTGTATAAAGCACTGGTAGAGACCAAGAAAGCCTCGCAGCAGTATGGGTATTCGTTCACAACAAAAGACCCTGGCTACGTGTATTTTGCCGCCGAACTGCTGAAGGAAAAATCGCTCGACGACGCCAAAAAGGCACTGTTGTCTACGCTGGATTCCGTAGCGATTCAGGCACCCTCGAAAGAAGAAATTGACCGGGCCAAAGCCAAATTGCTCAAAGATGTTGAACTGAGTTTCAAAAGTGCCGAACGTGTCGGGCTGGCCATGAGCGAATACATCGCCACCGGCGACTGGCGGTTAGGTTTCCTCTACCGCGACGCCCTCGAAAAAGTGTCGTCGGCTGATGTGAAGCGGGTTGCCAGCTATTATTTCAAACCGTCGAATCGTACCGTTGGGGAGTTCATACCAGAGCCAACCCCCGACCGGGTGGACGTGCCGCTGCCTCCCGATGTGATGGCGATGGTGAAAGATTATAAAGGCCGGGCCTTAGTGGCGCAGGGCGAAGCGTTCGACCCGTCGCCCGCCAATATCGACGGACGGACGCGCCGTTCGGAGCAACCAAACACCATCGAACTGGCCCTGTTGCCCAAAACGACACGCGGCAACGAGGTAAACGCCCGCCTGACGCTTCGCTATGGTGATCAGAAAAGCCTGATGAATAAGAGCGCGATATCCGTGTTCACCGCGTCGATGCTCGACAGAGGCACCACGACCCGCAACCGCCAGCAGATTAAAGATGAATTGGATAAGCTGAAAGCGCAGGTAGGTGTGTTTGGTGGTGGTAATCAGGTGAATGTGACTATCAAAACGACCAAAGAAAACTTACCTGCCGTTGTCCGGCTTGTGAGTGATATGCTTAAGCATCCGGCTTTCGACGCTAATGAATTTGAGAAGCTGAAACAGGAGCAACTGGCCCAAATTGAAGCCCAACGTTCAGAACCTCAGTCAATTGCGTTTACGGCGTATCAGCGTCAGATGAACCCGTATCCGAAAGAAGACATTCGCTATACGTCTACGCCCGACGAAGACGTAGCGGATGTAAACGCGCTGAAATTAGACGACCTGAAGCAGTTTCATAAGGATTTTTATGGTGCCCAAAATGCAACCATGTCCATCGTTGGTGATTTTGAAGAGACGCCCGTTCGGAAGGTGGTTACCGATGAGTTAGGCACCTGGAAAGCGAAAAAGCCCTTCAGCCGGTTAGTAACGCCCTTCAACGACATCAAACCAACACCGCAGGCACTCGAAGCTCCCGACAAAGCCAATGCATTTATGGTGGCCGGTGTGAACATTCCCCTGCGCGACGACGACCCCGATTATCCGGCTTTGGTGTTGGGTAACTATATGCTGGGCGGTGGGTTCCTGAACTCACGGCTGGCGGTGCGTATTCGCCAGAAAGAAGGGATCAGCTACGGCGTGGGTTCGCAGTTGCAGGCTAATCCGCTCGACAAAACAGGCATGTTTATGACGTATGCCATTTACAATCCCGAAAATGCCGAACGGCTGGAAAAGGCGTTCCGCGAGGAGATGGACAAAGCGGTGAAGGAAGGTTTTACGGCCGATGAAATCAAAGCGGCCCGTTCGGGTTTGCTGCAATCACGCATGGTGTCGCGGGCGCAGGATACAGGTTTAGCGGGTACGCTCAACAACTACCTGTACCTGAACCGGACGCTCAACTGGGATGCCGATTTCGAGAAGAAAATGGAAAGTCTGACGCCCGAACAGGTCAATGCCGCGATGAAAAAGCACATCGACCCGGCTAAAATCTCCATTATCAAAGCGGGTGATTTTGCCAAAGCCGCTAAGAAAACCGCCGAAAAGCAACCCGCTTCATCGGTGAGTGGCGGAGCGAAGAATTAATCCTAACCGGGATTTTATCAAGATTTAAAGGATTTACAGGAGACAAAAATCTTGTTTAATCCTTTAAATCTTGATAAAATCCCGGTTTTTTTTATATGTTTTAACTATAAATCCCGTTATTTACCTAAGAAACACGTTATACCATGAAAACGGGTCTATTGGTACTGTTGATGGGGTTAATGGTGCTGCCGGGGTTGGCGCAGGACCGGATTGTTTTACTGCGCGACACAACGCGACTGGGTATTTCGGTGGCCGAACTTGAAAAGAAATATCCGCCCGCTTTCGCGCAACAGGCTGGGGAACAGGGCGTTTTTGCCCGGCACGGGAAAATGTTTATGGATACGCTGAACGCGAGACATCAGCGGTTTTTTACGTTTATCGAGCAGAATAAAAAACGATTGCCCGCGCTGGGCATCCTGATTCAGACACAGGAATTTGTTCGGCCAGATGGCACGTTCGACCGCGTTTTGTGCGACTTTTCGGGTATGGACCTGAGCGATCAGCAGGAAAATCAGGTATTGATCCTAATCGCCCAGTGGTACGGTCAGCATCCATTTCCGTTCAAAACGACAACGGGTTTCCGGCGGGGTGGCATGACTCTATTGGGTTCTGTTCCGCAAAAGCGCGTGGTTCGCCGGGAGCCGGGCATGATTAGCACGCTGGAAGCCGCCGAAAAAACCACCCGGCCCGATACCGTTATCCGGCTGGCGTTCAATCAACTGGAACTGACAAGCGTGCCCGAGGTGGTGTACCGGTTCCCGAAACTGGACGAACTGGACTTATCGAAAAACAGCCTGCACGAGTTACCCGCCCGTCTGACGGCTGACATTCCAACGCTAAAACGATTGAGTGTACTGGGCAACCATATTCCGAACGACAGCGTGTTCATCACCCGAAACAAACACCTGCTGGCGCTGAATCTACAGGGAAACAGGATTACGCGTGTACCTGAATCGGTTCGCAAAAACCGTCGGCTCGAAAGCCTGTGGTTGGGCAACAACGCGCTCAACGAGCTGAACACCAGAGCTTTTCCGCGCCTGAGCCGCCTTGCCGACCTGAACCTGTATAGCGCGGGACTGACGCAGCTTCCCAAAACCATCGGGCGACTGAAACGACTGAAAATTCTGGATTTGTACTACAACAACTTTACCGACCTGCCCCGGCAGATAGGCCGGATGAAGCGGTTGGAGCAACTGGCCCTTGCTCATAACGATATTCATGAACTACCGGCGTCAATGGCCCGGTTGCGCCGGTTGCAGGTGCTCTTTGTCCACCATAACCGCATCAGTGAACTACCCAATGAGTTTCAGAAGTTGCAGCGTTTGCGGGTGCTTGACATAGGCTATAACCGGTTCAACGTGGCCCCAATTGTGCTTGGCTCGTTGCCCGCTCTGGAAGAATTAGACCTGAATAACAACAACTTACAGGAGTTTCCATCTGTATTAATGTCTATGAAGAACCTGAAGAGAGTCTATATGGGCAGCAATCCGCTGTTTGGCAGCGAAGCCATGCGCAGCCCATATGCCGCGCAAATCAAACAATTGGAAGCCAATAATACGCAGGTTACGTATTAATGGCGAGTGGTTCGAGCGGATTGGACAGATGTCATCTTTGCTTGTCAATGCCCTGAAAAAGATGACATCTGTCCAATCCGCTCGAACCACTTTCCCTACTTAACCAAATAAAATTCTTATAAGAAATTTCATAAAATATCTCAGATAGTACAAAAATTTGCTTTTTTAGCGGAGAAAAAGACGGATTGTTTGCGTTACTTCTTTATTATTGACTCTGTATGCAAGCTGTTACGTCTCCTGCCTCAACCTCACCAAGTCGCGTTGCGCTCTGGTCCGCACTGGTCACAGTCTATATTTTGTGGGGGTCAACGTACCTTTTTGTGCATTTCATGACCGAACGGATGCCGCCCCTCTATATGGCTGCTATTCGTTTTCTGACTGCCGGTGTCCTGCTCTATAGCTATGCCCGATTCAGCGGGGCCAGTCGTCCAAGCCTGAGTAACTGGCGGGCAACGGGGTTGCTGGGTATCCTGTTTTTAACCATTGCCAATGGGGCTGTTGCCACTGCCGTTCACTACCTGCCCACCGGACTAACAGCCCTGTTGGTCGCCATGCTTCCGGCATTTGTGCTCTCGTTCAACTGGTTATTTTTTGCCCGTACCCGCCCAACGAACCTCGCTCTGGCCGGTTCTGCTCTTGGCTTAGCGGGCGTTCTGGTTCTTTTTCAACCCGGCAAATTGATTCTGCCGGGCGGTCCCGACGCGCTCCTGATTGGGTTTGGGTTGACGATGATTGCGAATATCGGCTGGGCATTTGGTACGTTGCTGGCTCCCCGCGTCAACGCGCCCGCTTCGTCTGTGCTGTCGAGCGGAATGCAGATGCTTACCGGGGGCGGGGTTATGCTGATGGTCGCTTTGGTGTTTGAGCCGGTGTCGCTGCTGAGTATTGCACAGGCTCCGCCGAAAGCACTTTATTCACTACTGTACCTGATTATATTTGGCTCGATCATTGGGTTTTCGTCTTTTGCGTGGCTGGCTCGCAATGCTCCGCCTGCCTTAACGTCTACGTATGCCTATGTAAACCCCATTGTCGCCATGCTGCTGGGGGCATCCTTTGCGGGCGAAGCGATCACCTCACAGTCAATCCTCGGCGCGGTTATTATCATCAGCGGGGTTGTGCTGATTACATTGGGAAGGAAGTAATGTTAACTGGTTAATTGGTTGAATAGGTTATGCGTCAACCAGTCAACCAATGAACCACTCAACCAGTCAACGTTTGCCATGCATACCGTAGCCATTTTACTCTTCAACGAAATTGAGGTTTTGGACTTCGCCGGTCCGTTTGAGGTCTTTGGTGTAACCGGTAAACAAGCCGGGAATCCTTCTTTCCACGTCTTTACCGTGGCCGAACGCGGGCCTATTTATGCTCGTAATGGCCTGTCTATCAACCCATCCTATTTACTCAACGATCACCCCAAAGCCAACATCATCGTTGTGCCGGGCGGTGGCGGTTACCATGCCGATGGTACGCCCTACGGCTCCCGGCGCGAAATGGATAACCCGGTCGTACTGAACTGGATTCGCCGGTCGGCGGAAGCAGCCGAATTGGTCTTATCCGTTTGCACGGGTGCCCTGATGCTTGCGAAGGCCGGATTGCTGGAAAACCTGTCAGCAACAACCCACTACTTAGCTATTGAAAGTCTTGCTAAGATGGCTCCGCAAACAACTGTCCTTCCCAATGAACGCTACGTCGATAACGGTAAAATAATCACCTCAGCGGGTATTTCAGCAGGCATCGACATGTCGCTGTATGTCGTTGGCAAATTGCTCGGCAAGTCCGTAGCCGACGAAACAGCGAAGTATATGCAGTATACGTTGACTGGTTAATTGGTTAATTGGTTAATTGGTTGAATAGCTGACGCATAACCTATTCAACCACTCAACCAATTAACCAGTCAACCATTAGCAACCGGCGGAACGCTTACGCTTGTCCAGCCACCATCGACCACTAAGCTTTGGCCGGTGATATGGCGCGATGCGGGCGATACCAGAAACAAAGCGGCATTAGCTATATCCTCCACCGTTGCCGGGCGTCCCATTGGCGTTATACGCGACCAGATGGGTACGTACGTAGGGTCATCTAAGGTTCGCTCGGTAAGCGTAGCACCGGGCGCAATGGCGTTGACGGTGATGCCGAGGGGCGAAAAATCAATGACCAACTGTTTGGCCAGCATCTCCAGACCGGCTTTTGTTAGGCTGTAAACGGGCAGGCCCGGATGCGCCTGATGCCCCACCACCGACGACATAAACAGTACGCTGCCCCCGTTGCCCTGTTTCCGCATCTGTTGGGCGGCCGTCTGCGCCAGAAAAAAACTGCCGCGCAGATTCACGTCAACAATTTTCTGAAATGCATCGGGTGTTGTCGTAAAAATATCCCCGAAGATGGTAATGCCCGCGTTGGCAATGGCAATATCCAGGGAGCCGAACCGGTTAACCGCTGTATCGACCATGTGCTGAATAAACCGCACATCAGACGCATCGCCGGGGCAGGCTTCGCACTGGCCCGGCATACCCGATTTTTCTTCATTCTGAAGCGTCAGGGCCGCTTTTTGCGCCAGCGTTTCGTCGTAATCATTGAGCAGTACGTTGGCTCCCTGTCGAACTAAAGCGCGGGCAATCGCGAAACCAATGCCTTGACCGGCACCCGTAATGAGGGCCGTTTGTCGGGTAAAATCAATCATGAAACAGGGGTAGAAACAGGCCGAAATTAATGAGAAATCGCATCTGAAAAAGAATTTCCGCACACGGTGCTTCTTAAATGTTCCTTTTTTGTGAATTGGCGTCTTTTTTGTTCTATTAACTTACCTATCATGCACCTATCGCCAATATTATTTTTATGTTCTGATAAAAATAGTCTATTCCTGTTCAGGTAACCTCTAAAAGCAGCGATCACTATGAGCCGTTTAACTGATTCATCGGACTATTCGTCAGGCTATTTTTCGTGGCTAACTAACTGTTTATCAATTATATCATGCCTATCCTTTGCGATTTGTCCACTCGCTCAGACGGCACAGGCACAGACGTTTCCAGCTAATTTCAGTCAGGTAACGGTGGCGACCGGCCTGCCCGCGCCTACGGTCGTGGCGTTTTCACCCGATGGCCGAATTTTTGTGGCACAGCAAAATGGAAGTTTGCTGGTCATTAAAAATGGTAACCTCCTGCCAACTCCATTTGTGCAACTCACCGTCGATTCCAATGGCGAGCGTGGTCTGCTCGGCGTAGCGTTCGACCCGGATTTTACGACCAACCAGTATGTCTATTTATACTACACCGTTCCCGCTAATGGCTCGGTTGCGGTACACAATCGCATCAGTCGTATTACAGCCAACGGGGATCAGGCAGTGGCTGGTAGTGAGCTTATTATCCTGGAATTAGACCCGCTTGGCCCGACAAATCATAACGGGGGTTCTCTTGTTTTTGGCCCCGATAAAAAGCTGTATGTGGGTGTCGGCGAAAATGCCAACCCGCCGAACGCGCAGAGTCTGGATAACTATCTGGGCAAAGTATTGCGGATTAATACTGATGGAATAGTGCCAGCGGGCAATCCATTTCCAACGGGGTCGGAAGCCAGAAAACGCATCTGGAGTTACGGTTTGCGAAATCCATATACACTAACGTTTCAGCCCGGAACCGGTCGGCTGTTTGTCAACGATGTGGGGCAGAGTACGTGGGAAGAGATCAATGATGCGACAACCGGCGGGCGAAATTTTGGCTGGCCTACTGCCGAAGGACCAAGTGCCAATCCTGCTTTTACGAACCCGGTTTATGCCTATGCGCACACCAGTACGGACAGCACCGGCTGTGCCATAACGGGCGGAGCTTTTTATAATCCAGCCATTGTTCGGTATCCTCCTTCGTTTGTTGGCCGGTATTTTTACCAGGACTTTTGCAACAACTGGATTAACGTACTGAATCTATCCGGCCCGACTGCTATCCGGTCATCCTTTGCAACGGGCTTGCCTGGCCTGAGTGTAGGTATCACGCTGGGTACGGATGGGTACTTGTATTATGCGAGCCTAAGTTCGGGTTCGCTCTATAAAATCATCTATACGGGCACTGATTGTCAAACACTTGTGTCGGGCAGTTGGCATAGTCCGGGCGTTTGGTCGTGCGGACGAGTTCCGATAGCTGCTGATAAAGCCACCGTTCGCCATTCCATAACGATTGGAACGGGGTTGGTAAGTCAGGCAAGGCAAATTCAGTACGAAGCGGGCGGGCAACTCATGCTGACCGGCAATGGGCAGTTACGGATAGGACTGTAAAAGTTGTATAGTTTTATAGTTTTAGCGTTGTAAAGTTCGCTGATTTATCCAGTAGTTTTTCTGATAACTAATTGATTGCGAATAGTTTATAAGTAGGAAATATTAATACCCTGGTATATTCTCCCCAAGAATTACAGTCCGATCAGCAACCAGTAAGTTGCCCTCCCTGCGCAGGGTAATAATACCCGGCCCAGCCCGGTTTTCGCGTTTTCGGCGTTCGGCAGGGGATAGGAGCGGGTCATCGCTGAATTCAGTATCATCAATCCAGAAGTTAGCTTTGCCCGGTTCTTTTACATGCATATGAATGTGCGCGGGAATGTCATGCGTTGGATAGGGAGCCGGTTTGGCCGTGTAAAACCGGTATTCGCCCCGGACGTTGGTTTTGACCCAGCCGCGCAGGTAGCCGTGCCACCGGCCAACGGGTGGCAGATTCGGTTGTTTTGGATAAATTCCCTGCTGGTTGGTGTGGTAAATATAGACGATAACGTTTGGCGCAGGGGTTCGGCCATCGGGTCGATAAACCACACCTTTCAGCAGCATTCGGTTGGCGTCCGTCCGAAAATCGGGCAGCGTATCAACCTCGTTTAGTTGAGTTAGTGGAACAGGGCATTCGCGGTGAATAGCCTCGCAACCGGGCTGCCCATCGCACGGCGGCCCACCCGACTGCGCAAGGCAAACGGACATCGTCAGCAGGCACATGTTAACGGGCAACCATAACCATTTATTCATTAATTCGCTCATTCTATCATTCACTATCAATGCGAGTCTCGTTTCACTTCGCTGCCCGAACCGCCTTTCAGGAAGTCAAAATCGGCTCCTTCGTGCGCCTGCGTTACGTGCCGGATGTACAGGTTCACATACCCCCGGTCGTAGCCCAGATCAACCGGTTTGAAATGGACAAGCCGCCCGGCCAGTTCTTCGTCGGAGACGTGCAGGTGAAGGCTTCGGTTTTCCACGTCGAGGGTAATTAAATCGCCGTTCTGCACGAAAGCGAGGTTTCCGCCCACTGCCGCTTCGGGCGATATATGCAGCACGACCGTTCCGAAGCCGGTGCCGCTCATGCGCCCATCCGAAATACGCACCATGTCGTGAACGTCCATCGCCAGAATCTTGGCCGGAAGCTGCATATTGCCCACTTCAGGCATACCCGGATACCCTTTTGGACCCACGTTTTTGAGGACCAGCACGCAGGTTGGGTCAACGTCGAGGTTCGGGTCGTCGATGCGGGTTTTGTAGTCGTCGATGTTCTCGAATACCACCGCCCGGCCCGTATGCTGCATCAAATGGGGCGATGCCGCCGAGGGTTTCAGCACGGCTCCGTTCGGGCAAAGGTTACCCCGCAGAACGGCCACGCCCGACTCGGGTTTGAACGGCTGATCGACCGACGCAATGACTGTTGAGTCGTAGCATTTGGCATCGGCACAGTTCTCGCCAATGGTTAAGCCGTTGATTGTCAGTGCATCATTGTGGAGATACTGGCGCAATTTGCGGATAACGGCAGGCAGGCCACCGGCATAAAATAAATCTTCGACAAAATGCTCACCCGATGGCTGTAAGTTAGCCAGCAGGGGAATTTTAGCCGAAATTCGGTCAAAATCATCGAGCGAAAGTTCAACGCCCACGCGTCCGGCAATGGCGGTCAGGTGCAGAATAAAATTGGTTGAGCCGCCCAGCGCGGCATTGATTACGATGGCATTTTCGAACGCCTGCCGGGTCAGAATCTGCGAAGGCGTTATGCCTTCCCGCGCCAGCTCAACGGCCCGAACGCCCGTCATGTGGGCGAGCACTTTCCGGCGCGAATCGGCAGCCGGAATGGTGGCATTATCAGGCAGAGACAACCCCAGCGATTCGACCATTGCCGCCATGGTCGAGGCTGTTCCCATTACGGCACAATGCCCCTGCGAACGGGCCATGCTGGCTTCGGCAGCTACAAATTCGGCCTGGCTCATCTCGCCCATTTTGAAGGACTCGGCAAACCGCCAGAGGTCGCTGGTACCAATTTTTCGTCCCTGAAACCGCCCGGCCAGCATCGGCCCACCCGACACCACCAGCGTGGGAATATCGACACTACAGGCACCCATCACGAGCGAGGGTGTCGTTTTGTCGCAGCCGCACATCAGAATGACGGCATCAATCGAATTGCCCCGTATGCTTTCTTCCACGTCCATGCTGGCGAGGTTGCGAAACAGCATGGCGGTCGGTTTAATCTGGCACTCGCCCAGCGACATCACCGGAAACTCCAGCGGGAAACCACCCGCTTCCCACACGCCCCGCTTGATGGCTTCGGCCAGTTCGCGAAAGTGGGCATTGCAGGGCGTCAGTTCCGACCAGGTATTGCAGATACCGATAACGGGTTTTCCTTCAAATTCATGGTGCGGAAAGCCCTGATTTTTCATCCAGGCGCGGTAAATAAAGCCATCTTTTCCGGTGCGGCCAAACCAGTCTCGTGAGCGTAGGGGCATGTTTGATCAGGTAATTTGCAGTAGTTAATAAAGGCAACTCAGCAGCGGTTTTTACTTCATAATCATTGAATTTGCAACGTTCGGCCCAACGGTGACTTGCTTATCAGCCGCTACTTATCCGTGGAAAATGCTATTCGCAGGAATACCGAACAGGATCGAAAACAGGCTGTAGCGGGATGCCCTCAACTGAAATAGTAGGCTGCAAACGTTGTCTGATTACCGTGATTTCGCTAATTTTTTGTATCTCGCAGGTCAGCACAATCGTTCGTCAACCAATCAGCTTTATTCTGCCGGCCGGCCGGTGCCTTTCCAATTTATGTTCAAACGTGACCCCAATCGCAGCTACCCGACCGAAACTGAATCGCGGGTAATTATTCGTTTTCAGGACTGCGACCCGTTGCAGCACCTCAACAACGCCAAATATTTCGATTATTATTTCAACGCCCGCGAGGATCAGGTGGCTAAACTATATGATTTCAATCCGGGGCAACTGTTTCGGGAATTGAAAACAAGCTGGGTCGTTTACCAGCACCAAATTGCCTATGTCCGTCCCGCGCAGGTGAGCGAATGGGTGCGCATTACGTCGAGGGTAATTTATGCTAACGAAGACACCACGGTAACGGAGTACATCATGACCGACGACGGAAAAACGCACCTCAAAAATGTGCTTTGGGTTACGTCAAAGTATGTCAGCATCATTACCGGAAAACGCATCCCGCACGATGAGCACGTAACGGAACTGCTTCAGGCAATTCTGGTCCCGAACGTCGATTTTCTCAGCCTCAACTTCAACGACCGCATCCGCGAAATCAAGCACCAGGTTGTGATGGGGTAGAAGGGATAATGAAGAATGTACAATGTACAATGAGATGCCGATGGGTCATTCTTCATTGCACATTATTCATTATCCATTAACCATACATTTACAATATGAAACTCCTCAATAACCTCACCGTTCGTGTGCTGATTGCCATTGTGCTGGGCATTTTGACGGGCTACTTCTTTCCCGAAACAGCCGCGAAACTCAAACCCATCGGCGACCTCTTTATCAACCTGATTAAGATGGTCATTGCCCCCATTATATTTCTGACTATCGTGCTGGGTATCAGCAACATGGGCGACTTGAAAAAGGTTGGACGGGTAGGGGGGAAGGCACTGCTTTATTTCGAGGTCGTCACAACGGCTGCGCTGGCAATCGGGCTGGTGCTGGCCAACGTCATACGCCCCGGCGATGGGGTTCAGACAACAACTGTAAAAGGGGCAACCTCCGTTGGGGGAGACATCAGCAAATACACCGAACAGGGTGCGGGTATGGACTGGACCGAGTTCTTTCTGCACATCGTACCGAGCAACGCCGTGAAAGCCTTCGCCGACGGAGATATCTTGCAGGTACTGGTGTTCTCAATCCTGTTTGGCGTAGGGCTTACCCGCATGGGCGACGCCGGTAAGCCGCTGATTATGACCTTTGAGCGGCTGTCAAAGGTGTTTTTCAACATCCTCGGTGTGGTCATGATACTGGCTCCGCTGGGTGCTTTTGGTGGTATGGCTTTCACCATCGGAAAGTACGGGCTGAGCACGTTGCTGCCACTGGCGAAGCTGATGGGAACCGTTTACGCCACTATGTTTCTGTTCATTTTCGTGGTGCTGAACCTGATTCTGCGCTACTACAAAATCAGCCTGTGGGCCGTTCTCAAGTTCGTTAAAGAAGAGTTGCTGATTGTTCTCGGCACGTCGTCGTCGGAGTCGGCATTGCCGCAGATTATCGACAAACTCGAAACCCTCGGCTGTTCGCGGTCGGTGGTGGGGCTGGTCGTTCCGGCGGGCTACTCGTTCAACCTCGACGGCACCACCATTTACTTAGTGATGGCGACTATTTTTCTGGCGCAGGTGTTCGGCGTCGACCTCTCGCTGGGGCAGGAACTCACCATTATCGGCATATTGATGGTCACTTCAAAAGGGGCAGCGGGCGTAACGGGCAGCGGTTTCATTGTGCTGGCGAGTACGCTCACGGCCATCAAAGTGATTCCGGTCGAAGGGTTGGCGTTGCTGCTTGGCGTCGACCGGTTTATGTCCGAAGCCCGCTCGATCACCAACATCATCGGCAATACGGTCGCCACTATTTTCATTGCCAACAACGAAGGCGAATTTGACCGGGCGAAGTACGAACAGGTTGTTCGGAAGCAGGACCAGAAAGAACTTGCCGAATATAAATATTGATTAAAGGAATTGAAACACAGAGATACACTGAGTAAAGAGGAGATTCACAGAGGGGTTTTGTACGTTCTCTGTGAATCTCCTCTTTACTCAGTGTGTCTCTGTGTTTCAATTTTTAGTCATATTCAGAGAATAAATTAAACCTATTCATGGTGTTTTGTTCAAAGGGTTGAATACAACCTGAAACAATACACGACCATGAAAAAAGTTCTGATGACAGCCGCGATGCTGGTTGTTCTGCTCTCGACCGGTGCCTTCGCACAACGCTATGGCTATCCTGCCCCGCCCGCCAATACGTATCCGCAGCAGCCCGGTTATAACCAACCCGGCTACAGTCAGCCGGGTTATGGCCAGCCCAATTACAACTACGATTACGACGATTACCGCTTCGACCGTCACCTCGACTGGTGGGACCGCGAACTGAATCTGAGCCGTCGGCAGGAGCGCGAAATTCGCCGGATTCGTGAGCAGTTCACCCAGCAAACCCAAAGCGTTGACGCCCGCGACCCGCGTCAGCGTGATTTCTTCCGGCAGGCGCGTCAACGGCAGTTTTTCGACATGATGGCGGTGCTAAAACCTGATCAGCGCGACCGGGTTATCGACCGGATGCGCCCCTACGAACGTACGGCCGGAACACGGCCGGGCGGGCGCGGGTATGGCGATAGGGGTTACGGAAATAACAACGGAAACAATCGGGGACCGGGCTACGGGCCATACGGCTATTAATTGAAGAAGGAGAGTAGGAAACAGCCGATCAGCTTGGTCGGCTGTTTTTTTTTGCCCGATCCACTCCTGTAATCCGTTAACCGCCTGTGCAACATTAGCTTGTAGAATTCATGTTTCTTTTGTAGGTTAAGCGGAAACTCATCCCTCAAAACAGAATGTTACATAATCAACGAATCCGGCGAACCGGCGTCTTACTGGCCCTTGCGGCCACATCGGTATTGGCCCAGCCTTCGCCCCCGACTTTATCTGACCAATCAAAAATGACCCAGAATCCATTCCTGTCGCCGTATCTGACTCCGCACCAAACGGCTCCATTCGACAAAATTAAAAATGCCGATTACCTGCCTGCCTTGAAAGACGGTCTGGTACAGGGCCGCCAAGACGTCGCGGCCATTGTGAGCAATACGGCCAAACCAACCTTCGAGAACACCATCGTCGCGCTGGAACGCTCGGGCGATCTGCTGGGTAAGGTGACCTCGGTGCTGTTTAATCTGAACAGCGCGGAAACAACTCCCGACCTTCAGAAAATCGTGAAAGAAGCATCGCCCATGCTGAGCGAATACAGCAACGATATCAACCTGAACGAAAAATTATTTGCCCGCGTAAAAGCCGTCTATGACCAGCGGGCCAGCCTGAAGCTCAACACTGAAAGCGCAATGCTGCTCGAAAAATCGTACAAACGATTTGCCCGCAACGGTGCGAATTTGGATGAGAAAGGTAAAGAGCGGCTGCGGGCTATCGATAAAGAGTTATCGCAGTTGTCGCTCCAGTTTGGCGAGAATGTGCTGAATGAAACCAACGAATACATGATGGCGGTGACGGACGAAAAAGACCTCGCCGGACTGCCCGATTACGTCCGTGAACTGGCGAAAATGACCGCCAAACAGAAGGGCAAAGAAGGGTATGTGTTCACCCTGCAAGCCCCAAGCTATGGCCCGTTCATGCAATATGCCAACAACCGCGAACTCCGCAAAAAAATGTTCATGGCGAATGGCGGGCGGGGCTTTCACGGCGATAAAAACGATAATCAGGCCATCATCGGCAAACTGGTGAACCTTCGGTATGAACGGGCTAACCTGCTGGGCTACAAGACCCACGCCGATTTTGTGCTGGAAGAAAGCATGGCCGGATCGAAGACTAAAGTGCAGAGTTTCTTAGATGAACTCGTAACCTACGCCCGCCCTGCCGCCGAACGCCAGTTGGTAGAACTGACCACCTATGCCAAAGCGCACGGCTTTACGGACGAGAAACTGCAAAGCTGGGACAATAGCTATTACGCCGAGAAACTGAAGAAAGAAAAATACGACCTCGACGATGAAACGCTGAAGCCGTATTTTAAACTTGAAAACGTGCTGAACGGTGCGTTCACGGTTGCTAACAAGCTGTATGGCATCACGTTTAAAGAACGTACCGACATTCCGGTCTATAATTCGGAGGTGAAAACGTTCGACGTATTCGATAAGGACGGCAAGTTTGTCGCGGTGTTTTACGGCGATTATTTTCCGCGTGCGGGCAAGCGCAGCGGTGCCTGGATGAACGACATTCAGGGACAGAAAATGGAGAATGGTGAGAACGTCCGGCCCCACATCATCAACGTCTGCAACTTCACCCGCCCGACGGATACCAAGCCCTCCCTGCTCACTTTTTATGAGGTGACAACCCTCTTTCATGAGTTTGGGCATGGCCTGCATGGTATGTTGGCCAATGGCGTGTACGAAAGCCTGAGCGGTACGAGCGTTCCGCGCGACTTTGTTGAGTTGCCGTCTCAGGTAATGGAAAACTGGTGCTATGACCCCGAAGCCCTGAAACTCTTTGCGAAGCACTACCAGACCGGCGAAGTTATTCCGAACGAACTGATTGAAAAAATACGCGCCAGCCAGAACTTCATGGCGGGACTGGCTAATCTGCGCCAACTGCGCTTAGGGCTGGTCGACATGTATTACCACGGCCAGAAACCCACCGGCGAAACCATCCAGCAGATTGAGAATCGGGTGGATTCGGTGGCAAACCTGTTTCCGCGTGTGGAGGGCATTGCCGTTAGTCCGGCCTTCTCCCATATTTTTGCCGGGGGCTATTCGGCGGGTTATTACAGCTACAAATGGAGCGAAGTGCTGGACGCAGATGCCTTCGAGTTTTTCAAGGAAAAAGGGGGGCTGGAGAACAAAGCCGCTGCCGACAGTTTCCGCAAAAACGTGCTGGAAAAGGGGGGGACTGAAAAGCCCATGGAACTCTACAAGAAGTTCCGGGGCCGCGAGCCGTCGCCTAAAGCAATGCTGCGACGAAGCGGTTTAATTTTATAACGAACGCAACAGGGGCGGCCAAATGGTCGCCCCTGTTGCGTTATGGAGAGTAAATTAGTTTATTGACGAATCTGTTTAACCTTCTTGAATCTACTTGAAATTAGGCGTGTGTTTTTGTCATTCCGACGCAGCCGGGCGGCCGGTGCCGAACGAGGAATCTCCAACTTTCCCCATGAGCGACTTTGAGATTCCTCGTTCGGCACCGGCCGCCCGGCTCAGAATGATAAAATACACTCATTTTTAAGCGTAAACCGAACGTTTAAACAGGCTCGACGTTCAATTCGATCCGTTATAAACCTGCTCGTAATAGTCCGCAGCCATGCGATTGGCCCCGAAATACCCGTTCACATCGTTCATGCTGCGCAGAACCAGAGCCTGCCAGTCAGCGGGGCGGTCGTAGTACATGGGCATGATTTCGTTCTCGATCAAATCGAAAAGATGGTTACGATCCTGTGCGTCTCGGTCCTGGTCGGAGAGGTTCGGGTCGGCGGTGGGGACCAGAAAACTGTTTTCGCCCGGTTTTGCGAACTCCCGCACCCAGCCGTCGTTGGTGGAGATATTGATGGCCCCGTTCATGGCGGCCGTCATGCCACTCGTTCCCGACGCTTCGCGGTTGACAATGGGCGTATTGAGCCAGCCGTCGGCAGCATCTTTCAGCAGTTTGGATAAGCCCAATTCGTGCCCCGTTACCACCGCCATCGTTGGAAACAGGTGGCTGAGGTAGTACAGCCGGTTGAACACGTACGTAGCTCCCTCATCCATCGGATAAGGCTTGCCCGCCCAGATTATCTGCATCGGGTAGTTCGTCTGCGTGAGCAACCGCTCGAACCGCTCTACATCCTGCGTTAACAAATCCGGTCGTTTGTAGGTTGCAAATCGACGCGCCCAAACTAATGTCAGCACGTTTGGGTCGAAGAGCTTGCCTACCTGATCGGCTACCAGATTAAATAAAGGCTTCTTTAACTCGATTTTACGGGCCGCAATGGCCTGTCCATCGCCCAACTGCCGGGCCGACTCAATGGCCGGGTCCGTCCAGTAGCGTTGATTTTGCGCGTTTGTGACGTGAGTAATGGGGCAAATGCCGTCGTAATGACTCCACATCTGCCGGGCCACTTCGCCATGCAGTTTAGAAACGCCGTTGGCCTGTCGGCTGAGCCGCAACGCAACCAGCGAGTGGTTAAACACATTGTCCTGTATGCCGCTTACTTCCCGAACCTGATCCAGTGGGAGATCGCCAAAGAAGCCCGCTTCGTTGAGGAGATGAATATCGTGTTTTTCGTTACCCGCTTCTTCAGGCGTGTGGGTCGTAAAGACCATCCGTTGCCGTACATCGTCTGCTTTGCCGGTTTTCTGATACAAGTAAAACGCAGCCGACAGGGCATGGGCTTCGTTGAGGTGGTAGACGTCGGGGGCGTAGTCGAGGGCGTCGATAAGTTTGGCTCCACCCGTTCCGAGCAGGATGCACTGGGCAATTTTCATCCGCACATCGTTATCGTAAAGCCGGTACGATATGGAGCGGGCTGCGGTATCGTTGCCCTCAACGTCAGTGGTCAGGAAAAACAACGGAACCGTCTGGAACAGGTTGGGATCTAAGTAATAAGCCCGCACCCGCACGGGCCGCTGGAATAGGTCGATGGTGAACTCCAGGCCGGTATCGGTCAGGAAGGAGTAGAGTTTTTCGCGAAACTGAACGGCCATCGAGTTGTCACTATTGCGGACTTGATCGTAATAGCCGTATTTCCACAAAATGCTGATGCCCATCAGGTTCTGGTTTAATTCAAACGCACTTTTCATGTGCGAACCGGCCAGAAAACCCAGGCCGCCCGAATACGTTTTGAGTGCCTGATCGACGGCGATTTCCATCGAAAAATAGGCCACTGACTTACTGAATCGGTCGTCAATAGCATAGGGGGGGCGAAATGCCGAAGGAAGTTGTAAATTCATTGATACGAAATTGCTGTTTCGCCGACAAAGACAACAAATTCAGGAAGTATTGCAAACGAAGCGGTTTTTTTATGAGCACATGGCCAAAAAAAGTGCCCGATTGGGTCATTCACGGCGCGAATGACCCAATCGGGCGGTTATGGTGTGATCTTGCATCGGACTCCTTCAGCACACAGAAATGGGTGTGTGATTCGGATGGAACGTCGAGAGGATAAAAGCGAAAAGCAGTGATTAATTCAGATTGCCCCGGTTGCTGGCTAACTGGCGCCGTACCAGACTCCACCGCCGACGCGACACGGGTAATACTTCGCCCGTTTTCAGGTGAACAAGCCCACCGGTATCCGTCCGCTCCAGCCGTTCGACAAATCGCCGGTTGACTACGCAGTTGCGGTGAAGCCGGATAAATAATTCGTTGGGTAGTTGGGGCGAATAATACTTCAGGGTTCGAGGCATGAGCATCCGCCGACCGTCTGACCAGTTCAGCCAACTGTAATTGGCAACGGCCTGTAAATAGACTAAGTCAGATACGGAAAAGAACTGACGCCCTGTTTCGCGTAGGTAAAGTTTGAGCGGAGGCCACTCGATTGGTGTGGTTCGGTTAGAGTAGGAAAGGACAGACATAGTTGATAGTCGTAGTGCTGTTCAGTTGCTGAGATAAGTAACTGATGCAATACTAAGCCCGATCTCCGTTGAAGGCTTGCTGATTCGTAACAAGGGCTATGAATTTTGTAACATGTCGTATGAAAGCCTATTTTGTGGTGGAAAATGGGTCAAAAACGGCTATAAACTCTGTCATATAGCAAGACTTTAGCCGGTTGCGTAACCAATCGTATGCAGATTATAGGCACATAATCGGTCAATTGCAGGGGAGTAAAACCGGTTTATCGCACGATCTCGTGGCGATGCTGCTCCACGTAGTCGGACGGTGTGAGGTGGTAGTGGTCTTTAAACACTTTGGAAAAATAGGCGGGCGTGTCAAAGCCTACCCGGTCGGCCACTTCGGAAACAGACGCACCCGTCAGCAGGATTTCGGCCGCCCGTTTTAGGCGCACCACCCGAATCAGTTCGTTTGGTGTCAGGCCCGTCATCGCTTTGACCTTCCGGTTGAGGTGCATCCGGCTCATACCAATTGCCGTGGCTAAGGGTTCGACCCCAAAGCTGGAATCATCCAGACGATCTTCGAGCAGCGCATAGACGCGGTTCATGAAATCATCTTCGGGTGCCGGGCTGGCGAGGGGTAAATAGCCTTCGCGCAGCAACTGGCCCCGGTAATATTGGCGAACCTGCTGCTGGTGGGCCAGCCGGTTCCGAACGCGCCCGCGCAACTCATCGACCTGAAACGGTTTGGCTAAGTAATCGTCGGCACCGGCGGTTAACCCTTCCAGCCGACTCTCGGCAGAGACCTTGGCCGTTAGGAGCAGAATAGGGATATGACTGGTTATGTGATTGCTCTTCAATTGCCGACAGAGTTCATAGCCATTTAACTCAGGCATGAGTACATCGCTGATAATCAGGTCCGGCCCGTTGGCAATGGCCGACTCTACGCCCGCCCGTCCGTTGTTCACGCGTTGAACCCGCCACTCCGTATTCAGTGTGGTAACGATAAAATCAGCAATATCATCGTCGTCTTCTACCAGCAATATCTGGGGTGCTTTTTCGTCGGTAATGCCGCCCGCGTTGCCGGAGATCTTCCCGCTGGCAGGCAGCAACAGCGAACTGCCGCCCACCGTTTCGGCCACAAGGCTGGCGCGTGCCTGTCGGCAGGGCAGTTCAACGCAGAAAGCCGTACCCCGAACCGGGCTGCTCTCCACCGAAATGGTGCCATGCATCATTTCCACCAGTTCTTTCACCAAAGCCAGCCCGATGCCCGACCCCCCCACCGACCGCTCGGTTAAGGGGTCGGCCTGATAAAACCGGTTGAAAATATAGGGTAACTGGTGTTCAGGAATGATCGCCCCCGTATTGTGCACCAGCATTCGGACAAGGTCGGTATTGGCCGGGGTAGCCACAGCCGGGTCAACCAACTCAACATAGATCGAAATGGTAATAGACCCGTATTCGTCGGTAAATTTCAGGGCATTGGACAATAGATTCGTCAGAATTTTTTCAATTTTATCCGGGTCGAACCAGTAATAAGGTTGATTGAACTGGTGGGTCTGCTGTAGGCGGATATGTTTGCGTTCGGCTTCCTCCGAAAAAACCAGTACGGTTCGTTTGATAAACTCCGATAAATCGCCGGGGGTGGGCGAGATGGTCAGATTGCCCGCATCGAGTTTGGCCAGATCGAGCAACTCATTGATCAGCCGCAGAAGCCGGTTGGCATTTCGATAGATGAGCGACAGCCGGTTGTGGTAAGGTGAGTCGGCAGCATCGTTCAGTACCTGTTCTAACGGTGTTAGAATTAGGGTTAGGGGCGTACGAAACTCGTGGGTAATGTTGGCAAAAAACCTCGATTTGACCTCATCGAGGTGTTTTAACTGAATAGACTCCTGTTCGCGCAACTCCATCCGGCTTTTCAGTCGCACCCGGTTGATACGCACCCGCAGGTAGAGAATAACGGCCCCCGCCAGCAGCAGTGCATAGGCTGTATAAGCCCACCAGGTAGCCCACAGGGGCGGGTCGATAACGATGGTCAGCGCATGGGTATGCGGACTCCAGACGCCCGACGTGTTCGATGCGTTGACAACAAAGGTGTAGGTATTGGGGGGGAGGTTGGTGTAGGTTGCCGTAGCCTGATTGCCGCTATACACCCAGTCCTTATCCAACCCGGTGAGTTTGTAGCGGTACTGATTTTTGTGGCTCTGGTTAAATTCAAGAGCCGCAAAATCAATCGACAAAAAGTTCTGCCGATGATCTAACTTAATCGTTGCCGTTTGGTTGATGTCGCGCTCAATGGGCGACCCCGGCGTTGTGGCGTTCACCAACTGGTTGTTGATACGCAAGGCCGTCAGAACGACCGCTGGCTTTACGGGGTCTTCGCTTACCCGGCGCGGATCGAAGGTTGTATAACCGCCGATTCCCCCAAAAATAAGTCGGCCGTCGGGCAGCGTGACGTCGTGGAACTGCCTGAATTCTTCGCCCGGCAACCCATCATCGGCCATGTAATTTCTGGCCTCGTTGGTCCGCGTGTCGAAGCGGCACAGGCCCCGGTTGGTACTCAGCCATAAATGCCCGTTTCCATCGGTGCGGATGGCGTAAATGACATTGTTCGATAAGCCTTTTCCAACCATAAACCGCTGAATCCGGCCCGTCATTTTGTCGAGTCGGCAGAGACCTTCGCCAAAGGTGCCGATCCAGAGGTAGTTGTACTGAACCGGGTCCTGGGCCAAACACAAAAGCGCATCGCCCGGCAGCGTTCTTGCATCACTGCCTCCGCTATGCCAGTGGATGAGCCGCTTCGTCGACAGGTCGGCCCGCAGCAGCCCGTGGTCTTTGGTGGCTAAATAAATGCGACCTCCGTCAACCACCATCGCCATAATGACATAGGGATGGTTTGGGGGCAGCGGCAGCGGAAAAGCGGTAAAGTTTTCCTTATCGGGGTTGTGGCGCACGACGGCCAGATTGTGTGGCCCAAGCAATCCCCAAAGTTCGCCCTGCGCCCCGGTCGAAAGAGCCGACAGGCGGAAGATGCCGTCGGGTAACCAGCGGGTTTCGATGCCTTTTGGCTTCACGGTGGCAAATGTTTTCAGGAACGGATTGTACCGGTAGGGCACCGTCTGCGGACTGGTAATCCACAGGTTTTTGCGCCGGTCGAACTCATAGCGCATCCCCACCGACGACTGCTCCCGGATAACCGCCGGTACGGCATCGAGCGGTACGTTATTTTGTTGAGTCAGCCAGTCGGTCTGGAAATTGTGAACGTAGGGCCAGGTCTGAAACGGGCGTTTGTTGAGGTCGTACTTAATCACTCCGTCGCCGTTGAGGCCAATCCAGAGCACATTTGTTCGGTCAACGAGGACCGACAGGGCTGAGAAGCGGCTCAGTTTGATCGACTGATTCGGTTCGGTGGGTGCGCCGGCCCGAAACTGACTGGCCGCTTCAGACAACAAAGAGACCAGGCCGGTCTTGTCGGTATAACGGCTCTGGTTGATGTAATCGACACCCCGGTCATCTTTCGTAAACAGGGGTATGCTGGCCGATGCGCCGGGTACGTCGATCACCTGCCGAACGCGCCCATTGGCCGGTTCAAACAAGGCAAACCGGCCGGGAAAACCCAGCATCAGCTCGCCATTTAACCGCTCATGCAGGCCATATACATCGTTCTGGGGCAGGCCCTGCGCGATGCGGAAGCCGGTAAACTGGCCCGACGAGGGATCGAACCGAAACAGACCGTCGCGTGCGGCCAGCCATAGCTGATTATAACGGTCAAACAAAAGCGCATGAAGCGTTCGCTGGATGGTGTCGCCCCGCATGGCCCAGTGGCGGTGCGAAACAGTACCGTTTGCATTCAGCCGAAAAAAGCCGTTCGTTTGTGTAGCCACCCACACATTGCCGGCGCGGTCGGGCTGAATACCCATGAGTTGATCCCGGCCCAACGCCCGCTGGAACGCGGCTGTACCGGAAATTCGCCGGGCCTGTTCGGTAACCGGATCGAAACAGTCAACATTATTATTCTCGGTCCGAACCCAAAGTTTACCCGTTTTGTCGTCCTTTATTTCGTAGATGCTGCTGAATGAGAGGGAGTTGATTTGTTGCGGGTCATGGGTATAAATTCGGAAATGGATGCCATCGTAGCGGCAGAGGCCGTCGCGGGTAGCCAGCCAGATGAACCCACGCCGGTCCTGAATCAGCGATTTAATAAATCCCTGCGGCAAGCCATTCCGAACCGTAAGGTATTCAGGTTCCGGAGCAGCCGTTGCGGGCATGGCCAGCTTTGGCAGCCACAGCAAAAGCCAGCAAAGTGCCCAGCGCTTAACCCATTTCATAGTGTAGTGAGAAAGTTGCCCGGCTGAAAGTACACAATACCGGAAACAATCAGACAATATTGACCATTTTGTTGTTTTTGTCAACTTTAAGGCGATATTTCTTAGTATAAGGCAACTTTTTTCTCCGTATTCACCATCACCAGTCGATCACCTGCCATGCGCATTGTCCTTAAAACACAGGTTGACCAGTCATTACCCGCCGTTTGGGCTGGTTTTAACCGTGCCCTTTTCCAGCAGCTCAGCCCGCCGTTCCCGCCCGTAAACGTTATTCGTTTCGATGGTTGTTTGCGGGGCGATGTCGTTCATTTGCAACTTAACTTTTTTCTGTTTCGCCAGGACTGGATCAGCCAAATCGTTGACCAGCAGACCACGCCGACCGAAATCTTCTTTGTCGACCAGGGGACCCGTCTTCCGTTTTTTCTGTCGTACTGGCACCACCGTCATGGCCTTCAGCGTTTGTCCGTCGGCGGTAATGAACACACCACAATTGTTGATGATATCATATTTAAAACGCCTTTCTGGCTTACCGACTATTTGTTTTATCCGGTACTCTGGGTTCAGTTTGCGTTTCGGAAGCCCATTTATCGACGGGTATTTCGCGATTCCTGACCGACTGGTCGCTACCTTAGTCCACAGAGTAAGATGCATACTACGCTTTCATACTGTGATTTGCAAAAAAAGCGCGGTCAACGTAATTTCATTCTACCTGAACGACTTTTCAGGCCCTGTACGCATCCATCTTACATATACGTTCTTTTTGAACTGCCCGGATTCGTTTACATTTGCCTGATACGGTCTTTTAATCTCACTGCATGAAACTGCCTAACCTAACAACGCGTATTTTTCTGGGCATGGTGCTCGGTATTGCTATCGGGTATTTTTTCCCGGCCACCGACCACGGTTTCTCAGGCACCGATCTGAATATCCTGTCGAAAATTTTCCTGCGGCTCATCAAAATGATTATCGGGCCGCTCGTTTTTGCGACCCTCGTTGTGGGCATTGCCAAGCTCGGTGATTTCGGGACCGTTGGGCGCATTGGCCTGAAAACGCTCGCTTATTTCTATTTTGCCACGATTCTGTCGTTAGTGGTGGGGCTGCTGGTAGTCAACATCATGCGGCCGGGCGAAGTGATGAACATAACCCAGTTGCCCGCTAAGGGCACGGATGTGGGGGTGGAAGTCCAGAAAATGTCGTTCGAGAATTTCATCACGCACATCGTTCCCACGAGTTTTATCGAAGCCCTGGCAACCAACGAAATCCTTCAGATTGTGGTGTTCAGCATCTTCTTTGGTATTGCGGTCGGGGCGGTTGGCGCACAGGGAAAAATCATGATTAAAGCATTGGACGCGCTCTCTCACATCATGTTCAAAATTACCAGCTACGTCATGGCGTTCGCGCCGTTCGGTGTGCTGGGGGCCATTGCAGCCATCGTCGCCCAGCAGGGCCTGGGTATTCTGGGGGGGTATGTGTACCTGATTCTGTGCTTTTTCGGGGGACTGTTGTTCTTTATTTTCGTGGTACTGGGCACTATTTGTTTGGTCGTCGGCATTCCCTATATCGCTCTGCTCAAAGAAGTTCGGTCGGCCATTATCCTTTCCTTCAGCACGGCCAGTTCAGAGGCTTCGTTTCCGCAAACCATCGAAGCCCTGCGTCGGTTTGGCTGCTCCGAGCGGATTATTTCGTTCGTGCTGCCCTTAGGTTACTCGTTCAACCTTGACGGGTCGATGCTCTACATGACCTTCGCCACGGCATTTATCGCGCAGGCGTATCACGTACCGTTGAGCATCGAGCAGCAAATTACGATGATGCTGACGCTCATGATTACCTCCAAAGGCATTGCCGGGGTGCCTCGGGCGTCATTGGTAGTCATTGCCGGAACGATGTCGCTGTTTAATTTGCCCATTGAGGGGCTGGCTCTGCTACTGGGCATTGACCAGGTACTCGATATGGGCCGTTCGGCGACGAGCGTTGCCGGAAACGCCGTGGCGACCTGCGTTATCTCGAAATGGGAGGGGGAGTTCAGAACGCAGCCCGTTGAGACTGATGAGGTTACCGCTTAATAAATCGTTGCGCGATTGGTGGGGATGGGCGCAGGAAGATGTACTTTTAAGCCCTTGAATTTACATCGTCCTCTGTCATTCCTAAACTCCTCTGTTTTATGGCCCAACCTGCCGTGCTCGAAGCCGAACTGGCTCCTTATTTTACGACGAAAGCCCCGTTTCAATTCCCGATCAATTTTCGGGAAGGATTTGTGAAGTACTGGCCCATTGTCTCCTTAATCCTGCTGCTCATTACGTTACCCGCTATTCTGGCCTTTCTGGGCATTGGTGCGGCTCTGATGCCCGTTTCGTACATGGGTGGCGTAGGGGTTGGCATGAGCTATACCCTCGTCATGGTTCTTTCGCTGATTCACCTTGTGTTGGGCGCACTGGCACTGCCGGGGCTGTTTAACCGGAAACGGCAGGGCTGGGTACTGAGCTATTACGCGCAGCTACTGAGTATAGTAACCAGCGTTTTTTCATTCAGTATCATTGGAATTTTACTGGGTTTGTTATTTCTGATGCTGCTTTTTCAGGTTCGGGATTATTATAATTGAGTCTGAGTATGACGGTATTTTCTGTTAAAAGGCTGTAGGACAAGTTTGTTTAGACAGGATTACAGCCGGGCCGCCGGGCGGATTAAACAGGCTTGTTGTACTCATTCTAATCCTGTCGAAACAAATCGTCGGGTAAAATCAGTTAGCGTTTAACCTGCCCTATACCCGTTAAAAAGGCCACCACCAAACGTTGTGGCCTTTTTAATTGCCGTCTGTACAGCCGTTTGGCAGTTCATCCGTAACTTGTTGCCAATGCCTTGACGAACGCCGAAGTTTGGGCCTGTCGATGGTAAGCATTGATTAACCTGAACTACATGAACAACATTCTCGAAACGCATCATATCGTCAAGCAATACGCCGAGCATCGGGCGTTGGACGATGTAAGCCTGTCTGTGCCGGAGGGCAGTATATTTGGCCTGCTGGGTCCTAACGGCGCGGGAAAAACCTCACTCATTCGTATTATCAACCAGATTACGGCCCCCGATTCGGGCGAGGTCATTCTGGGGGGCGAGCGGCTCAATCCGAAGCACATCAGCCGTATTGGCTACCTGCCCGAAGAGCGGGGGCTGTACAAGAAAATGAAGGTAGGCGAACAACTGCTATATCTGGCCCAGCTCAAGGGACTGACCGAAAAGCAGGCGATGGACAAGCTGAAAATCTGGTTTGAGAAGTTCGACATTAAAACGTGGTGGTCCAAAAACGTCGAGGACCTCTCCAAAGGGATGCAGCAGAAGATTCAGTTTGTGGCAACGGTTATGCACGAACCCGATCTGATTATCTTAGATGAGCCGTTTTCGGGCTTCGACCCCATCAACGCCAACCTCATAAAAGACGAAATTCTGGAACTGCGCGACAAGGGAAAGACAATCGTTTTCTCGACCCACCGCATGGAATCCGTCGAGGAACTATGCGACCATATCGCGCTCATCAACCGCTCCCATAAAGTGCTCGACGGGTCGAAGCGGGCCATTAAAGAGCAGTTCAAAACGCATACCTACCACGTTGAATATCAGGGTGCTCTGGACACACTGCCGCCTGCCTTCGACGTCCTGAATACCCGCCCAACGGACGACGGATTTGTGCGAGCCGACATAAAAATTCCGCCCGATGCCGCCGTAAACGAACTCATCCGGCATCTGCTCGACCGAGTGGCTGTGCGCTCGTTCGGCGAGAATATTCCCAGCATTAACCAGATCTTTATTCAAACCGTTGGCGAATCCAATGAGTGACTGGTTGAGTAGTTAATTGGTTGACTGGATGAATAGCTGATGCCCGCTTTTTTACTCATCCAGTCAACCAATTAACTACTCAACCAATTAACCACTCAACCAATCATTAAAAATATGAACATAATATATCTCATTATCAAGCGCGAATACTTAGTGCGGGTGCGCAAAAAGTCGTTCATTATCATGACGATTTTAGGGCCGCTGCTCATTTTTGGGTTCTACGCCATCATTGGCTGGGCCGCCGTGAGTTCAATAAACCAGAAAAAAATTGCCGTCGTCGATGAGAGCGGCCGGTTCGCTAACCAGTTCAAAAACGACGACGAAACGGTGTTTTCTTACCCAAAACAGTCGCTGGCGGAAGCCAAGAAAAGCTTTGTCAAACAGGGGTATAACGCACTGGTTTTTATTCCGAAAGACGTAATCGAGCAGCCGAAAACGGTCAAGATTTTCGCCGAGAAAAGTGTTAGCCTGGCCCTGCAAAGCAACATCGAGCGGGCTATCTCGAAAGAAATCGAAACGATTAAATTAGAACAGGCGGGGATTACCCAAAAGGTCATTCAGGACGCCAAAGTAAACGTCGATGCGGAGACGATCAGCCTGAGCGACGGGGGCGAAAAGAGTAACAACGGCATTGCCACCACCATTATCAGCGGGTTCTGCGCCCTGTTGATCTACATTTCTGTGCTGATTTACGGCACCCAGGTGATGCGCGGTGTTATGGAGGAAAAAACCAACCGCATTGTCGAGGTGATTATCTCGTCGGTGAAGCCGTTTCAGTTGATGATGGGCAAAATTATCGGCGTGGCGTTGGTGGGATTAACCCAGTTTATGCTCTGGATTGTGCTCACCATTGGCTTAATGACCGTTGGCTCGAAAATCATCAACCGGCCCGAACAGACGCAGTCGGCCATGACGGCCCGCATGAACGGGATGCCCGGCGGGCAGGAGGTTCAGACCAAAATGAGCACCGCCCAAAACCCCGTTGCCGACGTAATCAAGGCCATTGAAACGCTCAATATTCCGCTGATTATCGGCTGTTTTCTGTTTTATTTCTTAGGCGGTTATCTGCTCTACAGTGCGCTGTTCGGTGCGGTGGGCGCGGCTGTTGATAATGAGACCGAGACGCAGCAGTTTATGTTTCCGATCATGATGCCCATCATTGCGGCCATCGCCTTCGCCCAGATTGCCGTTCGCGACCCCGACGGCCCGCTGGCTTTCTGGACATCCATCATTCCGTTCACCTCGCCCGTGGTGATGATGGTCCGCATTCCGTTCGGTGTTCCGGTTTGGGAAATTGCCCTGTCGATGTCGTTGCTGGTGCTGGGCTTTGTCGGCACCACCTGGTTAGCCGCCCGCATTTACCGCGTCGGTATTTTGATGTACGGCAAAAAAACCTCGTTCCGGGAATTGTCGAAATGGGTGTTTTATAAGGGGTAAATTGGTGGAGTGAGTAAAATAGTGGAGTGGGTCAGGTAGGTGGAGCGTTAGGAGACGCACGTCACTTACTTCACCCACTCCACTATTTATTACCCCTAAAAACCAATATCAATCACTAACGGCTGCACGAGCCATTCCTGACTGGTGATGTTGTAGATGGTGCGGAACCCGGCCTCGAACGAAGTACGCAGCCGCAGTACGTTGAACACAAACGATACGTCGAGGCCAGTAGTTTGAAACGCATGGGTTCGGGTTTCGTACCCCCGCAACTGCCCATACACATCGCGCACATCGGCAATGGACTGCCCGTCGGCCACATCATAAAAGCCGCCGGCTTTAATCCGCTGTACATACAGCCACCGGCCCAGCGACCAGTGCGTATCGGCAATGGGCAACCGGTATTCTATGCTGCCGGTTTTGATCTGGTCATCGCTTACATAGACTTGCCCACGCGGATAAAACACAATCGGGCTGAAGCGGTAATTTCCCTGCGCCTGCTGCTGAAATCCTCCCCGAAACCGCAGCGAGTGATGTTTCCCTAAACCGGGCAGATATACACTCGCCTGCACCCCCCACTGTTCGGCCGTTAGTTTGCCGCCAAACGGGGTGTTTCGGTAATTGGCTGAAAGCGTTTGTCCCCAGCGGGGTGCTACGTCCCGTTTGCTTTGCCGCAGCAAATGAGCGTACGTAAATCCGTAGGTCAATGCGCTGAGTGAGCCTGCCGACCCCACTTCGGTCAGGTATCGGTTCGGCAGTTCATAGCCCGTTACCTGCAAGTAATTGTAGTAAGCTGACAGGCTTAGGTTGTGGCTATACTTTGAGTTTGTCAGTTGAAGCGGTAACCGAAAACCGGCCGTTAGCTGATTGTATTGCCATCGGTCGGTGCGCAGGCTGTCGGCGGGTTCGATTTTGTCGACATAAATCGAGGTGCTGCGCGTACCATGCTGGAAACTCAGGTCGATAATCGGATATAAACCCTGATAACTTAGCTGAGCATAAGCGTTACCAGCCCATTCGGCCTGGTTATACGTATAGCCAACGCCAATTTGCGTTGTGCTCAACAAATCCTGGGAACTGATGCCAACCGATAAAGACTGCCCCGTACTACCAATAACCGGCCCCCAGCTATAGATATTTACCGCATTGGCCAGCCGCCGAAATCGGGTAGGGGTGTAGGGCGTTGTTATTACCGAATCGCTTGCCAGCACCCGCCGACCCTCGGCCGCACCCGGTTCCCGTTTGACTAATGACCCATCCCGCGCGGTCCCAAAATAACGCACCGGCTGCGCCTGAACGGGTTCCGTCACTGGTTTCCAGTCAGCAGAGTTCAGGGACATGTCAGCGATGCGGTAGCCTGTTGCGGCAAAATCGTCGAATGCGAGCCGTGTTCCCGACGGCGAAACCGTTGCGTGATAAGCGGCCAGCGGTCGGGAGGTTACCTGAAACACCTGCTTCGTTCGGGTATCGACCGCATACACATTGTCGATGCCCGACCTGGGCGAGTTATAGAGTACGTAGTTTTTCCAGGGCTGCGGGTGGCTGATGTTTTCGTTTGCGCGGGGTAATAAATCCGTATGCGTATTCGATTCGGTATCAATGCTTTGTATCGTTTTTTCTCCGTTTTTTAGCGCAACCGTTACGATGGTTTTGTTGTCGGACTGCCAGCGCGGGTGTTGGTAAAATTCATTGGTCGGGTTGGGTAGCGTTTTCTGAATGACACCCGTCTGCGCGTCGATCACTACCAACTGGGTTTTGTAGCGGTCCGTATTTTCAACGACAACTAATTTTTTGTTGTCGGGCGAGAGCGCAACGGTCGTATAGCGGGCGCGGTGCGCTGTCTGGCGGTTGGGCAGGCGCGTGAGCTTTCCGGTGGTCAGATCGAGCAGCCGGATGTTGGAGTAAATACGCTGCCCCCAGCGCGGGTCATAGCCAAACTCAATCCAGCAGACTTTCTCAGCAGTAGCCGACAGCAGATCGGCATCGTTGGGAAAACCCTGTACGTGAATGGTTTTCTCCCACCCGTTTTTGGTCAGAACGACCAGCCGGGGGGTGTCGCCAAGACCGCTTTTTACGCACAGCACCGATGAGTCGGTCAGGAATTGCGGATGCCGATAATTGGTGAATATTGACTTGGATGAGTGCGGCTTTTCGGCCCTGACCGGAAATTCGGTTATGGGCGTGATGGTGAGGCTTTCCTGCTGTTTTTGCCATGTTTCGGTCAGGTCGGACATCGTTTTCCGGTAGAGGTCTTCCGTCCGTAGGCTGGTTTCTTCCTTTATGCTGGCCGAGAACGCAAACGGCCACGGAAACCGGCGGTAATTTCGGTTCAGCACGCGGCTCCACACATCGGGGCCGTACGTTTGTTTGAGGTAGGTCGTCATGAAATAACCCAATACGTAGTGATTTGGCACATTATCGCGATAGGACCCGCTCACCGCCTTCGGGTAATCGAATTGTTTTCCGGCCAGCAAATTCGCCCGCATATCCAAATCGAAATTCGGAATACGCCCGCGTCCGCCGGTGCTCAGCAGTGTTTCGTTGCTGACCGCATCCCCCTCGGCAAACCAGTCGGGCACCGTCAGCAGGGGAAAGCCTAAGCCGGTGTTTCCCAGCAGTGAATACAGCACCCGCCCGTATCCTTGCAGGGCTTTATCGTTCTGAACCACGTGCCGGTATTCATGAACGGCCAACTGATCGAGCCAGTCGAGGGTGCCCAGCGACGCGGGGTTCTGCGGGGGCGCGACAAAAAACTCCGACCGGCGCGGAAACAGCGAGACGAAGCCATTGCTGTAGGTGGTCTGGTTCTGAAGCAGCACCGAGATAGGCCGGGGTCTTCGTTCGAGCGATGCGCTGACCGGTTCATACAGCCCTTCGAGCCGCCCGGCGGTGCGCTGGGCGACGGTGTCAAAACCCGCCGGATACAACACCCGGAAGTGGGGCGTTGTCAGGCGATACCAGCGCAACGTAGTGGGATTCTGGTCGAGAACAGGCAGAACCTGGGCACTGGCCGTATGGAAGACAAGCAGGAAGAAAGCGTTGTAGCGGAGTCGTTGAAGCATGCGGTATCAAGATACAGCGTTTTTTTATAAGTAATTGAGCACAATCAACTTATTGAATACAGCGATACACAGCGCACAAAGACCTAAAACAGGTCGAAATCGACGGGTTGTCGCTCCGTGTTTTCCGTGCCTCTGTGTTCACTGTTTTTCGCTTTATTCGTGTAAGATGCCTGAACCCTGTATTGTTTGATTTTCTTATCTTTGTGGTATGAACGATCCCGTTATTTCCCGTACGCCCGATAGCCATACAAGCGATTTAAAGCGCAAAGGCTTCACGATTTATGAAATAGATACGACGGTGAGCCGCGCACCGACTTATAGCCGCAGAGACTTTTACAAGGTCACCCTGTCTACCGGCAATATCGTCATTCATTATGCAGACAGGAGCATAGACATGGATGGCACTTTCCTGTTCTTCGCCAATCCACACATACCCTACTCCGTAGAATTACGCTCAGTCAGGCATACAGGCTATTCCTGTCTGTTTACCGAAGTGTTCCTGAAAGCCAGCGACCGTTCAGAGAGCCTGCAGGAATCCCCTTTATTCAAACTCGGCGGCACGCCTGTGTTGTCGGTAAACAGCCAGCAGAAAGCGTTTATCGAATCGCTGTTCAACCGAATGCTTTCCGAACAGGACGCAGATTACCCGTTTAAAGACGAACTGATTCGTAATTACATCAATCTGATTATTCACGAGGCTTTAAAAATGCAGCCTTCGGATCAATTCATTACCCACAAAAATGCGGCTGAGCGCATTACTGCTTTATTTCTTGATTTGCTGGAAAGACAGTTCCCCATTGACAGCGTAGAGCGTCCGCTCCGGTTAAAAACCGCACAGGACTTTGCTCAGCGCCTGTCGATCCATGTCAATCATTTGAATCGTTCGGTCAAAGAAATCACCGGTAAACCAACGACGGCCCATATTTCCGGGCGCATCATCAGCGAAGCAAAGGCCCTGTTGCAGCATACCGATTGGCCCATTGCTCAGGTTGCTTATGCGCTTGGTTTTGACTACCCGACCTATTTTAATAACTACTTCAAACGCATGACCGGCGCAGTTCCCATGTCTTTCAGAGCCTGACGGTTTGAAATCCTTATGCTTCTGTTTGATTTTCATTATTTCCAACCCTATCCATAGGCTACCTTTGTCATAAGTTTAGTTTGGTTTATAAGGACAGAAATAATGGCTCACCAGAGCCATTTAAAAAGAAAAAATCATGCAAAAGCGCACACTTGGAAACAGTAACCTGGACGTCTCGGCCATCGGGCTGGGTTGTATGGGCATGAGTTTTGGCTACGGCCCGGCTGCTGATACGTCTGAAATGATTACCCTGATTCGAGCCGCCGTTGAACAGGGCGTTACCTTCTTCGACACGGCTGAGGTGTATGGCCCGTTCATCAACGAAGAGTTGGTCGGCGAAGCCCTCGAACCGTTCAAAGGGGAAGTGGTCATTGCCACCAAATTTGGGTTCAACATTCAGGACGGGAAAATGGCGGGGGTGAACAGCCGACCGGAGAATATCAGAGCGGTGGCCGAAGCCTCCCTGAAACGACTCCGCGTCGATGTGCTCGACCTGTTTTACCAGCACCGCGTTGACCCCAATGTTCCTATCGAAGACGTTGCGGGGACGGTACGCGACCTGATTGCAGAAGGGAAAGTAAAACACTTTGGCCTGTCGGAAGCCGGTGCCCAGACCATCCGTCGTGCTCATGCGGTGCAGCCCGTCACGGCCCTGCAAAGTGAGTACTCGCTCTGGACCCGCCAGCACGAGCGGGAAATTATTCCGACCATCGAGGAATTGGGTATCGGTCTGGTGGCGTATAGCCCGCTGGGGAAGGGATTTCTGACCGGTAAAATTGACGAGACCACCACATTTGCCGCCGGGGATATTCGGAATACGCTGCCGAGATATACTGAAGAAGCCCGCAAGGCGAATCAGGCCCTGATTGAACTATTACAGCAGTTTGCCGACCGTAGAAATGCGACAACGGCGCAGATTGCACTGGCCTGGGTACTGGCGCAAAAACCCTGGATTGTGCCGATTCCGGGCACGACGAAACGGCATCGGCTAACGGAAAACAACGGAGCCGCAGCTATCGAGCTGACAACGGAAGAACTTCAGGAAATTGAGACGGCTTCGGCTCAGATTGACGTGGTGGGTAGCCGCTACACCGAACAAATGGAAAAATCGACCGGGCTTTGATCATACTCAGGCTATGACGGATGATTATCTCCGTCAGGCGATTAGCAGGGGCTGTCCAATGGTGAGCAGGGTCAGTTTCTCTCGCAATTTCATGCGCTCCGCTGCAATGCGCAGATCGGTTAAGGGCTGGCTTAGCGGTTCGTCCGATAAGTCGAACGTGCTGTAATGCATGGGTATAAACCGGGTCGCGTTGAGGTCGGTAAAGGCGTTCAGCGCATCGGCGGGTGATTGGTGATTTGGGGCCATAAACCAGGCTGGTTCATACGCGCCGATACCCAGAATGGCGTAGTCCAATGCACCGAAAATCGCGCCTAACTGCCGGTAATGGGCATCGTAGCCGCTATCGCCCCCAAATAGAATACGAGTAGTTGGCCCTTCCATAACAAACCCGCCCCAAAGCCGTTGGTTGGTGTCGGTAAGACCACGTTTGGCCCAGTGCCGGGACGGAACAAAGGTTATCCGCACCGGCTGATCGCTCATTGTGTATTGCTGATACCAGCCCGCTTCTTCTATTTTATCAGACATCGTGAACCGGCGTATCAATTCCTTCATACCCAGCCCGGCCAGATATGTAACGTCAGGATTTTGGGTTGCCAGGAGCTTCAGGCTTTTCTCATCCAGATGGTCGCGATGGTCGTGAGAAAGCAGAATATAATCGAGGTTCGTAAACCGACGAACGTCAACGGGAAGGGCCGACTGGCGTTTAACCGAAAGGATGTCAAAAAATACCGGGTCGGTCAGGAGTTGAATACCGTTCAGGCGGATGTAAAATGTACTATGCCCCAGCCAGACAAGGACATCATCGCTCCCCGCAAGCCAGGAATCATCCGTAAGTACATCAGGATTCCAGACTTCGGCTTTTTTGCTTTTTTTGAAAGGGTTTCGTTGCAGTTGCCAGCGGAGCACATCCGAAAATTTAGGAATAAACGGGTGCGTGAGGTTCATAAACCGACCTTCCTGATCAACTGGTGTCCCTTGCCAGCCTTCAGGCGCGTTTACTGTTTTTAACTGCGGATTATTTTGATAGCCTCTCCTGTTGTTTGCCATGGTGTTCAGTTTATATCCGGTAAAGGACTCGCCCGGGCGGGTTCGTTTAACCAGCCATTTTATCCTTATCAAAAACCCCTGGTTCTTACATCTGTTAAATTGACTTTATAATAGTACATAGAGTTTGTAGATAATTAATGAAATGTAGGATTTTACTCAGATATATCTACATTTTTAGAGTCTAAAGGCCTATTTCTGCTGTAGGTAAAAAAATGATTCAGGATTTATGAATAGGAATATATCCAGACTGGTGGATTGTCAGTATTATTGTATGCCTCTATGGATCAGGCTCCATCCAGATTATCTGAACTAAAAAACGGGTGGGTTTTTGTCATTATAAATCAAGTCTATATGTCTGTTTTTCTACCTAATTTCGTCCGAACTGGCTACCGGCAATGGGTGCTGTTTAGCCTGTTGGTTGCCGTTACTCAGTTTGGCTACGCCCAGTCGATCATCACCGGTATAGTGACGGATGCGGCCAACGGCGATGTGCTGGCCGGTACAACGGTTCAGGTTAAAGGCACCAACGTGGGGGCCACCACCGATGCCCAGGGAAAATACCAGGTCAGCCTGCCCACAGCCGGAAAAACGCTTGTTTTCTCGTTTATCGGTTACCAGCCTCTCGAAATTGCGGTGGGTAACCGCAGCGTCGTGAATGCGCAGCTAACCGCTACCGACAATGCCCTGAGCGAAGTGGTGGTGGTGGGGTATGGCGTCCAGAATCGCCGGGACATTACCACCGCCATCGGTTCGGTAAAAGCGCGGGACCTTGCCAATCAGCCCGTTGCGAGTTTCGATCAGGCATTGGCCGCTAAAATTGCGGGTGTGCAGGTCTCGCAAACATCGGGCGCACCGGGTGCCGCGTTGTCGGTTCGGGTGCGGGGCACGGGGTCTATCAGCGCGGGCAATGACCCGCTCTACGTGATCGACGGGATTCCGCTCTCGCGCGACACCAAGTTTGCCACGGGGAGCACAAACACGCAGTTTCCCGACAATCCGATCAATGTTCTCAGTACCATCAACACCGACGATATTGAAAGCATCGAGGTGTTGAAAGATGCGTCGGCATCGGCCATTTACGGCTCTCGCGGCTCGAACGGGGTCGTTCTGCTGACCACCAAACGCGGCAAGGAAGGCAAAACTGTCATTAACTACGACTCGTATGTGGGCGTTCAGCAGGTGTCGAAAAAGATTGACCTGCTCAATGCCTATGAGTATTCGCAACTCAGCTACGAAGCCAAAAACAACGCGTATCTGGATCGAAATCCGACGGGCAAACCAACCGATTCCAACGACATTCGGAACAAGGGCGTCGGCGCACCGAGTACACTCATCCAGCCCGAAATTGTCCCGTACCTGTCGGGAACGCCCGGATTGACCAACACCGACTGGCAGGACGCCATTTTTCGCTCGGCACCGATCACAAACCATACGCTTTCGATTTCGGGCGGTAAGGACAATGTGAAGTTTTACGTATCGGGAAATTACTTAGACCAGCGGGGTGTCGTAATCAGTTCGGGCTACAAACGCTACAGCGCACGGGCCAATGTCGATGTAAAAAGCGGTCGGCTGTCGGTGGGTGTCAACCTCAACCCGACCTATTCGTACCACGATTTGGTCAAGGCCGAAGGGCCGTATCTGGGTGAAGGTGTTGTCGGTTTGGCGTTGCAGGCGGCTCCCATTTTCCCGGTCACCAATGCCGATGGGTCCTATAATTTTGGTAACAACGGCTGGGGCTATGGTGCCACGTCGATTCTGAATCCGGTGGCTATTGCCAATCAGGTAAGCGATAAACTAAGCCAACTGCGGGTGCTGGGCAATGTGTATGCCCAATATGATATCGCCAAAGGGCTTTCGTACCGGCTCAGTTTGGGCACCGATATCAATACGTTTCAGCGCGATTACTACCGGCCATCGACCCTCGAAATCCGGGATCGCAAAGGCGCATCGACGCCAACGGGTTTCTCGCGGGCGCAGAACTTCGTGAACTGGCTGGTTGAAAATACGCTGAACTATAACCGCTCGTTCGGGTTGCATACCGTTTCGGCACTGGCGGGTTTCTCGTCACAAAAGGACCGCCGGGTAGCCAACGAACTGACGGCGACCAACTTCCCCAATGACCTCGTGTATACGCTCAACGCCGGTCAGGTTTCGTCGGGCAGTTCCGACATTCAGGAGTGGTCGCTGCTGTCGTACATAGGCCGGGTACAGTATGATTACAATGGAAAATACCTGTTGTCGGCAGCGATCCGGGCCGATGGTTCGTCGCGGTTTGGGCGCAACAACCGCTACGGTTCGTTCCCGTCGGTATCGGCAGGCTGGAACGTGTCGCAGGAGCCGTTTCTGAAGTCGGTTTCGTGGCTGAGCGATTTGAAACTACGCGCCAGCTACGGCCTGACGGGTAATTTCCAGATTCCGAACTACGGCTCGGTGAGTTTGCTCAATTACCAGAATTATATTCTCGGCAACGAAACCATCGTGAGCGGTCTGGCCCCCGGCAACTCAGCCAACGACAAGCTGAAATGGGAAAAAACGGCCATGTTCGACATTGGCTTCGACGTAAGTTTTCTGCGTAACCGCCTGAACCTCACCGTCGATTATTACAACGCTAACACGTCGGACCTGCTGCTGAACGTGCCGGTGCCGCGTGCGTCGGGCTTCAGCACGGAGCTACAAAATATCGGTAAAGTGAATAATCAGGGCGTTGAATTTACGCTCGGCACGCGTCAGACGTTCGGACGCTTCCGGTGGGATGCCAGTGCCAACATAGCCGCTAACCGCAACAAAGTAATCGCGCTGGGACCTTCCGGCGATCCGATTATTGTGGCCGGTGGCGTTGCCGGTGCGCAGTTTATCACCCAGATCGGGCATCCCATCGGCGAATATTACACGATGATTTACGACGGTGTGTTTAAAAATCAGGCCGCCATCGACGCCTATCCGCACACGACAACGACCCGACCCGGCGACTTCAAATTTATCGACAACAACGGCGACGGTAAAATTGATTTTAGCAGCGACCGGGCCGTCACGGGCAGTTATTTCCCGAAATTCACGTTTGGGTTCACCAACAACTTCGCGTATCGGGGCTTCGACCTGGGCGTTGCCGTTCAGGGGGTGCAGGGGCATAAAATCCTGAACCTGATCCGTCGCTACGTGTATAACCTCGAAGGCAACGGCAACCTGTACAGAGGGTCGCTCGACCGCTGGCAATCGGCTGAGAATCCGGGCAATGGCTTAGTGAACCGGGCCAACCGCTTAGCCTCCGGCTCGAACGGCGAAATCTCGACCTGGCACATTGAAAGCGGTTCCTACGTGCGTATCCGGACCATTACGCTGGGCTACACGCTGCCTACGGCCCTGCTCCAGAAGGTACACCTGAGCCGCGCCCGGCTCTACGTGACGACCCAAAATCCGTTCACGTTCACCAAATACCTCGGCTACAACCCCGAAGTTAACAGCCGCCCCGACAGTGCGCTTTCGTCGGGCGAGGATTACGGAACCTACCCGCTGCCCCGCACAACATCGGTCGGTATCAACCTGTCATTTTAATCAGCCATGAAAAAAATAGCCTTATTTCTCACCGCCTTTGTTGGTCTGACGGCCTGCCAGAAGGATTTTCTGGAACTGAAACCGCTGTCGCAACCCAACGTGGACAATTTTTATAAGACGGCCAATGATTTTGGCAATGCCGTCAACGGCGCCTACGATGCTCTGCAAAGTGCGACGCAGTACGGGGGCGATTACAACACCCTGATCGAAGCCCGGAGCGACAATGTTCTCGATAACGACCCGTCGTCGAGTGCCGGTTTGCGGTATAACATCGACCGCTTTATCGAACCGACCACCAACAGCGTCCTGCGCGATACATGGGGGAGTCTGTACACGGGTATCAACCGCTGCAACCTGATTTTGGACAAGATCGACGCCGTAACGATGGATGCTCCGCTAAAGGCCCGCTACAAAGGCGAAGCGCAGTTTATTCGCGCTTTATCGTACTTCAATCTGGTGCGGCTGTGGGGAAAAGTGCCGCTCGTTCTGACGGCGGGAACGACCACCGATGCCCGGTCGTACACGCGCAACGAAATCGCCGAGGTGTATACCGCCATCGAAAAAGATTTGACGGCGGCAGCGGCTGGTTTACCCGTGAGCTACACCAGTGCGGATGTGGGCCGGGCCACGTCGGGCGCGGCCAAAGGGTTGTTGGGTAAGGTGTACGTAACGGAAAAGAAATATGATCTGGCCGTTTCGACCCTGAAAGAACTCGTTACCGGAACGACCTATCAACTGTTGCCCAATGTGGCCGACGTGTTTTCGGTCGCCAATAAAAATAATGCCGAACTGCTGTTCGCCGTGAAGTTCAAAAAAGGCGGATTGCTGGGCGAGGGGCATGGTTCCTGGTACGGCACCAGCATTGGCGACAACATCGAACCGTCGTTGCGGGCTGCGTTTACGGCGGGCGACAAGCGGCTTCCGCTAACGGTTCAGGTTCCGGTGCCCACCAGCATCAACGCCGTGCCGAGGAAATTCTACGATGAACTATCGGCAACGAGCGACGTAGGAAATGATTTTCCGGTATTGCGCTTCGCGGATGTGCTGTTGCTGTACGCCGAAGCCGTGAACGAAGTGGGCTATCAGGCCACCGGCGATGCCTTCACCGCGTTAAACCGGGTTCGTACCCGTGCGGGTGTTCCGGCCTATACAGCGACCGACCTTGGCACCAAAGAAGCGTTTCGCACGGCGGTCATTAAAGAACGGCGGCTGGAACTGGCTTTGGAAAACGACCGCTGGTTCGACTTGATCCGTACGGGTACGGCGGTAGAAGCCATCAAAGTAACGGGAATTACCATGCCTGCTTACCGGGTGTATTACCCAATTCCGCAATCGGAAATCGACGTCTATAATAACAAGACGACCTTCCCGCAGAATGAAGGGTATTGATTGAGAGTTTAACTTCCTGTAACAAAAAATAAGGGCTTTCGCAGCCCTTATTTTTTGTTGTATGATTACGGATGAGCGTCATAACTCATATTATATTAAGAGAAAATAATGAGATTCTCATCTTATTGTTAAGCTACCGATAAAGATAAACTCAAAGTCATCAGAATCACTTTTTATTAAAGCCCCATTTACAGTTATAGGACGATCTTGAACCGAGATTTCAAATGATTTATCTGCGAAACGAGGACGAACTTCTAAAAGGTTACTTGTAAACTTTTTCCCCTCAATAAGCTTTGTTAACTGAATCAGTAAACTCCCTTTCGTGTGATCGTCAATTATAGTACCTTGTAAATCTCCAGCACTCCACTCGAAAGGTTCACTTACAACTATTTTCACAGTTTGTCCGCGTAGCATTATTTCTGTTTTATAATTGATCTTGCATTAACCTGATTAGTTATCTTTCTTGAATATCAACTGAATAGTGCCGTCTGCCATAAACATATTTACCTGTTTGTTCGCATACTGACAACCACAAAGCCTACCCCAAATACTTATTGTATCTCCCGTCATTGACCTTGGTCTTAAGTGCCAGTTGCCACTAAAAAGAACACTCCTTATACCTTCAATTTGTACGTCTCCCCGGACCGAATCTGCACCTAACCGGCTAATGATCAACGAGCCTGATTTATAAGGATTTTGTGTATCTGTCATTGAAAAATAAGAAGACGTCATCGTATAGGAGCCGACCACTTTTGAGGCTATATCCGGTATCAGTCGCGCTTCCTGCTCATGACAACTCCCAAGTATAAATGCCAGCAAAAGCAGAATGTAAAAGTGTTTTTTCATGGGTGTGGAGGTGAAATTACATTTAAAAGTTATAATGGTGATACGTCTAAGCCATACCCAAAATCTTTACTCCACTGCTCTTAGAATACAGGGAACAACACTGTCTTCGTGTGCCAGTTTATAATTAACCAAAAGCGCTATTTTTTGGAAGCGGTTATAGTATTGACTATTGCCGGTGACCGGCACAAAGCCATCATAAACAGCGTCATGCTTCAGGTTGCCAAGCGTTGATGGCTTTTCATCCCAGGCAATTTCGCTAACTAACCCATCGGTTTTACGGACCCGGATAAGAATTTCTGTGCTGTCACTCTCTTTTTTATACTTGTAGATCGTACTTTCTGGTCTTTCCCTGTTCGACGCTAATTTGAACCGCTTCATGCTGAGCATACTCTCAACCGTTGCTTTGTGCTTCAAAAGCAGTCCTTTTAGCTCATAATAATCCAGCATTTGTCTGGTTTTTACTGATTGCGCTTTTGCGGAATAGAGAGCTGATAGTAGAAACAAGAGAGCCGTTAAATGCAATAGTTTTGTAGTCATAGCTGTTGCAAAAGTATAGCCATGAAACTGTTTCTAAAAGTTTAAACAGCTTCATTTTTAAGACTTCAATTTGAGGAGAATTACCACCGATAGAAACCAACATATCACAACGACATTCCCAAAATTCCTTTTCTTTGTTTGTATGATTTGGTAAATGATCTCAAACGAACGGTAAAGATATAGATAATTAAATAGAGTGATTATTCCGGCGAAAGCGAAAAGAAACAGCGACCAGTTCTCGTCTTTTACGCTTGGTCTGAAAACCATGACAATCGAAGCAAGTTCTAATATGGAAAGCAGGAGAAACGAATAGAAGGCAAAAACATCAACTGAGTATCGTTTCACTCCCCATTTAACTGAGAGAGCCATCATACAGCCGTATAAGTATTTGTACCAGTTCATAAGTATTTTTTGAGCCTTAATTATAATAATTCAATCAGTTGTCTTTCTTAAATATCAACTGAATAGTGCCGTCCGCCATAAACATATTCACTTGTTTGTTGGCATATTGACAATCACAAAGGCCACCCCAGATGCCTATTGTATCTCCTGTCATTGAACTTGGTTTTAAGTGCCAGTTGCCACTAAAAAGTGTGCTATTTACCCCTTCAATTTTCACATCTCCCCGAACCGAATCAGCACCTAACCGGCTAATGGTTAGCGAGCCTGATTTATACGGATTATCTATATAAAAATGAGAATACGTCATCGTGTAGGAGCCGACTACTTTTGAGGCTATATCCGGTATCGGTCGCGCTTCCTGTTCATGGCAGCCGATAAGAAGCAATCCCAGCAAAGGCAGAGTGTAAAGTTGTTTGTTCATTATTGTGGAAGTGAAATTATATTAATCGTTAATGAATTCTCTGCCACCATTAGTATTGAAATGGTTAATTAACTTTTCAAGAGCCTCAAAAGGTACCTTTACTGGACTGCACGCTATAAACTCTATGCTTTTTAGATCGTCATGTCTAAATATCTCTAACACCAGCTTCGACTTATTGGATACTATTTCTAAAAGTTGCCATCCTAGCCCATCTCTGTCACGAACATCACTGGCGAGCATAATCACAAAATGTCTACCATCAATAGAGAAGCCCTCACCGTTGAAGAAACTCATATTTTTCTGTTCTACAATCACCAATACGTTAAATCAACAGGAAAGTTAGCCATAATCATTGATTTGGCGCGCGAACGAGCCGGTCGATCACTCGTCTAAGTCGGCCCGCATCTTTTCCAGAAAGCCTTTTATTTTTTTGAGTTTGTTAATATACAGCAGGTGTTCGCGCCGGTTGGCATCGCGCGTTTTGAGGTATTCCCGCGCACCGGGCAGCGTAAACCCTTTTTCGTTGATTAACTCCAGAATTTCCTTCAGGTGGTCGATGTCGGCCTGTGTATAAACACGGTCGCCGGAGCGGTTTTTTTTGGGCTGGATGGTCGGAAATTCCTTCTCGTAGTACCGAAGTTTCGACGCATTGATCCCAAACAGTTCCGCTACCTCTTTAATGCCGTAATACAGCTTGCCCCCGTTTTCCATACCGCAAACTTGGAAAGCCGCCTGAATAAACGCAAGTTTTGGCGTAATTTTGTGATTCGGTTAATTGGTTGATTGGTTAATTGGTTGATTAGTCGCTGACGCATAACCGGCTAATCAATCCATCAACTAATCAACCCACCAACTAATCAACCGATCAACTGATTTATGACTTCCCACGAAATACGTCGGCATTTTCTCGACTTCTTCCAGTCCAAACAACACCTGATTGTTCAATCGGCTCCGCTCGTTGCCAAAAACGACCCGACGCTCATGTTCAACAATTCGGGCATGGCGCAGTTCAAAGATTTCTTCCTCGGTAACGGTACGCCCCCGGCCAAACGGGTGGCCGATACGCAGAAATGCCTGCGCGTGTCGGGCAAGCACAACGACCTGGAAGATGTGGGTTTCGATACGTATCACCACACCATGTTCGAGATGCTCGGCAACTGGTCGTTCGGTGATTATTTCAAGAAAGAAGCCATCGAATGGGCTTGGGAACTGCTGACCGAAGTTTATAAGTTGCCCAAAGACCGGCTGTATGTCTCTGTTTTTGAGGGTGATACCACCGATGGTGTGCCTTTCGATCAGGAAGCGTTCGACCTTTGGAAACCCATCGTGGGCGAAGACCGGATTATCTACGGCAACAAAAAGGATAACTTCTGGGAGATGGGCGATACGGGTCCGTGCGGGCCGTGTTCCGAAATTCATGTCGATTTACGCTCACCTGAGGAGGTGGCCGAAACGCCCGGCAAAGACTTAGTCAATGCCGACCATCCGCAGGTTGTCGAAATCTGGAACCTCGTGTTCATGCAGTTCAACCGCAAAGCCGACAGTTCATTGGAGCCGCTGCCCGCCCGCCACGTCGATACGGGCATGGGTTTTGAGCGACTTTGCATGGCTGTTCAGCAGAAGAAATCGAACTACGACACTGACGTTTTTTCGGGCACCATCCACGTCATCGAAGAACTGGCGGGTATTAAGTATGAAGCGGGAAGCAGCAAGAGCGACGTAGCCATGCGCGTTATTGCCGACCATATCCGGGCCGTATCGTTCGCCATTGCCGACGGGTTAGTGCCGAGCAACGCCAAAGCCGGTTACGTGATTCGGCGGATTCTGCGCCGGGCCATCCGCTACGGGTATTCGTACCTGAACCTGACCGAACCGTTCATGACCAAACTCGTGCCTACGCTGGCCATGCAGTTTGCCGACGTGTTCCCCGAACTGAACGCCCAGCGCGATTTTGTGGCTACGGTAATCCGGGAAGAAGAGATTTCGTTTCTGCGGACGCTCGGAACGGGACTGGTTCGCCTTGACCAGATTATTTCGGATTTGAATGGAAAGTCATCGACGGTAATTCCCGGCGAAACCGTTTTTGAATTGAACGATACGTTCGGCTTCCCCGCCGATTTAACGGCCCTGATTGCCCGCGAAAAAGGCCTGAGTATTGATGAGGCCGGTTTTCAGAAAGCACTTCAGGAGCAGAAAGCCCGGTCGCGGAAAGACGCTACGGCATCGGCAGGCGACTGGGTCATCGTAAATCAAGTTGACGAAATAGAGTTTGTTGGTTATGACGAAACTGAAACACTTAATGTTAATATAGTTAAATACCGTAAAGTTGAAAATAAACAAGGAATTCAGTATCAAATAGTACTTAATAAAACACCTTTTTACGCTGAAAGCGGGGGACAAGTTGGGGACACTGGTTGGATGTGGGTAAGTCAAATATCTAACATAGACAAGGGTGGTTCAAATATGTTGACGATTGAGATTTTTGACACTAAAAAGGAAAATGACCTTACGATACATATTGCAGGAGACCTTGATCAGTATGAAACCTTATTGAATTTACCTGGCAATGCAATATCAGTCGGAGTCGATGAAACCCGCCGGATGCTTACGTCCAGCAACCACTCGGCCACGCACTTGCTGCACTCGGCTTTGCGCGAGGTGTTGGGGAATCACGTGGCGCAGAAAGGCTCGTATGTCGGTCCTGATGCGCTGCGGTTCGACTTCTCGCATTTTAGCAAAGTAACCGACGAGCAACTGGCTCAGGTTGAGCAGATTGTGAATGAGAAAATCCGCGAAGACATCAAACTCGATGAGAAGCGGAACGTGCCCATTGAGCAGGCAAAGGCATTAGGCGCAACGGCCCTGTTCGGCGAAAAATACGGCGATTTCGTTCGGGTCATCACGTTTGATCCAACCTACTCGGTTGAGCTTTGTGGCGGTACACATGTGCCCGCAACGGGTCATATCGGCTTGTTCAAATTTACCGGTGAAGGGTCTGTGTCAACAGGTATCCGGCGCATCGAAGCCAAAACGTCTGCCGGTGCCGAAGCGTTGGTGAATGAACAGATGGCGGTCGTTTCTGAACTGAAAGAGTTACTGAAAGCCCCAAAAGACGTTGTCAAGGCCGTTCAAACGCTGCTCGATGAGCGGAGTGCGTTGCAGAAGCAGGTTGAAGCGTTGCAGCAGGAGAAGGTTCAGCAACTGAAAAACCAGCTTCTGACTAAAATAGAGACCGTCAACGGGTCCGCCGAACCGGGCCATTCGCGCTTAGTTGAAAAAGTGGATGTTCCCAATGCCGACGCGCTCAAGCAACTGGCTTACGACCTGAAAGCCAAAGTGGATAACCTCGCGCTTGTGCTGGGGGCCGACATCAACGGAAAGCCCCAACTGGCCGTTATGCTGCCCGACTCACTCATTACGGGCCGGAATATGAACGCCGGTCAGATGGTGAAGGAACTGGCTAAAAACATCAAAGGTGGGGGCGGGGGGCAACCGTTTTTCGCTACGGCGGGCGGCACTGACTTGTCGGGCTTAGAGACCGCTCTGGCGCAGGGAAAAGCGTTGCTGGCGTAAAACCGCACCCGACTATAATAGAAGAAGCCCCTCAACAGTCATTGGTTGCGGGGCTTCTGCATGTAATGTGAACCTGTTTAAGATTTTATTCTGTCGCTTTGATGAATTCAACTGGCGTTTTTTTGTCATCCCTCCTGCGTCGGGATGACAAAAAAACGCCAATTTTGTTAACCCTGCACACGTTTGTTACTTACCCCTTATACTTAATTAACCTGCTTATCGAGGGCCTTTATCCGGTCCAGATGCTTTTGCAGCGTGGGCAGCGTTTTCACCGCAAAGGCTTTCAGATCGGCATCGGTTTTGTCGTCATCGGCGGCTTTTTTAAACAAGTCAATGTCTTCTTTGTGGTCATCGACCATCATGCTCACATACTTTTTGTCGAATTCTTTGCCCGATAGTTTAGTCAGGTCATTGACGTGCTTTTGCTCGTCTTCGCCCAGTGCCGCTGGCAGCGTAATGTTCTTTTTAGCAGCCAGTGCCTTCATCTCGTCGTTGGCTTTGGAGTGGTCCGCCACCATCATGGCCCCAAACTCTTTTACGGCCGGGTTAGCCGCTTTTTCCTGCGCCAGTCGGCCCAGTTCAACTTCGAGCATCCCGCCGTTGGCGGCTTTTACCGCAAATTCGTTCGTGTCTTCGGTCTGACCCGTGCCCGCGTCTTCTTTCACTTCATTGGCATTCTCGGCGTTTTCGACGCTGTCGTCGCTTTTCTTTTTTTCGCTGCTGCACGCCTGAAAACTCAGCGTACTGACAGCCAGTAACAGGAGCAAACTTATTTTTTTCATACCGTTGATTGTTGGTTGTTGATACTGCTTACGTTAACGATTTTGAGCCGGTTAGGTTTAAACAAACAGGTAAGCGGGAATCTTTAGACAAAATTCTTAGTTTATCAGACAAAATTCCTACATTTACGCCATGCTACTTCCTGATCGCACAGCTCTTGTCTTTTTAGCCCTGAACGGGGTTCCGGCCGCTCACTTTTTTGAGATTGCCGACCTGACGGGCTACAAACGCGAGCAATTGGCGGAAGTGTTCGACACGTCGCTCAAAACGTTTCAGCGGTATGAGCGCGAACAGAAGAAACTCAATCCGCAGGACAGCGAGAAAGTGCTTAAAATCATGGCCCTGTTCCAAACCGGCGAATCTGTGTTTGGTACAGCCGCTTCATTCCGGCGGTGGATGGATAAACCCGCCTATGGATTAGGCAATCAGATTCCGTTTGCCTTGCTGCATACCTCGGGCGGGATTGATTTAGTGATGGACGAGGTTACCCGAATTGAATACGGCGACCTGGCCTGACCGAACGCGGCCCGACCTAACCTGATGCTTGTTTACCGAATTACCAAAGCCATTTATGCCGACCGGCTGGTTGCTTCCGGTGGGGCCGCCCGCTGGAATAGCCGCAACCAGTTCGTTATTTATACAGCCGCCACGCGGGCATTGGCCTGTTTAGAAAACGTTGTTCACCGGAGTGGGGAGGGGCTGCTGGAAAACTTTCGGGTGATGGTTATCGACCTGCCCGACACGCTGCCCATCGAAACCATCGGGGCCGAAACCCTGCCCGCCGACTGGTTTGACTTCCATCAGTACGATGCCTGCCAGCGGATAGGAGGGGAGTGGATTCGGAGTGGCCGGTCGGCGGTGCTGCGGGTGCCCTCGGCCATTATCGCCAACGAGTACAATTACCTGCTCAATCCGGCCCATCCCGATTTCCCCCAAATCACTCTGCTGCGTACCGAATCGTTTGCGTTCGATCCGCGCATCAAAACACCCTGATTCGTTTCATTCATTACATGGCACTTAGTTGTTCCTGCGCTAACCGCATGATTTGCTTTTGCAGGCGATTCATTTTACTGCGCTGAGGAAAATAATGGTCATGTTTGTACGTGTCCCAGAACAGCCGGGTTGAGTCATTTTGGCAGAATGAAGGCTTTTTTCGGGCTATTTCAATCAGGAGTTGATTGTGCATACTACGGAGATGACTCTCCTCAATAACCAGACTGTCGACCGCTTTTTTAAGAGCGGCATCCGGTTTGACCGTAGACAGCCCCGTTCCAATACGCTCCAATGCGTAGTTAAACGAATCATACCCTTCATCGAGCCACCCCCGCATCCGCTCACTGGTCTCGGGTCTTTTACAGGAACAGGCTTCATGGAAGGCATCAAAAGACCATTTCAGGTAGATGGTGCTGTTTTTTTCGTATTCCTTGAGGGTTTCCAGTCGATACCCGTACTGACTTTGCCACTCAAACTGCCGCCGGTCACATTGTTTAACAAAGGAGACCGTTATTAATGTGCCGATCAGAAACGTCAATCCGTTTTTCAACAGGTCCATCCACCACTTAACCGGGTCGCTCCAGACCGGTTCACGCCAGAAGTTATTTTTAAACGGGTTTTTCATGCGAACAAGGTAGCGACAACGGCTTTTTTTGCCGGACTAAGGTACTAAAATAGAGCCGATTTCACTCCGTAGTCAGTCAGGGTAAAAATCAATCGTATACCGTCGATTTTCGGCTCACGGTTGTTCACTACGTCGATAGGTTTTAGTTGAAATAGAATTGTATTTGATTTAGATGATAGTTTTTGCCTTTGATGGCTTGGGCTGATTCCGGGGACGGGTATTTTGTCCCTGTTTTACAGCGTTCAGGCGCGTATTTACGGGATTATTTCGCTTTTCTCCTAAAATATTTGTATATTTGTCTATAGAGCGGTTTGCGCGTACTGTGTAAGCCGGAATAGTAATTTTCTGCGAAAATCCTTTTAAACATGGCGGACGAAAATCCCGACCTCGAAGTTCCCAGTAACATTATTCCCATTAATATTGAGGACGAAATGCGTGGTGCCTACATTGACTATTCAATGTCGGTTATCATTTCGCGTGCTCTCCCCGACGTTCGCGACGGGTTGAAGCCGGTTCACCGCCGGGTATTGTTCGGAATGGCCGAACTGGGCGTCAATTACAACAAACCACATAAAAAATCAGCTCGTATCGTTGGGGAAGTTTTGGGTAAGTACCACCCCCACGGTGACTCATCGGTGTACGATACAATGGTGCGGATGGCCCAAGACTGGTCATTGCGCTATCCATTGGTCGATGGGCAGGGAAACTTTGGCTCCATCGACGGCGATTCACCGGCGGCTATGCGGTATACCGAAGCCCGGCTGAAGCGCATTGCCGACGAACTACTGACCGATATTTATAAAGAAACGGTTGACTTTCAATCGAACTTTGACGATTCCCTCCAGGAGCCGACCGTCATGCCGGCCAAACTGCCGAACCTGTTGCTCAACGGATCGTCGGGTATTGCGGTTGGGATGGCGACCAACATGGCCCCCCACAACCTGACCGAAGTAGTGGATGGCATCATGGCCTACATTGATAACCACGACATAACTGTTGAGGAGTTGATGCAGCACGTCAAAGCACCCGATTTCCCAACGGGCGCAACCATCTACGGAATGGAGGGCGTCAAGTCGGCGTTTGCCACGGGCCGGGGGCGGGTGGTGATGCGGGCACACGCCACGATTGAAGAGAACCGGGGCAAAACCCAGATCATCGTTACGGACGTTCCGTACATGGTTAATAAGGCGGTGATGCTCGAAAAAACGGCTGAACTCATCAACGACAAGAAAATTGAGGGTATCATGGCCTTCCGTGATGAGTCGGACCGGGATGGCCTGCGGGTGGTATATGACCTGCGGAAAGATGCCATTCCCAACGTGGTGCTTAATAATCTGTACAAGCACACCGCCCTGCAATCCTCGTTCAGTATCAACAACGTCGCGCTGGTGAAAGGCCGCCCGATGCTGCTGAACCTGAAAGACATGATGAAGTACTACGTCGAGCACCGCTTCGAGGTAGTGACGCGCCGGACGCAGTACGAACTGCGCGAAGCCGAAAAACGGGCACACATCTTAGAAGGTCTGCTGATTGCGCTCGATCACATCGACGCCGTTATCGAACTGATCCGCTCCTCGCGTGATCCTGAGGTGGCGAAGAACGGACTGATGGAGCGGTTCTCCCTGAGCGAGTTACAGGCAAAAGCCATTCTGGAGATGCGTCTGCAACGCCTGACTGGCCTGGAGCGCGATAAACTACAGGGTGAGTACGATGAACTGATGGCCGAGATTACGGACTACAAAGCCATTCTGGCGAGTGAAGAACGTAAGCAGGACGTGATCAAAGGCGAACTGACCGACATTCGCGCCCGCTACGGCGACGCCCGCCGGACGGAAATCAATCCGCTCGGCGATGGCAACATCAGTGATCTGTCGCTGATTGCCGATGAGGACATGGTCATTACGATCTCGCACGAAGGCTATATCAAACGCACCCCAACGACCGAATACCGCTCGCAGGGGCGGGGGGGCGTAGGCGCGAAGGCAGCCGGTTCGAAAGAGGAAGACTTTACTGAACACCTCTTTACCGCCACCATGCACAACACCCTGCTGGCGTTTACCCAGAAAGGACGGTTGTACTGGTTACCGGTTTATGAACTGCCCGAAGGGTTACGCACGGCGAAAGGCAGGCCATTGGCTAATTTTATCAATATCGAATCCGACGATAAAGTGCGGGCGGTGATTAACGTGACCGACCTCAAAAACGAGGATTACATCAACAATAATTACATTGTGATGTGTACACGGAAGGGCACCATCAAGAAGACGATGCTTGAAGCGTACTCGCGCCCCCGCCAGAACGGAATCATCGCCATCACCATCGACGAAGACGATCAGTTGCTGGGCGTGTGCATGACCAACGGCGACAACCACATCGTCATTGCATCGAGTGCGGGTAAAGCCGTTCGGTTCCACGAAAGCCGCGTTCGGCCCATGGGGCGTACGGCGGCTGGTGTGCGGGGAATTTCGTTAGACGACGAGGACACGACCGACCACGTTATCGGGATGATCTGTATCAATTCGACGGATGCGCAGTTGTTAGTCGTGTCACAGCATGGCTACGGAAAACGCTCCGATATTGACGGATACCGTATTACGAACCGGGGAGCCAAAGGGGTTGGCACCCTGAAGATTACTGAGAAAGTAGGTCGCTTAGTAGCCATTCTCGACGTAGCGGACAACGACGATTTGATGATTATCAACAAATCGGGCATTGCCATCCGAACCCCGGTCGATGCGATCAATGTCATTGGCCGCAACACCCAGGGCGTCCGGTTGATTAAACTAAATGAAGGCGACGAAATATCGTCGGTCACCAAGATTAAGAAAGACGAAGGGGAGGAGGGAGTCGCCCCCGAACCAGCGGCTGTTACCGAAGAATAGTCATTTGATCGACGTACTTAAGGGATTTGAGCCGCCCGCGCTGATGCATTTATCAGTCGGGTGGCTCAAACAATTTAGGGCAGGTCATGCTTATACGGACAGATTCCGTAATTTCGTTACTGAAAAGAAAAACAAAACCCCATTTTACACATGAAACAAGTGTTTGTAATTCTCGTGGCGTGTTGCCTATCTGTTGTGGGTGTACGCGCACAGCAAGGAACGACAGCGGCTGATCTTGCGATGGATGCCTCTAAAAAGGAAAAGGACAAAAGCGATAAAGATATTGCGGATGCCAAAAGTGCCGCCAAAGCAAGTACCTGGCTGGATCGCGCCAAGACCTACCAGACCATTGCTGCCAATGGTTACATCAAGTTGGATTCGGCTGCGGCTACTACGTCGTACGATGCGTACAAAAAAGTAATCGAGCTGGACAAAGATAAAAAAGGCGGTCCGGGTAAATTGGCAAAAGAAGCCGAGGATGCCTTGAAAGCACCCCTGATGGCGACTGCGTTTATGCAACAGGGTGTAGCCAAGTTCCAGTCCAAAAACTACGCGGAAGCCATGAAGTCGATGGCAATCGCGGGGGACATCAATCCGAAGGATACCCTGGCTCCGCTTTACACAGCAATTGCCGCTCAGCAGATTAAAGACAATGCAACCGCCAAGACGCAGTTGGAGAAGTACATTGCGGGCGGGGGAAAGGATGCAGCTATTTACGGTTCGTTGGCGATGCTGTACCGGGCTGATAATGAGGTTGATAAGGCCCTTTCTGCCTTAGATAAGGGTATTGCGCTGGCACCCGCCAACAAAGACCTGGCCAATGAGAAAATCAACATCATGCTATCGACAAACCGGATGGATGAAGCCATTACCGGGATGAAGGCGATGGTTGAGAAAGATCCGAACAACGTACAGAATATGGTCAATCTGTCGATTGTTTATAACAACATCGCTCAGAAATCGGACGAAGAGATTCGTAAACTGGAAGGAGATACGAAGAAAGGCGGAAACTCGGCTAAGCAACTTGCTGATGCGAAGAGCATTGTCGATGCGTATAATGGAGAGATTGCCCGGTTGAGTGCTTCCATTAAAAAGCAACCAAAAAACGCGGAATTAAAACGGCAACTGAGCGACGTTCAGAAAAAGTTAACGGAACAGAAAGGCGAGGTCGCCAAATACGAAGCGGCTGTTAAAGAAGCGGCTGCTGCCGCAGCCACTTCGAGTGATTCTGAAAAACGCTTAGCTGAATTGAAGCAGAAGCGGGGTGAAAATAAAGCCCTTGAAAAACAGTACTTAGATAAGGCGCTGGCAATCGAGCCGAACAATTACGATGCTAACTTCAACACCGGCGTTTATATTTTCAACGAGGCTGTCGAAATGAAGCGGTCGGTGGATAAGATGGATATGACCGAATACAGCAAAAACGGAAAAGAGCTGGACGGTAAGGTTTGCGGAAAATTCAAACAGGCACTGCCGTATTTTCTAAAAGCCAAAACGGTTAAGGAAGAACCTGAGCTAACGGATAATTTGACGAACACGCAAAATATCCTGAAGCAGTACGAAGAGAAGAAAATCGTTTGCATCGAGAGCAAATAAGTAGGTAGAGACGGATAAGGAATAGTAGGGTCGGTGGCTGGTAAACAGGGCCGACCTTATTTATCCAAACTCTACTTAACATAATATAAATTATATAACAAATTGTATAGCCCTGAAATAGCTTGCATACACGGTCCTATTCTTATAAACTTAGGCGGAAACGACATTAAGTAGAACTTTAGCAGGGAGCCGATAAATACCCTAATCCACGTGGAACACTAAAGCATTGCTTTACAGGGAGTTAGGTATAATTTACGTAAAAATGCCCTTCAGTGAAGCGAAATGGCATTTTATAGTCGTTTTAGCCAATCCCCGTCAGCTCTATAGACGGCTATTATGCGCGGTTAAACCAGTACATTACCTAACGCATTGACAGATAGAGGTATCAAGTTCTGCCGATTAATTATCAACATAAACCGATGATACTGTACGGTCACTGAGTCGAAATTTGGCAAGGTAATTAGCAAGACAAATCCATGACTCAATTGGAACAGATCCAGCAAGTTGAGCGAAGACTACTGGCCGCCATGCTGAACAGCGACGTTGCTGAACTGAATATTCTTTTATCGGATGAGCTTTTGGTCACAGGGCCAACCGGTGAGTTGGTTGGCAAGGCGGATGATCTGGCGGCTCATCGGTCGGGTCAGATTCACATAGAGTATATGGTGGCTCAGCAGACAACGATCAAACTGTTGTCCGATGCTGCCATCGTATTCGTGCTAATGGATATGCGTGGCCTCTTCCAGTCTCAACCTCCTTTTGCAGGTCGTTATCGCTACACGCGTGTATGGACTAATCAGAAAGATGGCTGGCAGATTATTGCCGCCCATATTAGTCAGGTACCCGGTTGAGAATTAACACAAATCAACCGGCCCTACTTAACCGGTCATGTACATTAATCGTGTATACCTTATAACGTCGGGGTGTATTCCCGAAAGGAGCCATCGGTATAAAAGATCAGGATACGTTCGACTTTTTTTTCTGCGGTCAAGCTGGAAATCACTGGCGAATCGGTTATTCCCGGTAATTCGGCAGGCGGCTGTTGAATAGGGTAATTGGCCGCCGGTATTTCGTTTCGCTGGCTACGTACACCCGGCGACTGGGCAGGATACGGTCCGGCTGGCTGACCAGAACTGTATCGGTCAGGGCGATCACTCAACGGGCGATTAACACTCCGACTGCTACTGCTATAGCCCGATGGTACAGATTGCCCACCCATCTGACTATCTTCTTCCATGATCCACTCGTAGCCTAATTCAGGGAACCGTCGAATTATTTTCTGGATAATATCAAAGCTGGGCCGGTTACGTCCGGATAAAATATGCGAAATGCTGGACCGTTGTACACCGATTTCATCGGCAAAGTAGGACGGAGTTAAATTCTTATCAATGAGAATCTGTTTAATTTTGTCATTAATAGTCATATCCATAGCTAATTTACGCCTGTTGTTTACAACAAATGTAAGTACATTTTTCTACACGCATAATAATTTACAAAAAAAATAGGAATAACAATTGTTATTCCTATTTACATAACTTCACAATTCCTTAATTGTAAACTATATAACCTTGTCAATTAACAAGTTAAACTTAAACGGATAGGTTGTTTTCGCGCAGTGCTTCGTTTAACGACGTCTTCAAATCCGTTGACGTTTTACGCTGACCAATAATAATGGCACAGGGTACATGAAATTCACCCGCCGGAAATTGTTTAGCATAGCTGCCGGGTATAACAACCGAGTTAGCAGGAACAAATCCTTTATACTCGACAGGATTAGCACCCGTTACGTCAATTATTTTTGAGGAGCCGGTAATCGTGACGCCTGCTCCCAACACGGCACGCTTTCCAATGCGTGCTCCTTCCACCACAATGCAGCGCGAACCAATAAACGCACCATCTTCAATAATGACCGGAGCGGCCTGTGGTGGTTCGAGCACCCCTCCTATTCCTACGCCCCCACTGAGGTGAACGTCCTTCCCAACCTGTGCGCAGCTACCTACCGTAGCCCAGGTATCGACCATCGTTCCGGCATCGACATAGGCACCAATGTTTACATAGGATGGCATCAGAATTACACCCGGCGCCTGATACGAACCATACCTGGCAACGGCTGGGGGAACCGCCCGTACTTTTGCTTCGGCGAAATTTGTTTTGAGTGGAATTTTATCATTAAATGTAAAAATTCCAACTTCATCAACTTTCATTTGCTGACTCACGAAATAAAGAAGAATGGCTTTTTTTACCCATTCATTTACGATCCAGTCTTCTGACTCATTGACGGGCGGTGTTGCCACGCGCAGCTCTCCTTTATCTAATTTATTTATTACGTCGTTAATCAACTGAATGGATTCTGGCTTAGCCAATAATTCACGGTTTGCCCAAATGGCCTCAATTTGCTCTGTCATTTAATTAAAGTAAAGATTTATATATACTATTATAACTAACTGATTATCAAGCTATTAATTTTTTCGGCCAAATTTCCTATTGTTATACAACGATATTATAGTGTTCTCTTCTTTTGGTTAGTCAAAGATAACATGAAGACATGTATAGTTGAAATACAGTCTGAATTTAATTTCGGTCTATACAGGCATACTGCACTTTTTATTGAAATTAACTAAGCCAACCATACCGATGTTTTAACGGATTGTTGTTAAGGCTGTTTTAACTGCCTTAACAAGCTAATGTGGGTAATAATAGCTTCCTTATTAGCTAACCCATGAGGGTCTTTCACTTATGAGTTCGAAAGGAAAACCGGTCCAATGAATTTCAGATGTGGATGATTTATGGAGGATTAGAAGGTGAAAGGGGTGTATCTGTTTGGTGCATCAAAAAGAGTTGTATTTACTATCAGGTCGGTATATTTCTGATGATTAAAGCTATAATACGAGTGGATTGAAATTGATTGCCGCTATCACTTAGTCGCAATAGTTAGATGGCGATGTGCCTAACTGGTTATAGGGGTTGTCTTTCATTATTCATTGCAACAGAATAGCTTTCATGTATCCTACTGGCATCTTTGCTAAGTGAGATTCTGAATACTGTCGTAGAGAGTATATACTTAATCGTTTTAAATTTTCTGGTCAATAACAACAATGTATTTATCTAATTTAACGACAGAACAAAGCTCCTACCCTATTAATTAGTAACAAGAACAATACTAAATTAATGACAAAAATAAAATTTTAGCAATACAGCCTATAACTCCTTTCTTTAGTAAAATAAAGACTTTATACTAATAATATTTGGCAAAATGCGCGTTTATTGCTACAATATTTAGCGTGATACTATAATATTACTAAAATTTTCGCATAATTTATAGAATTTGCTAAAAATACCTGCTTGTTTGCTAAACACTATAGCTAATCCTGTTGCTATAAAAGGCTTTATTTAATCCGTATATTTGACCCCGAAAACAAATCAATTTTCTCTGTACATGGAAAAAATACGCGTTGCTATTAACGGCTTTGGTCGGATTGGACGGTTATCGTTCAGACAATTACTTGCGAAAGAAAATATTGAGGTAGTGGCTATAAATGACCTTACAGACAATGCAACCTTGGCACATTTGCTGAAATACGATTCTGTGCATGGTCGTTTTAACGGTGAAATATCATCGGATAGCGAAAGCCTGACCGTAAATGGCATTCGAATCAATGCTTATGCCGAGCGGGATCCTAAAAACCTGCCCTGGGCTTCACTAAAGGTCGATGTTGTTCTTGAATCGACCGGGCGTTTCGTTGATGAAGCCGGTGCCGGTATGCACCTGACGGCCGGTGCTAAAAAGGTTGTCATTTCTGCACCCGCTAAAGGCAACATCCCAACGATTGTACTCGGTGTAAATGATAATACGCTGACTGGTGAGGAAACTATCATTTCAAATGCCTCGTGCACAACGAACTGCCTGGCCCCTATGGCAAAAGTGCTGGACGACGTATTTGGCATTGAAAAAGGCTATATGACAACCATTCACGCCTACACCGCCGATCAGAATTTGCAGGACGCTCCCCACTCCGATATGCGTCGGGCACGGGCAGCCGCTTTATCCATCGTGCCTACCTCTACAGGTGCTGCTAAAGCTGTTGGTTTAGTTCTTCCCCAGTTGAAAGGTAAATTAGACGGAAATGCCTTGCGTGTTCCAACCCCGGATGGTTCGCTAACAGACCTGACCGTCGTTCTGAAACGGGCGGCAACGGTTGAGGAAATCAATAACGCCCTAAAACAGGCGTCAGAAACGACGCTGAAGGGCTATCTGGAATATACGACCGATGAGATTGTTTCGATTGACATTGTTGGCAATCCGCACTCCTGCATCTTCGATTCGAAATTGACAGCGGCCAATGGTACACTGGCTAAAGTTGTTGGCTGGTACGACAACGAATTTGGTTATTCGAGCCGGGTGGCTGACTTAATCGCCAAGTTATTCTAATTAAGCCGTTGACATCACAGACACTGATTTACTATTTACAGTATTGTCTGTCAGTCACTAATTGCACAATGTAAAACGAACGTCTAATACAATAGTGAATTACATTTGTGGATAAAGAAATGGGTGCGGTTTGTTAAACTGCACCCATTTTACATTGTAAATAGTTAATTGTAAATCCCTGATCAAAAAACAGTTGCTCGTATTTTGTCTTAATACCAAGATGAATTTCGTTTAATGGTGAATTATATAAGTCAGTTGTCAATTGTAAATTAAGGCAATGTATTTTTTGAACCTGCTCCACACTATAGGCAAAGAGTTCAGGATTGTCAGTCTTGAGGTGAAGCGTTCCACCCACTACAAGTAGTTGCCTGTATAGCGTTAGAAAACGCGGATGCGTTAGTCGATGCTTCTCCTGTTTTGGCCGGGGCTGCGGATCGGGAAATGTTATCCAGATTTCGTTAACCTCCCCCGCTGTGAAAAATTCGGTCAGAAAATTTATGTCCGTTCGCAGAAAAGCGACGTTCGTCAGCCCTGCTGTTTGAGCCGCCATCGAGCCACGCGCTATCCGGTCGCCTTTGATATCGACGCCAATAAAGTTTGTGTCGGGGAATGCCTGAGCCAGCCCAATTGTATATTCTCCTTTTCCACAGGCTAATTCCAATACAATAGGGTTATCATTCCCAAAATAATCACTGCGCCAGCGGCCGCGAATGGTTTTGTAAAGCGGTTTACCGACTTCAATAACATTTGGGCTTTCTGCATTTTGCAGAAAGCGGTGGGTTTTCCTACGCGTCACGGTTATAAATTAGTTAATTCGGCAATGGTGTAATTACTGCCCGTTATCAGGATTAAATCGTCGGGAGATGCCTGCCGGATGGCTGCAGTCAGCGCGGTATTGACATCGGTGAAGGCCTCGCCTAATCGCCCCAGTTGAGCTGCTTCTGCCCGGAGTTCCTGTGCCGGCAGAGACCGGGGTGTAGTGGCCTGACAGAAGTAATAAACAGCATTTTTGGGCAGTTCAGCCAGCACATGGCTACGGTCTTTGTCAGCCACCAACCCAAGTATAATACGTAAGGTAGCGTGGGGAATCGACTGGATGGTCTCGAACAGAGCCACTAAACCGGGTGGGTTATGAGCCGTATCGGCAATGACACGCGGACGTTCCTGGAGAGTTTGAAACCGACCTTTTAGCCCGGTTAACAACGTAACAGCCCGAAGACCGTTCTGCACAGCCGCTAACGCAACCGGGAAAGAATTCTGTAAAAAGTCAATTGTTGCTCGTACCGTTAACAGATTTGTTAACTGATAGCCCCCCAATAAATCGAGTTCAAAACGTTCAAGTGAGCCGTCAACAGGGCTGTTACTATTGGAAATTTCTACCTGCCGAAGCCCATTCAGGATACCCTTATCCGTTACCGTATAGAACTGGTCGGCGAAATGAATTGGTGCCCCTACCGATTCGGCCATGCGCCGAAATACGTCGGCTGTTTCGGGATGCGTTTCGCCAATGACAACGGGGATGCCAGGCTTGATGATACCCGCTTTTTCGCCCGCAATCTGCGGCAGGGTATCGCCCAGAATGTCGGTATGATCATAGCCAATGTTGGTAATGACCGACACAACCGGCGTAATGACATTCGTTGAATCGAGCCGTCCCCCTAACCCGACTTCGATAATGGCGACATCGACGGATTGCCGGGCGAAAAAATCAAAAGCCATAGCCACCGTTACTTCAAAAAAGGACGGTTCGATGGACTCGATTAGTGCCTGATTTTGTACTACGAATTCAGCAACAGCTTCCTCGGCAATGGGCTGGCCGTTGAGCCGGATGCGTTCGGTAAACGATTGCAGATGGGGCGAGGTGTACAGCCCGACCCGGTAACCCGCCGACTGGTAAACAGCCGCCAGCATGTGTGCTGTGCTTCCTTTACCGTTCGTTCCGGCCACATGTATCGAGCGGAACCGATGTTGCGGATTGTCGAGAGCCGCACAGAGCGCAAGCGTATTGGCTAATCCGGGTTTGAGGGCTTTGGGGCCAATCCGGTGAAAAACAGGGAGCCGACTATACAGATAGTCAAGTGCTTCCGGGTACTGCATTAATCTTTCGCTTTTATGATGAAGGTGATGGTGCCGGTTGCCGTAGGTGGGGTTGCGCCACCTTTGGGACGGAGCCGAAGCCGCTGGACGGCTCTTCGGTAGAGTTCACCGACGGAAGGGCTAACGGTGCTCTGTAGCTGCCGTACGGAGATAATATCCCCGCTTTCATCGACTTTAATCTGGAACACAATTTTGCCCGTCTCATCCGAGTCGTCATTCACTGCTGGCTTACTGGACAGTGCCCAGCCCGATACGTCGAAGGCTACACCCGTTGGCGCACCGCCGGGCGTTCCGTAAAATTCTTTCGCGTTGATTTTTCCGTTCGGGTTGCCTTTGTCGCCAACGCCACTCGCGTCATCGCCGTTGTTGTTGCCCCCCGTTCCCGTTGCTTTCCCAACCGTACCGTTGGAGCCTCCTCCACCCGACGATTTTTTGAAGAGCGCGTCGTTATTTACCGTCTCCACTTTTTTGACCGGAGCGGGCGGGGCAGGCCGCTCAACGGGAGCCGTTGCCTTCGATTCAACCCGTTTCGGTTCGGGCCGGTCGGGGGTTGTTACGGGACTTTCGGCTTTACTGGCAATGAGCGGCTTCTCCGTCGCGGTTTTAGCCGGTTTGGCATCCTCCACTTTAGGCGAGGGCGTAGCGCGGGTCTTTTCGAGACGCGGGGTTGTATTTACCTTCGGATTGGGTCGCTTGTCGGCGGCTCGCATCTCCTCCGGGTTGGGCGAATTCGATGCTTTATTGCGGGTCTGAATCCGGCCGCTGCCAATATTATCGGTGCCAAAATTGACCTCTATAAACTGAATCGGGGGTGGGTCCGGCATGGTCTGCGTCAACTGAACAAACAACAGCATGGCAATCAGGAGGACGTTGATGATAACGGCTCCCGCTAAGGATTTCATGCGGATTTCGTCCTCGTTCTCGAAAGTAATACGGTTCATGGAGGGTCGTGTTTTCGCTACTATAACGTAAAGTAACAGAAATTTGGTTTAGAGAGGATGAATTAGACAGGACTGACAGATTGTATAGACAGGATTAAAACAGGATTGTTATACTCATTCTAATCCTGTCTATACAATCTGTCAGTCCTGTCTATAAATCCTGTTAATCCTGTAATCCTGTCTAAAAAACCTGTTCATCTGGTAATCCTGTCCAGAAAATCGGGGTTATGTTTGTACAGTTACACAATTTGCAAAATGCCAATTCTACAGCCCATCGTTACCATTACCGAATTACTGTATCAAAAAGGAATTACCGACGTAGTCGTATCGCCCGGTTCGCGCTCGGCTCCGCTCACGCTGGCCGTTGCCCGTCACCCCCATCTGCGGGTTCGGGTCATGGCCGACGAACGGGCTGCGGGTTTTGTCGCCCTGGGCCTGGCGCAGCAAAGCCGACGGCCGGTGGCGGTTATCTGTACGTCGGGCAGTGCGGTCTATAACCTGGCTCCGGCGGTTGTTGAAGCGTATTTTCAACAGGTCCCTCTCCTGCTTCTCACCGCCGACCGACCGCACGAATGGCTGCACCAGCAGGACGGGCAAACGATGAACCAGATCGGCGTATTCGGGCCGCATGTGAAGCGAAGTTATGATTTACCTGCCGACTATACGCACCCTGATACTCATTGGTTTATCGACCGCTCGGTCAACGAAGCCGTTAACCTGAGCCGGTTGTCACCGGCGGGGCCGGTTCACCTCAACGTCCCGCTTCGGGAACCGTTTTACCCCACCGCCGATGAATCGTTTTCCTACGGCAATGTACGGCTCATTGATGTGTTGCCGAGCCAGTCTACGCTCTCGACCGAGACCTGGCACACGCTGCTGCGCGAATGGGATCGGAGCGAGCGAACGCTGATTGTGGTCGGGCAACTGCCCCGCGATCCGGCTCTGCTGGCTATACTCCGAAAGATTAGTGAGGAGTGCGGCATTCCCATTGTGGGCGAAATCATTGGCAACCTGCCCCATAACGAGGTGTTCATCACCCATACCGATACGTTTCTGTCGGGGTTGACAACGCAAACGGGCGAATCGCTGCGGCCCGACTTACTCATTACCATTGGCAATTCGTTGCTGACCCGAAATCTGAAAACATTTCTTCGACAATACCCAGCCCGGCGGCACTGGCACATTCAACCGGTGGTTGACCGCATCAATGATTCATTCCAGAGCCTGACAACCCTGATTCCGAGCGAACCCCTGCCCTTTCTGGAAAAATTATTCGCGGATGTCGATTACCAGCGGTTTTTGCAGGGCGATGATGACGACGATGACGAAAAACGCGAATTCCTGAACCACTGGCAGCAGCTCGACCGGCAGTCGGCCCGGCTCGTCGATAAAATCCTGTTGCAGCCGGACGCGCCCCTCACCGACTGGTCGGCAATTGGACTTGTGCTCGAACACCTGCCCCAAAACTCCCTTCTTCATCTGGCCAATAGTATGCCCGTGCGCTATGCCAACCTCTGCGGACTGTCTGAGCAACAGCAAATCAGCGTATCGGCCAACCGGGGAGTCAGTGGAATCGACGGCTGCCTGAGTACCGCCGTTGGAGCGACCCTGATGACCGATCAGCTTGTTACGCTGCTCATTGGCGACGTGGCGTTTTTCTACGACCGCAACGCCCTGTGGTCGGCCCCCATTCCGCCCAACCTGCGGATTGTGCTGCTGAACAACGATGGCGGGCATATTTTCCGAATCATCGACGGCCCCAGCCGACAGCCCGAACTGGAAATATATTTTGAAACGCCCCACGGCTACACCGCCAAAAACACTGCCGAAGATGCCGGGATTGCATATCAGGTGTGCGACTCGCCGGACACTCTTCGGTCCCTCCTCCCCGATTTCTACCAGCCGGGAACTACCGCAAAACTTATTGAACTTACGACCGATAAACACCTTAATCAACAGCAGTTTTCGGTCTATAAAGACGCGATACGTGCATTAGCAATAATAAACTAAAACTGTAGTTGTAGTTAATAAGGCCGTTTTAGATAAGTTCACTCAGCCGGTAGGCCCTGTAGTGCCGAAGCTCCAGTTTCGGTAGTAGGCAAACTGCTTCGTTCTGTGATTACCGAAGCTGGAGCTTCGGCACTACAGGGCCAATTGCCGGCAACCTGGGTTTTATAAGAAAGCCCTATTTGTGAACTTGGCCGGGGATTCCGTTCTTTGTCCAATTCTCCTCTCCAGTCGCCTGTACATCTATGAAAAAACAACGCCCGTATTCGTTCATCCGTACTTTCCTCTTCTGGTGTATACTCCTCTCCTGCTCAGGCCCATTTTTAGCTGATGCGCAGACCCTTACCAGCCCGCAGATTGATGCATTGGTTCAACGTACCCTGACGACATTCGACGTGCCGGGTATTGCCGTTGCAGTCGTAAAAGACGGGAAAGTAATCCACGCGAAAGGCTATGGCGTTCGCTCACTGAAAACGAAGCAGAACGTGGACGAAAACACCCTGTTTGGTATTGCATCCAATAGTAAGGCGTTTACGGCTGCCGCTATCGGAATGCTCATTGACGAAGGTAAACTGACCTGGGATGCCAAAGTAATCGACTACATACCGGAATTTCGGATGTACAATGCCTACGTAACGGAGGAATTTACCATCCGCGATTTGCTTACCCACCGAAGCGGCCTCGGCTTGGGCGCGGGCGATTTGATGTTCTGGCCCGACTCCAGCGATTTTACCATGAAAGACATCATCCATAACCTGCGCTACCTGAAGCCGGTGTCGGGCTTTCGGACAAAATATGACTACGATAATCTGCTGTATATGGTAGCGGGCGAAGTCATTGAACGGGTGAGCGGCAAAGGCTGGGAAGCGTTTGTGGAGGAACGGATCATGAAACCGCTTCAGATGAACCGCAGTGCCGGTACGTATGCCCGGCTGGCGGATAAAGTCAACGTGATTGATGCCCACGCGCCCGTCAACGGAACGGTGCAGGTAATCAGCCGGGATATGCTCCGGTTTGGCAATTCGGCGGGGGGCATCAACTCCAGCGTGGCCGATATGAGCAAGTGGGTGATCGCTCAACTCAATAAAGGAAAATACGGCGACAACCTCAGCCAGCAGCTTTTCAGCGAGAATACCCACGCCGAAATGTGGCGTATGCAAACGATTCTGCCGGTGGGCAACACCCCTACGCCCCCCTACAATACGCATTTCGCGGGCTACGGTCTGGGCTGGTTTTTATCGGATGTGAAGGGCTACAAGCAGGTCACGCATACGGGCGGTCTGGCGGGTATGGTTACGCAGGTAACGCTGCTCCCCGAGCTTCAGTTGGGCATTATTGTTTTCACAAACCAGCAGTCTGGCGCGGCCTTCAGCGCGGTTACCAACACCATCAAGGATAGCTATCTGGGTATTCCGCCAACGGATTGGATTGGCAAGTACAGCGAACGGGTAAAAAAAGGACAGGAAGAAGCCGACAAAATCACGAAAGACATTTGGGACGGCATCACCAGCGAGCAGAAAACCAACACCGCTAAAGTTGATTTTACGAACTATGCCGGCACGTACCGCGACAAGTGGTTCGGTGATGTAGTGATCAGCCAGCAGAACGGAACCGGGTCGCCGGTACGGTGGTGGCTTCGGTCGGTGCGGTCGCCCAAACTAACGGGCGAATTGTTTTTTTATAAGAACAATACGTTTGTCGTTAAGTGGAATAACCGCAGTTTCGATGCCGACGCCTACGTGACCTTTCTAAGCGATGACGACGGAAAACCGGCCTCGATAAAAATGAAGCCTATTTCGCCCCTCACCGACTTTAGTTTCGATTTTCAGGACCTGGAGTTGAAACGGGTGACCGATAAGGAATAAAACCATCCCTCATCATTCCTTTATTGACAAACATTCCCTTCTCTACGCTCATGCAAGACCGCAAATATCCCATAGGAACCTTTTCTCTCCAGCAAACCTACACACCAACGGAGCTTGACCAACTTATTGACATACTGAAAATGAGTCCTGCTCAATACCGCAGGTTGGTCGAAAACCTGACACCCGACGACCTGGCAAAAACCTATCGGGAGGGCAGTTGGACGGTTCAGCAAGTCGTTCATCATGTTGCCGACATGCAGTTGCTCCATTTTCTTCGCATGAAGAAAGCCCTGACCGAACCCGATTATGAATCCGCAACACTGGTCGATATGAATGCCTGGGCCGCTACGCCCGATTCGACAACGGCCCCCGTCGCCGATTCGCTCTTGTTATTCGAAGGGGTTCACCGGCGTTATGTCTATCTGGCAAAATCGCTGGACGATACCCAACTGGCTATCCGGTATTTTCATCCGGTTCGTCAGATTTGGTTTACGCAGGCCCAGGCACTGGCCATGTCGGCCTGGCATGTTCAGCATCATCTGGCCCATATCAGGCTGGCATTAGCGTCTTAGCGTTTAAACGTAGCCGATGCGTTTAGGACGTTTTCCTGTCGTTGTAAAAAGCTACCGGCACCGCACCCGAACTTCGTCGGCCGCCTGTTCATCACCCGCCGACGCGCCCCGTTTCCAGGCCTCACAGGCGGCCGATTTATTCCCCGCTGCCAGTTCAGCCGTTCCAATGTAGTAATACAACTGGTCAACCGAGGCATCGAGTTTTTCGGCCTGCCGGAATTCGGTCAGGGCCGGGGCGGGTTGTTTCCGGTTCAGGTAATACAAACCGAACGTGCGGTGCACCCAGGCATTGGCATTATCCAACCGCAATGATTCCTGCACTAAGGGCAAAGCCTCTGCCGGGCGGTTCAGCATCAGCAGCAGATACGCTTTGTTATTGAGGTAATACGGCTGGTTCAGTTTCTGCGCCAGTGCCCGTTCAACATACGCCAGAGCCTCGGCGTATTTTTTCTCCCGCGCCAGCAGTAAACTCTGGTTGTTGAGAGCCGCGTCCTGCTTTGGATTGAGTTGCAACGCCCGGCCAATGTCCTGACTGGCAGACGCGTACGCTTTCTGACTATAAAACAGTGCACCCCGGTTGGTGAGGGCCTCTACGTTATTGGGGTCGAGTTGGAGGGCGCGGTCGTAGGCAGCCTGTGCCAGAGCCGGGTTGTTGAGCCGAACATACGCATCGCCCAGACGGGTCTGGTAAAAGGTCGAATCGCGGTATTGTTTTTCGATGCGTTGCAAATCGGCCAGGCTACTGGCGGCATCCCCCGTTTCGAGCAGTACGTCGGCCCGGTTGAGGTAGGCCGCGCCAAAATCAGGATCGGTTTGGATCGACCGGGTATAATCGGCTAAGGCCCCTTCGCGGTCGTCGTTGCGGAATTTGGCTAACCCCCGGTTGTTGTAGGCATCGGCAAAGTCCGGCTTTTTCTCTAAGGCTTCCGAATAATAACGAATGGCTTCTTTGTACTCGCGCTTCTGCAATTGTACATTTCCCCGCAGGAAAAACTGAGCCGCATCGTCGGTCGTATCAGAGCAACTACTAATGGAGAGTGAAAAGTGAAAAGTGAAAAATAGGAAGAAGAACAGGCGACCCAGGAACTTGGCTACCTTTACAGAACTAACCCCAACTGTTAAACTATTCATCATTTTTCATTCTTCACTAACCGATGCGTTTCGTTCAGGATATACCAAACTCTCAATTTCGCATCGGGCTTTACGCCTGGAATGGCAAATATATCGTTAAAATCGAAGCCGGGCCGTATGAGCAGACGTATAAGATCAGCGAAATGGATATTACCGACCCCGACGCCGTACCGACCATGCTTGATGTAGAGTTTATGAATCGGGTAGCGCAGCGTTTTCAGGAGATGGACGCCGACTGGCAGGCAACCGGCGAACGGAACGATATGTTTTAAGTGTCGGTTCGACCAACACTTCGTTTGCTCTTAGCCGTTAAATTAACCGACGGATGAGGTCGCTTTTGCAGGCGCTCATCAAACTCATGCGGAATAACATCAAGTAGTTTAACCTGTCCCATCAGATGATGAAGCGGGTTAATGAGCACATTTCGGGAAGGCGAGTTTTTCAGAATCACCGAAGGCACCGAAAATGCCACAAAAGGATAGACTGGTGTCAGTCGGGGCAGTAAAAAGAAAGGCAACTCATCGGGAAACCGAATCAGATCCCAGCCTGTTGGCAAATCCGCAGAATTTATTTCCTCGATAAAATCGGGCAGTTCAATGGTAACCCGGACAAAAGGAGGCAGGTCCCGAATCGGTGTCCCATCTAAGTGAACAAGCGTCTCCAGCAAGGCCAGCTCAGGGGTTGTTGAAGTGTATAAAAGCGGAACACCGATTGGATTCCAGCGTCCTCCATTCAAACGCGCCCCTTCGCCCGTTAACATCGAATCGATAAACTGACGCTTTTGAATGCGGTACACTAACGCCATCGCTTAAACGCCATCGCTTAACTGTAGACGCCGTACTCGATACGGCCTAAAATCTGATCGACTACTTGAAAACCGGTTGCTGTATCCAGCAGTTGCAAAGGTGACTGACCGTCCAGAATCTCTAAGGGTCGCCGTAGCCACCGGTTCAACTTACCCTGATCTTCAAAAACCCGCAGCCCATGAGCAGCCAGTGCAGTCAATAATAAGAGCCGTTCAGACTCTACTTTGTTCAGCGAACCCGCCACCAGACGGCGGGCCATTGTCCGTTCATTCATCGACAAAAGAACAGCCAGTTCCCGAATGGTCAGTTCGAGCAACGTTGCCACCTGACGAACCTGTGGGTGAGCAATGCCCGAACGTGACTGGGCGATCAGATCAAAGGGACTCGTTCGCTCAGGCAGTATACGAACCGTGGGATTCGCGGCCAGAACAATCAGCGGTTGCGTCGTTTCTACAGGCTTACTACTACGGCCCTGTTTTGTCAGTTTAACGTCTTTGCTGGATGCCTGCTTCATGACGACTATCAATTTGTCAGCAATACTACTGACAGTTTACCTAATCTCAACGTGAGCGGTCCGATAAAAGTTTGCAACGACACACTCAATGGGAGTTTCAGAGCCGGTCGAAGGAAGCATTTCGACTGCCAGTTAAGTGAAACGGGATTTTTTTTCTCAATACCCTAACCGCCCGGCCCTCAGACCGGTTGCCATCTGCCCATCAACCACCTGCCAATATTTTGCGATTTCTTTTCCGTCTTTCCACCATTTTTCTCGTACCTTTATTCCCCGTAACGACCTAAACAGGTTTCAATCATGGCGGCTACGGGACCAAAATCTGCAAAATACATCTTTGTTACCGGCGGGGTAACTTCATCACTTGGCAAGGGGATTATTGCCTCTTCGCTGGCTAAATTGCTTCAATCCAGGGGGCTTACGGTAACGATCCAAAAATTCGATCCGTATATCAACATCGACCCAGGAACACTCAATCCGTACGAACATGGCGAGTGCTACGTGACCGACGACGGGGCCGAAACGGACCTCGACCTGGGCCACTACGAGCGGTTTCTCAACCGCCCGACTTCCCAGGCGAATAACATCACCACCGGGCGCATCTACAACAACGTTATCACCCGCGAACGCCGGGGCGATTTCCTCGGCAAAACGGTGCAGGTTGTGCCGCACATCACCGACGAAATCAAGCGCAATATAAAGCTGCTGGGCGAAACGGGCGAATACGACATTGTAATCACCGAAATTGGCGGTTGCGTGGGCGACATCGAATCGCTGCCGTTTGTGGAGGCTGTCCGCCAGTTGAAGTTTGAACTGGGCGAAAAAGACACGCTTGTCATTCACCTGACGCTGGTGCCGTACCTGCAATCGGCGGGCGAGTTAAAAACCAAGCCGACCCAGCATTCAGTGCGGATGCTGCTCGAAAACGGCGTTCAGCCCGACATCATCGCCTGCCGCACCGAACACCCGCTGCCGCAGGACATCCGCCGGAAAATCGCGCAGTTCTGCAACGTTCAGGTTGCTTCGGTCATCGAAGCCATCGACGCCGAAACGATTTACGACGTGCCGCTGCTGATGCAGAAAGAACGGCTCGACCAGCGGGCCTTGTACATGCTCGATTTGTACAACGATAAAGATGCCGATCTGGATGTCTGGAAAGCATTTCTGGGACGACTCAAGAATCCGGGCGATACCGTTCGGATTGGTCTGGTAGGCAAATATGTCGAACTGCACGATGCCTACAAATCCATTGCCGAGTCGTTTATTCATGCCGGTGCCACCAACGAATGCAAAGTGCAATTAGAGTGGATTCAATCCGAAACGCTGGTCGATGAGCACCACTGCGCACAAGTATTGGGCGAACTGGACGCGGTGCTGGTTGCCCCCGGTTTTGGTGAGCGCGGTATCGAAGGCAAGATTAACGCGGTGAAATACGTGCGCACACAGGGTATTCCGTTCCTCGGCATTTGTCTCGGTATGCAGATGGCCGTGATCGAATACGCCCGCAACGTGATGGGCATTGACGATGCGCACTCCACGGAGATGGAACCGCACACGGCCAACCCCGTCATTAGCATGATGGAGGAACAGAAAACGGTTACGGATAAAGGCGGCACGATGCGCTTAGGAGCCTATAGCTGCAAACTCAAACGCGACTCGCTGGCGCACCAGATCTACGGCAAAACCCAGATTAGCGAACGCCACCGCCACCGCTACGAGTTTAACAACGATTATTTGAGTGCGTTTGAAAAAGCCGGTTTCCGGCCAACGGGCATCAATCCTGACACGGGCTTAGTCGAAATCATTGAATTAGCGCAGACTATTCACCCCTGGTACGTGGGTGTGCAGTTTCACCCCGAATTAAAAAGCACCGTTTTGAACCCGCATCCGCTGTTTGTGCAGTTTGTGCGGGCGGCTCTTACCTACAGCCAGCAAAAACGCACAGCCGGTTCGCCGGATCGCTCCCGGCCTGCATCCGAGTTATCGACCGCCCATGTAGAAACTGCTGATGTGATTGATTAAGCGGCCAGATTGCCGTATTTTTGCTTGAAATAGTCAGTAAGTTGATAAGTCGGCAAGTCAGTAAGTGGCTGACGCATGTGTTATTCTCGCCGGTCCGCCGGTGCGGTCAGCCACTTACTGACTTACTGACTTACCGACTTATGGGACTTACTAACTTTAAAAATGGATCGTAATCAACTTATTGGCATTGTCCTGATTCTGGCGATGCTGGTCGGCTACCAGCTTCTGGTACCCAAACCCGTGCCCGAAAAACCGGCAGTTCAACAAACCCAGACGACTAAACCGACAAACGCATCCGGCCTCGCATCGGCTACGATGCCAGCCGCCGGCAGTACAAGCGCGGCAATTTCGACTACTCAACCCCTCGATTCGGCTGCAGTCAAAGCCCGCTTCGGTGATTTTGCCGCCGTAGCTACCGGGCAGGCCCGCGATATTGTTGTTGAGAATAAAGACATCAAAGTAACCTTCAGCACGCAGGGTGGCCGGGTGAAGGAAGTGCTTCTGAAGAAATATAAAGCCTACAATCAGAAACCCCTGCTGCTTATTGACCAACAAAGCAGCGAAACAAGCCTTGAACTGCCAACAAACCGGGGTAAAGTCGATCTGCATCAGCTTTATTACCAGACAGCTACGCAAAACGGCCCGGTAAACGGTCAGCCCCAGCAGATTGTGTTTCGGGCCGAGGTAGCACCGGGGCAGTCGGTTGAGCAGGTCTACACGATTCCGGCCGAAGGGTATGTCCTTGATTATGACCTCAAGCTGAACGGACTAACCAGCGCAACGGGTGATGTCCGGTTCGTTTGGGAGGACAAGATGCGGCAGTACGAAAACGATCTGTCCAACAACCGGCGGGCCGCTACCATCAACTACCTCACCGCCGATGAAAGTTTCGAGAAACTAACGGAGGGCGAAAGCAATCAGGAAGCCACCGTTCAGGAACCGGTTCAGTGGTTTACCATTAAACACAAGTATTTCCTGTCGGGGTTTGTCGCTAAAAATGCCCCCCTGACGAAAGCTGCCTTTAAAACAATAGTCGACCCGGCAGACAGCAGCGTGGTAAAAACAGCGTATGCGGACGTAACGCTGCCGCTGGCTGATATAAAGGCGGGAAAAGGCCAGTATAAATTCTTTTATGGCCCGAATGATTTCCAGTTGCTGGGAAACGTTGCCCCCGAGTTCGACCAGAATGTGTACTTAGGGTATTCGGTACTGAAGCCTATCAACAAGTACTTCTTCGTGCCGGTATTTAACTTCTTAGAGAAGTTTATTACCAACTACGGCTTGCTGATTATTGCGCTGGTGGTGTTCGTAAAAGTAATTCTAACACCGTTAACCTATAAGTCATACATCAGTATGGCCAAAATGCGGGTGCTGCAACCCGAATTGAATGAGATGAAAGCGCGTGTCGGCGACGACATGACCAAGCAGCAGGCGGAGCAAATGAAACTGTATCAGGAGGTGGGCGTGAGTCCGCTGAGCGGCTGCGTACCGGTGCTGGCGACCATGCCGATCCTGTTTGCCCTGTTCATGCTGTTCCCGAATCTGATCGAACTCCGGCAAAAACCGTTTTTATGGGCCAGTGACCTCTCGACCTACGATGCGTTCATTACCTTCCCCACCATTCCGTTTATTGGCAGTCACCTGAGTTTATTTACAGTGCTGATGACGGCTTCGTCCATTGCCTACGCGTATTATAACAACCAGACAACGCCAACGCAGCCGGGACCGGTGAACATGAAAGCACTGAGTTACGTGTTTCCGCTGATGTTTATGTTCGTGCTGAATTCGTATCCGGCGGGTCTGACATTTTATTACTTCGTTTCTAACATCGTCACGATTGCCCAGCAACTGCTCATTCGCAAGTTTGTTGACGAGGATAAAATTAAAGCCGTTCTGGACGAAAATCGCCGGAAGAACGCGGCTGGCGAAGGCAAAAAACCCGGTGGATTTCAGGCATTGCTTCAGAAGCAGCTTGCCTCCGCCGAAGAGGCCCGCAAGAAAGCCGATGAAGCCCAGCGCCGGGCGAAGACGAAAAAATAAGTTTACGGTAATCCAGTTTGTGGTTTGTAGTTTACGGTGGCTGACGCGTAAGCAACGTGTGCCGCACCGGAACGGCGGACCAGCCAGCCACCGTAAACTAAATACCATATACTGTGAACCACAAACCTATAACCCCACAAAAGCAACGCTACCGCGTTGCTTTTGTGCATTAACCTTAGTAAACATGAACAGTCGGTTTTGGTGGTTAACATTCCTATTCGTTGCGTGCATGGCGTTGTTCAGCGGGTCAATCGCTACGGCACAGGTCTCGCCCACTGATCAAAAACGGTATACCGCAGCCGTAAACCTGGTACAGACCGGCGAGTACGACCGCGCCAAAGCAGACTTGAACACTCTGGTCCAGCAACGCGGTCCGTTAGCCCCATATGCCAGTTATTACTACGCGCTGGCAACCTTCAGACAGAAAAATTTTAATCAGTCCCGGTTGATGCTCCGCCAGTTGATGGAAGTGTTTCCCGACTGGCTCAAAATGGACGAAGCTCAGTATCTGTTTGCGGCTTCGTGTATGGAAATGGGGCAGTACGAAGACGCACTAACGGCCATTCAGAAAATTGGCAATCCCGCCCTGCGCCCCGACATCGCCCGGCTTGAACAGACGTTTGTACCGCGCATTACGGACCTCAATCGCCTGAAAAAACTTAATCAATCCTACCCCGGTGACCGGACGGTGGGCCTTGCCCTGATTGATCTGATTCAGCGAACGGCCAGCGATAAAGATGATTTGGAACTGTCCGACCGGCTCACCAACCGTTTCGGTGTGCCGGGTACGGTAGCCTCGCAACCTACCGTTACTCCCCCATCGGGAACCCCACCGTCAAGATCCGCTTCGCCCATTACGCCCGACCGGAATACGCGTCCCAAAGGCTACTACAATGTAGCCGTGATGTTTCCATTCCGGGTAGATGAGTTCGACTCAAATAAGCGTGTACGGTCCAACCAGTATGTGTATGACCTCTATGACGGCATTAAAATGGCGAAAAATAAGTTACAGGAAGAAGGTATTACAGTCAACCTGTTCGCCTACGATGTCGACAATGACGCGAATAAAACCCTTGAACTGGTCAATAGCCCGGCGTTTGCGCAAACGGATCTGATTATTGGGCCACTGTATATAGAGCCGAATCGGATTGCATCGGCCTATGCCAATCAGAGCAACATTCTGCTCCTGAATCCCATAGCCACAAGCAGCGAACTGGTCGCCAATCAACCGATGTCGTTTCTGGCGCAGGCGTCTATCAATCAGCAGACACGGAAAGTTGCCGAACAGGTTCAGGCACTGGGCGGAAGCCGACGAGCCGCTATTTATTACGGAACGGCACGTAAAGATTCGTTGCTGGCGGTAGCGTATCGGGCAGAGCTAAAGCGACAAAATTATCAGATTCTCGATTTTCGGAAAATGGGTGGACCGGCGCAGGCCATGGCCGATGCGATGCAGTTTGGAGCACCCGCCAATCCAACCACCTTACCCCGACCAACGCCAGCAACTGTCCCGCCAACCGCCACCGGTACGTCTGCCCCCGGTGTTGCGCTGGGCCATGTTTTTTTTGCCAGCAGTAACGATGATGACGGCCCCCGGATGCTCGACGCCCTCAGCCGACGCCGGGTAAGCGGGCCGCTGATCGCAACGGCTTCGGCCTTCGATTTCTACCGCAACTCGCTATCCACGTTCACCCGACGCGACTTATACTTGCTATACCCCGATTTCATTGACTCATCGCGCGAGCCAGTCCTTGAATTCCAGGAACAATACATCGCCAAACGCAATACCATCCCGTCCGTCTTTGCCAGCGAAGGGTACGACATGATGTTGTTTTTCGGTCGGCAGTTAGCCAGAAACGGCACGCAACTTCGCAATCGCAACAACCTGAAGTCAGACACGGATGACTATCTGCTGTCGGGGTTTGACTATACACAAGCCAATGAAAACCAGATCGTTCCCATCGTTAAATACGAAGACGGACGGTTTATAAAAGTAAATTAGTGAGTGATTGAGTGATTGAATGATTGAATGAGAGGTACCGGGAGGTATTCAATCACTCAATCATTCAATCACTCAATCACTCGCTCATTCAAAAATGACGAGCGAAGAATTATTCGAGAAAGCGAAGACGCTGATACCGGGCGGGGTTAACTCGCCGGTTCGGGCGTTCCGGGCCGTTGGGGGTACTCCCCTCTTTATCAAGTCGGCCAAAGGTCCGTACCTCTACGATGAGGATGGTCGGCAGTACATTGAACTCATTAACTCGTGGGGACCGATGATTCTGGGCCACGCATTTGAGCCGGTCGAGAAAGCCGTTCGTGATGCCATTCAGCATTCGTTTTCGTTTGGGGCACCCACGCGCAAGGAAGTCGAAATGGCCGAACTCATTACCACCATGGTGCCATCGGTGGAGATGGTGCGGATGGTCAATTCAGGAACCGAAGCCACCATGTCGGCTATCCGCGTAGCGCGTGGATTCACCAACCGCGACAAGATTATCAAGTTTGAAGGCTGCTATCATGGTCACGGCGACTCGTTTCTGATTGCGGCTGGCAGCGGAGCCATGACCATGGGCATACCCGACAGTCCGGGCGTTACCAAAGCAACAGCGGCCGATACGCTCACCGCGCCTTACAATGACCTTGCCGCTGTAGAGGAACTTTTGGTCAACAACCACAACCAGGTAGCCGCGCTGATTCTGGAGCCGGTGGTCGGGAACATGGGGTGTGTGCTGCCCGAACCGGGTTTTCTGGAAGGCATTCGTTCCCTCTGCGATCAGCACGGGGTTGTCCTGATTTTCGACGAGGTGATGACTGGTTTCCGGCTGGCGAAAGGCGGAGCGCAGGCCCGTTTCGGCATTACGCCCGACCTGACCACGATGGGAAAAATCATTGGGGGCGGTATGCCCGTTGGTGCCTACGGTGGCCGCGCCGATATTATGAAGATGGTGGCACCCGCCGGTCCGGTTTATCAGGCCGGTACGTTGTCGGGCAATCCGATTGCCATGTCGGCGGGGATGGCGATGCTACACTATCTGAACGACCACCCGGAGGTGTATACCCGTCTGGATGAAATCGGGCAAAAACTAACGACCGGATTCCGGGCGGGTTTGCAGAAGGCCGGACTGAATTATACCATGAACCATATTGGGTCGATGTTTACCCTGTTCATGACGGAGCGGCCCGTAACAAATTTTTCGGAAGCCAAAACCTGCGATTTGCCGCAATTTGGCCGGTATTTTCACGCTATGTTGAAACGCGGTGTGTATCTGGCTCCCTCGCAATTCGAGAGCCTGTTCCTGTCCGTTGCCCTCACCGATGAGTTAATTGACCAGGTCATTCAGGCAAACGAAGATTCTTTAACAGAAATTATGGAACGCGGATGACAACGAAGGGGCTAATCTTCGATTTCGATGGAACGCTGGCGGATACGCTGCCTTTATGCATCCGGGCATTTCGCTCGTCCATTGAGCCGCATCTGGGTCGACCCGTTAGCGACGCGGAGATTATTGCTACATTCGGACCGGCCGAGGAGGGTACGATTAAGGCGTTGATACCGGATCGTTATCAGGAAGGCGTGTCTGCTTACCTGACGCATTACGAACAGTACCACGCCGACTACCCCGATTTGTTTCCCGGTATTCAATCGTTGCTGACTGAGCTACAGGCTAAACACGTTCGATTGGCATTAGTAACGGGTAAAGGGGAACGTAGTGCGGCTTTGTCGTTAACATTTTACCAGTTGACTCCGTACTTCAGCGCATTTGGCTACGGCGATGCGGAAATTAATAGTAAAACCCGCAATATCAACCGAATCGTAGCCGACTGGAAACTACTACCCACCGAAGTATTGTACATTGGTGACGCGCCCAGCGACATTGTGGCCTGTCGAAAAGCAGGCGTACCGATTGCAGCGGCAGCCTGGGCCAGTACGGCTGAGCCGGATGTATTAGCCGAAATGAAGCCCGATGGATTATTTGACTCGGTAGACAAGTTTCGGACCTGGCTACTAAAGCGTTTATAATGTTCTTCTCCATAATCATTCCCGTTTACAACCGCCCCGACGAACTGCGCGAACTGCTGGTTAGTCTGATGAAACAGACGTATCAACAGTTTGAGGTGCTGGTGATTGACGACGGCTCGACCAGTAAAGCCGATGGCGTGGTGGCGGAGTTTGCCAGCCAACTGTCGATACGGTATTTTTTCAAGGAAAATTCGGGGCAGGGATTTACCCGCAACTTCGGTTTTGAGCGGGCTACCGGCGATTATTTCGTTATTTTCGACTCGGACGCGCTCATTCCACCCCACTACTTTGCCGTCGTTAGCCAGCAGTTGAACACGCGCTGGATTGACGCCTACGGTGGCCCCGACGCGGCCCACCCCGATTTCACGCCCATTCAGAAAGCCATTAGTTATTCCATGACTTCACCCTTCACGACGGGCGGGATTCGGGGCAGTAAAAAAAATCTCGGCGGTACGTATCATCCCCGTAGCTTCAATATGGGCCTGTCGCGAACGGTCTGGGAAACCATCGGCGGCTATAAGCTAAGCCGGATGGGCGAAGACATTGAGTTCGCAATCCGTATTATTGACAATGGTTTTACGACCGGACTGATTCCCGACGCGTTCATCTACCACAAACGCCGGACAAATTTCACACAGTTTTTTCGTCAGACGCGCTTCTTCGGCCGGGCACGTATCAACATATCCCGCTACTACCCCACCGAGCTAAAACTTGTCCATACGTTTCCAGCCCTATTTACGCTCTTTGTGGTTTCGGTGCCAGTCTGGGCGTTCATCAGCCCGGTGTTGTTCAAAGTGGCACTGGGTTCACTAATTCTGCTTTCATTTCTGATTTTCATGGATGCGACCCGGAAAGAAAAAAGTGTGTCTGTTGGTCTGTTGAGTGTCGTGGCAGCGTTTGTGCAATTGATTGGCTATGGAATCGGGTTCATTGGCGAAGGAATCAAACGACTTAATGAGCCAAAGGGATTTCAGGAAACAGGGTCAACCATTGAATACCCATCCTGACATCGACGTATAAGCAGCATTTTGCTCCCAGTCATCCAGCCCATCCGGCACTATATTATCCAAATGTTATCATAATGTTAAGCCAATATTAACGAATAGGGGAATTATAACGTTATTCATTGAAACCATTTACGATAAATAATCTATGGCGAAACTGGCGAAACCACCCGGTCAGCGATTAGTGAAGCGCATGAGCACCCGGACAAAAGGCTTAATTATCGCGCCGTTGGGTCTTTTCCTGTTCAGTGTAGGCTTGTGTGTGTTTAGCGAGGCTGTTCAGGCCAAAGAAATCGGTGCTCCATTCCGGCAGTGGTTTCTGTGGGGATTCTATAGCCTGATTCTGATCAATGGTGGTTTGCTGCTGTTCGGACAGGCGGTACGCTACCGCGCTCAATTAGACTATCGCCGGTTCGTACGCCGTGAACTCAAGAAGCGGGAACGCGAATGGAGCCGGTTCCGCTACAAACGAAAAGCCTCACCGGGTAAGGGCGAGGCTTAAGTCAGTTTGTTTGCCTGTCAGCTAATCCAGCCGAATTACGCTTTTTTCTCAGCGAATGACGCCTTGATGGCTTCTACATCCACATTTTTGATGGTTGGCTTACGTAGCAATTGTTTAATTGCATTGACTTTGTTGTTGGCAATAGCCCGGTTCCGGCGAGCCTTACGCTTTAATTCTGTTACGCCCATGATTGTATCTTTTTAACGTGTCGGTTCTAATCGGAGCGCAAAATTAGTGTTTTTTTAGACAAGATTTACAGGTAATTTATATTTTTTGGAGAGGAGTATAGGTTTATAGACAGGATTACAGGATTAAACAGGATTTTTATCTTGCTCATCCTGTTTAATCCTGTCTATCCTGGAATCCTGTCTATTATTTTTGCACCATGCAAAAACCAACCCTGCCGAAAGGCACCCGTGACTTTGGGCCGGAGCAAATGCGTAAACGGCTTTTTATATTCGATACCATCCGCCGGACCTTCCAGCGGTTTGGTTTTCAACCCATCGAAACGCCATCCATGGAAAACCTGTCCACGCTGACGGGAAAATACGGCGACGAAGGCGATCAACTCCTCTTCAAAATCCTGAACTCCGGCGATTTTGCCGCTCCCCTCACCGAACTCGACCTGGCATCCGGCTCAAAAAAAATAATCCCGAAAATATCCGAAAAGGGACTCCGTTATGACCTGACCGTTCCCTTCGCCCGGTACGTGGTTATGAACCGGAACGACCTCGCCATGCCGTTCAAACGCTACCAGATGCAACCCGTTTGGCGGGCCGACCGTCCGCAGCGGGGCCGTTATCGGGAGTTCTACCAGTGCGACGCTGACGTGGTTGGCACAAACTCGCTACTATGCGAAGCCGAAATTGTGCTGATGATTCATGAGGTTTTTCGTAATTTGACCATTCAGGATTTTACGTTAAAGATCAATAACCGGAAAATTCTGGCGGGGATTGCTGAGGTAATCGGCGCGCCGGGCCAGGAAGGAACGCTGTCGGTAGCGATTGATAAATTAGATAAAATTGGTACGGAGAAAGTGCTGGATGAACTTCGGGAGCGGGGATTTTCGCATGAGTCTATCCAAAAACTTACGCCCTTATTTTCATTTAACAGTGTTGATCCAGACAATGTATTAACCGAGCTAAAATCTTGGCTATCAGCATCTGAAATAGCACTTCAGGGTATCGCCGAACTGGAAGAAACACTACAGTTGGTTCAGCAATACGGCATGGTCGAGTCGCACGTTCAACTCGACCCGACGCTGGCGCGGGGCCTCTCCTACTATACCGGAGCCATTTTTGAAGTGAAAGCCAACGGCGTCAGCATTGGCAGTGTGAGCGGTGGCGGACGGTATGACAACCTGACGGGCGCATTCGGTATGCCGGGCATGTCGGGGGTAGGTATCTCGTTCGGTGTTGACCGCATTTATGATGTCATGGACGAACTGAACCTGTTTCCGGCCAGTGCGGGTCAGGGTACGCAGGTTATTATTTTACCCTTCGACCAACAGGCACAGTCAGTAGCGTTGCCCCTGCTGAGCCAGCTTCGGGCATCGGGTACAGCCGCCGAAGTCTATCCCGACTTCGCGAAAGTGAAGAAAATGCTCGATTACGCCAATGCCCGCCAAATTCCCTACGTCGTGCTGATTGGCTCGGAAGAAACACAGACGGGACTGCTTGGTCTAAAAAATATGGTAACGGGTCAGCAGGAAAAGCTGACGGCAGAGGAAATAGTGCAGCGGTTTAGCTAAACCGCCCGAACAAACTCATCTAAAGCGGCAAACCCGTCGGGCCGTTTCATCTGATGAATTTCGGCAACCTGGGCAATATGCAACGCATCCTGAAAGTGCTGTTGCAGATAGCCCGCTTTTAGCAACTGTACGGGTAACGGAAAATGCTGAAGCAGTTCGATGGGTGCCCGCAGAGGTTTGATACGCTCGTTTTCCCGGCGCGAGTTGGGCGGATAAAGCAGCGTGATGGAACGTAGCGGTATCGGCTGCTGCGGAAAATCCGCGATTGGCTGGGTAACTAAAAATTTGGTCGCCCCTTCAAAGGATGGCTCAAGAACAGACCGGTCGATGCTTAAACCCTCAACGGTACGTTCCCAGATTTTGTACTGACTAAACGCGGGAACGACAAAGGGCTTAGTATCAATCAATTGAATAGCAACCAGATCGTCCGTGAGTACCGTATAACCCGCTTTCCCGAAAGCCGCTGCCGTCGTCGATTTTCCCGCACCCGGCACGCCCAGAAAAACCCGTGCTTCGTTGCCCACGCATACAGCACTCCCATGCAGGAGAAATAGACCGCGCTGAAACAAGAGAAGACCGATTACTTCGCTCAATAAAAACAGGCGCATCGTCCCTTCGTCGGCCCCTAAATTTTGATAAGCAATCTCGTTTCCATGCGACATTCGGAATTTGCCAATACCGGCCCAGTTCAGCAGAAGACTCGTATCGGTCATGCCAAATTTAGCCTGTACCCCCCGGCGATAAATGCGCGTTTGGCGACTGGCCTTTTCCAAAACAGGCCCTTCGGTTATAAAAACATCAGTTTTTGCGGTTGATTCCTGTAAAACTCCAGTGAAATTCAGATCGGTTTCAAGCGTAATCCCGAAAGCAACGTATTTTTTCATCACAATAAATTAGTGCGCGAAAGTAACGACAATTTGCTCATGTTGACGCCAACAAAAAAGGCCTGTGAGGACACAGGCCTTTTTTGTTGGCGTCAACATGAGCACTAATCAGATTGCCTGAATGGATTGTTGGGCCGCGTCAATATCGGTCAGCGTGAGCGCGGCTACATCGCCGATGACGATGATGGCGGGATTGCCCAGACCACTGTCGGCAACGCGCTGGTCAATGTCCGAAACACGCCCGACAAGCATCTGCTGGTCGGATAACGTACCATTTTGAATAATGGCAACGGGGGTCTCGGACCGGCCACAGTCGGCGAAAACGGCCATAATTTCGGTCAGTTTGTGCATTCCCATCAGCACGACCACCGTAGCCGATGACTGAGCGGCCAGCCGCAGATCATTGGAAAGCTGCCCGGCTTTGGTAGTACCCGTTACGACCCAGAAACTTTCTGAAACGCCCCGCGTGGTGAGCGGAATATTGGCCGACGCCGGTACGGCATAACTGCTCGACAGACCCGGCACAACGGCCGTTTCGACGCCGTGCTGGCGGGCAAATTCGATCTCTTCAAAACCCCGCCCGAACACAAATGAATCTCCGCCTTTCAGCCGAACCACATGGCCGTATTGCTGAGCGTAATGCACGATGAGCGGGTTGATGTCTTCCTGCATACACGAGTAGGCACCCCGTCGCTTGCCCACGTACACCTTGAGCGCGTCTGGACGGCAATAATCAAGCAAATCGGGATGCACGAGTGCGTCGTACATGACCACATCGGCCTGCTCCAACGCCCGAATTCCCTTTACCGTTATCAAATCCGGGTCGCCCGGCCCGGCACCTACGAGAGTGAGTTTCATTTTCAAAGAGTGAAAGAGCGAATGAGTGAAAGAGTGAAAGAACAACTCACCGTTACGGCGGACCACTCTTTCACTCATTCGCTCTTTCGCCTTTGTTTTAGCTGTCCTGCGCCTGGGTCAGTTCCTGTAAATGCGGAGTTCCTTCCTGCTCAATCTGGATGTTGCGGTAGGCCTGAACGGCTTGCAGAAACGCGTCGGCCTGCGTTAAAAACTGCCGGGCAAACGCTTCCGATGGTTCCCGCTTGTTAATGCTGAACACCAGGGCCTTAAAGTCGCCTTCGGCCTGATGAAAATCCGTTTCGCCGGCAAACGTTTTGTCGAAATCACTGACGATGCCGTGTTGCGTATTGGTCGGAATGTCGCGGCTCATCAGTGCGGCCCGTGCGCCCGTAATGAACACATTGTAGGCATGATAGAGTGCGTCGGCCCAGCGAGTTTCGGCAAAGGCTTCCTGCGCCCAGCCGAGTTTTTCACTCGCTTCAGTCAGCGTCGTTGCCACGAGGTCGATCAGCACACTGGCGCATTCGCCCACGCCCACCTCCGTCACGTACTGTTCGGTATGGTCCCAGTCGATGTAATCACTGTCTACGAGGGTCTTCAGATCGGCCAGCGGTTTCAGCAGTTGGTAAAAATAATTTTTGCCCTGCCGCGCGTAATAATCGCTGAAATATTCGCCGTCGAACGTATTGGCTTCAAAATCGCGGAGCAGATAACGTAATGAATCCGGCCCACGTTTAGCAGGCAATTTGATTACTTTATCGGCAATCAAACCCTCGCCCTTGCCGTTGAAACCACCGCCCAGCAGCACCTGCAAAGCAGGCAGAACATAAGCACCGTTCTTGAGCGACGAGCCATGATACCCGATGTTGGCAACCGAATGCTGCCCGCAACCGTTCATGCAACCCGAAATTTTGATTTTGATATCGTCGTTGAATACCAGATCGGGAAATTCGTCGTGCATCATCCGTTCCAGTGCGCGAGTAATGCCGTAGCTGCTCGAAATAGCGAGGTTACAGGTGTCGGTGCCGGGACAGGTCGTAATATCGGCGGTCGTGTCAAAACCCGGTTCGGCCAGACCCAGCGCGTCGAGTGCGTTGAACACAGCAGTCAGGTTTTCGGGTTTGATAAACCGCAGCAAATACCCCTGATTGACCGTCACCCGAATATCGTCGGCAGCGTATTGTTTGACGATCTGCGCCAGTGCCCGCGCCGTATCGGAATGCATATCGCCCAATAAAACGCGCAACTGCACAGCGTACCAGCCAGCCTGCTTCTGCTCAAACACGTTGGTTTTGAACCAGGCATTCAGTTTGTCGTTTTCAGTTTGTAGTGTGTAACCACTGGCTTCCGGTCGTGCTGCAAACGTTTCATCGCTTAACGACGAACTACTATCAACAACAAACTGCTTAACTTTTAAAGCAGGCGTTTCTTCGGCGATCCGGCGCAGCAATTCCTCCAGCCCAATGTCATTGAGCAGGTATTTCATGCGGGCTTTGTGGCGTTTCTGGCGTTCGCCGTAGCGGTCGAACACGCGAATAACCCCCTCAATAAACGGAATAACCTGTTCTTCGTCCAGAAACTCAAACGCGGTCTGCGCCGAAAAAGGCTGTGCGCCCAAGCCTCCGCCCAGCATCACTTTAAAGCCACGCTGACCATTCTGCACACGAGCCACCAGACCCACATCGTGCATGTAGCCGTAGGCCGAATCTTTCTCACTCGACGACAGGGAAATCTTGAATTTCCGGCCCATATCCTGACAGATTGGGTTCCGCAGGAAGTAATCGAAAATACTATAGGCGTAGGGCGTAATGTCGAACGGCTCCAGTGGGTCGATGCCCGCCCGCGCTGACCCCGTTACGTTCCGAACGGTGTTGCCACAGGCTTCTTTTAGCGTAATACCAGCGTCTTCGAGTTCGGCCCAGAGCTGGGGCGAATCCGCTAATTTGACGAAGTGCAGTTGGATATCCTGCCGGGTTGTCGCGTGGAGATTTCCCGTGGCAAACTTATCCGACAGGTCGGCAATGCGGATGAGTTGGTCGGCTGTGATACGACCGTACGGCAATTTGATGCGAATCATCTGCACACCCGGTTGCCGCTGGCCATACACGCCCCGCGTCAGCCGAAACTTACGAAAAGCCTCGTCGGCTATGTCGCCCGACCGGAACGAGTTAATCTTCTGTTCGAGGTCCAGAATGTCACGACGAGCGGCTTTACTTACGTTATCGGTCAGTTGGATGGACATAATCTTATAGCCTATAGAGTTAATCAACTAAAACAACAAAACGAAACGCCGTTGTGTTCGGCGTTCTGTTTCTATTGCAAGTATAATGATTTTTAGTACGTGTTTCGTTCGGGCGTCGCCCAACTTCTGATTATGGACGATAATCATTGATTATGAGCAGGAAACAAAAAACGGCCCCATCGAGTCGATAAGGCCGTTTTGTCTGGTTCATTGGTTCGCGCTACTTCCCCTGATTCAGTTCGCGCTCTTCGTAGGCAAGCCCGTATTGTTTCAGTACGTCGTCGGGCACGCCTTCCCATTGGTTGGGCACGTTGCCGACGTAGCCGATGTCTTTAATGCCCATCTGGCTGGTATAAAAGCCGGTGGCCGTCATGTTCCGCATCATGCTAAAAAAGGCCGTACCCTGCGTCATATCGGGTTTCGCCTTACCGGGATACGCAATCTGCTCGACCATGTCGATCTGCTGCGCTTTGGTGCAAAGCACGAACGACTTACCGTAGCGTTTGGTACAGGTGTTGTCGAGCCAGCGAATGCCACCGCGCATGGGCGTCTGATTTTTGGGCTGGTCTTTCATCATGAACTCGATGAACGCCGGCACACCCGCCTGCGACGCACTCCCCGACCGTTCATCGGCTGGAATGATGATGTCGGAGAGGACCGTAACGGTTTGCAGTTCGTGGGGTGTAAAGAATTTTTCGGCGTTCAGCCGGGCATCACGCTCGGCTTCAAACTTCTGCCGTCCACCCGGAATTTTCAGGGGTTTGGTATCGGGTGGTGGCGGAACGGCGGCTTCGACGGGGCCAACAGCCAGGCCAAAACCAGTAAGCGAGAGGGCTTTTAAGGTGTCTCTACGTTTCATATGTCGTTGGTTCGGTTATACCTCGCCCCCCGGATTGCATCCGGGATTACCCGGAGTCAAGTCCTTCGGACTTGGGGGTGGTTTGTTTGGTTAAATATTCTTCTGTTTCACCTGATCGATTAAATACTCGCTTGTGCGCATGGAACTGGCCAGGATGGTCCAGGTAACGTTTTTGTCGCCCTGCGAAGGGAACGGGGCCGCATCGACAATGAATAGGTTTTTTACGTCGTGCGCCTGCTGGTAGCCATTCAGCACGGAGGTTTTAGGGTCCTTACCCATGCGGGCCGTGCCCACTTCGTGGATAATCAGGCCCGGAGCTGCCAGACCGTAATTGGTTGAGGCAGTGGGTTTGTCGCCCAGCGCAATGCCGCCCATCGAGTGAATGATTTCCTCGAAGGTATCCTGCATGTGTTTGGCCTGTTTTATCTCAGCATCAGACCATTTATAGTTGAACCTAAGCACCGGGATACCGTATTTGTCAACCACACTCGGATCAATTTCGCAGTAGTTGCTTTCCAGCGGGACGGGTTCGCCCCGACCGGCCATGCCGACATACGCGCCGTAAAACCGACGAAAATCGTCTTTCAGGCCCGCGCCGTAGCCACCACCCGGCTTTTTACTGCCATCGCGGGCGGCAATCATGCCGTTCATCGCTTCGATTCCCCAGCCAAAACCGTAGGCGGGCATACCCATGCCGCCCCAGTATTCGATGTGGTAACCGCGCGGGAAATCTAATTTTTTATTATCCAGCCACCAGGGTGTAAACACGTGCATTCCGCCCACACCGTCTTCATTGTAGCGTTTGCGGTCCATCAGGGCGGGTATAAACGCCGACCGGCTGGCTCCCGTTGAGTCGTTGATGTATTTACCCACGACGTTGCTGGAATTCGCCAATCCGGTTTGAAACCGGCTCGACTTGGAATTGAGCAGTAACCGGGCCGTTTCGCCCGCACTGGCCGCCAACACCACCGATTTCGCCTTTACCGTAACCTCCTGCAAGGTTTGCGTGTCCACATAACTCACGCCCGTTGCCAGACCCGTTGCCGGATCGGTAATAACTTCGCGCACCATCGCGCCATTGATAAGGGTCACATTTCCCGTTTTCAGGGCGGGCTTCACCAGCACCGACGACGACGAAAAATCGGCATACGCCTGACAACCCCGACCACACTGACTGCAATAAAAACAGGCTCCGCGTTCGTTGTTGACGGGTTTTGTCAGAATCGACAGCCGCGACGGAATCACCGGAATGCCAAGGCCGCGTGCTCCTTTGCGAATCATCAGTTCGTGCAGGCGCGGTTTGGGCGCGGGCAGAAAAATACCGTCCGGTTCCGAAGGCATGTTTTCGATAGACCCGAATACGCCAATCATGCGGTCGATGCGGTCGTAAAACGGCTTGAGGTCATCGTAGCCGATGGGCCAGTCTTCGCCGATGCCGGTCATGCTTTTACGCCGAAAATCGTCGGGCGCGAACCGGAGTGAAATCCGGCCCCAGTGGTTCGTACGTCCGCCGAGCATACGTGACCGAAACCACTGAAAATCAGAGCCTTTGGCGTTGGTGTACGGTTCCCCCTCGATATCCCAGCCGCCCCAGGCCGCGTCGAAATCGCCGAATGCCCGCGTTGTGCTTGCTCCGCGCCGGGGCGACTCCCACGGCCATTTCAGTTGGGTAATGTATTTAGGATCGGCGGGGTCGTAATAGCCGCCCGCTTCCAGCAGCACGACTTTTGCTCCGGCTTTCGCCAGCATATAAGCCGCCATGCCACCCCCAGCCCCTGAGCCGACAATGGCAACGTCGTATTGAACCGGAGCTTTTTGAATCTGAAATGGGTCCATGTATAAACGTAAAGTTTGGTATTCGTTGAAAAGACGTTAACGTACCATTTTTTCGGGTACGTTTCAGATTGTCGCACAGATGTCATCTTTACGTTTCGGTGCCTAAAAAAGATGACATCTGTGCGACAATCTGAAACGTACCGTTGTATCCCGTTGTTATTAGTGCAACTCGTTCAGTACAATGTTTTTATAAGACGCTTCAGCTTTGCCGCCCCCGTGAATCTGCAACCCAATAAGGCCCGACTGCGGTATGGCCGGGTCGGTCTCTACGTAGTCGACGGTGGGTTTCCCGTTTAACCAGATTCTGATTCGGGAACCTTCGCACTGTATCTTGTAGTCGTTCCAGTCGTTTACGCGCAAAATACGCCCGATTAAATTAGAATCGGGTTGTACAAGTGTTTTGTTTCGGCGCGATTCGTCGTATAATCCACCCCAATAGCCTTTGCCCAGATCGGCCTGATAACCAGTCATTTCATAGGCCGGGTTGGTCAGCCGCTGGCTGCGAAGCTGGACACCTCCGTTCACAAACCCCGTTCCGACGAGTTTCCATTGCAAGGTTAGCACAAAATTGGAATAGCTGCGGGTAGTGCAAAGAAAATCATTGTGCCGCACTGTGCTATCCAGCGAACCACCTACCAGTGCGCCCTCCCGAATGTGCCACAAATGTGCCGTATCGCCCTGCCACCCCCGGAAGGTATGCCCATCAAATAAGGAAACTGGCTTTGCGGGCGGGTCGATGGGTTTTTCAAAAAAGCCAACCAGCCCAAGCAGAAACAGGATAAAGGCGTTGCTTACCATAGGCGTTAGGTATTATTAACGGATAAATAAGCAACAGGCTGGCTAATCTTACCTATGTTAATCGAATAAATACCAGTCGACCCCAAACGCGAAACCCCGGCGCATGGGCAGAAAATCGGGCGCGACGAAATAACCGGGCTGAAAAACGCCCTGATTGGCGTGTGTAAGTTTAATAAACAGCCGGGTTCGGTTAATGCGTAAATTGGCATACAGGTCGGCGAGTACATACCCCTCGACCTGCTGACGATTTTGCAGGTGAAACTGCTGCGTGAGAGGCATATAGGCATCCCCATAATACGGTGACTTATAATGCAGGTCGATACCGGTCTGGATATACAGCACTTTGGCATACAGGAACTCATACTGGATGCGGGTATTCATGAAAAACGGCGGAATTCGGATTACGTCCGGCCCTTCCTTCGCCGTGTAATACGCCTGCCCCGACACGACGAATTTACCTAATTGCAGGTGATAGCCTAACCCCGGCCGGACGATACTAATGGGTGACCCCTCCTGCCGGACAACCCCGTCTTCATCGAAATAAACGTAGTTTTTTAGTAAATCGTAGTCGAAACTGGGTTCCAGCCGTAGTTTTTTGTACCGGATGTTGAGTTTACCGTGGGCGTGCAGGTAGTTCCGGTTCACCAGCGGGTTCAGGCCATTGGCAGGGTCGGGCCAGAAATAAACTTTGCTCTGAAAACGGCTCTGCAAAACGGTTGGCTCAACGGCCATGTACGAAATGTTTGCCGTCAGGAATGTGCTCTCAAACTGTCCGGCCAGCCGGAAACTACCTTTTTTTCCGCTGCCAAACTCGGCTTCGGCGGTCAGGCGCGACAGGCTGTCGGGGAAATAATACCCTAACCAGCCGCCCAAAAAGGTTTCTAACTGGGTCGTTCCGTATTCGTTATAGGCCGTTCTGGTGAGGTTATACAGCGACGTTTGCTTGTAATTACGCACACGCAGGTAGGCCCGGTAGTTAAACGACGCTTCTTTGAACTGGGCAACTCCTTTGATACCCACCTGATTTTCGAGCACCCGAAACCGGGCGTGCTGCTCCAGACGCGACGTATCACCCGAAATAGCGGGATAAAAGCGCCGGGGGATCGTGTCCAGAAGGGTATTTATCGACTGGTTCAGGCGAAGTGTATCGTCCCGGTAAAAATTGGTTTGAATCTGATAATCAAAGCGATGATAGAGTTGAAACCCTTTGTCGAGCACATACTGGTGGTAGGCGTGCCAATCGTTCCGTCGTTCCCAGCCGTGGGGTCCCTGCGGCCCGCCCTGCGCCAGTGTGCTGCCACTTCGCAAACGCGGATCACCGGTGTAATTATACAAAATTGGCGAGCCGTCGCCCGCCCGGCCCGGTAAAACACCGCCCTGCTCGTCGAGGCTGTGGTTCATGTTGTTGAAATGGGCGAGCAGGGTATATTTCTCGTTTTTTGAGCGGTAGTTTGTGTGCAGCAGAAAGCCCCAGTTCTGCGTCAGCAGTTTATACGGATCATTCGTGCCGCTGAGACCGAACTGTTTCTGCGCCGTAAACCGCTGGGCGTTGAAGCCAATGTTCCAGCGGGGCGAAATATTCTGCGCCATGTCGAAACGCAGAATGTTCTGGTTATTGCCGCCCAGCGCAATGTACATGTCGGTATAGGGCGACCGGGTGTCGAAATATTTGACGCCCATCGTCTGGTAGGCATAAGGCGCAAACACATAATACCCCGACTGCGCCCCCAACTGTTGCGGAACGGCCAGAAATACCGGGCGGATGGGCGTACCGAGCGCACCCAGATCCTGATACTGATTCTGGCTCCGCTGCACGTAGGTGAACCGATGCACTTCGTCCATCGTCGTGTCGAGGGTGTACATTTTCCGGCGATTGTTCAGCACGTCATCTTCCAGCACATACCGCGTCGATTTAGGACCGTAGATGACCTTTGTCGAATCGTCGATGCCGTTGCTGGTGCCCGACGTTGAGGTTGGCATACTCTGCCGCCCGCCAAAACCACCGGGAAATCCACCGGGCGACTGCCCACCCGGAAACTGCTGCGCCCAGCCCGTGAGGGACAGACTAAGGAAGAAAAACAGGACAAAAAAACGCTGATTCATTAGCTCAAAAGTACGCCAAAACGCCGGACACCCACTCATTGACGACACTCTGTTAACGATTTTTAAGGCTCGACCGATTTAATAACTCCATAAATCGCAATTCATGCCCCGGCAGAAACTGCACGGCAACCGGCAGGTAATACAACGGCCACGACTCCCGCTCGGCCGGGGTAAGCAGGGCGTCGAGTTTCACCCAGTCTTTTTCGGTTGTCAGCAGAGCCGTATGGGGCGGCAGTGCAGCCATAATTCGCTCAAGGTCAGCGCGGGTGTAAGCACAATGATCGGCAAAGTGGTAATGGTGGCTCAGGCGAAATGTTTGTCGAACGTATTGGTCCAGCGAATTGGCGTTGGCCAGCCCCGACACCAGCACTACCGTCGACAGGTTACTAACCGGCTGTCGAGTGGCAAAAGAAACCGGCTGGTCGTAATGCAGACCGGCAAAATAAACAGGCGTTTCGGGCCGGGCGTATAGTCTGATTTTTTCCACCATCCGCTGCTGTTCGGTCGAAAACAGGTCCATCGGGCACTTCGTCACCACAATGGCGTCGGCCCGCCGGGCACCGTTTCGTCGTTCGCGCAACCGACCCGCCGGAAACGGGTAATCGTCGTAAAAGGGTCGGGCGTAATCCATCAGCAGCAGGTTGAGGTGCGGCTGAACGGCGCGATGCTGGTACGCATCATCGAGCAGAATCCGGTTCGTTTCGGGGTGCTGTTTCAGCAACGCCCGAATGGCATCGGCCCGGCGTTCGCCCACGCATACCCGGATTTGGGGCGTAAACTTGCGGTAAAGCTGGCGGGGTTCATCACCAATGGTTGCGGCTGTGTCCGCATCGGTAGCAATTCGAAAGCCAGTTGTATGTCGTCCATAACCCCGGCTCAGGGTAGCCAGTTCACCCGCTGTTACGGGTGTTCGGGTTAGGTGCCGTTTAATCAATAATTCCACCAGGGGTGTTTTTCCAGTACCGCCAACGGTCAGATTACCGACGCTGATCGTATAAACGGAAGGGCGAAAGGTCGCTAATAAGTGGCTGTTAAATAGCCAATTACGAATGTCCGTTCCTAATCCATAAAGTCCACTGAATGGCAAGAGTAGCCATTTACCCACCAACCGTTTCATTAATAATTTCGTAATATTACCCGCTTGAGCAGTCAAAAGTAGTACTTTTAGGACTGGGAACGCCCGTCCTCACCGTTTGGTACAATGAGTTTAAAAGCCGACTACCTGAAATACACGTTGCACTTTCGCTTCGAAGCGGGTACGTCGCGCGGCACCCTGACGGACAAAACGTCCTACATTATCCGGCTGTTCGACGACGAAAATTCCTCGCTGATCGGGTATGGTGAATGCGGTCCGCTGAAGGGGTTGAGCTATGATGACCGGCCCGATTTTGAGGAGCAGTTGGGGCAGTATTGCCGGGAGTTTACGGACCTTGACCTGCAACTGTTTAGCTGGAATGTCCCCATCGTTCTCAATCAGGTCATCAGCCCGCAGTTTCCAAGCATATTGTTCGGTTTTGAAACGGCGATGCTGGATTTTCTGGCGGGCGGTCAGCGCATTCTGAAACCGTCCGACTTTACGGCGGGCCAGCGGGCATTGCCCATCAATGGGCTTGTCTGGATGGGTAGTACGGTGTTTATGCAGCAGCAAATCGACGAGAAACTTGAGAGCGGCTACACCACCCTCAAACTCAAAATTGGGGCCATTAACTTTGACCAGGAATGCGACCTGCTGGCTCAGATTCGCGACCGCTTTCCGGCCGACCGGATTACCCTCCGGGTGGATGCGAACGGCGCGTTTCAGCCCGGCGACGTAATGGCCAAACTCGAACGGCTGTCTACCTATAACCTGCACTCCATCGAGCAGCCCATCCGCGCCGGACAGCCCGACCTGCTTGCCGATCTTTGCCGACACACGCCCCTGCCCATTGCGCTCGATGAAGAACTGATTGGTCAGATGGAATACGTGCATAAATTTCGGTTGCTCAAAAAAATACAGCCGCAGTTTATCGTACTCAAACCCACGTTGTTGGGCGGCTTTCGCCATTGCGACGAGTGGATTGAACTGGCCGGGCGGCTTAATATTGGCTGGTGGCTTACGTCGGCACTGGAATCCAATATCGGCCTCAATGCCATTGCTCAATATACGGCTCAGTTCAGGCATTTGCTGCCACAGGGATTGGGAACGGGCCAGTTGTACCATAACAATGTAGATTCTCCGCTTGTTGTTACCGACGGGCAGCTCCGCTACAATCCGGCTCATTCCTGGAATCTCGGTCCGCTGTCGGTCGATGAATCGGGATCAGTTTCTCACTAATTACCTCTCCATCCGTTGAATCTTCCCGTCGATCATATCCGCCTGCTGTTTGGCTTAAAACTTCGCCAGCTACGTATCGACAAAAAGCTGTCGGTGAGCGAGTTAGCGCAGCGATCCAGCCTGTCCGTCTCGTACGTAACCGAAATCGAAAAGGGGCGAAAGTACCCCAAAGCGGATAAAATTTCGGCCTTAGCCAACGCCATGGACGTGGATTATGACACGCTGGTATCGCTGAAACTGAGCAAAAAGCTGGAGCCTATTTCGGACCTGCTGCGCTCCAAATTCCTGACCGAAATTCCGCTCGAACTCTTCGGCATCGACCCATCGGATCTGCTCGAACTGCTGGCCGAAGCCCCGGCCAAAGTCAGTGCCATGATTCGCACGTTCATGGACATTGCCCTCAGCTACAACATGAGCGTTGAGCGGCTGTATCTGACCATGCTGCGGTCGTATCAGGAAATGCACGACAATTATTTCCCCGATATCGAAGCCGACGCCGACCGTTTTCTGGCGGAATTTGCCCCCATGCCGGGTCAGTCCGTTACGGAGGCTTTGCTGGGCAACCTGCTCAAAACCCGCTATACGGTGCGTATTGAGCCATTTGATCCGCTCACCAACCCCGAACTTAGTTCGTTGCGGTCGGTTTACCGGCCCGAACACCGCACCCTACACTTGAATATTGGCCTGTCGGCGGAGCAGCGGGCGTTCATTCTGGCCCGCGAGGTAGGCTTCCAGTTTATGAACCTCAAAAACCGGCCCTATAGCTATTCGTGGGTCGAAGCCGAGTCCTTTGAGCAGATATTAAACAATTACAAAGCGTCGTACTTTGCCGGGGCCATCCTGATCCGGCGCGACGCGCTGGTTGCCAAACTAAGTGAGATTTTCGCCCGTGACACGTGGAGCAACGATACTTTCCTGCAACTTATCAACGACTTTGGGGCCACCCCCGAACGGTTTTTCTACCGGCTAAGCAACGTTCTGCCGAGCCAGTTTGGCATCGACCAGTTGTTCTTTTATCGGTTCAACCACACGCCCGGCCAAACCACGTTTCAACTCACCAAAGAAATGCACCTATCGCGTCAGCAAGGCCCGCGTGGCATTGTGGATGAGCATTTTTGCCGCCGGTGGATCGCCTGGACGATCTTGCAGGAACTTCAGTTTTTGCAGCAAAACAAAGGGTTCGACGGTACGCTTTGCCGGGCACAAGTTTCCGAATATGCCGATTCGGGGCAGCAGTACCTGATTATTTCGGTCGCGCATCCATTTCAAACCATCGGGCATCAGAACATCAGTCTATCCATGTGCTTTGCCGTGAACGACGCGCTGAAGAGTAAAATGAGCTTTCTGTCGGCCTCACCCCAAAGTAACCCGGCCAGCGAAGTGTCGTATCGGGTTGTCAACGAAGCCTGCGAACGCTGCGGCATTTTTGATTGCCGCGAACGCGTTGCGGCCCCAACGGTTCTGCAAAAGAAACGGCAGTTTGCCGCTATGAAAAAAGCGATGGAAGCGTTGCGGTAAACCATTCGTCACACCCGTATCAACATCGGCATTTATGGATTTCCTGAGGATAAAGCAGCCTCATCCCTACTTAACCAAGATTGAGGTGTGGTATGAAGAATCATTTCCGGCAGACGAACGACGCCGTTTTGACGATTTACTCAAGCTTCTCCCCTGCCCCGACATGCACCTGTGTGCGTTGGTCACTGAGGGTCAGCTTGTTGGCTTTATGATTTATTGGCAATGGGATGCCGTGTTGTTCGTCGAACATTTCGCTATTGATCCTGCGCAACGGGGCAAACAGCTTGGTCAACAGGCACTTGAGCAGGTGAAACGCATCAAAAATTCGTCTATTATTCTTCTTGAAGTAGAGCTTCCAACGGATGACATTAGTTACCGACGGATTCAGTTTTATGAACGACAGGGATTTTCACTAAATGAATATGCCTATTCTCAGCCGCCTTACAAACGGGGCAATTCAGCTATTCCCATGAAACTGATGTCGATTCCGGCTATTGCCACTCAACATGATTTCGACAGGTTGAGTGGGTTGATAAAGGAGCGGGTTTACGAGCGGTTTTATTAGCCTTCGTTTTCTTTTAGAAGTTGTTTCAAAAAATTATCTGCAATATCTGCCTGTTCAGACTTATCGTAGATAGACAATAGTATAACCCGTTCCTCTACGGTCAGCATACAGGATATTGCACGTGCTCCTCCCGATTTGCCTTTTCCTTTACTCTTAATAGCCAGTCGGATTTTGTAGCAGTTCTTTCCGATTGGTGTACCCTGGGTAGGCGTATTCCTCAATGAATTAAGCAAGCTTTGTATTTCTTTTGCTAAAGAGGGATATTTTTTCACAAGCCGTTTGGCTTCCTTCTGAAAGTTTTCGGATAACTCGACGCGATAATCACTCATGTGGTTCAGGAATTGTCTGCTAAAGGTAATTGGCGTCCTGAGAGCCACCAACTCCATAACTCCTTTTGGTTACGTTATAAATATCCTTCGTCGGTCAAATCCTTCACAAAATCGTCGGCAGACTGTGTTTTCTGTTTGCCTTCGCGAATTTGCTGCAAGTCGTCCAGACCTTGCTGAATAGTATCCCATGTTTTGCGTTGACTGGCTGTCAGTTGATCTTTCAATGGCCTGGATTTATAAGCAGACGATGTAGCAGGGTCAGCCTGCTTAGCCTCCTTTTCAAGTAGTTTAGCTAAACGTCGTTTTTCGGCTGGCGACAGTTGGCGAGCCAGTTGCGCCAACTGATTAAATGTAAGGCGTGTATTGAAGGTTACTGCCGATGCCATATTGTCTGCCGATTGTTTAACAAAGTTAGAAAATAAATTCCCTCATTTGCTCCAGTTATCATGGAAACGAAGTCGGTCATGTCGGAAAAGCGTATTAACAAACCCGGCCAACTACCGTTTCAGGCAATTGGCCGGGTTTGATTTTAAATTATAGACTACCTATGCGTTTTGCTTCATCCGAATGATGTTCAAAGCCGCACCGGCTTTGAACCACTCGATTTGCCCTTCGTTGTAGGTGTGATTGACCAAAAACTCGTCTTCCGTACCATCAGTGTGGTGCAGTACGATTTCGAGCGGGCGACCCGGCGCGAATTCCGTCAGGCCGTCAATGTCGATGGTGTCGTCTTCCTGAATCTTGTCGTAATCGGCGGGATTGGCGAAGGTCAGGGCAAGCATCCCCTGTTTTTTCAGGTTCGTTTCGTGAATCCGGGCAAATGACCGCACCAGAATGGCCCGGACGCCCAGAAAACGGGGTTCCATAGCTGCGTGTTCGCGGGAGGAGCCTTCGCCGTAGTTTTCGTCACCGACCACAATCGACCCGATACCGGCGGCTTTATACGCCCGCTGAACAGCCGGTACTTCACCATACTCGCCGGTTAGCTGGTTCTTCACGCTGTTGGTTTTTTCGGTATAGAAATTGACCGCGCCAATGAGCATGTTATTGGAGATATTGTCTAAGTGCCCACGGTATTTCAGCCACGGCCCCGCCATCGAAATGTGGTCGGTCGTACACTTGCCTTTCGCTTTGATCAGCAGTTTCAGCCCGGTCAAATCCGTACCTTCCCAGGCCGCAAACGGAGCCAGCAGTTGCAAGCGATCAGACGTTGGCGACACCAGTACATTCACGCCCGAACCATCTTCGGCCGGTGCCTGATAGCCCGCGTCGTCAACAGCGTAGCCGTTAATGGGTTGTTCAATGCCCTGCGGCTCGTCGAGCATGACCTTCTCACCAGCTTCGTTGGTCAGCGTATCGGTCATGGGATTGAACGTCAGATCACCGGCAATGACCAGCGCGGTTACGATTTCGGGCGAGGCCACGAACGCGTGTGTACTGGCGTTACCGTCGTTGCGCTTGGCGAAATTGCGGTTGAACGACGTAATGATGGAATTTTTGCGGGTTGGATCGTCCATGTGCCGTGCCCATTGCCCGATGCAGGGACCACAAGCGTTGGCTAAAACGACTCCGCCAATTCCTTCAAACGTAGTGAGCAGGCCATCGCGTTCGGCGGTGAACCGAACCAGTTCAGAACCGGGCGTTACGGTAAATTCAGCTTTGGCTTTCAGGTTCTTTGACGTTGCCTGAGCCGCTACCGACGCCGAGCGGGTCATGTCTTCGTAGCTGGAGTTGGTACACGAGCCAATCAGACCGACTTCGAGTTTCTCAGGCCAGTTGTTTTCGCGAACGGCTTTGGCAAAATTCGACAGCGGCCACGCCAGATCGGGCGTGAAGGGACCGTTGATGTGCGGCTCCAGTTCCGACAGATTAATTTCAATCAGTTGGTCGTAGTAGGCAGCGGGATCGGCATAAACGGCCTCATCGGCACGCAGGTCGGCTTTAACGGCATCGGCGGCATCGGCAATGTCGGCACGGCTGGTAGCCCGCAGGTAATTACTCATTTTCCCGTCGTAAGCGAAAATCGAGGTCGTCGCGCCGATTTCAGCACCCATGTTGCAGATGGTGCCTTTTCCCGTTGCCGACAGGCTATCGGCTCCTTCGCCAAAATATTCGACAATGCAACCAGTACCGCCCTTTACGGTCAGAATACCCGCCACGCGCAGAATTACGTCTTTGGCCGAGGCCCAGCCGCTGAGTTTACCGGTTAGTTTAATGCCAATGAGTTTCGGCATTTTCAATTCCCAGGCCAGACCTGCCATCACGTCGCAGGCATCGGCCCCGCCAACGCCAATAGCAATCATGCCCAATCCACCGGCGTTGGGCGTGTGAGAATCCGTTCCGATCATCATGCCGCCCGGAAAGGCGTAGTTTTCGAGCACAACCTGGTGGATAATTCCCGCGCCGGGTTTCCAGAAGCCAATGCCGTATTTATTGGAGACTGAGGCCAGAAAATCGTAGACCTCTTTATTTTTACTTTTCGCGGTACTCAAATCCTGGTCGGCACCAACTTCGGCCTGAATCAGGTGGTCGCAGTGTACCGTAGATGGAACCGCTACCGTTGGTCTGCCGGCCTGCATGAACTGCAGCAGGGCCATCTGGGCCGTTGCGTCCTGCATGGCTACCCGGTCGGGGGCGAAGTCCACATAGGCTTTTCCACGCTCAAACGCCTGGGTAGCCGTTGCTGCCGAACCGGAACCGGCGAAGAGGTGACTGTATAAAATCTTCTCCGACAAGGTCAGCGGTTTGCCCACTGCCTTCCGGGCGGCTTCGACGCGCTCGCCGAGGTTAGCGTAAACGCGCTGAATCATGTCTAAATCAAAAGCCATAGCAAATAGGGATAACGGGTTACTGAAAGGTACACTGTAAAGGAACAACCAACGAAATCAGCAAATGGATTTCGGTTAGCGGGTCAAAATTAGAAGATTCTGGCACGTTTTGGAAATATTCTCAAGAACGGATGATAATCACCTGTAAAGAACCCGCTAAACCCTACTCTCATCCTCTGTTTCGGCTTAAATTGTAGCACAAAATAGATATTCCCTTTATCTTGCCGACTTATTTGCATCGACCCGGTCACTGGCCTCCCACCCTACTACCGAACTCGCTGATGCACAGACGCTAATCCATATGAACACAAAAAACACGCTCCTCTCAATGGCCTCCATGATGGCTTTTGGACTGGTCTTCGCTTCGTGCAGCTCGGATGAAAATCCAACCATTGTCTCAAACACGACTACCCTGACGGCCACCCTCGACGGTAAGAGTGAAAAACCAGCATCCACCACGTCGGCCGCAACAGGAACGTTTCTGGGGTCGCTAAATAACGAGACGCGGGTATTGAGCTATACCGTTACGTATCAGGGCTTTACAGAACCCGTTACGGGCGGTCACCTGCACAAGATTACAAAAGCAGATGGCACCGGCCCGGTCGATGTTCCGTTCAAATCGCTGACAAACCCCATTATTGAAACGACAGCCGCACTACCTCAATCGAAAGTGGACAGTATGCTGGCCGGTTTATATTACGCCAACCTGCATACGAAAACGTATCCGGGGGGTGAAATTCGCGGAGAAGTGAAAAAGAAATAGTTTGGGTTTTTGTCATTCCGACCAAAGGAGGAATCTCAAGCTTGACTAATACACGAGTTTGAGATTCCTCCTTTGGTCGGAATGACAAAAAAACGCTGGTTCATCACGCACTCCTGAACGTTTTAACAGGAAAAAAGGCCAGCACCGCACAAACGGGCTGGCCTTCTTCGCTTCTTATCCTACCCTACGATTACGCAACGGTTATGGTCTGGGCAGGTTTGTTCGTCGCCGGATTTTTGGGCAGAATTACCTTCAGCACACCATCGGCGTAGCTGGCCGAGATGCTTTCCGTAAGCACCTTGTCATTGAGCCGAAACGAACGGTCAAACGAACGATTGTGGTGCTCCTGGTAGGTGTAGTTGCCTGATGCCTCGTTTTCATCCGTTGCCGACGCGGCAGTGCCCTGATACGAAATCGTCAGTACGTCGTTCTTCACCGTCAGTTTTACATTTTCTTTGATCAGTGCGGCCGCAAAGAGCGAGATGACGTATTCTGCGTCGTTTTCTTCAATATTGACCGGTGCCTGATGACCGCCACCAGCGTGGCGACCAAACGGCGGCCCGCCCCGGAATCCACCGAATTTATGACCCCATCGGCCGCCAAATTCACCCCGTCCTTTTGGGCCACAGCCCCCTTTATTACCCTGTTCAAATGCTTGTTTGTTATACATGTTTGTGTGTTTTAGTCTTGTGTTTACTGAATTTTGTGTTGATTATTCCCTTGTTCTGACTTACGAAATGGCGATAATCCGGTCAGCATTCCGGCTGTGCCCACCCGACCGATAAGCCGGATTGTCGATGGATATGATGTCCGATGACTGCCAGTCGCCCCGACCAACCCGGCCAAATGTACGAGCGGCTAAACGCGGCCCGACTACCCGGACAAGCAGGAACAGTCCCAACCCGACCAGCAGGAATTTCAGAACAAGTGATACTAAAAATAGGGCTAACCCAACTGCCAGCACTACGCCGGCTACCCGCCAAATGATGTTCATGTTGTTTATAATTTAGTTGTTTATAAAAGTCCACTTTGGTCCAAAGCCGGGTGAAACGGGCATAACGTCAACCGATCTACCCTTTTCAGTGCCCGTTCGTTGTCGTTCGGTGCTTTGATAGGGATGACGGTTATCGGTATCCGTTTACTTTACGTAAAGGCAAATTATTTTTCATAGAACAGCCATTATTGAGTAGTGCGGGGAAGAAAAAGGCCAGTAACCAGGACACACAACTAATTATATACGGTTAATTATCAACAAGTTATAAGTATAAATTCTATCGTTTTACGCAAGTGAAATTATTTTTAGTTTGTAAGAAAAAGACATCAAACAATCCAGCTTCATCATCAAACCCGTATATGTACACGCCTGATTGCTTCGCCTTCATGGCCTGTATTTCTGAACAAAAGTTGTGAACAGTTTCTTAGCGTTCCTGAGATTCATTACTATATGCCTCAATAGGTATCGAGTCATAGTAATTGTAACTTTCTGCCAATTCTCATTTTTATTCACTTACTACTTAATGACATGTCTAAAAAATCTACGTTTCTGTCAGTGGCCGTATTGATCGCCCTCAGTTTTACGCTTATCTACTGCAATGACCACCGGACGTTCGCTCCCGACGCAACCGTTCGGCTGGTGTCGACGCTGAGCGGCTCGGCTGAAAAACCAACGCCGGTGGTATCAGCCGCGACGGGTTCGTTCGTTGGCGTTGTTGACCGGGCAACGCGGGTATTGAGCTACACCGTTACGTATTCGGGCCTGACACCGACGATGGGTCATTTGCATCGGGTTAACGCGGCCAACGGAACCGGCCCTGTCGAGATTCCGTTTGCCAGCCTGACTTCGCCCATTATCGGCACCACCACGCTGGCCACGAACACGCGGGTAGACAGTTTGATCAATGGATTTTACTACGCAAACCTGCACACACCGGCTTATCCAGCGGGTGAGATTCGCGGCAATGTTCGGGTCGATGGGCAAATCAGGCTGACGGCTGCCATGACCGGAGCCGCCGAAAAGCCAACGCCCGTAGCCTCAGCAGCTACCGGCGCGTTTGTTGGTGTGGTCGATCCGTCAACGCGGGTGTTGAGTTACACGGTCACGTATTCGGGCCTGACACCGACGATGGGGCACCTGCACCGGGTTAATGCGGCCAACGGCACGGGGCCGGTTGAAATTCCATTCGCCAGCCTGACTTCGCCCATTATTGGCACCACAACACTAACCACAAACACGCGGGTTGATAGCTTACTGAACGGCTTTTACTACGCAAACCTGCATACACCGGCATTCCCGGCGGGCGAAATTCGGGGAGACATCAAGCCTTAATTTGATCGTTATCAGCGTACAGTAAGCTGAGCATACGCGGTTAAGTATTGACTGCGTATGTTTACCTTTTCAGACAAATTTAGATTTAATTCCGGGAGAGTAAGAAGCCGTTTTAATTAGCTGACGGGCTATCGAAAAGTGCGTTTATTCGCTCATTTATAGCCATTTCCGGCCATTTATCCGAACTGTGCGCAATAACATGTTGTTACATCTATATAACTAATCTGATTGCCCGGCAATCCCTCCCGTTTCATCCGTCTTGCGTTGGTCAGAACTTGTCAGTTTGCACAAGTGAGGACTTTTGCGTCTATATTTGGCGGGAATCGAGGGAGAAAGCGAGCAGAGACAGTATCAACCTGACCATAAATTATGTCGAAAAACTTAGTCATAGTGGAGTCGCCGGCGAAGGCGAAAACCATTGAAGGCTATCTTGGTAAAGACTTTACGGTGAAGTCCAGTTTTGGTCACGTACGCGATTTGCCCAAAGATGGGCTGGCCGTCGATGTGGCAAATGGCTTTAAACCTTCTTACGAAATTTCGCCCGATAAGAAGAAATTAGTAAGTGAACTGAAATCGCTGGCCAAGGCAGCCGATGAGGTATGGCTTGCCACGGATGATGACCGCGAAGGCGAAGCCATCTCGTGGCACCTGAAAGAAGCCCTCGGCCTGCGTGACAATACGAAACGGATTGTGTTTCGTGAGATTACGAAGAACGCCATTCAGAACGCCATCAAATCGCCCCGCACCATTGACGTTGATTTAGTGAATGCCCAGCAGGCCCGGCGCGTACTCGACCGGCTGGTGGGTTACGAACTGTCGCCGGTACTGTGGCGCAAGATTAAAGGCGGCAGCACGGGTTTGTCGGCCGGACGGGTGCAATCGGTGGCACTGCGGCTCGTGGTCGAGCGGGAACGTGAGATAGACAAGCACTCGGCGAAGTCGTCGTTTAAAGTGACTGCCCAGTTTATTGTGGATGGCAACAAGGTGCTGAATGCGGAACTGGCAAAGAATTTTGCTACGTCCGGCGATGCACGGGCTTTTCTGGAGGCCTGCGTTGGGGCTACGTTCACGATTAAGAACTTAGAAACACGGCCCGCCAAAAAGACACCCGCTCCGCCGTTTACCACCTCGACGCTCCAGCAGGAATCGTCGCGCAAACTCGGCTACTCAGTTGACCGCACCATGCGGATTGCCCAGAATTTGTACGAAGCCGGTAAGATTTCGTACATGCGGACCGACTCGACCAATCTTTCGCAGGAAGCCATCGACAAGGCTGTTGCCGAAATCGGGTCGGAGTTTGGCGAAAAATACATTCAGACGCGGCAATTCAAGACCAAGAACGAATCGGCTCAGGAAGCGCACGAAGCCATCCGCCCAACGAATTTCAACGACCGGCACGCAGGCGGTGACCGCGACCAGAAACGCTTATACGAATTGATCTGGAAGCGGGCCATTGCCTCTCAAATGGCTGACGCGCAGCTTGAACGCACAACGGTAACGATTGCGATTGGCTTTGCTAAAGGCCAGGATAGCCTCCGGCTGTCCGGTAATGCATCCGTTGACGACAGCCCGTTTGTGGATACAACTCCAGCGAACAGCCAGAGCCTGTCCGCGCCATTCCCGTCGGAACTCGTTGCGCAGGGTGAAGTTATTAAGTTCGACGGATTTCTGCGGGTGTACCTCGAATCGAAAGACGATGAGGACGATGAGGATGCAAAGGGTATGCTGCCCCCGCTCACCATCGGCCAGGGACTGAACCTCGGACAGATGAAAGCCACCGAGAAATTCACGCGTCCGCAACCGCGCTACGCCGAAGCTTCGCTGGTAAAAAAACTCGAAGAAATGGGCATTGGCCGACCGTCGACCTACGCGCCAACGATTTCGACGATTGTCAATCGCGGGTACGTAGTCAAGCAGGACAAACCCGGTCAGGAACGGAAATACATCGAGTACACACTCCAGCAGAATCAGATCAGCGAAACCAGTGGAAAAGAGACGTTTGGCTCCGAAAAATCCAAGCTGTTTCCGACTAATACGGGTATTGTTGTGAGCGATTTTCTGGTCGAATACTTTCCCGATATTGTGGATTACAAGTTCACCGCCACTGTCGAAAAGGAGTTCGATGAAATTGCTGATGGCCGCATGAACTGGCAAACGATGTTGCAGGGCTTTTACGGTGATTTCCACAAAAATATTGAAGAGATTCAGGGATCGTCGGTGGTGGCCTTCAAAACCGGAGCGCGTGATTTAGGGCTTGACCCACGTTCTGGCAAGAAAGTGTCGGCACGATTGGGCAAATACGGTGCCTACGCCCAAATCGGTGAATCAACCGACGACGAGAAACCCCAGTATGCCAACCTCCGCGACGGTATGCTGATTGAAACCATTTCGTTGCAGGACGCGCTCGATTTGTTCTCGCTGCCGCGTGAGGCCGGTTTCTTTGAAGACAAAGCCATGACCATTGGCATCGGCAAGTTTGGCCCTTACGTAAAGCACGACGACAAGTACGTGTCGCTGACAAAAGAGGACGACCCCTACACGATTGACGAAAACCGCGCCATCGAACTCATTCAACAGAAACGCGCCGAGTCGGTTAGTGAAGCATTGGGCGAATACGAAGGCACGCTTGTGTCGACCGGAAAAGGGCGTTTCGGGCCGTACGTGAAGCATAACGATAAATATATTTCGATTCCGCGCAACGAGTCGATGGCAACCCTGTCGCTTGATCGGGCCATCGAATTGATTCTGGCCAAACGGCAGGCTGAAGCCGATAAATACATCAGGGAATTCCCGGAGAATCCAGCCGTAAAAGTCATCAAAGGGCAGTACGGGCCGTATCTTGCCGTTGGCAAACGCAATGTCAAAATCCCCAAAGATATTGACCCCGCTTCGCTGACCCTCGAAGACTGCCTGAAACTGGCAGGCGACGAACCTGCACCAGCCGGGAAAGCGTCAGCTAAAAAAGCAGCCACAACAAAAGCTCCGGTTAAGGCTAAAGCGACAACAGCAACCACGAAAAAACCGGCGGCTCGAGCGAAGAAAGCAACGGCTAAGAAGTAACATAGCAAATCCCGTCATCTGAAAATGACGGGATTTGCTTTTTTAACCTGTTTAGGGGTTTATTTTTGACGGGATTTTGTCATTCCGACGAAGGAGGAATCTTCGGAAAATGGATGTTTTGGTCGTTTTCGTTCACCCAAAGATTCTTCCTTCGTCGGAATGACAAATGCAGCCCATTTCTATCGTTGTCAATAAATACTAAACAACTTCTTAACCTGCATCCGATTACGTTTTCTGGTAAAGTCGATTTAATTAAATACCAAATACGCTAACCAATATTCCAAGGGCACCTACCAAGCTCAAGATTATGCCGATAAAGGCGACTGTGCCGGTGCCCGCGAACAGCATTAGTAAACCGGCAATCAATAGCACACTGGCTCCAATCAGTTTTCCTGTGCTAATCATCGCTTTTTCGGGATGATTAGGGGCCAATTGTTTCCTGACTTGTTTATTCAGTTTCTTTACCACAAGCCGCTCCATCAAATTCATCTTGTGAGGAGCAGTGGTTACACTTGGACTCAGCGTTCCATTCGTTGAGGCCAGCAGATTAGTCAATCTAACCATACGCGTATTCAGGACTTTTTTTGTAGCCAGTTTGCGGTCGGTACTGACATAGGCTTCAGCCTGATCAATCGCAGTGTTGACCTGCACAGGCGGCTGGTCCAGTTTTGTCATAACCTGAACGGGCGTAGCTACTGTCTGCGTGTTAGACGTAGTGAATGATTCAGCGGGTCCGCGCTGAAAATAAGCAACCGGGCGGCTACAGGAAGTAAGGGTCGCGACGCCTAAAAGAGCCGCGCATAGGTATTGAGTGTACATACTGGTCATTAATCATGTTTGTTTTAAAAGTAAACATCCCGAGATTCATAACCGCATCAGTCTAAACGGGTACGAAAACTCGTGCCGCGAAGTAAAGTGGTTTTTTAAACGCAACCGCTCTTCTACGCTATTTCTAATCTATTCTTAATGCCCGTCCAATCCGAGAGGGTTCACTTTAGTGGTAATCCAACCCTGTTGTCATCACCTAATCCGTAGTGCTTTTATTTTGTTCGCTTTCAAAAAATCCTTGCTATTTTGCCCCTTAAATCAATAATCGCTTCTTTATCTGACTGCATGAAATACCTGCTTTTTCTCCTGCTCTTATCCAGTACTGTACTTGCCCAATCCGACAATCAATATAATCTGATTCCATTTCCGGCGCGTTTTATCGGGCAGACCGGGCAGTTTACCTTGACTCCCGCTACCCGCATTATCGTTGCTCCGGGTGCTGATGCGGCTGTACGTTCCGTAGCGCAAACATTTAGTAATCAGATCAAAACCAGCAATTCTATTGCGTTAGCTGTTGCGCCTGCGAGTCCGGCATTGGCCAAAGGAGCACACATTTTCTTCACGTTGAACAAACAAATAAACCTCGGCGACGAAGGCTACAAACTCACCGTTACGCCCGGTCGGGTATTGGCCGAAGCCGCTACCCCAAAAGGCTTGTTTTATGCCGCTCAAACCATGCGGCAATTGCTTCCGGTTAGCTCATCGGCAGCGGCAACCATGCCCGCCTGTGCCATCACCGACAAACCCCGCTTTGGGTATCGGGGCCTGATGCTCGACGTTGGGCGACACTTCATGCCGGTCGCGTTTGTCAAGAAGTTCATCGACCTGATGGCAATGCATAAACAGAATACCTTTCACTGGCACCTGACTGACGATCAGGGCTGGCGCATTGAGATCAAAAAATACCCGAAACTAACCCAAATCGGCAGCAAGCGGGCCGAATCGATTGTTGGCCAGTATTACGAGAATTATCCACAACAGTTTGATGGAAAGCCGGTTAGCGGATTTTATACGCAGGCCGAAATCAAAGATGTGGTTCGTTACGCCCAAAGTCGGTTCGTAACGATTATCCCCGAAATTGAACTGCCCGGCCATGCACAGGCGGCTCTGGCGGCTTATCCCGAATTGGGCTGCGACCCCGCCAAAGGCTATCAGGTATTTACCAAATGGGGCGTTTCGGACGATGTTTTCTGCCCGTCCGAAAAGACGTTTGGCTTTTTGCAGGACGTACTGACGGAAGTTATCGCGCTCTTTCCCGGCAAATACATTCACATCGGGGGCGACGAATGTCCAAAAACCGCCTGGAAACAAAGTGCATTTTGCCAGGAGTTAATCAGGAAAAATAAGCTTAAAGACGAGCACGAACTGCAAAGCTATTTTATCCGGCGCATGGAAACGTTTTTGAACAGTAAAGGCCGGTCGATCATCGGCTGGGATGAGATTCTGGAGGGCGGTCTTGCGCCAAACGCGACGGTGATGAGCTGGCGCGGCACAGAAGGCGGCATTGCAGCAGCCAAACAAAAACATAATGTAATCATGACACCCGGCGGCACCTGCTACATCGACAAGTACCAGGGCAACCCGGCTACCGAACCACTGGCTATTGGCGGCTATCTGCCTCTCGATCAGGTGTATGCGTATGAACCTATGCCGACCGAGCTGGCACCCGCCGAACAGAAATACATTATGGGCGTTCAGGGAAACCTCTGGACGGAGTACATCTCAACCCCCGAACAGGTTGAGTATATGGTGTTTCCGAGGGCGATTGCGCTGGCTGAAATCGGCTGGATGCAGGCGGGTCCACACAATTTTGAGGATTTCGCACAGCGGCTCAAAAACCACCTGCCGCGATTGAAATCTGTCAATTATGCCAAAAGACTATTTGACATTACGGCTTCGACCCAGCCGAATGAACAGGGTCAGATTCAGGTTGTTCTGAAGAAATTAGACAGCGACAGCCGCATTTTTTATACGCTCAATGGCAAAGAGCCGAACGAAAGCAGCACCGAATACATTGGCCCCATTACGCTTACCAAAACCAGCACCATTCGGGCTATTTCCCGGACTGGAGAGTCACAAACCGGGGGACAATTGACGCAAACGTTTACGCTTCATAAAGGCAAGAACAAGCCGTACACGTACGCCACCACGACCGCTCCGAATGCTGACCCCAAAGCCAATAAACTGACCGATGGCGTTCGGGGTGATACGCCCCGCAGCCGACGCGAATGGGTGAATTTCTTCAGCTCCGACATGGACGTCACGCTCGACCTCGGCGACGTAACGAGCGTGACGAAAGTATCGCTGAATTTCCTGAAAATAATCTTAGAGAAAAACTTCCCGCCATCGTCCGTTGAAATCGCTCTTTCCAAAGATGGTTCTGATTTTAAAGAAGCGATTGCTCAGCCGGTAACCTACGAACTGACCGGCCCCTGGGACATTCTGCCCGTTGTGGCCGACTTCAAAACGGCACGGGCGCGGTATGTAAGAATCCGGGCGAAAAACGCGGGTGTCTGCCCCGCCGGTCATCCCGATGCAGGCCAGAAAACGTGGTTTTCTACGGATGAAATTGTGATAGAATAATTGTAAATTAGGGAGGAAAAGGAGGAAGGACGAAAGGGAGGAGAGGCTTACTGATTTCTCCCCTTTTGTCCCTTTCTTTCCTCTATTCCTTTTTGTCCTTTATGAAAAAAATAGTCGTTTTATCAGGTGCGGGCATCAGTGCCGAAAGCGGAATTCCAACGTTTCGGGCATCGGATGGCCTGTGGGAAAACCACCGGATCGAGGACGTAGCCACGCCCGAAGGCTGGGCAAAAAACCGTGCTCTTGTACAGGAATTTTATAATCAGCGTCGGAAACAGGCCCTCAGCGTACAACCCAACGCGGGGCATTACGCTTTGGTGAAATTGGAAGAAAAATACGACGTCACAATCATTACGCAGAACGTCGATAATCTGCACGAAAAAGCAGGGTCGTCGAAGGTAGTTCACCTGCACGGCGAGTTGTTCAAATCGCGCTCGTCGGTCGATCAATCGCTGGTGTATGACATCGACGGCTGGGAAATCAACGAGGGTGACCTGTGCGAAAAAGGCTCGCAGCTACGTCCGCACATCGTTTGGTTTGGCGAGGCCGTGCCGATGATGGACGTCGCGCTGGACATGGCCGATCAGGCCGACATTTTTATCGTTGTCGGCACGTCGCTAAATGTATATCCGGCGGCTGGGCTGGTCTTTGTGGTTCGGGATGGCGTCCCGATTTACGTTGTTGACCCCAACCGGCCAACCATGCGCGAAAACCCGAACGTTACGTTCATTCAGGAACCCGCCACGGTTGGACTGACGGAATTGGCGGAAAAGCTGCTGGCGGAAACGACTGTGTAACTGAGAAACTATCCAAATCCCCTAAATCCCCTGAAGTGGACTTTGCTCACTTACGGACAAAGTTCCCTTCAGGGGATTTAGGGGTTTATAATTTCAACCGCACGCCTACCCGATTTAACCTTCCTGTAAACCAGACGCATAGCAGCGCGAACAAAAATGATTTAATCAGGCCAATACCACCAACAAGTAAGATGTCTGGCAGTTGTAGATTAAACAGCGTCATGCCTGCGTAGGCGAAATACGGAATCAGGTAGCAGAGCAACGTATCGGTTCCGGCGGGTTTGATCAGGCTGAACCATCTGGCCTTCCCACCCACATCCGTCAGCCAGTAAATGGCGATAAAGCTCAGGATTGTCAACGCACTGCACAGGAACAACCAGGCGGGTGTGGCACCTAATTTGCTCAGGCCCCAGAACTGCCGTGTGTAAACCGACAAGCCGATAAGGGCGAGGGATATAGCGATAAAAACAACAGTCTTTTTTTTGTTCTCGGCCCGTTTACGGAACGCCAGAAAGAGCGTTGACACCACTACGCCACCCATCGTCAGACCAACCAGCGTACCGCCAATGATGGCACTGGGAATGATCCGTACTGCTTCGGGGAGTAAATCGGCATGGGCAATCATGCTCAGAACCGCAAAACCAATCCATGCCAGAACCAGTACGACAATGCGGTTTCGGGCGAAGACGGTAACCAGCGCGGCTGCGAAGTACGACCAGCCAATAAGCCCCAGTATTCCCCACCAGTGCGTGGCAAAGCGCGTCAGCGTTCCCTCGCCACCCCGATACACGATGGCCAGCACTACCAATATCGTTATGCCCAACCCTTTACCGGTATAGACAATCCACTTGTTAGCCGTTCTCGGATAGGCGTTCCAGATCAGGATAAAGGCCGTACACGACAACAAATTCCACGTCACCCGCTGTATACCGGTGGCGGCTTCGTTGACGTACTCGCCATTGACCAGGAATACGCCCATGAGTAGCAAAGCGATTGACCGACTGATGACGTGCCCAACTAACGCAGCGTCTGTATCCCCTTTTTGTCGGCGGTTGTTTATGGCGAAGGGAAGCGACATGCCCACAATAAATAAAAAAGCCGGAAAAACAGCATCAGCCAGTCCCATTCCGTCCACGCCATCCGGTACGTGTTCGAGCCAAACCGGGATGTTCGTCAGCGACCCGAGATCATTGACGAAGATCATCAACACCATCGTTATCGCCCGAAGTACGTCGATGCCATCGACGCGCTGAAGTACACCGACTGGCGAAGTCGTTGGAGGGGTTGCTATCTGTGGTTGATTCATAACCGTCCTGAAAAGTAGTCCATCAAAAAAGCGACACGAACCCGATAATCTACCGGGTTCGTGTCGCTTTTCAGTAATTACAGGAGTTTCGCACAAAGCAGTGCCACGGTTCTTCACGATACTTAATTAAACCGTGGCACCGCTTTGTGCGAAACTCCTGAATTATGTAAAGCCTGTAACGCTGTCTATTTTATATACAACCACTTGTTATAAAGTGCCTTTTGCCCCGCCGATGGATTGGCAACCGGCTCAAGTCGATAGCTGAGTAGCGGATTTTGAGTTAGCGTGACTGGAATTTCGCGCAGGAGTCCGGCCCGGTTGACGCGCACTTTCACGGTTTCGCCTGCATCACGACCGCTGATGAGCCGCAGCAAATCATCACCCACGCGAACATCGTTCACCGAAATAATTTCGTCGCCCACGTTCAGGCCGTCGGTATAGGCCGCCGACCCGCGCCGAACGCTCGAAATAGTCGATTTGCCGTTGGCAACAGTCGTGGTCGCACCCAGAAAACCGTCCTGCATTTTAGCCGCGACGTTGACTAACTGCAACCCTACCGGCTCAAAATACGCGTTGTAATTGATCGGTTCGGCGGTATTAATGCCAATGGTGAAAAAATCGTCGAGTTTACGGCCCGCAATCTGCTCGGCCGCCCGCCGGAATTCGTCGTCGGTGAAGCCGCGTTTTTGTTTTTTGTAGTATTCGTTGTAGAGCAACCGCATGAGGTCGTCCATGTTGCGTTCGCCGTTGCTGCCCGCCAGAATCGCTAAGTTCAGCACGGTTCCAAGTACACTGCCCTTGCTATAATAGGAAATGGTGGTATTGGTTGAGTTTTCGTTGGGGCGGTAACCTTTAATCCACGCATCCCAACTCGATTCGGCCACCGACTGCACCCGCGTGCCGGGCTGATTTTCGATGTCGGTGATACCAGAAGCTACTAAATTTAAATACGCTTCCGGCGTGTGAAAACCGGCCCGACGCAGAATATATTCCTGATAGAACGACGTGCAGCCCTCTGCTAACCAGAGCATGTGCGTGTAATTCTCATTCTCGTAATCGAACGGCCCGAGCGCGACAGGCCGGATGCGTTTCACATTCCAGAGATGGAAATACTCATGAGCAACCAGCGACAGAAACCGCTTATAATTAGCTTCGGTGGCATAGGCGTTGCGCGTGGTTTCGAGGGTAGTTGAGTTGAGGTGTTCCAGCCCGCCCCCACCCGGCGGAATGTGATGAACAATAAACGTATAATGCGTGCAGGGATGCTCACCCACAACGGTGGCGGCTGTTTCGCAAACGCGCTTATAGTCAGCCGCTAAACGTTTCTCATCATAGTCTACCTCGCCAAACATGGCTACCGTATGCGGGATGTTTGAGGCCGTAAACCCGAACGTTTTGTGGTTGCCAATTTCAATCGGTGAATCGACCAGAATATCAAAATCGGCGGCTTCGTAGGTGTAATTCTGGTTTGCAACCGGTTCGAGTCCGGTGGCCACGTTTTTCCAGGCTTTGTACGGCTGAACGACGACGCGTAACGGTATTTTTTTCAGCGCATCGTGGTACATAAACACGCCCGCCGGGGTAACGTAGCCGTGGTCGGCATCCACAAAACTCGTTCGCACGGTGAGTTCATTGGCATACACCCGGTAATGGACCGTCAAATTATCGTCCGATGAATACACGCGCCAGGCATTTTTACGGATTTTTTCACTCGGCACTGTTTTTCCATTAGCTGATGCCGTAAAGCCCTCAACGTTTTTGGCATATTCGCGAATCAGGTACGAACCCGGTGTCCAGACGGGCATTTTAATATCGACATACCCGTTTTTCTTCGCGTTGGTGGCGGTGGCTACGTTTTTCAACTGCATGTCAACCTCGAAATAATGCGTCTGTGGCTGGGGCATCGACAGGACGTAGGTGACACTGGGCGATGTGGCAGGAGGATTTTCTTCGTCGGCTAAAGCAGCGGTTGCCGGAGACTGAAAAGGAGTAAAAAATGTCCAGACAGTAAGTAAATACAGGAGCCGGGCGTTTTTTTTCATACGGAAACAGGAATACCTTCGTTTTTTGTCCAGAATTGACCTGATATTTGTCAATTTACTGGCGAAACTACGACTCTATTTAGTAAAAATGGTCCTGTTTCCGGTTTAAAGTTTGTGGTTTATAACTTCGGCCTACACCCTCGTTTCAGTAGTGTCAGGTTTGAGAAGCTGACACTACTGAAAATTAACCGAAAATAACAAACCAGAAACAACAAACTTCGTATTAACTGTTGATTTTAACTATGCCCTATTCGACCGCCCAACCGGGTTCATACCAGTCGCTCCCCGCTTTCGTTAGTCGGTTGCTGTTTTTCCTGACCCCTGGGCTACTACTTACTTTCCCGGTTTTGGCCCAGCGCACCCAGAGCCATGCCGAACCCGATTATCATTACCGCAATGGCCTTGAACTATTCGAGCGAGCAAATTATGCGGCTTCGCGCTACGAATTTCGGCAGTACCTCGAACCGCGCCGGGGCGATGGCTCCCAAACCCTGCTCAATACCGGCGATCAGAATGCGGTAGAGGCCGAGTACTACATTGCCCTCACCAGTTTGTACATCGATGAACCGGGAGCGGAACTGCTTGTGGATCGCTTTGTGCAAAACCACAGCCAGCATCCAAAAGCCGGGCAACTATACGGAGATCTGGGAACGTATTATTACAACCGGCAGGATTATACGAAGGCCATTGATTTTCTGGAGAAAGCCGTTGCCCAGGGTGGCAGCAATGCCCAGCAGACGGGCTACAAATACCAGTTGGCCCTCTCCTACTACAATACCCAGAATTTGCAGCAGGCCCTGCCGCTGTTGAATGCCGTTAAAGTCGACCCAAATTCGGCCGATGCACCAGCCGCGTCCTATTATGCGGGTGTGATAAATTTCCGAAACCGCAATTATAACGAAGCGGTAGCCGATTTTCGGCGCGTTGAAAACAACCCGACGTACCAGAATCAGGTGCCCAACTGGATCGCTCAGTCGCTTTATCGCCAGCAGCGTTTCGATGATTTACTGACGTATACCGAACCGCTGCTCAAGCGCAACAATGGCGCGACCGAACGCGGCCCGGGACTGAACGAAGTGGCCCTCTTTACGGCGGAGGTTTTTTACCAGCAGAATCAGTTTGCCAAAGCGATTCCGTATTACAAACAGTATATCAATGCCGTTGGTACGAAAGCACCGGGCGCGGTTAAGTTTCGTTACGGTCAGTCGCTGTTTCGTACCGGGGCGTACAATGACGCGATTACTCAATTAAAAACGCTGACCGGTGGCAAGGATACAACGGCGCAATATGCCGCTTATACACTCGGTGTCAGCTACTTACAAACGCAAAACCCGACCTATGCGCTGAACGCATTCGATCAGGCCGGGCGGTTGTCATTTAATCGGGATATTCAGGAGGAAGCCCGGTTCAACCACGCCAAACTACAGGTTGACCAGAATAACGGGGCCGATGCCGTCAGAGAATTAACGGCGTTTCTGAAGCAATATCCTGACAGTAAATTCGAGAACGAAGCAAACGAACTGGTTGGCGAAGCCTATTTTGCGTCCAACAATTACCCGGCGGCCATTGCCTACATTGAAGGATTGAAACGCCGGACGCCCAAAATCAACGCTACATATCAGCGATTGACCTATAATCAGGGCGTCAACGACTTCAACGCCGAACGGTATCCGCAGGCCGTTGCGAACTTGGATAAGTCGTTGAAATTCCCGGTCGATAATACGATGCAACAGGCCGCGCAATTCTGGAAAGCTGAAGCGTACTCGGCTGGTAAACAATACGATACGGCTATTCCGCTTTACACCAGCATTTCCAAATCCGGTTCGGGCGATTATGCTGGTAAAAGTTTGTACGCCCTTGGCTACGCATATTACAACAAGAAAGATTACACCCGTGCTATGCCCTACTTCCGCGATTTCGTTAGTCGCGGTGGCGGAAGCGATGCTGACGACAGGCCACAGGTGCTGGACGCAACGATACGATTAGCCGATACGTATTTTGCCACGAAACAATACGAAAATGCCATCCGCTCGTATGACCAGGCCATTGCCCAAAACGCACCGGATAAAGATTACGCGTCGTACCAGAAAGCGATCATCCTGAGCTATGTGGGTCGTGATGCCGAAGCAAAGGCACAGTTCGATCAGGTGCAGCGGCAATTTCCCAACTCGCGTTTTGTGGATGAATCGCTGTTTCAGCGGGCCAACGTCGATTTCGAGAAAGGCTCGTATCAAGCTGCTATTCAGGGATTTACAAAACTTATTCAGGACAAACCCAGTAGTGCATTAGTGCCGGCCGCTCTGCTGAAACGCGCCATTGCTTATGGTAATGTTCAGCAATATGACCCGGCAGTGGCCGATTATAAACGCATTCTGGATAACTACGGCGACTCGGAGCAAGCGCAAAGTGCGCTGCTTGGGATTCAAAATACGCTGAACGATGCGGGTCGGCCCGAAGAGTTTTCGCAGGTGCTGGGTCAGTATAAAAAGAGCAATCCGGGAAGCACGGATGTGGAGCGGGTGCAGTTCGAGAATGCGAAAAATATTTATGCGAACGGGAAATACCCGCAGGCAATTCAGTCATTTCTGGCCTTTATGCAGGAATATCCGGCCAGTCCCGGTACGAACGAAGCCCGCTATTATTTAGCCGAATCGTATCGGCAAACCAACGATCCGGCGAATGCTCTGCGCTACTACAATATGATTGTTGCCGATAACAAATCGGACTATGTGGTACGGGCCGCGACACGGGCGGCTGAGTTGGAAACAAAGCAAAAAAACTTCCCGCAGGCCGTTCGCAACTACCAGATTATCATAGGTAAAGCCAATGGAAAAGCCGAACAGGTGGCGGCCCAGTTGGGTCTGATGGACACGTATTTTGCTTATCCGAAACCCGATTCGGCGGCAGCGATTGCCCGCGAGGTCATTACCGTCGGAAACGTAGTGTCGGGAGCGCAGAACCGGGCGCAACTCATGCTTGGTAAGGTCGCCTTTGGGAAGGGCGATTACAAAGCGGCTCAGACTGATTTCGAGAAAACCATTGCACTCGCCAAAGATGTCAACGGTGCCGAAGCGCAGTATTACCTTGGCGACATTCTGTATCGGCAGAAAAAATACAAAGAGTCAGTTACTACACTGCTCAAATTCAATGAGCAGTTCAGCGATTTCGACTACTGGAAAGGCAAAGCGTTCATGCTGGTGTCCGACAACAACGTAGCCCTGGACGAACCGGCTCAAGCCAAAGCCGTTCTAAACTCAATCATCGAAAACTCATCCGACGAAACCATCGTTGCCGAAGCCAAACAAAAACTGGCAACGCTGGAAAACAAAAATTAATGAAGAATGAAGAGTGTAGAGTGAAAAATAATACGCTATTCTTCACTCTAAACTCTTCATCCTACACTCTTCACTATGATCGTACGTCCCCTATTTACCTTTTCTCTGCTTTGCCTGTCGGCTACGGTTTTCGCGCAGCAAACGAAACCAAACCGACCGGTTAAAGAAGGCGAAGTTGACAACCAGGAAATTACCGTCGAGAAAAGCCGCAAAATCGACTTGCCGCCCGCCAACCGGATTTTCAACAAAATTCCGTCCAGTAAGCCATCTGCCGAGCAACGGAAACTGACTTACGAATTTGAGGACCGGAAATTAACCGTCGGTGACCCGAAAATTACGCCCGGTGTGCTGGCTCCCACAACGACCCAACCCGACGAAACGCCTGCCTACAATAACTACGTAAAGCTGGGTGCTGGTAATTACAGTTCGTTTCTGGGCGAGGGGTTTGTGGGCATCAATAATCTGTCGAATCTGGCTCTGGAAGGCTCTTTCCGGCATCTGTCGTCGGCTCTTGGACCAGTCGATGGCAAGAATTCGGCGCAGAGCGACACGCGGCTTCGGGTTACAGGCAAGTACTTAGCCGACGCCTTTAAATTACAGGCCGACCTCGGTTTTGACCGGAACGCGTACAATTTTTACGGCTACAGCCGCGAATTTGCTGCCCAGCCCGGTTTTGACCCCGACCTGATTAAGCAGCGGCTCAACACGGTGAATTTTAAGGTTGGTATCGAAAACGCCAAGTCTGAAAATGCCATTGATTACTCGCTCCGAACGGGCATTACGTCGCTGCGCGACCGGTTCAACGCATCCGAAACCGACTGGGCGACCAACTTCAATGCCTCGCTCGGTATAACCGACAATATTTTCGCGCTTGTAGCTGCTGATGCCTATGTAACGCAACGCTCCGACGGGTCGATTGTGGATAACCGAAATCTGTTCCGGGTGAAGCCAACGTTTAAATACACGTCCAGTTTGTTTACAATCACGGCGGGGATCAACGCGGTTAACCAAACCGATCAGCGACAGGGCATTAACGACACGCGGGCGTTTCCAGTGGTTGATATAGACGTTTCTCCGGTAGGTAATATTCACGTTTTTGCGGGTGTCGATGGCGATATTAACCGAAACACGTTACGTTCGTTACTGACTGAAAATAAGTGGCTTGCGCCACAAGTTGTATTATCTAACACCGTTAAGTCGTGGGATATTTACGGGGGTTCGAAGGGTGATTTGGGTGGCGGTTTTTCGTACGAGGGAAAAGTGTCGTACGCCCGCTATCGGAACTTTTCTACATTCAACAACACCATTCCCGACACCACTAAATTCTTTGTTCTCTACGATGGTGGCATTGCTAACGTACTGACGATATCGGGCCAATTAGGCTATGCGCAAAAAGACAAGTTTCGGTCGACGCTCAAAGCTAACTTTTTCAATTATGGTCTCGACCGGCTCGAACAAGCCTGGGGACGACCAACCACAACGGCTACCTGGAGCAACTCCTACACACTTAACAAAAAATTATTTGTTACCGCTGATTTGTATTTTTATCAGGGCATCAAAAACAAAAACTTCGTTACCGGTGTCACGTACACCCTGAAACCCATCTACGATGCTAACGTAAAAATTGACTATTTCTTAGGAAAGCAGGTCTCAGCGTTTGTCGCACTGAACAACATCTTTAGTCAGAATTACGAGCGGTATTTGTATTATCAAACGCAAGGGCTTAACTTTCTCGGAGGAATCAGTTATTCGTTTTAATCGCTTCGTCGACACACATTATGGCTTCCGTAAATGACTATCTCAAAAAGTTGCTGTATCAATACGACTGCGTTGTCGTACCGGAGTTGGGAGCTTTCCTGACGCATTACCAGTCAGCATCTTTTACGGAATCAAGCGGTTCGTACCTGCCTCCCCGCAAACGGGTTGCGTTCAATGAAGCCCTTCGCTTCGACGATGGCATTCTGGTCAATTACATCATGCTTCATGAGCCGCTCACCCGTGAGGGCGCACAGCAACACATTAGCCTGTTTGTGAGCGGGTTACGTAATCATGTAAAAACAAACGGACGATTTGAACTTGACGGAATCGGCACATTTACGCACAATGACGAAAGCAGACTACAGTTCGATCCCAGTTTGCGGCATAATTTTTACGGTGAAGCCTATGGCATGACTGCCCTATCGGCTCAATTAGTTAACAGGCAGCCTCAGGTCCAGCCTGCTCTGGAAGCGGTGCCCGTTACAGCCCTCGGTCCGGTTATGGCTCGGGAAGAAATCGTAACACTAACTCCCTACCGTTCAGAGCGGCCTTACTGGCGGATAGCTGCCATTGCTCTGCTGGTCGGCTCGCTGGGTGCCCTTAGCTATTTCTCTGTTATTGATCCGGGACAACCCCTCCAAAGCAGTCTTGATCCGGCCAATTTGCTGCGCATTCCTGCTTTATTTTCAACCGATGCCGTTACGAATAAGGTAGCACCAAAACCGGCTGTGCCTAAAGCAGTTTCTGTACCGGTTGCCGAAGTTAAGCCTATCGCCACACCCGCAGAACCTGTAGTGGCAGAGCCTTCACCGGTTCGCATAGATGCAAAAACAATCGCTGCTCCTGTTAAAGTAAAACTTGAAGCAGAACCAGTCGATAAGCCGGAAATACGCAGCATTGCCCCTGCTCCTGTTGTTAAATCGGTACGTATGGGGCCTTATTTCACGGTTATTGCGGGTGTTTATTCCAGCAAACGCAATGCACTTCGGTTGATACGTCAGTTACGTAGAGCGGGCTATTCGGATGCATTTGTTATTATGCCCGGCCGGGGACACAGGGGTCAATTGTATAAAGTAGCGGCAACGGGTTCTTCTGTTCGGGATGAAGCTATTGCCAGCATGGGGGCCGTGAATAAAATTGCGGGTTCAGGAGCCTGGATTTATAAGAACTGATTGGATTGATTTACTGTGCTTATAACACAGCCCGTTCGCAGAAAATATAGATGTCAACCGGAAGATGGGCATACATATTTTCTGCGAACGGGCTGTATCGTTGCCGGTTACTTTTTACTCGCTTCGGGCCAACATATCATTAGATAAACGGCAGATTACAATGCCCTCATAAAGGCGACCAACGCTTTTTTCTCGGGGCCAGTCAGGTTTAGCCTGTCAAATGGCAGGGTCTGGTTTGGCAGATTGAACCCCAATCCATTGCCCCCGCCTTTGTTGTAAAAATCAACGACTTCGTCCGGCGTGCGATACACTCCATTATGCATGTAAGGGGCGGTTTTCGCAACGTTACGAACAGTCGGCGTTTTGAATGCGTAGTGATGGGGATCACGTTTTGTCAGGATAAACTTACCGATGTCGGGGTCAACCGTTTTGCCATCAGCGGCAGCGGGTGTACCCACCACTTCGCTCTCTGTTTCCTAATAAGCGGGTGGGCTGTTATGCTGAGCAAACGTTTCTCGGTAAACACCGGAATTTTCAGGACATGCTGGGCGTCAAGTAACAGGCTGCTCACCACATTGGCCTGCTGACGAATGAACTCCAGTCGGTCGAACCAGCCGCACCCCCCGAAAGGATACCTGCACAATTGCGGCTGACCGACGTTCCCGACTATCGCGCTGCAACTGACTCACCGGACAGTAAATGTTTGTTGGTAAACATGGGCAGGCGGTTGATGGAAAATTCGTTCTGAAAATAACCGCTTACATTTTACCTGAATATGAAGTCAGCGTTACCAGATTAAGAAGATTACGAAAGTCAGGGAGTGGTTAAGTGTAGTCAGGAGATGGTCAAGAGTCGTCAGATAATGGTCATGAATAATCAAGTGTAGTCAATTAACCCCACCTGACTATTCTTGACTACTCCTGACTTCTTGACCACTTCTTGACCACACCTGACCCTGCTTCAATTGGTTTTCCCGTCAGAAATCAGTAAGCTTGCAAAAGTCATCGTGTTCTATTGATTCGTTTACAAATTTTATTACCGCTTCGTGTCCACCAATACCCACCACCAAATTGCGTTAACACTCGTACCCGGCGTAGGCAGCATCCTTATCCGTCAATTGATTAGCTACTGCGGCTCGGCCACCGATGTGTTTAAATCACCTCTGGCCCGTCTGATGAAAGTACCCGGTATTGGAGAAGTAACGGCCCGCGCCATTCTGAAACCCGGCGTTTTATCCGAAGCCGAAAAGGTGATGAGTCGGTTAGAGAAAGTAGGCGCAACCGCCCTGTTTTACACCGACAAAGCCTACCCCACCCGGCTTAAAACCCTTTACGATGCCCCGGCTCTGCTTTATTTTAAGGGATCGGCTAATCTCAACGCTCCGCGCACGATTGGTCTGGTGGGCACACGGCAAGCCACCGACTATGGCCGACGCATTACCCATGAAATCATCGAAGCGGTAGCCCCTTACGGTGTCAGTGTGATAAGCGGGCTGGCTTATGGCATCGACATTGCCGCCCATCGGTCCAGTTTAGCCAACAATCTGCCTACAGTTGGGGTAATGGCCAGTGGCTTGGACATTATTTATCCCAATGTGCATCAGAAAACGGCCGGTGAAATGCTTGTTCTGGGCGGCTTACTCACAGAGAGTCAGCCCGGTACCAAACCAGACGCCCATTTATTTCCGGCCCGCAACCGGATTATTGCCGGCCTAAGCGATGCCGTCGTGGTGGTCGAAGCGGCTGCGAAGGGGGGTGCGCTGATAACAGCCGAATACGCCAATAACTACCACCGCGAAGTGTTTGCCGTGCCGGGCCAACTGAATCAGGCCTTTTCGGCGGGGTGCAATAAACTCATTCGGGAAAACAAAGCGCAGATTTATACCAGCCCGAAAGACATTATCGAAGCCCTGAACTGGGATCATACAACGAATCAGGGCAGTACGCACGGTCTGCGAAAAGAGAGTGCTCCGCCACCATTGCCTATTGATATTACGGACGAAGAAAGTCAGATTCTGTCGTTGCTGCGCCAGGTATCCGACTTGCACATCGACGATTTGAGTTGGAAAACCCAGCTTCCGATGGGCCGACTGGCTTCTTTACTGCTCAATCTGGAATTTCGGGGATTTGTACGTTCCCTGCCGGGCAAGAAATACGCCGTCGTTTATGTATAAAGAAAAAAAGTAAGACACGATTTACATCGATTTTTTAACTACAGAGGCACAAAGCGCACAAAGAAGAAATTTGTGCGCTTTGTGCCTCTGTGGTATTTTACCTTGTATAAAAAACGCAAATCACTGATTTTCATCTAAATTCAGCTACCTTTAGTTATTGTATAAACAAATAAACAACTAATCAATCATGGGTAAAGGCGATATAAAATCACGGAAAGGAAAAATTTCAGCGGGTTCATACGGTGTTACCCGTCCCCGGAAAGACAGCAAACCAGCCGCTCCAAAACAGGAAACGAAACCAGTTGCTTAGGTTAAAACCTACAAAAAACGTCGCCATCCTGACAGATGGCGACGTTTTTTGTAGCTGAACACTTGACTTCCTGAAGCGGACGCAGCCATAAATCAGCGTGTTTTGGCTTTCGTAGGCTTCGGTGTGAACTTCAACTCATCCGGGATGATTGGAGGAGCTGGCCCGGTCTCCCAAACGGCCATCGAACGTCGGTTTCGGCCCTCGTGGAAAATCACAAATCCAATCAGTGCAATCAGCAACACATTGCAAATCAGGTCAATTGTATCACCGATGTGGGCAAGTGGTGGATCGAACCGGAATTCGATGGTGTGCTTTCCGGCTGGAATCCGCATGGCCCGCAGTACGTAATCGGCGCGGAGGTGCGGAGCGGGTTTGCCATCTATAAACGCCTGCCAGTCGGATTCGCCCCGGTAATAAATTTCGGAAAACACCGCCAGACCATCCCGAACGGCATTCGCCTGGTAAATGAGCTTGTCGGGGCGGTAGCTTGTCAGTTGAATGGTACTGCCTGTATGATCAAGCGTAGCAGGCAGATTACCCAACTGAGCCACAAATCGTTTGTCAACCACCGCTGAATCACGCGGGTTCAGGGTTTTCATAGCCGCCAGTTCATCGTCGGCATTGGCTACCTGCTGCACCGTTCCCACAAACCAGGCGGCTCCCATTACGTCAGGGTTCGGAATGGCAACCGGCCCGGCCGGAGCCGGTTGCGGATTGTTCGGGTCAGATTGACCAGGCCGAATCACATATTTTGCGTTCAGCATGTTAAGAATATTCAGCGTGTTTGGCTGTAAGGCGTAGGTAATTAATTCATTATATCGCCGGAGACGGGTCGTATTGTATCCACCAATTGACCGGTGAAAATACGACGTCCGGTTGGTTTCCATGAAGGAACTCGTCTGGTCGAAAACCCGGTAACCGAGGGATTTGTCCTGAAGAATCTGCTCATCGGCGGAGGTCGGCTCAAAAATAGTCGTCACCTGCGACTTAGGAACAAAATCGGCATTGTTCAGAAACCGTTTGTCCACCGAAAACAAATCGAAAACGACTATGGCGAACAGCAACGGATAAAAAATAACTGGCTTGATTTTGTTCGTTATCAAAAGCCATACCATACCCGCTGCCAGCAGAATCAATATAACCGACCGGAAGGCATCAGCACGCATCAAACTCTGCCGGTCGCTGATAAGCGGAGCCAGAAAATCCTTAGCGGCTTCACCCAATCCTGAGCGGGCTAATATGTCTACATCGTTTGGCCGCTGAAACGACAGGAATGCTCCGCCTGCAATGGCCAGAATAAGGGCTACGCCCGCCGTTGCTGCCAGGCTAATCAGCAAAGGCTGCCGTAGTTGTGCAAACGTTAATTTCTGGTCCACAATGGCCTGAACGCCCATAACCGCACCAGCGGCAAAGAATAATTGTGCTAAGCAGAGTGCCATAGTCATGGCTCTGAATTTGTTCAGATAGGGCAAATAGTCAAACAGGAATTCATTGAAAAACAGTAGATTTCTACCCCAGGCCAGCATAACCATCAGCGCAGCCGCACTCAGTAGCCACCACCGGATGCTCCCCCTAAGCACAAACATACTCAGCACAAACAGAAACAATAGAGCCGCTCCGGCATAGGCCGGGCCACCCAATATGGGCTGATCGCCCCAGTAGGCTGGCGCGCCTAACTCGGCAAACTGTTTGGCAGTGGGCGCATCAAACCCTCGATTAACCAATGCTTTATAGAAATCAGAATTGGTGCTTAGCCCGCCGTTCGATCCGCCCCCATACACATTTGGCACTAATAGCGTCAGGGTTTCGGCTTTGCCGTAGCTATACGTAAAGGCGTAGTCTTTATCCAAGCCGCCTTTCGATTCACTGCTCGGGGCTTTACCATCTGGGTTAGTGGTTTTAGCTGTCAGTTCCGACTTCCCCCGGATGGTTTCCTTAGTATACTGATTGAGCACCAGCACCCGCTTCCCGAAACTCCCGGCAGCCAGCGCACCTACTACAGCCAGCGTTGCCAGCCCAAGCAGTAACTGTCGGCTTTTACCGGCTCTGGCCAGTGCTATGCCCTCAATTAAAACATACAGGCCAATGGTCATAAACAGATAATAGGTAATCTGGATATGGTTGGCCCCTAACTCCATACACATAAAAACGCCCGTCAGCGCGGCTCCAATCCAGTATCGCCCCCGTAGGGCAAGAATGACCCCGGCCAGCATACCGGCCCCGTAGCCCAGCGCAAAAAGTTTGGAAACGTGACCAGCTTCCAGACTGACAATGCTGAATGTTCCTAATCCGTAAGCAGCCGCGCCCATCGCCGACAGCCACGAATTACAGCCCAGCACTACCAACAGAATGTACATGCTCAACATGACGATGAACACGATGCTGGCCGTGTTGGGCAATAGATTGATAACACCCATTACGGCCTTATAAACCAGTATATAGGGGTAATTGTAGTCGATCATGTAGCCGGGCATTCCACTGAAAACGGCATCGGTCCACTGAGGCTTTTCACCCGTTTGTTTGGTGATCTCCCGGATTTCGCGGGCTGAAGCCGAAGCCTCTTGCACGTCGTGCATGGAAAGCGTTTTGCCCGACAGCACGGGTGAAAAATAAACAATGGCCAGTACGAGTAGCCCTAAAATAGCAATCAGGTGGGGGCGCAGAGCGGTCCGCCGTGGTCCGGCATTCGGTGACCCGGTATTCCGCTGCGGTTCAAAAGGGGTTGGTTGGTTCATAAAAATCAACTGGTAGACAGCCCAAAGATACGGCTTTGTAGCAAAACGGATAGACAGAGCGGATGATTGTCTGATTCAGGTTAAACGTGCGAAGTCAGGTGGATAGCCTGCTTAAGACACGGTCCAGCGTGTAAAATTTTGGGGCGATTTCTATCTGCTGGTACGCAAGTGTAGCCAAATAATCGTCGGCTACGGCAAAACTTCTGACTACCCAGTTTCCGTCCCCGCCAATCAGATCACTGGCTACAACGTGTAGCCCGTCCAGCGAAGGCACCTGCCCAAACGCATTATCCATGCCTTTGCCGGTGGCCTTTACTAACGCTTCTTTCCGGGTCCATAACTGGTAAAAACGCCGTTGAGAATCCATATGAGCCTGTACATAGCCCTGTTCTTCTGCGGTAAAACTGAGGGCAAGAATGTCCTGAAAGTTAAACTGAGGGTTAATTTTTTCAATATCGACGCCAACCTGTACGCGTCCGATGGCAAGTAAAATCCAGTTGCCCGAATGCGATACATTGATGTGCCATCCCGCATTGCTCCTTAATTCAGGCTTGTTCGCTTCGCCCACTGTAAAGTATATTCCTGATGGGGGCTGGTTTATATAGTTTCCACATACTATCTTTAGTAAACTTCTTGTATACAGAAATCGGCGCATATCGGCTTTCTGATGATACCGTTGCGCCCGCTGACGCTCATCGGAATTGAGTAACTGATTTAACAATAAATCCAGATCGGTCGTAACGGGTAACAGAAATCGAAAGACAGCCAACTCATCCGAATAGGGACAGACCAATTCGGAGAGCCAGTTAACGGATTGAATATCAGCACATGAAACCGTACACATTGGTATAAATCAGGTTTTTATGTATGCCAGTCATGCCTTCGCACATAATCCTCAGCCGATGGTCAATATACAATCACTCAATGATAAAATCTTTATTTAGGCTCCCTGTCGTTCTGTTTTTGCTGCTTTTTTCAAGTCAGCTTCAGAGCCATGCCTCGTTCGTTTACCCAACCATGCTATCGCCGAAAACGGCCAATAAACTGACCTTAGACCCCAAACGCTGGTATCAGGTTAACAACACGAGCAGTGGCCTCGACGCGCTGTTCGACGGCATCACCACGGTAACGGTTAACACCGGCTGGGGCAAAATCCTCACTAATTTCGACGCGTATTATCCACTGCTGGAGGGCGAACAGATGCGCATCGAAAGCATCCGGTTCTACGATGGGGCCGGGACCAATACAGACGCTCCGATGACCCTCTCGATCATTACCGACAACTGGGAGCGTATTCCCATTGCCCGCTTCGTTGGCGACCGATACCAGACCTGGGTGGGACCGGACCCGGCTAAACCGACTGACTTTGCGCTGAAAATCCCCGTCACGAATGCCCGCTATTTAGTACTCAACACATCGGGGGCGTACCCTACCGAAATGGAACTGTATGGCAGTCAGACAGCCGGAAAAGAACCGGAACTTTTGCCCCGGCAGTCCTATCCGTTTCGGCATACGCTGGGTATCAACGGGTTTGAGTGGAATGTTGAAGATACCGTTGCCAATTCTGCCGCACCGATTGTGAACGATACCCGCATCAATGCCCTGAAAAGTTTCTCCTCCATGCGGCATTATATGAACTGGGACAAGCTCGAAAACCAGCCGGGAAGCTACACCTACAATCCAACGTTTAGCGGTAACTGGATGTTCGACGAGATGTACGAACGCTTACAGGCCGAAGGTGTTGAGGTGCTGGCGTGTCTGCAAACGCTGCCCAGATGGCTGTATAGCACCTACCCGGCCGGTGGGCGTGATTACGGCAACGTGCCAACGCGGTACGGCAACGACCGCTCGGACCCGAAGTCCTACCTGGAACATGCACGGGTGGCGTTTCAGTACGCAGCCCGCTACGGATTCAATAAACATGTCGATCCGGCCCTGCTGAGTGTTAGCCCGGACGTTACCCCGGCGGGCGTCAATACGCTCAAAATCGGGTTAGGGCTGGTGGGCTATATCGAGTGCAACAACGAGCCGGACAAAACCTGGAAAGGACGAAATGGATACCAGTCGGCCCGCGAGTATGCCGCCGACCTGTCCGCTTTTTATGATGGGCATAAAAATACGCTTGGGCCGGGTATTGGCGTCAAAAACGCCGACTCGTCGATGACTGTGGTGATGGGTGGCATGTCGGCGGCATCGACCGATTACATGCGGGCCATGATTGACTGGTGCCGGGAGTTCCGTGGGTATCGTGCCGATGGGTCGGTCAATCTGTGCTGGGATGTGATGAATCAGCATTTGTACGCCAATGATGCGCGGTCATCGCAGAACGGCGGGGCCACGCGCGGAGCCGCACCCGAACGGGCGGGCGTTGGCGAACAGGCTGCGGAATTTGTCAAACTGGCCCGGCAATATGCCAATGGAATGCCGGTCTGGATTACCGAAGCCGGGTACGACGTCAATCCCGAAAGTCCGTTTCGGGCTATTGCCATCGGCAAAAAAAGCGTGCTGGAAACGCAGGCCGACTGGATTTTACGCACATCGCTGCTGTATAGCCGGGTAGGCATCGACCGGGTTTTTTATTTTCAGGCCTATGATTACGATGTACAAAATCCGATTCAGTTTGCGTCGATGGGCTTGTTGAATGAAGCGGATAAAACCCGTAAACCAGCCGCCGATTTTCTGTACCAGGCCAAAAAGCTGCTGGGCGATTACCGCTACAAAGAAACCATCAGCAGCGACCCGCTGGTAGACCGCTACGAACGGGATGGCCGCCCGGCCTACGTACTGATGATTCCCGACGAACGGGGTCGAACCGGCACCTATACGCTGTCTATACCCAAAGGCGACACCGTGCGAATTTGCACACCCGCCATTGGCCGGGATGAAATGACCAGCACGCTACAGGTTAGTGAGTCCGGTACGATTACCGTAAACGTCAGTGAAACGCCGGTATTTATTATGGCTGAATCGAGCGCAAAACCGGCCCCCAACGACCCCAAAAACGACCTGAGCCGTTTGCAAATCTACCCAAACCCCACCACCGACATGCTAACGATTCATCTCGAAAATGACGATACCAACGCCCTCAACCTCACTATTTCCGATCATACAGGCCGGACATACACGCAGGTGAATTTTTTAAAATCGGGACACCTGTTCAGCGAACAACTCGATTTGAGCGCGTTGCCTGCCGGATCTTATCTACTGAAAATCCGGCAGGGAGAGGCCAGCGTGGTTAAGAAAATCCTCCGGGCACCGTGAATAAACCGGGTTAAAATCAACAGTAACCCGGTTTACCTTCGTGAGGGTTCTGTTGGAATTCTGCCATCCCCATCAGTTCAATTCAATTTGCAGGTATTTGCCCGGCTTCTCCGGGTTGGGGACAAACCAGGCTGGATTTCCCGCTCTATCCCGGCCAAGTCGGGCACCGGGAGCGGGCGGGGCGTTTCCGGCAAACATGGCCTCCTTTGTTACGTTCTCGCTTGCAGACGGTGAACCATCTTTAAAAAATTCAGCGTTAATCAACTCATGGATGCTTTTGGTGAAGTGCTGAACCAGCGTATCTATCTCGGCATCAGTATGGGCTTCGGTCAGAAAGCACGGAAAACCATCCCAGATGTGAATGCCCTTTTCTCGCAATAGCGTAAACAGCAATTCGCCATAAATAACGTCTTCTTTAAATTTAACTTTCCAGAGTGAGCCAAAGCTAACGACATGCAGCGGAAGCTGCCAGTTTGAAAGAGCTTCATTCATCGCTTTCACGAGCCGACTTGTTTTCTGGGTCAGCTTTTCCTGCAACTGTGGGCCAGCCGCCTTCATGTACATCAATGACGCCTTTGCCGCTGCCAGTGCCAACGGATGCCGAACAAACGTACCGGCAAAATACGTCACGCCAACCTCGGGAATCGATCCGTCGCCATACTGCCAGAAGCCGCCATCGAGCGCATCCATAAACGGTTGCTTACCCGCAATCACCCCAATGGGCAAGCCCGCGCTAACGACCTTACCGTAGCACGCCAGATCAGCCTGAATGCCAAACAGGGCCTGTGCTCCCCCCGGATGCGTGCGAAAACCGGTAATGACCTCATCGAAAATCAGGGCCGTTCCCGACTCAGCCGTAATGGCTCTCACCTGTTTCAAAAACTCAACCGGTACAAATTCCGGGCGTCGGCTTTGAACGGGTTCGACCAGTACAGCGGCCAGTTCGTGCGCCCGTTCGCGAATGATTCGCAGGCTCTCATCGGTGCCGTAATCCAGAATCAGCATATTCTGCACGGATTCGGGCATGATGCCGGGCGCAGCCGGAAAGGACTTGAGTTTTTTTGTTCCCCGAACCAGCACTTCATCGGCAATTCCGTGGTACGAACCCGAAAAGGCAACTATCAGCGAACGGCCCGTTACGGTGCGGGCAATGCGCATGGTGCCCAGAACCGCTTCGGAACCGGTGTTGCACAGAGCCGCCCGATCCGTTCCGGTCAGGTCACAGATGAGTTGGCAAACATCGCCCGCCAGGTCGTGCTGCGGACCCACCTCATAGCCGCTTTCGATCTGGTCGTGAAGCACTTTTTTAATAAAATCGGGCTGATAACCAAACAGATTCGAGCCAAACCCGTTCAGGGCGTCGATGTACTCGTTACCGTCAATATCCCACAACCGGCTCCCCGCCGACCGGTTTACGACCAGCGGATACACGATTTCTTTGGTGAGTGGACGAAAACCGGATACCACTCGCGGGTCGGCCATGTGGGCGCGGTGCTGCTGGGTATACGCTTTACTTTGCCCGGTTTTGGCTGTATATCGCTGGGTAAGCCGGTCTAAAAAATCCTGCTGCTTAGCGGTGAGTTCAGACGCCTGCCGGTCGATCCGGGCCGTTGCACCAAACGGTTTTTTGAGTTCGATTTTCTCTTCCGGCGTCAACAGCGTGTCCATCGTGTCAGGCACGGTTGCGGGAACGCTCACTGATGTCGGCGCGGCTGTGGCCGGAACATAAGGCCCCGGCTGGCTCCCGTCCTGCAACAGTGCGACCTGTTTTGCCAGTAGCTGGAGTTGCTGGGCAATCAATCCCAGAGCGGTATCGGTGGTGGGCAATGCGGCTGCAGCCGGGTTGACCGGTGCATAAACCGTAGGCGTTGGCGGGGTGGGTTTGGGTTGATGCACCTCAACCGGTAGTGTCTGGTCGAGGTAGTCGGCTACGCGTTCGGGCGATGTATAGGTAGTGCTAAGTTGCCGGAAGGTGATGGGCAAACCGAACTCTTTTTTCAGCGTTATAGCAACCTGCGTCAAGAGCAGCGAGTCGAATCCAATTTCCAGAAAACTCATATCCGGCGCAATACCATCCATTTCGATGCCGGACGCATCTTCGAGGAGTTGATTAACTTTTCGGACTAAGGTGTCTTTTCTCATGTTGGTGTGTGTGTGTTGTAGTGACCGGTCCGCCGTTGCGGGTTCATTTATATCGGCACTCATCCGGTTGGGAGACGCAGCGAATAGCGGTTTCGATTGATTAACGTCTGCCTGTAAAGGGTCAGTCCAGACCCGGTCAATCCTGACCGGGTCAATCCAGCAGCGTTTCCGGTCGAAAGCGTAGGCGGGCAGTAGTAGTTTATTGCGTTTCTGACCCGTATAAAACGCGGCCCAGTCAGGGTCTAACCCGTTGACATACAGTTGGCCAAGCGTGGTTAGAACAGCCCGGCAGGTGGCGGCCTGGTCGGGTAGATTCGCTAAACCGGGCAGAATTACAATCGGTCGTTTGGCCGCTTGCTGGCGGGCGAGTGTGGCCGTAACGTGGCCCGGCCCTACTTCCAGCAGCAGCGGATTGCCGAACGAAAAAACCGTGTCGAGCGCATCGGCAAAGCGAACTGTCGACCGGAGGTGCGTTGCCCAGTACTGCGGATCGGTGGCCTGCGCATCGGTGAGCCACGTGCCGGTTACGGTTGATACAACCGGTTTCTGTGGTTTGCTCAACGGAACACCCGCCACTACCTTCGCAAAATCGCCCACAATGGGGTCCATCATCATCGAATGAAACGCATGGCTGGTCGCTAACGGCTGGTTGGGTATCTCGCTCTCGTCGAGCAGCCGGGCAAAATCGGCAATGTGTTCATCGGGGCCAGCCACCACGCACAACGAATGGCTATTGATGGCCGCCATCGAGAGCGTTTTTGGGAGCATTTCCTGAACGCGCCCGGCCGCCAGCCGCACCGATAACATACTCCCACGGGGCAATTCGCTCACTAATTTACCCCTGGCAGCAATGAGCGTCAGCGCGTCGGGTAACGAAAAAACACCCGCCAGATGAGCGGCTACAAATTCACCAACGCTATGCCCGCAAAACACCGACGGCTCGATGCCCCAGCTCATCCATAACCGGGCCAGCGCGTACTCCGTCACGAACAAAGCGGGTTGCGTGTAGCGTGTATTTTTCAGAAGCAGTTCGGCCTCTGAATCAGCCGTTTGGGGATAAATAACCTGTCTGATGTCGATGGGCAGATGGGCGTTCAGCAAGTCGGCGCAGTCGTCGATGGCCTGCCGAAAGATGGGTTCGTTTTCGTAAAGCGCATGGCCCATGTTGAGGTACTGTGCGCCTTGTCCGGGAAACATAAACACAACCTCATCGGGTTGTGCACCCGTTTTTTTGGGCGTTGATGCCGTGATGTCTGACCGTAGCTTTTGGGTTAGTTCATCCGGTGTTTCGGCGACAACAAATGACCGATGCGTAAACCGGGCACGGGTAGCTTTTAGCGTAAACGCCACATCAGCCAAATCGGGCGAACCGGCCTGTTGCAGCCAGTCGTCCAGGCGGTGGGCATAGGCTGACTGACTCGCTGGCGTAGCCGCCGACCAGGTAATCAGTTGAGCGGATCGGGCGTTCGCCGGTTGTTCCGCATCAGACACAATGACCTCATTAGCAAACTCTTCCAAAACGACGTGTACATTGGTGCCGCCCACGCCGAACGAACTCACCCCTGCCCGGCGTGGATTCGCCCGGCGTGGATTCGCTTCATCTTCCGATGAATTCGATTCAGCCAACGGCCAGTCAATCAGTTTTGTGTTGACAAAAAACGGGCTATTGGTAAAGTCGATGGATGGATTTGGAGCGGAAAAATTCAGCGAAGCCGGAATCTGTTTATGATAAAGTGCCAGTGTCGTTTTAATCAAACCGGCCACACCCGCAGCCTGTGTCAGGTGGCCCATGTTGCTTTTGATGGAGCCAATGGCGCAAAACTGCTTTTCGGTCTGTTCGCCGAAAGCCTGCATTAACCCCTCAATTTCAATCGGATCACCAACGGGGGTTGCCGTTCCGTGCGCTTCTACGTAACTGATTGTGGCCGGGTCGATGTGAGCGTCGGCGATAGCCATGCGAATAGCTCCGGCCTGACCGTCGGCGTTGGGAGCCGTGAAACTGCCTTTTCCTCCGCCATCGTTATTAACTCCAACTCCTTTGATAACCGCATAAATCGTATCGCCATCCTGCCGGGCAGCGGCCAGACTTTTCAGCAACACAACCCCGGCTCCATCACTGAAAACCGTTCCCTGCGCATCGGCATCGAACGAGCGGCAATGCCCATCCCGGCTCAGCATGGCCCCTTCCTGATACAGATGACCGCTGTTGAGTGGGGTCGTGATGCTGGCCCCGCCCGCCAGCGCAACATCGCATTGGCCACTGCGAATGCTCTGAACCGCCTGCGTAATGGCCAGCAGCGACGTTGAACAGGCCGAATAAACACTAACCGCCGGTCCTTTCAGGTTTAGCTGATAAGCCGTTCGGGACGCGATGTAATCCTTTTCGTTAAGCGTCATCACCTGAAATGCGCCAACCTGATTGATTAAATCACTATGGCCCAGCACGTTATTCAGGTAATACGTATTGTTGCCACAGCCCGCAAATACCCCTACCCGACCGCTGTAATGCTGCGGCAGATAGCCCGTTTCTTCGAGTGCTTCCCAGGCAATTTCCAGAAAAACACGCTGCTGGGGGTCCATCAGTTGGGCCACCTTCGGCGATAGTCCGAAAAAAGGCGCGTCGAACTGATCGGCCTGGTCGATAACGCCCCTTGCCTTCACATACAGCGGGTCATTTCTGAGCGCGGCCGGGATAGACGAATCCAGTTCATCGTCGGCAAAAAAACGGGTCGTTTCTTTGCCCTGCTTCAATATATCCCATAAGCCGGCAATGGTAGCCGCTCCCGGAAAGCGACCTGCCATGCCAATCACGGCCACATCGTGCAGTTGGCCTGGGGCGGTTGTATCGGCTGGTTTTGGCTCTGTTTTTTCATCCGAAACCAACTTCGGCTGTAAGTACTTGACTATACCCGCAATGGTCGGGTATTGATAGAGTTTGGTAACGGGCAGCGCGTGGCGTTCCTGCTGAAGAACCGCCACCGTTTTCTGAGCCAGGAGCGAATTGCCGCCCATGTCGAAAAAGTTATCATCAAGCCCGACCGTATCAAGATGCAACAGATTGCTCCAGATGCGGGCGATGGTCTGTTCAACGCCGGTTCTGGGTTTTCGGTACGCAACGGTTTGTTCGGGGCGGGTTCGGGGTGGTTCGGGAAGCTGTTTCCTGTCGACCTTGCCGCTGCTCGTTTTGGGCAACTCATCCAGCCACACAAAGGCGGAGGGCATCATGTATTCCGGCAGTTGTCGGGCCAGCTCCCGGCGAATAGCACCCGTATCGGTCTGACCGGTGGCCGAAACAACATACGCCACTAACTGTTTCTGCCCATCGGCGTCTTCCCGCGCCACCACAACAGCCTGTTTTATGCCCGCAAGCTGGTTGATCTGCACTTCAACCTCACCTATTTCGACGCGGTGCCCCCGAATTTTGACCTGATCGTCCCGGCGTCCTAAAAACTCAATGTTCCCGTCGGGCCGTAAACGACCCAGATCGCCGGTGCGGTAACTACGATGGGTTTTTCCTTCTGAATCGGACAAGGCAATAAATTTTTCGTTCGTCAGGGCGGGCTGGTTCAGATATCCCTCTGCCAGACAGGCACCACTGAAGCAAAGCTCCCCAATGTCTCCCGTCGGGAGCGGGTTCAGTTTCTCGTCAACAATGAGCAGATCAACCCCATCAATGAGGGTGCCGATGGTCGGCAGGTGTGGCCAGTTGCTTGGGTCTCCGGCTAATTTTAGCTGGGTGATAACATGGCATTCGGTGGGACCGTATTGGTTATAAAGCACACAGCCAGGCAATTCCGAGAAAAAACGGGCAATCTGTGGCGTAATTTTCAACTGCTCGCCAGCGGTCATCACTTCGTGCAGACCCGCCGGAAATAGCTGGAGATTTCCGGCAGCTTCGGCCAGATACTGCAAGGCAACAAAAGGCAGAAAAACCCGACTAACCTGCTGTTTATCAACAAATTGTAGTAACGAATTTAAGTCCAGCCGCAGGGTATCATCCACTAAAATCAGTGTGCCACCTGTGCTGAGCGTGGCGAAAATCTCCTGAAAGGATACGTCGAAACTCAACGGAGCCAGTTGCAAAGTGCGCGTACCGATGCCCGCAACGGAGTTTTTGGCCTGCCAGTTGAGCAGGTTTACGAGTGGTCCATGCCCCATGCAAACCCCTTTTGGCTGTCCCGTCGAGCCGGAGGTGTAGAGCACATAAGCCGTGCTGCCTGGGGTGGGAACGGGCTGTTTCTGGCCGATATAGTTGCCATCGGACGCAATAACCTGTAGGCCAACACTGGTAAACAAAGGTGTATCCTGTGCCGTTGCCAACGCCGTTTTCAACCCGGCGTCCTGGCTGATTTGCTGTAGCCGATGCACCGGATAAGCGGGATCGAGGGGTAAGTAGGCTTTGCCCGATTTCAGGACCGCCAGCACACCCACGATCATTTCCAGCGTACGCAGCGTGCTCACGCCAATCAGGGCAGCATCGGTATCCGTGTGCAAAATGGCTTGGCAGAGGTTGTCGGCCCGGTTCATAAGTTGACCATAGGTCAGCCCCTGTTCACCAGCAACCACAGCCATGCGGTCGGGATGTTCACGGGCCATTTGCTCAACGAGTTGATGTACGTACGCCGGGGAGAGGACGCCCTGACGCTCGTTACTATCTGTACCTGAATGCATACAGCGAATTGATTGAGTATAAGAAGGTATTTCGGTCCAAAAGCAAGCTTATCCACAGGGCAACGCTACCTGCGACCGCTATACGTTCAGCTTATTGCGGATCATAAAAAAGGTCATGTTTACCCTTAGTAAATAATCAAGCAAAATTAGAGATGACATCTTTGGTAAACATCTGCCTACTAATCAATAGATTAATTAAAGATGTCATCTCTAATTCTGCCTGCCTACTTATCGTAAAGAGGATAAACCGGAGCGGGTGCTGAAAACAATTGGATAGATACGCTCATCGCTCCATTATTGACGGTAAAAATAGATACCTGCTCCGTGAATGGCCAATTAAGGCAATCTCAATTATTTACCATTCACTCATTTAGTCAACTAAGGGTTTACTACATTTTGACTCGTAACCATTCATATTGTCACAACGCCCTGCCCATTTAAGTTGCCCATTGCCTTATGTCGTACGGGTAAGGCAACGCTTGCCTGTTCACCTGACCAGTCTCGTCGGGGCATTGTGCTCAGGCGGTAATCACAGGAAGTTCATTCTCTGTTTCTTGATCAATAATTTTGTAGTAAGTCATAAAACCGGGCGCAACCCAACGGTGCATTTTTGCGTATATACTGACATGCGTTACATCGTTGTTTTCGCTCAGCAGGAAATAGGCTACGCCGTAGGATTCGATAACGCGGCCGACGCGGTCGATTTTCTCTTCTGGGGCTACGAAGAATATGAATTGCTGCCGTACGGTATGTTCGACGTGCTGACGGGCGAGGTGCTTCCCTACGAGCACCGGGGCGAGCGCGTGGCCGAGGTCGACGAAACGGTTATCAGTCGTACCGCACAGGATTATCTTAAATCGGCCATCCGACGTACGATATAGGAGGCAATCTATGAGGCTAAACCCTGGCCTGAAGGACGCCGGGTTGCCGTTGTGCTGCAAGTCAGTCATGCCCCTTACCCACTTATAGCACCACCCGTGTAAAACTGCTTCCTATTTAGCGTGTTCGGCATGTACATTCAACTCGCTTATCCTGAGGTAAGTTACAAGCAACACGAGCATAATAATCGCTGGTAAAAACCCTTACGTTAACCGATCATGTTCAGCCGAAAACAGATTACCCCCAACAAACCCAGAAAATCGCCCCTTCGGGAGTGGCTCGACTCACTGTTATTCGCGGTGGTGGTGGCTACGCTAATTCGGTTTTTGACCGTCGAAGCGTTTGCCATTCCAACCCCGTCGATGGAAAATAGTTTGATGGTGGGTGATTTTCTATTTGTCAGCAAACTCCATTACGGCATCCGCACACCGAAAACGCCGTTGCAGGTCCCGCTGACCCATCAAAAAATCTGGGGAACGAATATTCCATCGTACAGTACCGCCATTCAACTGCCATCGTATCGGCTGCCGGGTTTTTCGCACGTGAAAAACGGTGATGTAGTTGTTTTTAATTTCCCGCCCTATAAACCCGGCGAGCCTGCCTACCCAACCGACCTGCGGACCAATTTAATAAAGCGATGCATCGGCATTCCCGGCGACGTTCTGGAAATTCGTCAGGAGCAAGTCTATGTCAACGGCAGGCTATTCCCGACGCCCGCCCGCGCTCAAACAATGTATTTCGTTAAAACGACGGAGGTGCTGGATGAGCGATTTTTCCGGAAGTACGGCATCGTCAACGATTTCAAATCCGAAGAAGGCCCGTTTATTAACTGGCAGCCGCTTGAAGCCTATAATGACTCGACCAAAACAGCGTCGCTGGTGGGCTATCGGGTCAATATGACGGAGGAAATAAAGGGGAAACTAAGTACGCTCGATTTTATAAAAGCGGTTGAACCAATGACCGACCCGGCCGGTCAGGCAGCACCGGGCATCTACGGCGGTTCTGCCTACGCGTGGAACCCGGACAACTTCGGCCCGCTTACCGTTCCCAAAAAGGGCGTTACGATACCCATAAACCGGCAAACGATTGCGCTATACGGGCCAATTATTCAGCGTCATGAAAGCCACAGTCAGGTAGACATAACCCCCGAAAGCATCCGCGTAAATGGACAGTTAGTAACGGCCTACACCTTCAAACAGGATTATTATTTTATGATGGGCGACAACCGCCACAATTCAGAGGATTCGCGCTATTGGGGTTTCGTACCCGAAGATCACATCGTGGGCAAAGCTGTGTTTGTCTGGATGTCCATCGACCCGGTTCCGGCAGACATCTGGCACAAAATCCGCTGGAATCGCCTGTTCCGACTGATCGAGTAGCCTGCCAGAGCGACAATTTTCACAAAACAAAAACGGCTCCCACTTTCGCAGGAGCCGTTTTCACAAGCAAACAGGACGCTTAGCCCAGATACGTCTTCAACGCTTTCGACCGGGAGGTGTGGCGCAGCCGACGTATGGCTTTTTCTTTTATCTGCCGAACCCGTTCGCGGGTCAGGTTGAATTTCTCACCAATTTCTTCAAGCGTCATGGCATGTTCGCCATTCAGCCCGAAATAAAGAGTAATCACATCGGCCTCACGCTGCGTGAGCGTCGAGAGGGCGCGTTGTACTTCTTTCCGCAGCGAGTCATTAATCAGGCCCGAATCGGGCTTGTCTTCGCCATCGTTTTCGAGCACGTCGAGCAGGCTGTTTTCTTCACCCTGCACAAACGGTGCGTCCATGGAAACGTGACGACCCGAAATCTTGAGTGTATCGACAACTTCGGCGGCTGAAATTTCCAGCACGGCAGCCAGTTCTTCGGGCGATGGTTCGCGCTCGAATTTCTGCTCCAGGTCCGAAAACGTCTTGGAAATCTTGTTCAGCGAGCCAACCCGGTTGAGGGGCAGGCGCACAATCCGCGACTGTTCGGCCAGGGCTTGTAAGATAGACTGACGAATCCACCAAACAGCGTACGAAATGAACTTGAAACCACGTGTTTCGTCGAATCGTTGAGCCGCCTTAATCAGACCGAGGTTTCCTTCATTGATCAGGTCACCCAGCGAAAGGCCCTGGTTCTGATATTGTTTGGCAACCGATACCACAAAGCGCAGGTTAGCTTTCGTTAACCGCTCCAGCGACAGTTGGTCACCTTCCCGTATTTTCTGGGCCAGCGTTACTTCCTCATCGGGTGTAAGCAGGTCCACTTTACCAATCTCCTGCAAGTACTTGTCTAACGACTGGCTCTCGCGGTTGGTTATCTGTTTTGAAATTTTTAGCTGTCTCATATTCCGTTGTCCCCGGTGGAGTGACTCTATAACGCTAACTTAGGACGTTACATTACACGAAAAAGTAACACTGACTTACGCAATTTTGTTCTCTGGCTTAGGCAACAAAACTTTACGCGATAAACGATACTTTCCGGTCTTTTTGTCAACGTCAACCAATTTTACCGTTATTTCTTCACCTACCTGCAGCACACCGTCCATTGTCTCCAGACGCTCCCACTTGATCTCGGAAATGTGCAAAAGTCCGTCTTTACCCGGCATAAACTCAACGAAGGCACCAAAGGGCTGAATCGTTTTCACTTTGCCAACGTAGGTTTCGCCAACTTCCGGCAGGGCAACGATACCCTTCACACGAGACACGGCTTTGTCCATGCTCTCTTTGCTGGTCGCAAAAATGCTAACCCAGCCCGCGTTGTCATGTTCGTCAATATTTACGACAGCACCGGAATCTTTCTGAATGTCCTGAACAACCTTACCACCGGGTCCGATAACGGCACCAATTTGGTTTGTGTCGATCTTAATCACCATAGCGCGTGGCGCGTGGGGTTTCAGGTCGGAACGAACATCGGCAATGCCTTTCTTCATCTCACCCAGAATATGCAACCGGCCTAAACGAGCCTGCTCCAGTGCCTGCGTCAGTACGTCATACGACAAACCGTCAACTTTCAGGTCCATCTGACAGGCTACGATTCCTTTCTCGGTGCCCGTCACTTTGAAGTCCATGTCGCCGAGGTGATCTTCGTCGCCAAGAATGTCCGACAATACAGCGTATTTGTCACCGTCCGAAATCAGCCCCATCGCAATACCGGCTACGGGTGCTTTGATCTTGATACCGGCATCCATCAGGGCCATCGTACCGGCGCAAACCGTCGCCATCGACGACGAACCGTTGGATTCCAGAATATCCGATACAATCCGAATCGTATACGGATTTTCGTCAGCGGCAGGCAGTACCTTCTTCAGCGAGCGGTGGGCCAGGTTACCATGACCAATTTCGCGCCGACCGGCTCCCCGGTTGGGTTTCACTTCGCCCGTTGAGAAGCCGGGGAAGTTATAGTGCAACAGGAATTTACTATACCCCTGGTACATGGTCTGGTCAACAATCTGCTCATCGGTTTTGGTGCCGAGGGTTACCGTTGTCAGCGACTGGGTTTCGCCCCGCGTGAACAGTGCCGACCCGTGCGGACCGGGCAAATAACCCGCTTCTGCCGAAATAGGCCGAATCTGGTCTAATTTGCGACCATCTAAACGGACGCGCTCATCGAGCACCAGTCGGCGCGACGCTTCCCATTCCAGATCGTGGAAATACGTTTTTATCAGGCCAACATTTACGTTCGATCCTTCGGGGAACGACGCGATGTATTCATCCCGAATGGCTTTAGCCGACTCTGAACGACCTTTTTTGCTCGGATTCTGCTGACTGACAACCGCATAGATTTTATCGTAGGTAGCTACCCGAATGGCTGCCCGCAGTTCTTCGTCGTGCGTTTCGTGATTGTACTGGCGTTTTTCGGTTTTGCCAACCTTAGCCGTCAGTTCTTTCTGCGCCTGACACTGCACTTTAATGGCTTCGTGGGCCACTTTTATCGCTTCCACGACTTCGGCTTCCGAACATTCGTTCATCTCGCCTTCGACCATGCAAATGTCTTTCTCGGTAGCGGCAACAATCAGGTCGATGGTAGCGCGGTCGAGTTCAGCCGTTAGGGGATTGATTTTGTACTGTCCATCAATTTTGGCGACGCGAACTTCGGAGATAGGCCCGTTGAAGGGAATATCGGATACGGCCAGTGCCGACGATGCCGCCAGCGCAGCCAATGCATCCGGTTGCACATTGGGATCAGCCGAAATCAGGGTAATCATGACCTGCGTATCGGCGTGGTAATTATCCGGGAAGATAGGCCGCAGGGCGCGGTCAACTAAACGGCTAATCAGAATTTCGTGGTCGCCTAAGCGGCCTTCACGGCGCTGGAAGCTACCCGGAATCCGACCTGCCGAAGCAAATTTTTCCTGATAATCAACAGATAAGGGAAGAAAATCAACGCCTTCTTTGGCATCTTTATTAGATACAACGGTGGCTAACAGCATAGTGTCGCCCAACCGTACAACCACCGCTCCGTCGGCCTGTCGGGCCAGTTTGCCGGTTTCGATGGTAATTTCCCGCCCGTCGGGCAGCGCAACGGATTGCGTGGTGATTTCAAACATACAACAGATTTTGAATACGTCTTACAGCTTTAAACCGCTCCGGCAGTCCTGCACACGGGCAATGGCCAATGGATGAGACCCCAGCTTACTTTTTTATTTTTGTTTACAGACAGCAGATGCCTATAGAAACCACAAAAATGAGGGAATCTACTATGTAGCAGATTCCCTTTTTTGTAGCGTGTTCCGGTTATTTTCGCAGTCCCAGTGCAACCAGAATGGCCCGGTATCGCGTGATGTCTTTTTTGAGCAGGTAATTCAGCAGACGCCGACGCTTACCTACTAATTTCAAAAGACCCAGTTGGGTGCCGTAATCGTGCTTGTGGACTTTCAGGTGCTCAGTTAAATGACTGATCCGGTAAGTGAACAGCGCGATCTGGGATTCGGCCGACCCGGTGTCAGTTGCACTTTTGGCATGACCCGAGGTGGAGAATATCTCCTGTTTTTTTTCGGTCGTTAGATACATCTTCAGACAGCTAATTTGATTGGAAAAATGAATTTGGGTGCAAAGATAGGGAAAAAGTTGATTGGTTGATTGGTTGATTGGGTAATTGGGTGATTGGGTGATTGGGTAATTGGGTAATTGGGTAATTGGTTGATTGGTTGATTGGGTAATTGGGTGATTGGTGGCTAACGCAATCAACTGATTAACTAATCAACCAATTAACTAATTAATCAACCATTAACTGGCCGACTGAAATCTCCTCTTCAGCCGCTCCCAGGCAATGATATATACGTCCTTGTCGAACAGGCGTGAGTCGTTCCGGGCGCGTTGCATAAGCAGCAGGCCGAGCGGAAATAGTACGATATTGGCCATCCAGGCCCCAATGGGCACCCAAAGGATACCATCTTTGGCGTATTTGTCGCCCGCAATGGTCAGTACATACAGAAAGATGAAGAAGACAATGGCAATGAGCACCGGCAATCCAAAACCACCTTTTTTAATAATGGCTCCCATCGACGCCCCGATTAAAAACATGACAAAGACGGAGATAGCCTGCGTGAATTTGTGGTGACTTTCCAATTGGTATTTCCAGACGTTTTTTTCCTTCTCCGTCAGATACGTTACGTTCGAGGTTGAGTACGTCAGGATATTCTGCGCCTGGCTTAAGGCCGACTGAGCCAGGTCAGGGCCGGGGAGATGTTGCTTTTTCAGCAATGAATCGACCCATTTCCCATCTTTTACCGCCTTTTGCCTCAGCACCGCGTCGGCCTTAAACTGGTAATTATAGTATTGCCGCGATGTACCCGCTACGTTCAGGCTGGTATTGTTGTAATCTTTCCGCAGCGAATCCGTGAGTGCAGAGAGTTGCCTGAGGTCTTTCATGTATTCATGGTACTCAAACTGATTTTCATCCGTACGTTTGATGCCAAACGACTCCAGGCTAATGACGAGCCGGTAATCTTTAAACCCGTTTCGCATGAACTGGGCACCCTGCGCCGATCCGTTGCTGGCGTAACTAACGGTGCTGTTATCCGAATATTCCTGATAATCATTGCCGTTAAAAAGCTGAAAGACGAGGTACGTACGGTCTTTGTCGGAGTACATCCGCCCGGAATCAGCCAGAATAATTTCGCGGTTTCCCGACTCCAGGCCATTCGCAGGATGTTTATAAATGACCAACCCCTTCAGCAAATCGCCATTCTTACTCTCTTTACCTGCCTTAATTTTGCGATCAACCTTTATACTGTACCCCGGCAAATCGTTATAGAAAATACCTTCTTTCAGATTCAGCGTCGCTTTGGCGGTTTTAATATCGTATAACAGGCTATAGCCTTTCAGGTTAGCCCAGGGTGCAACTGAATTGTTAAACCAGAATGAAAAGGCACTAATGCCCACGGCCACAATCAGCAACGGCTGCATAGCTCTCGTGAGGGAGATACCCGCACTTTTGAGTGCCGTCAATTCAAAAAACTCACCGAGGTTGCCAAACGTCATCAGGGATGACAAAAGCACAGCTAAGGGTAGGGCGGTCGGTATGGTCAGCAGGGAGAAATAGAAAAGCAATCGGCCAAAGGTGGCCATATCGAGGTCTTTTGATACAAACTCGTCGATATAAAACATCAGCAGCCGCATCAGGAAAATAAAGATGACGACCAGAAGAGTCAAAAAAAACGGCCCCCAAAACGAGCCGAGCACTAATTTATCTATTTTTTTCATATGAATAATGCACCGGGCGGGTAACTCCGAATTGTATAATGAGTGCTATGTTCTTAACGAATCATTTTACATTATTGGTGATGGCTGAATAACGTTGAAATGCATACCTTTGAACATGGTCTTAGAAGC